>DEZI01000015.1:29198-103726 GCA_002364755.1 Stenotrophomonas maltophilia
CCATGCGGCTCCCCCCCCGCAACCCCACAGCGCCCCGCCTTCGACAGGTTCATGCGGCTGTTGGCAACTGCTGGTGGTGGGTGCCGACCGTTGGTCGGCACATCTGTCAGATATCGAATGATTTCATTCGTGCCGACCAACGGTCGGCACCCACCAGAGCAGAACTCCGTTCCGACAGATCGCAGTCGTCTGTCGAAGGCGGGGTGGGTCCGGTTGAGGGGGTGTGAGCGGCATGGATGCCGCGACCAGACCCCCATGGACGGGTTTACCGCGTCCCCCTAAACCGGCCCCATCCCGCCATCCCACGGAATGCACGCGTTTGACGTTGACGTTGATTCTGCAGGTGCAGGGCTGCAAGCCCTGCAAAAAGAAACCTACCGCTCCAGTACCCGCGCAATCGCCTCGACCAGCAGCTCACCAGTGACCGGCTTGCGCAGGAATCCGCCGATGCCCGCGGCCTCCACCTGCTCCTGCAGGTCCGCATCGGTACGCGCAGTCACCGCCAGCAACGGCAGCATGTAGCCCTGGTTGCGCAGGTGCTGGGCCAGCTCGAAACCACTCAGGCCCGGCAGGTCCAGGTCCAGCAGGCCGACATCGAAATCGCCCGCGCTGATCTCGCGCAGTGCCGCCAGTGCATGGCCGGCATGCACCACCTCATGGCCGCGCGAGGTCAACAGGCCGATCACCACATCGGCCACGGTGGCATCGTCTTCCACCAGAAGGATGCGCAGCGCAGGCATGTTCGCCACGGCGTCCTCGCCCCGCGTCGCCTCGCCGTCTTCGCTCGCGCCATCCTGCTGCAGCGGCAACGGCAGGCTCACCTCGAAGCGGGTGCCACTGCCAAGCTGGCTCTCCACCCGGATCCGGCCCTGCATGGCTTGCGCCAGCTCGCGGCAGATCGCCAGGCCCAGGCCACTACCGCCGTACTGCGCCGCAGTGCGTGCGCCATCGGCCTGCTCGAAACGGCGGAACAGGCGCTGCTGCTGTTCCTGGCTGATGCCCGGGCCGGTGTCGTGCACTTCGAAATGCAGGCCACGTGGGCCGTCCTCGCGGCGCACGAGCAGGGTGACGGTGCCGCGGCTGGTGAACTTGACGGCGTTGGACAGCAGGTTCAGCAGGATCTGCCGCACCCGCATCGCATCGCCGGTCGCCTGCAGGCCCGCGGGCAGCTGGTTGTCCAGCACGAAGCGCAGGCCCTTCTGTGCGGCCAGCGGCGCCATCAGAGCGGCGAGGTCCTGCAGCAGGCCGTTCAGTGCGAACGGTCGCGACTGCAGCTCCAGGCGCCCCGATTCGATCCGGGCCAGGTCCAGTGCATCGTTCACCAGGTGCAGCAGGTGCTCACCGGCATGGCGGATCGACTGCGTATAACCGCGCTGCTGGGGATCCAGCGGCGAGGCCAGCAGCAGTTCGCTCATGCCGAGCACACCGGTCATCGGCGTGCGGATCTCATGGCCAAGGTTGGCCAGGAACCGCGTTTTCGCCGCCGACGCCTGTTCGGCCAGTTCCTGCTTGTGCAGGGCCAGCTGGTAGGCGTGCTTGCGCTGCAGGCGGCGCCGGTACAGCCAGGCGAACCAGCTGGTCAGCAGCAGTGCGATGGACGTCAGCACCAGCAATCCGGACAGGCTGCGCCACCACGGCGGCTGCACATGGAACTCCAGCGCTTCCACCCGCGACCACACGTGGTCGGCCGAGCGCGCCTGCACTTCCAGCCGGTACGCACCCGGTGGCAGGCGCGAGAACAGGCGCTCGCCACCCGGCCCCACTTCCACCCAGTCCGGGTCGTACCCGTTCAGCCGGTAGCGGTAGCTGTTGGATGCGGAATCGGCAAAGGACAACAGCCGCGCGACGATACGCAGGTCACGGTCACCATCGGCAATCTGCAGCGGCGTGTCGTGGGTCAGGTCCAGCACCTGTTCGTTGCGGCGCACCTCCACCCGCTCGATGACCAGCGGCGCGCGCCGGGTCGAAGGTCGCACCAGGTCGGGATCGAACGCCACCACGCCGGCCGGCGTACCGGCCACCAACCGCCCGCTCGTCGAGGCGATCAGGGTGTGCTCGCGGAATTCCTGGCTGGGCAGGCCGTCATGCACGCCATACAGGCGCACGCTGTGGCCATCGGCACCGACCCGTACCAGGCCGCGCGCACCGCTGGCCCAGGCCACGCCCTGTGCGTCGACCACCAGGCCGGTCGCGGCGATGGCCGGGTAGCCCTGCTCGCTGCCAATCACCGCCTGCCGCTCCAGGCGCCCGTTGCGCCAGAGGTAGCGCGACAGGCGCCCATCTTCGGACAGCCAGACCTGGCCATCGGCGGCCACGTCGATCGCATACACCGGCGTGGCCGGTGCCCCGGGCACGGGCTGGAAGCGCTGCGCCTCCGGCTGCCACTGCAGCAGGCCGCGGCTGCTGGCGAGCCAGATCCGGCCCTGCGGACCGCACTCGACATCCATGTTGAGCTGACCTGCCTGCAGGCCATCGCGGCCGTTCTCAAGCTGCTGGCGCAGATGGCCGTCGAGGCCGCGCTGCTGCAGGCCAGAAGCCAGCATCAGCCAGAGGCTGTCGCCGTCGCAGGTCACCATCGCGTCGATGCTGCCTTCCATCGTGGCGTCGGCGCCGCTGCTACGGTCCCAGCGTTGCAGCGCGCGGGTGCGGGGATCGTAGCGCAGCAGTGCGTCGGTGGAACCGACCCATACGAATCCTCGGCCATCCTCGCGCACCGATGTCAGCCAGTGCATGCCATTGAGAAAGGTTCGATGCTGTTCGATGCGTCCGGAGGCCGGGTCGAAACGATCCAGTGCGCCATGGCCCCCGACCGTCCACACCCCACCGTTGACCGATGGGCTGGTGCCAAGCACGTAGGCGTTGCGCAGCGATGATGCATTGTCTTCCAGCCGCGAGAACACCGAGAACTGCCACCAGCGCGGCAGCAGGTGCCACAGCCCGGCGTTGGTGCTGGCCAGCCAGATGCCGCCCTCGCGGTCTTCATAGGCACCTGACCAGTTGGGCCGAACCTGGCCTCGCGCCACGGCGCTGTACAACGGCACGGTCTGGTACTGGCCATTGACCGCGCGGCCCAGGCCACTGCGTGTGTCCAGCCAATACCCGCCCTGCTCATCGCGCAGCATCATGCCCAGTACCTGCTCACCGGCCGGCAACTGCCATGGCGCCGCCTCGAAATGGCCCTCCGGCCTGCGCACGGTAGCGCCGGCCATGGTGCTGATCCACAGGCTGCCATCGGGCTCGGCGGTCAGGCCATTGACCGGCTGGCTGGGCAGCACGCCTGCAGCAATGCGCTCGAAATCGGTACCGGTCCACCGCGCGACGCCATGCTTGGTCCCCACCCACAGCGTGCCATCGGGCAGGGTCGCCAGGAACGGAATCGAGGCGGCCGGCACGCTGCGCGGGTTGCCTGGTTCGGGCAGGAAACGCTGCAGGCGGTCCTTGTCATCCAGCCGATACAGACCACCGCCGTACGTACCGATCCAGATCGATCCATCCGGGGTGGAGGCCAGGCTCCACACCGTATTGCTGGTCATCAGCGGCTGGCTGCTGCGGTCGTAGAAACGCAGCTGCCGACGGTCGGCCGACATGCGCACCACGCCGGCATTCTCGGTGCCGATCCACAGCTCGTTCCTGGCATCGACCAGCACGGTCCAGATACGGTTGTCGCGCAGCCCGTCCTCGGAACGCCAGACCCGATAATTGCGCCCGTCGTAGCGGGCGAGGCCGTCATTGGTCGCGATCCACAGGTAGCCGTAGCGGTCCTCGGCCATGCGGTTGACGGTATTGGACGGCAGGCCGTCGAACACGGTCACCTGCCGCGGGGTCGGCGGCACCGGCTGTGCGGCCACGGGCGCCAGAACACACAGGAGGATCAGCAGCAGCGCCGCCCGCAGATACGCCACCGATTGCCTCCCCACGCTGCCTGTTGATGGACCCCGCGTTGTGCGGCGTCGGCATGGTAAACCGAAAGTCAGGGCATTCACGCCAACCACTACCTCGATCAGGCATCCACCTGGCGTTTTGCCCGGGCCTGCTGGATCGCCGACACCAGCAGGTCGCCGGTCACCGGCTTGCGCAGGAACCCGTCGAAACCGGCGGCGAGCACCTGGGTTTCCGCGTAGGCATCGGAACGCGCGGTCACCGCCACCAGTGGCAGCTCGTAGCCCATCGCACGCAGCTGGCGGGCGATGGCGGTGCCATCCAGCGCCGGCAGGTCCAGGTCGAGCAGGCCGACATCGAAGCCGTCGGTGGCGATCTCCGAAAGCGCGCCCAGCCCGTGCAGCACGTGCACGACCTGGTGCCCGCGTGCGCGCAGCAGGCCGGCGATGACCTCGGCCACGGTGACATCGTCTTCCACCAGCAGGATGCGCAGGGCCGGCAGCACCGGCACCGTGCTCACCTCGCTCTGCGCCGACGTCGCCTGGCGGGTCCACGGCAGCGGAACCCACACGCGGAAACGCGCGCCCCGGCCCAGCTGGCTGTCCACGTCGATGCGCCCGCCCATCGCCACCGCCAGTTCCTGGCAGATCGCCAGCCCCAGCCCACTGCCACCGTAGCGCGAGGCGGTGCGCGGCCCGTCGGCCTGTTCGAAGCGGTGGAACAGCCGGCGCTGTTGCTCGGCGTTGATGCCCGGCCCACTGTCGCTGACCTCGAAGGTCACGCCATTGCCATCCTCGTCGAGGATCGCGCCCAGCCCCACGTAACCCCGATCGGTGAACTTGACCGCGTTGCCGAGCAGGTTGAGCAGGATCTGCCGCACCCGCATTTCATCGCCGCTGACGCAGACCGGACCGGGCAGCGCGTCCTCGCGCCGGAACGCCAGCTGCCGCTGCAGGGCCATCGGCTGCATCAGCGCCTGCACCTGGCCGAGCAGGCCATTCAGATCGAACGGACGGATATCCAGTTCCAGGCGACCCGCTTCGATGCGGGCCAGGTCCAGCGCGTCGTTCACCAGCCGCAGCAGATGGCTGCCTGCCTGCTGGATCGAACCGGCATAGCTGCGCTGCACCGGGTCCAGTTCAGTGGCCAGCAGCAGCTCGCTCATGCCCAGCACGCCGGTCATCGGCGTGCGCACCTCGTGGCCCAGCGTGGCCAGGAAGCGGCTCTTGGCCTGCGAGGCCTGCTCGGCCAGCTGCTGCTTGTGCACGGTCAACTGCCACTGCTGGCGCCGCCGCAGGCGCCGGCGGATCGACCACACCATCACCAGCAGCAACAGCGAACCCAGCATCAGGTAGCCGAAGATGGCCATGCCGCTGCGCCACCACGGCGGCAGCACTTTCACCTGCAGCCGCTGCGAAGCCGTCCACGGCCCACTGGCGGTGGCGGCCTGCACTTCAATCGAATACAGCCCCGGCGGCAGCCGCGACAGCGTGCGCTGGCCATCACCGCCCTGCTCCACCCAGTTCTGGTCGTAGCCTTCCACACGGAACCGGTAGCGATTGCCCTGCGGGTTGGCGTAGGACAGCAGGCGCGCGTCGATCTGCAGATCGCGATCATCCGGGCCCAGCAGCAGCGTGCCGGTGGCCGGCAGCGGCTGCCAGCCCCGCGCATCGTCGCGGCGCACGCGCACCTGCGCGATCACCAGCTGCGAAGGCGGCAGTTCCACGTCGGGCGCATCGGGATCGAAACCGACCAGGCCGGTCTGGGTGACCGCAAGCACCCGGCCGTCGGCACCGATCGCCGGTGGCCGTCCGGTGAATTCGGCATCGGGCAGGCCATCGCGTTCGTTGAACTGCTGCACGCGCCGCGTCTGCGGATCCCAGCGCAGCAGCCCGCGCGGCGTGGTCGCCCACACGCGCCCATCACGGCCCAGCGCCAGCCCGCCCATGCTGACCGGCGGCATGCCGTAGGTGCCGTCCACGCGCTGGATCAGGCGCAGTCCCAGGCCATCCCACTGGTAGCGTTCGAACGCTCCCTGCCGCGCCAGCCACACCTGCTGCGGGTCGATCCAGACCAGATCGAAGATCTGCCCCTGCGACACCCCGGGCACGGCGACGAAGCGCTCGCCCTGCTCGCGCCAGATGCCCATCGCACCGACCAGCCAAGCCTGGCCGCGCGCATCGAAGCGGATCTGCTCCACCGGCGCATCGCCTTCGCCGCCCAGCGCGGCCAGCTCGAAGATGCGCAGCACCCGGCCATCGCTGGCGCGATGCTGCAGGCCGAGGTTCATCACCGAGATCCAGACCGTGCCATCCGGCGCCTCGCGCATCAGGTCGATGCGCTGGCGCAGATCGGCGCCACCGGCAATGGGCCAGTCGCGCAGCGTGCGCCGCGCCGGGTCGTAGACGCTCAGGCGCCCCGCGCGGCCCAGCCACAAGCTGCCATCCGGGCGCGGCAGCACCGACCACACCGCACCGCTGCCCAGTTCGCGGTCGCTGGCCAGCAGGCTCAGCGTGCCCTGCGCGTTGATCTGGTAAACGCCGTGGGCCGAGCCGACGAAGTAGTTGCGGCCGTCGCTGGCCGCGCTCAGCAGGTACTGGCTGTCCAGCGGGCGTCCATCCAGCTGGTACCAGGTGGAAAAGCGCCGCCAGTCCGGCGGCAGGTAGGCCAGGCCCTGGGTCAGCAGCGCCACCCACATGCCACCCTCGTGGTCCTGCAGCAGGTCCAGCACGCCGCTGTGGCTGGTCAGGAAACCGCTGCCGCGGTCGCCTTCCAGGCGCCGCAGCTGGGCCGCATCACCGCGCAGCAGGCCATCGGAGGTGCCGGCCCAGTAACCGCCCTGGCGGTCGGCCAGCACGATGGCCGAGCGCAGCTGGGCACTGTCGGCCCAGCGCGGCCGGCTGACCCGGTCCTGCGCATCGATCCGGTACAGGCCATCGTTCTGGGTGCCGATCCAGATCGCGCCCTCGGCGTCACGGCTCAGCCGCAGTACGCTCACCGCGCCCAGTTCGCGTGCGGCCACCGCTTCGAAGGCCGTGCCGTTCCAGCGTGCCAGGCCCGCCTCGGTGCCCAGCCACAGGCGGCCCTGCGCGTCGACCAGGCTGCTGTAGATGGTGTCGCTGGGCAGCCCGCCCGCCGACTGCCGGAAGAAGCGCAGGCTGCCGTCCTCGCCCATCCGGCAGACGCCATGGGTGCTGCTGCCGACCCACAGCGCATCCCGGGCGTAGGCAAGGGTCCAGGCCTGGCCCTGGCATTCGTTGTTGAGTGCGTCGAAGGACTTGAAACGCTCGCGGTCGGCATCCAGCCGGGCCACGCCCTTGCCGTTGATGCCGACCCAGACGCGGTCGAGCGGATCGACCATCAGTGTTTCGATCTCGTTGCCGGGCAGCGATCCGGGCTGTTCCGGATCGTGCTGCCAGACCCGCAGGGTGCCACCGTCATAGCGTGCCAGGCCGCCATCGGTGGCCGCCCAGATGTGCCCGGTGCGGTCTTCGGCCAGGGCCAGCACCATGCGCGAGGGCAAGCCTTCGGCCGCACCGAAACGGCGCAGGCGCGGCGTTTCACCTGCCATGTCCAAGGTTGCCGCGGAGGTGGCCAATGCCACCAGCAACAGACCTGCCCCTGCGATGCACCGCCAGTACCGGCGCCAGCCGCTCTTCATCCTGAACCCCCTGTCCTGCGCCGATTGTCACACAGGGCCGGGGTCATCGCTGCAACAGGCTGTTTCCACCCGCATTGCCACCACGAACTGTTGCAGCCGTGCACACAGCGCAGCCCAGGGCCTGTGCGTATGATCGACGCACCTTTCCGCCGAGCCCTGCCGATGCGTTTCCGCCTGGCCCTGCTGCCCCTGCTGCTCGCCGCCGTCCCGGCCTGGGCCGGCAACGATGCGTGGCGCATCGATCCGGTGCATACCCGCGTGCTGTTCTCGATCGACCACGCCGGTTACTCGCAGGCGATGGGCACGATTTCCGGCAGTGCGGGACAGCTGCGGTTCGATCCCGACAACTGGCGGGAAGCGACCCTGGACGTCGAGATTCCCGTGTCGCGATTGGACCTGGGTGATGACAAATGGAACCAGGCCACCCTCGCACGCAGCCTACTCGATGGCGAACGCTTCCCCACCGCACGCTTCGTCTCCACCCACGTGGAGCCGGTCGATGAGAAGCATGCGCAGGTTGCCGGCACCCTGACCCTGCGCGGGGTCAGCCAGCCGGTAGTGCTCGATGTCACCCTCAACGCGGTCAAGCGCTATCCGCTGCCGCCGTTCCGCCGCACCGTCGGCTTCTCGGCCACCACCACGCTCAGCCGCCGTGCCTTCGGCATCACCGCCTGGCCGGGCGTGATCGGTGATGCCGTACAGGTGAGGATCGAGGCCGAAGCGGCGTTCGACCGCAGCGATGCCCCGGGAACTCCCGCCCCTGATTCCCACTCCGACAGCACGACGGCCCCCAAGGATTCCCGATGACCGCCAAGAACACGCCCGCCGCCTGGGGCAGTGTCAGCCAGACCCTGCACTGGTTGATCGCCCTGCTGATCCTTGCCCTGGGCATCGTCGGCCTGACCATGGGTGAACTGCCGAAGACCCCGAAGTACTTCTGGGTCTACACCGCGCACAAGTCGATCGGCATCACCGTGCTGGCCCTGGTGCTGTTCCGCCTCGGCTGGCGCCTCTATGCCGGCGCGCCGCAGCCGGTGCCGGGGGTGCCCAGCTGGCAGGAACGCATCGCCAGCGCCACCCACGTGCTGCTCTACGCGCTGATGTTCGCCATTCCGTTGTCCGGCTGGCTGTACGACTCGGCCAGTGGCCTGCGTCCGTTCCGCTGGTTCGGCCTGGTCGACGTGCCCAAGCTGAGCGGCCCCGACCCGCAGACCGTCGCGGTGTCCCATGCCATCCACGAGTACGGTTTCTGGTTGTTGATCGCGGTGGTGCTGGCCCATGCCGGCGCCGCCTTCTACCACCACCTGTTCCAGCGTGACGCCACCCTCTCGCGGATGTTGCCGCGCGGCTGGCTCGCCTCCCCCAGAAGGACTGACCGATGACCCTGAAACTGACCACCCCGGCCGCCGTGGCCGCCGCCCTGGCCGGCATGCTGGCCACCGCCCCGGTGCTGGCCGCCGAGTACGCCCAGGCCCCCGGCGCCGGCTCGATCCTGGTGTTCGCCACCAAGTACGACGGCGAAGTGTTCACCGGCAGCTTCCCGGGCTTTGCCACCAAGCTCAGCTTCGACCCGGCCAATCCGGCCGCCGGTTCGCTGGACGTGGTGATTCCGCTGGCCGGCGCCAAGAGCGGCAACAGCGACCGTGACTCGACCCTGCAGGGCGCGGACTTCTTCAACGTCGGCAAGTTCGCCACCGCGCACTACACCGCCAAGGGTTTCCGCGCCGTGGGCAACGACCAGTACGCCGCCGACGGCACACTGGAACTGCGCGGCGTCAGCAAGCCGGTCACCCTCACCTTCACCTGGAAGCCGGGCACGCAGCCGGTGCTGACCGGCAAGGCGACGGTCAAGCGCCTGGACTTCGGCGTGGGCGGCGGCGACTGGGCCGACACCAAGACCATCCCGGACGAAACCTCGATCAGCACGATCGTGAAGTTCGACGCGAAATAAACCGTGTCTTCCGCCGGGCATGGCCCGGCGCTACCGCAGAACGGTGACACAGGGTAGCGCCGGGCCATGCCCGGCGGATTCACCCGGCCGCCAGCCAGGCCTGCACACCGGCCGCATCGAATGGCCAGTCCAGCTCGCGCCCACCGGCCTCGTCACGCAGTACCGGCACCCGCGCGCCATAGCGCGCTTCCAGCCCGGGCTGGTCGTCCAGGAACACCGAATCGAACTCCGGCGCCCGCGCCTTGGCCAGCTCGGCCAGGGCCATGTCGCACAGGTGGCAGTCGTCACGCTGGAACAGGGTCAACACCGGTTCGGGCCCCTTGCTGGAAATGCTGCGCCGCAGCCATGGGTTGCGGCAATGAACCGCTAGAATAGCGGTCTCTTCCGGTACCCGCAGTACGGCAACCATGGCTGTCAGCACGTTCGACGTTTTCAAGATCGGCATTGGTCCGAGTTCCTCGCACACCGTCGGGCCGATGAAGGCCGCCGAGCGCTTCATCCATCGTTGGCTGCTCGACCCGGGCCGGTTGCACGAAGTGGCGCGCATCCGCGCCGACGTCTACGGTTCGCTGGCGCTGACCGGCCGCGGCCACGGTACCGACAAGGCGATCCTGCTCGGCCTGGAAGGCCAGCGCCCGAACCTGATCGACCCGGACATCATCCCGGCCACCCTGGAGCGCATCCGCAGCAGCAAGCGCATCCAGCTGATGGGCCAGCACGAGATCGCCTTCGACGAGAAGCGCGACCTCGGCATGAACAAGCGCCAGAAGCTGCCGTACCACACCAACGGCATGCGCTTCACCGCGTACAACGCCGAGGACGAAGTGATCGCCACCCGCGATTACTACTCGGTGGGCGGCGGCTTCGTGGTCAACCAGGACGACGCGGCCGATGACCGCATCGTGCCCGATGAAACCCCGCTGCCCTACCCGTTCAAGAGCGGCGATGAGCTGCTGGCGCAGACCGCTCGCAGCGGCCTGAGCATCGCCCAGCTGATGTTCGAGAACGAAAAGTGCTGGCGCAGCGAGGACGAGATCCGCGCCCAGCTGCGCGAGATCTGGAGCGCGATGCAGTCGTGCGTGGCGCGCGGCATCCGCGAGGAAGGCGTGCTGCCGGGCGGCCTGAAGGTCGGCCGCCGCGCACCGGCGCTGTACCGCGAGCTGTCGTCCAAGCCCGAAGCGGCGATGCGCGACCCGCTGACCACGCTGGACTGGGTCAACCTGTACGCACTGGCGGTGAACGAAGAGAACGCTGCCGGTGGCCGCGTGGTCACCGCACCGACCAACGGCGCGGCCGGCGTGCTGCCGGCGGTGCTGCACTACTTCGACCGCTTCTGCCCGGGTGCGAACGAGCAGCGCGTGTTCGACTTCCTGCTGACCTCGGCGGCGATCGGCATCCTGTACAAGGAAAACGCCTCGATCTCCGGTGCCGAAGTGGGCTGCCAGGGTGAAGTGGGCGTGGCCTGCTCGATGGCCGCCGGTGGCCTGGTGGCCGCGCTGGGCGGCAACCCCAGCCAGATCGAGAACGCCGCGGAAATCGGCATGGAACACAACCTTGGCCTGACCTGCGACCCGATCGGCGGGCTGGTGCAGATTCCGTGCATCGAGCGCAATGCGATGGGCGCGGTGAAGGCGATCAACGCCTCGCGCATGGCCATGCGTGGCGACGGCAAGCACAAGGTCTCGCTCGACAAGGTCATCAAGACCATGCGCGATACCGGCCGCGACATGCAGGACAAATACAAGGAAACCAGCCGTGGCGGCCTGGCGGTGAACGTCATCGAGTGCTGAACACGCGGGGTAGAGTCGACCGTTGGTCGACCATCGCGCGCAGCGCGGGCATTCCGCGCGTTGTTCAAAGGCAGTCGACCAACGGTCGACTCTACCTGGCGGAACGACACCGTCATCGTGTTGCGGTTAGGCTCGGGGCTCCCCTGCCCCGGACTGTCCCATGCGCGTGATCGCCGCCGCCCTGCTTGCCTGCCTGCCGTTGTCTGCCCTCGCCGCGCCGCCACCGACCTACGGCGCGCGCCTGGAAGGCTTCGACTACGGCTATCCGGTGAAGACCTTCGCCCTGCAGTCGCAGGGCCAGCCGCTGGAAATGACCTACCTGGACGTCGCGCCGAAGAAGAAGGCGATCGGCGTGGTCGTGCTGCTGCACGGCAAGAACTTCTGCGCGGCCACCTGGCAGCAGACCATCGCGCCGCTGGTGGCTGCCGGTTACCGGGTGATCGCACCGGACCAGGTGGGCTTCTGCAAGGCCAGCAAGCCCGAGCGCTACCAGTATTCGTTCGGCCAGCTGGCCGCCAATACCCACGCACTGCTGGAGCAGCTGCAGCTCGGCGACCAGCCGGTGCACGTGGTCGGCCATTCGATGGGCGGCATGCTCGCCATCCGCTACGCGCTGATGTACCCGCAGGATCTGCGCAGCCTGTCGCTGGTCAATCCGATCGGCCTGGAAGACTGGAAGGCGCTGGGCGTGCCGTGGCGCAGCGTCGACCAGTGGTATGCCGGCGAACTGAAGACCAGCTATGACAGCATCCGCCGTTACCAGCTGGATGTGTACTACGACGGCCAGTGGAAGCCCACTTACGAGCACTGGGCGCGCATGCAGTCGGGCATGTACGAAGGCGCGGGCAAGCAGGCGGTGGCCTGGAGCCAGGCGCTGACCTCGGACATGGTGTTCAACCAGCCGGTGGTCTACGAACTGAAGCACCTGCAGGTACCGACCGCGTTGTTCATCGGCCAGAAGGACCGCACTGCGATCGGCCGCGACCGCGCCTCGCCGGAACTGAAGGCCACGCTGGGCAACTACCCCGCGCTGGGCAAGGCGGCTGCGGAGGTGATTCCAGGCGCAACCCTGGTCGAGTTCGCCGAGCTGGGGCACTCGCCGCAGGTGCAGGACCCGAAGCAGTTCAACGCAGCGTTGCTGAAGATGTTGAAGACCCGTTGAAATCCGGCTCTGCAGTACATGATTCGCCGGGCACGGTCCGGCGGACATGGACGGCAGCGCCGGGCCATGCCCGGCGAGCGCAGCGGCAGGCCGTCAACCCGCAATCCGCAGCACATCATCCAGCAGCGCTGCGGCCGTAACTTCCGCGCCCGCACCCGGGCCCTGGATCAGCAGCGGTTGCTGGCGGTAGCGATCGCTGTGGATGGCCACGCGGTTATCCGTACCCGCCCCCTGTGCCAGCGGATGATCGGCGGGCAGTTCACGCAGTCCCACCTGTGCGCCAACGACATCGACACGACCGACAAAGCGCAGCACCCGGCCCTGCGCGTGCGCCTGCTGCCAGCGCGCCTGCAGCGGCGCGTTCAGTTGTTCCAGCGCAGCCAACGCCTCATCCAATGGCACGTCCGCCAGCGCCGCCGGCACCAGCGACTCGACCTGCACCTGTGCCGCATCCAGCGCCAGCCCGCTGCTGCGGGCCAGGATCAGCAGCTTGCGCCGCACATCCTCGCCGGACAGGTCCACGCGCGGATCGGGTTCGGTATAGCCGGCGTCCAGCGCTTCACGCACCGCCAGCGAAAACGGCGAGCGGCCGTCGTAGCGATGGAACAGCCAGGCCAGCGATCCGGACAGCACGCCTTCGATCGCATGGATGTGGTCGCCGCCAGCCACCAGCGCGCGCAGGCTGCTCAGCAGCGGCAGGCCGGCACCCACGGTAGCGCTGTCACCGTAGCGCGCACCGCTGTCGGCACAGCTTTCGTCGATGGCCTGCGCGCGCGCCAGCTGCGCACCGCGGCCCAGCTTGTTGGCCGTCACCACGTGCACGCCGCGGGCCAGCCACTGCACATGACGTGCGGCCACGTCCTCGCTGGCGGTGGCATCGACCACCACGTCGCCGCGCTCCAGCCCTTCGGTGCTGGCCCACGGTGGCGAGCTCTGCCCATCCCGCGGGGCGCGTCGCGCCAGTTCCAGCGGCAGCGCCAGGTCGCGGTCGATGGCCAGCGCCGTGCGCGAATTGGCCAGCCACTGCACGCTGGGCAGGTCCAGCCCGCGCGCCTGCAGCGCCTGGTAGCGCTGCACGAAGGCCGTCCCTACCGTGCCGGTGCCGAGCAGGGCGAGGCGGCCACCGCCAAGCGCGGGGATGTCAGCAGGCAGCGCGCTCATGCATCCACCACCTGTTTGCGGCGCACCGAAGCGCCGATCACCGCTTCGGCGCGCTGCAGCGCGGTGTCGAGATCGGCCAGCAGGTCACGCTCGGCTTCGATGCCCACCGACAGGCGCAGCAGGCCTTCGCTGATGCCAGCAGCAGCACGTGCTTCGGCGGTCATCGCCGCATGGGTCATGGTAGCCGGGTGCGCGACCAGGCTTTCAACGCCGCCCAGCGATTCGGCCAGGGTGAAGTAGCGCAGGCCATCGACGAAGGCGCGCACCGCGGCGTGCGGATCCTCGCCTTCGCAGGCTGCCAGTTCGAAGGACAGCATGGCGCCGAAACCGCTCTGCTGGCGCGCGGCGATGGCGTGGCCGGGATGGTCGGCCAGGCCGGGGTAGTAGACGCGTGCCACGGCCGGATGCGCATCCAGCAGGGCCACGATCGAGGCGGTGTTCTCCTGGTGCGCGCGCAGGCGTGCATCCAGCGTGCGCAGGCCACGCAGGGTCAGGAAGGCATCGAACGGCGAACCGGTCAGCCCCAGCGCGTTGCCCCACCACACCAGCTGCTCGTGCACCGCCGGGTCGCGCGCGATCACCGCGCCGCCGACCACGTCACTGTGGCCGTTGATGTACTTGGTGGTCGAATGCAGCACCACGTCGGCACCAAACGACAGCGGCTGCTGCAGGGCCGGCGAGAGGAAGGTGTTGTCCACCACCACCCGCGCACCGGCCTTGTGCGCGGCATCGATGACGAAGCGCAGGTCGGTGATGCGCAGCAGCGGGTTGGACGGCGTTTCCACCAGCACCAGTTTCGGCTGGCTGGCCAGCGCCTGGGCCAGCGCACGCGGGTCGGTGAGGTCGGCGGTGACCAGGGTGAAGTGGCCCTTCTTGGCCAGTGCATTGAACAGGCGCCAGCTGCCGCCGTACGCATCATGCGGCACCACCAGGGTATCGCCCGGCTCCAGCAGTGCATTCAGCACCAGGTTGATGGCGCCCATGCCGGTGGCGGTGATGACGCCGCCAGCGCCGCCTTCCAGTTCGGCCAGTGCTTCGCCCAGCAGGTCGCGGGTCGGGTTGCCGCTGCGCGTGTAGTCGTACTGCCGCTTGTTGCCGAAGCCATCGAAACTGAAGTTGGACGACAGCACGATCGGCGGGGTGACCGCACCGTGGGCGGTGTCGCGGTCGATGCCGGCGCGGACAGCGGCAGTGGTGCGGCTACAGGACGGCTCGTTGGCGTACAGGCTCATGCGGACTCTCCAGAAGTGCGGAAGGCGGTAGCGAGGATCGCGTCGATGCGATCGGTTTCCTTGAGGAAGGCGTCGTGGCCGTAGGGCGAGCGCAGCACGCGCAGGCTGCCGCGCGGGCCCAGCCCTTCGACCAGGCCGACCAGGTCGGCCAGCGGCACCAGGCGGTCGCCTTCCACAGCCACCACCACGGTGGGCGGCAGGATCGCGGCAGGGTCGACGCGGTGCAGGTCGATCGATTCGGACAAGCGCAGGTAGGCGGTCACCGGCGTCCGCGCCACGTACTGCGCACCGGCGGCGTCGAGGTAGTCTTCGGCGGCCACGCGCACGCGGCCGTTGACCACTTCCGGCGCCGCGTCGAAGCGCTCGCCGAATTCTTCCGGGGTGCGGTAGCTGAGCATGGCGAACTGACGGGCCAGGGCCAGGCCGTGGTCTTCGCCGCACTGCAGCTGGCCCAGCGCAACGGCACGGCGCTGCAGCGCGCGCCAGGCAGCGGCATACGGGTGCGGGCGGTGCGCGCCGCTGGCCAGCACCAGCTGGCGCACGCGGCTGCGATGGCGGATCGCGAACTGCTGGCCGACCAGCGCGCCATAGGAATAGCCGACGAAGGCCTTCAGCACGCGGATGCCGAGATGGTCCAGCAGCAGCGCCAGCGCATCGGCCTGGTCGGCGGTATCGATCGGCACGTCCAGTGCGCCATCGGCACCGATGAAATCGAAGGCCAGCACGCGCAGCTGCTCCGGATCCAGCGCGCGACCGCTGCCGACCAGGCCTTCGGCCCAGCCCTTTTCGCTGAACTGCGCATTGGAGGCGACGTGGCGATGGGCGGAGATGCCACCGGCCAGCACCACTACCGGCGCATTGGCCGGCCCCACCCACTCATAGCGCAGGCGCACCGGGCTGGCCCCGGCGTGGCGCATCGACAGCACGGCGGCGAACTCGCCGCGCTCGGCATGCACGCGGTCATCGACCGGCACGCTGACGGGGACAAAGGATTCGGGACGGGCGGCGGTGCTGGGGGCGAAGCTCATGGCGGGATCCGTGTGGGGAATCGGCCATCGAGCCTTCGCGGGGCTCGCGTTCGAGATGCACGTGCGGTGCATGGTTCGAACCATCTTTCGGTGGACGCCACGGTCCCCGCAGGATTTGGCACCTACGCGGACGCTTTCGCGTCTGCGGGCTGCCCCGGCTTCAAAGGGCCTGTCCCTCTGCCGGTCTCGATGGTGGAGCCACGATGCCAGCCCTTTACATCACTGTCAATCCCTTCATGCGGATAAAGCGATGGAATAAATGAACCGCCATTCCGGGAACTGCGCCCGGTCCCCGTGTTCAGGATCCGCTACAGTCCCCAGCGCCCTTTCCGCTGGATCCGTCGATGCCCCGCCTGCCCCTGTCCTGCCTGCTGCTGCCCCTGCTGGCCAGCGCAACCGTCCACGCCAGCGACTGGCGCCAGGGCTGGGGACTGGTGCCGAAGTCCGGCACCGCTGCGGCCGGCGACGACGCCCCGCAGGCCGCGCCGACCACCCAGCTGCGACTCCAGGCGATGGGTGGGCAATGGCAGGCACGCATCGACAATCCCTTGGCCGGCCCGGTGCAGATCGAACTGCGGCCGGCGCCCGGTGGCGCCATCGAAGGCCTGCCTGTGCGTTCGCTTGTGCAGGGCGGTGGCAGCCTGGTGGTCGGCCACCTGCCCGCGCCCGCTGATGGCCGCAGCCTGGACGTGCGCCTGCAGTCGGTGCCTGGCAATCCCGCCGCGCAGGCCGAGGACGTCGCCTACCGGCTGCCGTTCGAAACACCGCAGCTGCGCGTGGACCAGGCCCCGAACGGCCGCTTCAGCCATCAGGACGACGAAAACCGCGACGCGGTGGATTTCGCCCTGCCCGAGGCCACCCTGGTGATGGCCGCGCGCGAGGGCACCGTGATGCAGGTGCAGGATGGCTTCAAGGCCAATGGCCAGATCCGCGAACGCGATGCCGGCCGCGCCAACTTCATCCGCATCCTGCACAGCGACGGCAGCATGGCGCTGTACGGCCACCTGCAGGCCGGCGGCATGCGCGTGCGCCCGGGCCAGGCGGTGCAGGCCGGGCAGCCGATCGGCCTGTCCGGCAACAGTGGCTACAGCACCGCCCCGCACCTGCACTTCGTGGTCCAGGTCAACCGCGGCATGGGCCTGCGCTCGGTGCCGGTGCGCATTTTCACCGCGCAGGGCCAGCTGCAGTTTGCCCGCCAGGGCGACGCCGACGGTGGCATCGGGCGCTGACCGGCCCCGGCCGGTATAATCGGGCGCTTATCTCTTTGAAAAGCGCCCCGGGCGGGCGCCACTGCCATGTCCGAAGTCGCCAACGAAGCGTCGCGTCGCCGCACCTTCGCCATCATTTCCCACCCTGACGCCGGCAAGACCACGCTGACCGAAAAGCTGCTGCTGTTCGGCGGTGCGATCCAGATGGCCGGTTCGGTGAAGGGCCGCAAGGCCGCCCGCCACGCGACGTCCGACTGGATGGCGCTGGAAAAGGAGCGCGGCATCTCCGTCACCTCTTCGGTGATGCAGTTCCCGTACGAAGGCAAGATCGTCAACCTGCTCGACACCCCCGGCCACGCCGACTTCGGCGAGGACACCTACCGCGTGCTGACCGCGGTGGACTCGGCGCTGATGGTGATCGACGTGGCCAAGGGCGTGGAAGAGCGCACCATCAAGCTGATGGAAGTCTGCCGCCTGCGCGACACCCCGATCATGACCTTCATCAACAAGCTCGACCGCGAGGGCAAGGACCCGATCGAGCTGCTGGATGAAGTGGAGACCGTGCTGGGCATCCAGTGCGCCCCGGTCACCTGGCCGATCGGCATGGGCCAGCGCCTGAAGGGCGTGGTCCACCTGCTGACCGGCGAAGTGCACCTGTACGAACCGGGCCGCAACTTCACCCGCCAGGATTCGACCATCTTCCCGTCCATCGATGCCCCCGGCCTGGCCGAGAAGATCGGCGCACAGATGCTGGCCGAGCTGCGCGACGAACTGGAACTGGTGCAGGGCGCCAGCCATCCGTTCGACCTCGACGCCTACCGCGCCGGCAAGCAGACCCCGGTGTTCTTCGGCTCGGGCGTGAACAACTTCGGCGTGCAGCCGCTGCTGGACTTCTTCGTCGAGCACGCCCCGCCGCCGCAGGCGCGCACCACCACCGGGCGCGTGATCGCGCCGGAAGAGAGCAAGCTGAGCGGCTTCGTGTTCAAGATCCAGGCCAACATGGATCCGCAGCACCGCGACCGCGTGGCGTTCATGCGCATCTGCTCGGGCCGCTTCAGCGCCGGCATGAAGACCTTCCACGTGCGTACCGGCAAGGACATGAAGCTGGCCAACGCACTGACCTTCATGGCCAGCGACCGCGAGATCGCCGCCGAAGCGTGGCCGGGCGATGTCATCGGCATCCACAACCACGGCACCATCTCCATCGGCGATACCTTCACCGAAGGCGAAGCGGTCACCTTCACCGGCATCCCCAACTTCGCCCCGGAACTGTTCCGCCGCGCGCGCCTGCGCGACCCGCTCAAGCTCAAGCAGCTGCAGAAGGGCCTGGCCCAGCTGTCCGAGGAAGGTGCGACCCAGTTCTTCCGCCCGCTCACCAGCAACGACCTGATCCTGGGTGCGGTGGGTGTGCTGCAGTTCGACGTGGCCGCCTACCGCCTGAAGGACGAGTACGGCGTGGAAGCGACCTTCGAGCCGGTCAGCGTCACCACCGCGCGCTGGGTCCACTGCAGCAACGAGAAGAAGCTGGAAGAGTTCCGCGAGAAGAACGCACTGAACCTGGCCCTGGACGCCGCCGGCCACCTGGTCTACCTGGCCCCGACCCGGGTGAACCTGCAGCTGGCCCAGGAACGCTCGCCGGACGTGCGCTTCTCGGCCACCCGCGAAGCGGCGCACACCGTCCCGGCGGGTTGATGCAACGGGGGCAGATCCGCGCCCCGGTAGATCCACGCCATGCGTGGATAGGCGCGGATTCATCCCCCATACGGTGACGGGGGTGCAAGCGCCCGCCATCGCGGCGATGATAGGGGGGCTGCGGGTCCCCCTCCCCGCGAACCACGTCATCACCATGTCCTCCACGACTGCTGCCTCCATCCGTGAAGAAATCGCCAGCGCCCTGACCCACGGGCTCGGCGCCGTGTTCGCGCTGGCCGCCAGCGCGGTCCTGATCACCCTGGCCGCCATCTACGGCGACGGCTGGCAGCTCGCCAGCGCCATCGTGTTCGGTATCGCCCTGCTGCTGCTGTACACCGCCTCCACCCTGTACCACGCCATCCAGCACCCCACGGCCAAGGGTCGTCTGAAGGTTTTCGACCACTGCGCGATCTACGTGCTGATTGCCGGCACTTACACCCCGTTCACCCTGATCGGCCTGCGCGGGCCTTGGGGCTGGGGCCTGTTTACCGCCATCTGGGCGCTGGCCCTGGGCGGGGTGGTGTTCAAGCTGTTCTATACCGGTCGCTTCAAGGCGCTTTCCACCGGCATCTACATCGCAATGGGCTGGCTGGTGATCGTGGCGATCAAGCCGATGTGGGCCTCCATCGACGGCGGGACCCTGGCCTGGCTGTTCGCCGGCGGCCTGTCCTATACGCTCGGCACCTATTTCTACCATCGCGAATCGATCCCCTATTCGCACGCGATCTGGCACCTGTTCGTGATCGGCGGCAGCGTCTGCCACTTCGTCGCGGTGACCATGCAGGTCCTGTAACAATGACGGCAGGCGCCCGTGTGCACACCATGCACATGAGCGCTTCGCGCCCCGTCCACCCGGATGGGGCAACCATGGCAGCGTGAATGCTGCCCCTGCCCCTGCTGCACCGCGCGCTTCGCGCTGGCGCCTCCGCCGCCCCGGCCCACGTGGCCAGCGCTGGCTGGCGGTGCTGGTGTTCCTGCTGGCCGCATTGCTCATCCTCATCGCGCTGTGGGACTGGAACTGGTTCAAGGGGCCGGTGGAACGCGCGGTACAGGCCCGCACCGGCCGCGCCCTGCACATCGGCCACCTGGATGTCGACCTCGGCCGTACCAGCACCATCCGCGCCGATGCGATCACCTTCGCCAATGCCGCGTGGTCGAAGCAGGCCACGATGGCCAATGCCGACCGCGTGGAGATCGACGTCCGCGTCTGGCCGTTGCTCCGTGGCAGCATCCAGCTGCCGGAAGTACGCCTTACCCGCCCCGACGTGCTGCTGGAAGCCGCCCCGCGCAAGGGTGAGGCCGGCAACTGGGATTTCCTGCCGGCCAGCGATGGCAAGAGCTCGCTGCAGCTGAAGGGCCTGCGCATCGACGACGGGCGCCTGCAGTACCTGGACGCCCTGGGTCGCACCGACATCCGCGTCGGCGTGCGCAGTGGCGAAGCGACCACCACCGCAGACACACGGGTTGACGCCGCCCCGCCGCTGCTGGTGAAGGGCCAGGGCCGCTGGCAGGGCAATCCGTTCACTCTCAGCGGCGGTACCGAATCGCCGCTGCAGCTGACCGACAGCGCGCATCCCTTCCGCATCCACCTCGATGGCCGTGCCGGCAGTACCCATGCCGTGGCCACCGGCACGCTGACCAACCCGTTCGCGCTGCAGGTTTTCGACCTGCAGTTCGCGCTCAGTGGCCAGGACCTGGCCGACCTCTACCCGCTGCTGGGCATCGCCATCCCGCCCTCGCCGCCGTACGCCCTCGATGGCCGGCTCAAGCGCGACCACAACGTGTGGCGCTATGAGGGCTTCACCGGCAAGGTCGGCGACAGCGACCTGGGCGGCAACCTGCAGTTCGAGGTGGGCCGCGACCGCCCGCGCCTGACTGCCACGCTGGAATCGCGCCGGCTCGATTTCGACGACCTGGCCGGCTTCGTCGGCGCCCCGCCGAAGACCGGCGGCGGCGAGACCGCCAATGCCGAACAGAAGGCGCAGGCCGCACAGGCCGCCGCCAGTCCGCGCGTGCTGCCGGACACGCCGTACAACCTGGGCAAGCTGCGCGCGATGGATGCCGACGTGCGCTGGAAGGCCCACCGCATCAATGCGCCCTCGCTGCCGCTGGACGACATGGACGCGCACCTCTTGCTGGACGATGGCGTGCTGCGGCTGGATCCGCTGAACTTCGGCGTGGCCGGCGGTGACATCCGCAGCACCATCCGCATGGACGCACGCCAGCCGGAGATTTCCACCGCGCTGAAAGCCAGCGTGCGCGGCGTGCAGCTGGGCCAGCTGTTCCCGGATGCAAAGCTGGCCGAGCAGGCCAAGGGTGGCATCAGCGGCCAGATCGACCTGACCGGCCGCGGCAATTCCATTGCCGCCATGCTCGGCGGCAGCAGCGGCGACGTCGGCGTGGCGATGGGCCGTGGCCATGTCGGCAACCTGGTGATGGAGCTGGCCGGCCTGGACATCACCGAGTCGCTGAAATTCCTGTTCACCGGTGACCGGCAGATTCCGCTGCGCTGCGCCTTCGCCGATTTCGGCGTGCGCGATGGCCTGATGACCAGCCGTGCGTTGGCGGTGGACACCACCGACACGATCATCGTTGGCGAAGGTACGGTGAGCCTGCGCGATGAGCGGATGGACCTGCTGCTGAAGCCGCGGCCGAAGGACAAG
The DNA here is from genome assembly GCA_002364755.1 of Stenotrophomonas maltophilia. Lineage (GTDB taxonomy): Bacteria > Pseudomonadota > Gammaproteobacteria > Xanthomonadales > Xanthomonadaceae > Stenotrophomonas > Stenotrophomonas maltophilia_AX. Next base: position 50,626 of record DEZI01000015.1, read on the forward strand.
AGCATTCTGGTGCTGCGCTCGCCGCTGCGCATCGGCGGCACGTTCAAGGATCCGTCGTTCCGACCGGACTTCAAGGCACTCGGTCTGCGCGGCGCGGTGGCCCTGGCGCTGGGAAGCATCGCCCCGCCGGCAGCGCTGCTGGCCACGATCGAAACGGGGCCGGGCAAGGATGCCAACTGTGGTGGGCAGTACGCGAAGTAAAAGCGGTTGTTCGCGGCGCCTCTGTTGGTCCTGGTGTGAGTGGGACGGGTGGGCCAGTCAGGACACGCCGTAAACCCGTCCTTGGGGGCTCGATGGCGCCATCCATGGCGCCAACGGTCCTGCCTGGCCCACCCGTCCCACTCCTGACAGTTTCCTGCGCGCGCGGAACGAGAGCGGGAATTCAAAGAAAACAGCAAAAAGCCAAATCAAAAGCTGTGCCAACCAAGGTTGGCACCTACCAGGAGCGGATGGTCGGCGCTGAAACGCACCGCGCTCGCGGGATGTGTCTGGAGGCGGAGGGCATGGCCGTGCAGGACCGTAAGCGCCAAGGACGGCGCCTACGAGCTACATGGACGTATTTACCGCGTGTCCTGCACGGCCATTCCCTTCGCCTCCCCACGCATCAGGAAGGCGCTGCTCTTGAGCTCTGGCTCTGGCTCTTGCTTCGAAAAGCGGGCCGGCGGGCTGCAAGCCCGCCAGCGAAAAACTCACCCCGCCACGATGTACCGCTGCAGCTGGTCCAACTCCCGCCGCTGCGCATCGATCACCGCCTTCACCAGGTCGCCGATGGAAATCACCCCCAGCACCGACCCGTTCTCCACCACCGGCAGGTGGCGAATGCGGTAGTCGGTCACCAGCTGCAGGCAATGTTCCACCTGCTCACCCGGCGACACCGTCACCACCTTCGCCGTCATGATCTCCGACACCGCCGTATCGCGCGAGGAACGATCGTGCAGCACGATCTTGCGCGCGTAATCGCGCTCGGACAGGATGCCGACCAGTCGCGGCCCGTCCATCACCAGCACCGCGCCGATGCCCTTCTGGGCCATCAGCCGGATCGCATCGATCACCGCCGCGCCGGGCGCGACCGCGTGTACTTCAGGGGACTTGCCGTCCAACAGTTGCCGTACCGACGTCATCTGCCTGCCCTCCCAGGGTGGGTTGCAGGGCCGAGTCTGCCACGGAAGGTGCTAGCCACGCGTCAACCAGGTACAGGGGCCGCTGCTTGGACTCCTCATACAGGCGGCCCAGGTACTCGCCGATCAGCCCCAGCGCGATCAGCTGCACGCCGCCCAGGAACAGGATCACCGCCATCATCGTCGGCCAGCCCGCCACCCGGTCGCCGTACAGCGCCGCCTTGATGATCACCCAGACGCCGAACACGAACGCCGCCGCCGCGGTCGCCAGGCCCAGGTAGGTGGCCGCCCGCAGCGGCACGGTCGAGAACCCGGTGATGCCTTCCAGTGCAAAGTTCCACAGGTTCCAGAGGCTGAACTTGCTGTTGCCGGCCAACCGCGCGTGGCGGTGGTAGGGCACGGCCACGCGGCGGAAGCCGACCCAGCTGAAAAGGCCTTTCATGAAGCGATGGCGCTCGCGCATCTCGCGCAGCGCGCTCAGCGCCCGCGGCGACAGCAGGCGGAAATCGCCGGTGTCGGCGGGAATCGGCGTGCGCGACAGGCGGCCGATCACGCGGTAGAACATGGCCGCGGTGGCCCGCTTGCTCCAGCTTTCGCCGTCGCGCACCTTGCGCGTGCCGTAGACGTTGTCATAGCCCTCTTTCCAGTGCGCGACGAAGGTCGGCACCAGTTCCGGCGGATCCTGGCCATCGGCATCGAGGATCATCGCAGCGCCTTCGCGCACCTGGTCCAGGCCGGCGGTCAGCGCAGCCTCCTTGCCGAAGTTGCGCGACAGCCGCAGGGCCGAGACACGCGGGTCGGGATGGGCGAGGTGTTCGATCACCGCCCAGGTAGCGTCGGTGCTGCCGTCATCGACATACAGGATGTGGCCGTCGACATCGTCCAGCGCGTCGAGCACCGCGCACAGGCGCGGGTGCAGCTGGGGCAGCGCCAGTTCCTCGTTATGGGCGGCGATGACGAAGGTCAGGCGTTGGCGGCTCATGCCTGGATTGTACGTTGCTGGCGGGCTTGCAGCCCGCCGGCCCGCTAAAGGCAACGGCCAAATCGAGAGCAACTGCAGCGTCTTCCTGATACGGGGGGAGGCGGAGGGCATGCCCCGGGCCCATGGCGCCTACGGTCCTGCACGGCCATGCCCTCCGCCTATGGACACATTCCCGCGAGCGCGGTGCATGGACGCGCTGCCCCCCCCCCCAACGCTTTTGGTAGCTGCCAACCTTGGTTGGCACAGCTTTTGATCTTGCTTCTTCTTTTGATTTTGAATTTCCGCTCTCGTTCCGCGCGCGCAGGAAACTGTCCGGAGGCGGAGGGCTACCGCAGGCAGGACCGTAGGCGCCATGGACGGCGCCTACGAGCTACATGGACGTATTTACCGCGTGTCCTGCCTGCGGTAGCCCTCCGCCTCACCCATGAACCGGAAGGCGCCGCGAAACGATCTACCGTTACTTCTCCAGATACCCCGCCCCACCCAGCTGCCGGGCCTGCCGCTGTATCCACGTCGCTCGCCGCTGCACGTACGGCCCCGGCCTGGCCGCGTTGTACCGCCGCGGCGCCGGCAGCACCGCCGCCAACCGGGCACTTTCACCCGGTGCCAGCCGCGACGCATCCTTGCCCCAGAATTTCTGCGCCGCCGCCTGCGCGCCATACACGCCATCGCCGAACTCGGCGATGTTGGCGTACATCTCCAGGATGCGTTCCTTCGGCCAGAACGCCTCGATCAGCACCGTGTACCAGACCTCCAGACCCTTGCGGATCCAGCTGCGGCCCTGCCAGAGGAACAGGTTCTTGGCCACCTGCTGGCTGATCGTGCTGGCCCCGCGCAGGCGCCCGCCCTTGGCGTTGTGGTCACGCGCCTTTTCGATGGCCTGCAGGTCGAAACCGTTGTGCTCCGGGAATCGCTGGTCCTCGGCCGCCACCAGCGAGATCGGCAGGCTGGGCGCCATCTGGTCCAGGTCGCGCCACTGGTAATGCAGGCGGTAGGACCAGTCGCCCTCGCCCAGTGCCTCGCCATAGCGCCACAGCATCACCGTGGACAACGGCGGGTCGATGAAGCGCAGCACCAGCACCTGCAGGCAGCTGAAGCCCACGAACAGTACCGGCAGCCACAGCAGCCGCTTCCAGCGCCAGCGTCGCCGGACCGGCGTGGTCGCCACGGCCTGCACGGCCTCCACCTTGTCCTGCTCTCCCCCTGCCCCCATTACTGGTGCATCCTTCTCATGCCTGGTTGTCGGCGCATTATCCGGCAACCGCCCCTGTTTACGCGCGATGTGAGCCGATGACCGCCCAAACCGATTCCCTGATCCGCTTCCTGCTGCCCGACGCCGGCGTCCGTGGCGTGCACGTGCAACTGCAGGCCACCTGGCAGGAAATCCTGTCCCACGCCATGTACCCGGACAACGCCGCCGAACTGCTCGGCGAGGCCTGCGTGGCCTCGGCCCTGTTCACCGGCCATACCAAGGTGGACGGCCGCCTGTCCATCCAGCTGCGCAGCAACACCGGCCTGCGCACCCTGTTCGCCGAGTGCACCGCCGCCGGCACCCTGCGCGGCATCGCCCAGCTGGCCGAAGGCGCCGACGCGCCGCGCGACCTCTCCAGCCTGGGCAGCGACGCGCTGCTCGCGATCACCATCGAGAACCCCGGCCTGGACCCGCGCGAACCGCAGCGCTACCAGAGCCTGGTCGGTCTGACCGCGCCGGCGCTGGATGAGGCCTTCGAGGACTACTTCCGCCAGTCCGAACAGCTGCCGACCCGCCTGCTGCTGGCCGCTGACCGCAACGGCGCCGTGGGCCTGCTGCTGCAGAAGCTGCCCGGCGACGAGGGCGACGACGACGGCTGGGCCCGCGCCAGCGCCCTGTTCGACACGCTGGGCAAGGCCGAACTGCTGGCCACCCCGGCCGAGCAGATGCTGCACCGCCTGTTCCACGAGGAAAAGCCGGAACTGATGGGCAGCAAGCCGCTGGCCTTCGGCTGCTCCTGCTCGCACGAGCGGGTCGCCTCGATGCTGGTCTCCCTGGGCGAGGAAGAAGCCCGCGCGGCCGCCGAAGACACCGGCGCGGTGGACGTCCGCTGCGAATTCTGCGGACGGGAGTATCACTTTCCGTTGACGGAGTTCGGCATACTGTTCCACGGTGCCGAGGGGACTGTACCGGCACCTGAACGACTTCAATGAATAAGCAGGTCTTGTGTTCTGGGGAGGATCAAGGCTTGTTAAGATTTCATAAACACCCTAGGATCGAGTTCCCGCCCCAGCGGGAACTTCCGTTGTCCGTCACTGTCTGAACTGGTCCGATGCGTACTTTCCTGCGTCTACCGCTGGCCCTGCTGATCGCCCTTGGCGCGATCACGGGCGCGCATGCGCAGAGCAAGGACACCCGCACCGTGCTGCCGGTCTGGAACAAGGGCAGCGGCAAGGTCGAGGCCCTGCTGTACCTGGAACCGACCGGCGAACAGGCCGCGGGTGCCCGCTGGCACTTCGGCCGCAACTCGCTGGACGCGGCCTTCGGCCTTTCCTCCGGTGATTCGCTGGGCCTGCTGTGCAGCAACAGCAGCGGCAGCAGCATCAGTGGATTGGCCAGCCACTGCATGCTGGCCAGCCTCGGCGATGACGATGACGCCATCGGTGCCAACAACCGCCGCCTGACCGGTACCGCCGCACTCAACCGCGGCAACAACCGCCTGGGCATCACCGCCGGTACCAGCCGCGAGACCCTGCCGGCCTGGCTGGCCTCGCCGAACAAGACCCCGGCCCTGCGCGGCGAACAGAACGACCTGACCGTGTTCGCCCAGCGCAACATCGGCCGCGAAGGCTTCGTGTCCATCGCCGGCACCTACGCCAAGGCGCGCCTGGTGCCGATCTCCGATGCATCGCCCGCCCTGGTCGACCGCTGGGACAGCAAGAGCCTGAGCCTGGGTGCCGGCTACGGCAATTTCACCGGCAGCATCATCGGCCGCGTGGTCGACGTTCCCGGCAAGCCGGGCAAGTGGGAAGGCCTGGGCATCGGCCTGACCTGGCGTACCCCGTGGTCGGGCCAGCTGACCGTCGGCGCCGAAAACGTGATCACCCGCGGCAAGAATCCGTTCTCCCCGCGCAACGAAAGCAACGACGACGGCACCGTTCCGTACGTCCGCTACGAGCAGGACCTGTAAGCGGTCCAGCGTCTTGCGACATCGACTGGATGAAAGAGGGGCGCCTGCAGGGCGCCCTTCTTGTTTCCGCAGGTAACGCGTTCGTTAAATACATGTGCATTGTTACATATCGAAATATTACGAAATGTATCAACACAAACATTTTTTCAGACGAAACGATACTCAATGGGTCCGAGTGTCCCAGTCATGTACCACAAGTCATTGAATCGTAAAGATTCCCGGGTATTGACACCGACTGGCATTGCTGAAGTTAACGTAGCTTTAATTTTCTGGAGGGCGCCGTTACTATCGATTCAGCCTCGCGTTTTTTTGGAACGACATTTTGCGTTCCGCACGCAGGCAATAACCCAGCCAAGATTTCCTTGGAGAGAGAGAGCCAATGAACTTCAAGTCCAACAAGCTGCGTGATGCGGTCGTCATCGCGCTGGTCGCCGGTGCATCCGTCGCGACCGCCCAGGCGCAGGACGCAACCAACCTCGATCGCATCGAGGTGACCGGTTCGCGCATCCGCCAGGTCGATACCGAAACCGCCCAGCCCGTGCTGGCCATCAGCCGTGACCAGATCGAGAAGCAGGGCTTCAAGTCGGTCGCCGACATCCTGCAGAACATCTCCGCCGCCGGTTCTCCGGCCATCAGCCGCACCTCGCCGCTGAGCTCGGGTGAAGCCGTCGGTGGTTACTACATCGATCTGCGCAACCTGGGCGCCAACCGCACCCTGATCCTGATCGACGGCCGTCGCCTGGGCATCACCAACGATGGCCTGCAGGACGTTGCGTCAATTCCGGCCGCCATCGTCGAGCGCATCGAAATCCTCAAGGACGGCGCGTCGACCATCTACGGTTCGGACGCGATCGCCGGCGTGGTGAACATCATCACCCGCAAGGACTTCGAAGGCGCTGAAGCCAACGTCTATTTCGGTCAGTACGACCAGGGCGACGGCAAGCGCGAAAACTATGACTTCATCATGGGCTTCCGTGGCGAGCGTGGTTCGCTGACCGCCGGTGTGGAATACACCAACGAAGATCCGGTGTGGGCGAAGGACCGCTGGTTCTCGCGTGACCGTTTCCCGACCGGTGAAAAGAGTGCACCGCGTCCGGGTGGCCTGTCGGGCACCAGCCAGTACGGCCGCTTCATCTACAACGGCCAGGCCTACACGCTGCGCCGCGATGTCGCCGGTCTCGATCCGACCGACTTCGCCAGCTACCGCCTGGTTGATCCGAACATCGACGTGTCCAATCCGGCGCTGGCATCGACCCTGCAGAGCGGCATCAAGCGCAAGTCGGCCTTCTTGAATGGTCGCTTCGACTTCACCGACAACGTCCGCTTCGACACCAGCGTCCTGTACACCGACCGCGACGCGTTCGCGCAGAACTCGGGGTATCCGTTTGCCAGCAGCAACTTTGAACTCAGTGAGGATGGGTTGTCTGCGGACAGCGTCTTCAATCCGGTGGGCGAGAACGTCGATTACGTCCGTCGTGGCTGGGAAGTGCCGCGCGGCGTCTTCAACAGCCTGACCACTACCCGCTTTACTGGTGTGTTCAGCGGTTCGTTCCAGACCGGCGAGCGGTTCTGGGATTGGGAAGCCGGCTATCTGTACAACCAGAACAAGGGCACCCAGATCAGCACGGGTAACCTGAACACTTACGCTGTTGGTCGGGCCACAGGTGCGTCGTTCATCAATGCAGACGGCGTGGCGCAGTGCGGCACCGCAGCCAATCCGATCCCGCTTGGCGCCGGCCCCGGGGCCTGCACCCCATGGAACCCGCTGGTTCCGGAAGGCTACAGCGCAGCCAACAGCCTGGCTGACCCCAATGTCCAGGCTTACCTGTACCAGCCCGGCCAGGCGCTGTCGCGCACCACGACCAAGAACTACTTCGCCAACATCGCCGGCACCCTCGCAACCCTGCCGGCCGGTGATCTGGGGATGGCGCTTGGCTTCGAGCGTCGTGAGGAAAGCGGCTCGTTCTCGCCGGACGCACTGGCCCAGACCGGTATCTCGACTGATCTGGCAGCCGGCCCGACTTCGGGTGGCTACGACCTCAATGAAATCTACGCCGAACTGCAGATCCCGATCCTGGCCGACCTGCCGGGCGCAAAGGAACTGACCCTCACTGCGGCCACGCGCTACTCGGACTACAACACCTTCGGCGACACGCTGAACAGCAAGTTCGGCCTGAAGTGGAAGCCGGTGGATTCGATCCTGGTCCGCGGCACCTGGTCGGAAGGCTTCCGTGCTCCGACCGTGGCTGACTTGTACGGCGGCATCTCGCAGACCTTCGAGGACTACACCGATCCGTGCGACACCTCGTACGGCCCGGCCGCAGGCAACGCACGCTGCCTGCAGGACGTCCCGGCCGGCTTCCGCCAGCTCAATGCTTCGGGTACCGCACCGTCGCCGGGCCCGGGTGAGCAGACCAACGTGCCGTTCGTAACCGGCTCGACGCCCACCCTGACCCCGGAAACCTCGGAATCCAAGACCCTGGGTATCGTCTGGAGCCCTGCGTTCCTGACCGGCTTCAACGCCTCGCTGGACTGGTGGAACATCCGCATCGACAACACCATCGTTGCCGACACCCCGACCGATCTGCTGAACGATTGCTACCTGCGTGGCATCGAGTCGCGCTGCGTGGGCTTCACCCGCAACGCCGCCGGCAACGTCACCTCGCTGAACTTCGGCCTGCGCAATGCGGGTTACGTTGAAACCGAAGGCTTCGACTTCGACGTCAACTACCGCTTCGAAACCAGCTTCGGTGCGTTCAACGCCGTCTGGCAGACCACCTACGTGGCCAAGAACGAGATCAAGCAGGACAACTCGGACAACCCGCCGAGCCAGCAGAACGGCTTCGGTGGCAACTTCCGTGTCCGCTCGAACCTGTCGGTGGGCTGGACGCTGGACAACCTGACCGTGACCTGGTCGGCCCGCTACTACTCGGGCACCAAGGAACAGTGCTACTTCGACGACCGCTGCACCCTGCCGAACTACAGCGCTCCGGATACGCAGGGCCAGATCCTGCCGATGAACGAGCTGGGCTCCAACACCTTCCACGACCTGCAGGTGTCCTACAACCTGCCGTGGAATGCGACGGTGGCCGTCGGTGCCAACAACGTGTTCGACCATTGGGCGGCTCCGGCCTACTCCCAGCCGAACGCAGGCTACTCGTACTACGGTGGCTTCGAAGTGGGTCGCTTCATGTACATGAAGTACCAGCAGAAGTTCTGATCGGTTGATCGATCACTGACTTCAGCAACGGCCCCGCAAGGGGCCGTTGTTTTTTCCGCACCACCGGTTTTCCGCGTGATGCGTCGGACAAAAAAAAGCCGCGATCCAATCGCGGCTCTTCGTGGGCTGCAGGCAACGTCAGCCGTTCGGGATCAGCGTCTCGATCAGGTGCTCGACGTAGGCTTCGAAATCCTCGCGTGCCTGCTTCGGCTGCTGCAGCTGCAGCGACAGCTGCAGGAAGCCGACATAGGCCGCGTAGGCCAGCCGGGCGCGATGGCGTGCATCGGTCGAACTGAGCCCGGCCTGGCGGAACGAGGCCACCAGGTAATCCAGGCGCCGCTGCGAGACACGGTCGATCACCGGCCGCACCATCGGGTGGTCCAGCGCCTTCAACAGCTCGCTGTAGATGATGTGCGGCTGCACTTCGTGGGCCACCATCTGGAACAGCTGGCGCAGGCGCGCACGCGGATCGGGCACGTCTTCGAGGCTGCCGAAGACCTGCTCCTGTTCGAACAGTTCCCAGCGTTCAAGCGCGGCCTGCAGCAATGCGTCGCGCGAGGGGAAGTGCCAGTAGAAGCTGCCCTTGGTCACGCCCAGGCGGCGCGCCAGCGGCTCCACCGCGACCGCGCCCACGCCTTGTTCAGCGATCAGATCGAGGGCCGCCTGTGCCCAGTCTTCGGCACTGAGGCGGCTGTTGCGGCCGGCCCGCGGTTCGCCGGCAGAAGCGTCAGGTTGATTCATGGGGTGATTTAACCATACGGCGGGGTTCGTTGCAGTACGCCGTTGCGGCCGAAACCGTCGCGGGGCGGGCGATGACACCTTCTGCAGCGCACCATACTGCATGGTATTGACTTCCGTCACCAGCCATCCATACTAGCGAGTATGGTTACGTCCCCTACTCCCGCCGCGTTCCACGACCTGCGTCTGGAGGCGGCCCATGGCGCCCATCTGGCGGCCACGGCCAGCGACCACGGTCGCCGCGGCCGCGTGCTGTTCGCCCATGGCTTCGGCCAGACCCGGCATGCGTGGAATGCCACCGCACGGGCGCTGTCTGTCGCCGGCCTGCAGACGCTGGCCTACGATGCTCGCGGCCATGGCGATTCGGACTGGAACGCCGCCGACCTGCCCTACCACGGCGAGCAGTTCGCCGATGACCTGATCGTGCTGGCCGGCGAGCAGCCGCGCCCGCCGGTGCTGGTTGCCGCCTCGATGGGCGGGCTGTTCGGCCTGCTTGCCGAATCGCGCTGGCCGGGCCTGTTCTCGGCGATGGTGCTGGTGGACATCACCCCGCGCTGGGACGCCGCCGGCGTCGAGCGCATCCTCGCCTTCATGACCGCCCATCCCGATGGCTTCGCCTCGCTGGCCCAGGCCGCAGACGTGATCTCCGCCTACCTGCCGCACCGCCCGCGCAAATCCGAGCAGTCGCTGCGTGCGCTGCTGCGCGAGGATGGCCACGGCCGCTGGCGCTGGCACTGGGATCCACGCCTGGTGGCCGAACTGGCCCGCGACAGCGAACAGCACCAGGATGCGCTGGCCGAAGCCGCACGACAGGTGAAGTGCCCGCTGCTGCTGGTCAGTGGTGGCCGCAGCGACCTGGTCACGCCGCAGACCGTCGCCGAATTCCTCGCATTGGCGCCGCACGCACGCCACGTACAGTTGCCGCAGGCCACGCATATGGTCGCCGGTGATGACAACGACGCCTTTACCGCTACTGTGTTGGACTATCTGGACGTGTTGCCCGCAGCGGATGCTGCAGCTTCGTCCGCCACAAACGAGCACGTCACCGGAGCACGCTCATGAGCATCGTTCTTCCCTTCCTCGCCCTGCTGCTGGCAGGCGCGTTCGTCGCCTACCACCGCATGCGCCTGCTGACCTGGACGCTGATCAGCCTGGCCCTGCTGGCCATCTGCTGGTTCGTGCCGTACGTCAACCAGACCGCCACGATCGTTGCTGCCGCCGTGCTGGCGGTGATCGCCGTGCCGCTGCTGCTGCCGTTCATCCGCAAGCCGCTGCTGACCGGCCCGATGATGAAGGTGTTCCGCAAGGTGCTGCCGCCGCTGTCGCAGACCGAACGCATTGCGCTGGAAACTGGCTCGGTCGGTTTCGAAGGCGAGCTGTTCACCGGTGATCCGGACTGGAACATCCTGCTGAACTACCCAAAGCCGCAGCTGACCGCTGAAGAACAGGCCTTCCTCGATGGCCCGGTCGAAGAGCTGTGCACGATGGTCAACGACTGGGAAATCACCCACGTCCATGCCGACCTGCCGCCGGAACTGTGGGCCTTCATCAAGAAGAACAAGTTCTTCGGCATGATCATCCCGAAGGAATACGGCGGCCTCGGCTTCTCCGCGCTGGCCCACCACAAGGTCATCCAGAAGCTGGCCTCGGTCTCGTCGGTGGTCAGCTCCACCGTCGGCGTGCCGAACTCGCTGGGCCCGGGTGAACTGCTGGTGCATTACGGCACCCAGGAACAGAAGGACCAGTACCTGCCGCGCCTGGCCGATGGCCGCGAAGTGCCCTGCTTCGGGCTGACCGGTCCGTTCGCCGGCTCCGACGCCACCTCGATTCCCGATTACGGCATCGTCTGCAAGGGCGAGTGGAACGGCGAGCAGGTGCTCGGCGTCAAGCTGACCTTCGACAAGCGCTACATCACCCTGGCCCCGGTCGCCTCGCTGATCGGCCTGGCCTTCCGCATGTACGATCCCGATGGCCTGATCGGTGAGACCCGCGACATCGGCATCACCCTGGGCCTGCTGCCGCGCGATACCGCCGGCGTGGAGATCGGTCGTCGCCACTTCCCGCTGAACTCGACCTTCCAGAACGGTCCGATCAAGGGCAAGGACGTGTTCATCCCGCTGACCCAGCTGATCGGTGGTGCCGCGATGGCCGGCAAGGGCTGGAACATGCTCAACGAGTGCCTGGCCGTGGGCCGCTCGATCACCCTGCCCTCCACCGCCAGCGGCGGTGCCAAGGCCGGTGCAGCGGTCACCGGTGCCTACGCGCGCATCCGCAAGCAGTTCGGCCTGTCGGTCGGCCGCTTCGAAGGCGTGGAAGAAGCGCTGGCCCGCATCGGCGGCAAGGCCTACAAGATCAGCGCGCTGTCGCAGGCCACTGCGGCGGCAGTCGACCGTGGCGATGTGCCGTCGGTGCCGTCGGCCATCGCCAAGTACCACTGCACCAGCATGAGCCGTGAAGTGATTTCGGACGTGATGGACGTCATCGGCGGCAAGGGCATCATCCTCGGGCCGCGCAACTTCGCCGGCCGCAGCTGGCAGGCCGCGCCGATCGCGATCACCGTGGAAGGCGCCAACATCATGACCCGCAGCCTGCTGATCTTCGGCCAGGGTGCGATCCTCTGCCACCCGTGGGTGCTGAAGGAAATGAAGGCCGCGCAGGATCCGGATACCCGTGCCGGCCTGCAGGACTTCGACCGCAGCCTGTTCGGCCACATCCGCTATGGCATCTCCAATGCCGTGCGTTCGTTCTGGTTCGGCCTGACCGGTGCGCGCTTCGGTGCCGCCCCGGGCGATGCCTACACCCGCCGCTACTTCCGCAAGCTGGACCGCTACTCAGCCAACCTGGCGCTGATGGCCGACATCTCGATGATGACCCTCGGCGGCAAGCTGAAATTCAAGGAATCGCTGTCCGGACGCCTGGGCGACGTGCTGAGCCACGTCTACATGACCAGCGCCATGCTCAAGCGCTACCACGACGAGGGCGCACCGCAGGCCGACCGGCCGCTGCTGGCGTGGGCCTTCCATGACAGCGTGCACAAGATCGAAGAGTCGCTGTCGGCGGCCCTGCGCAACTTCCCGATCCGTCCGATCGGCTGGCTGATGTGGGCGCTGATCTTCCCGCTGGGCCGTCGTGCCGAAGCCCCGGGTGACCGCCTGAGCCGTCGTGTCGCTGCCCTGCTGATGGCACCGAACGAAGCGCGCGACCGCCTGGCCAGTGGCGTGTTCCTGACCCCGTGCGAGAACAACCCGGGTGGCCGCATCAACAGCTACCTGAGCAAGGCGATCATGGCCGAGCCGGTGGAGCGCAAGTTCCTGAAGGCGCTGAAGAGCAAGGGCATCGAGGCGCTGGACTTCAAGGCGCAGCTGGACGAGGCCGTGGCCGAAGGCGTGATCACCCAGGACGAACGCAGCCTGCTGGAAGAACTGCGCACGCTGACCCTGGACACCATCACCGTGGACGACTTCGACACCCACGAGCTGCGCGCGGCCAGCTACTACGACCGCCAGCACAAGGACCCGCATTCGCAGGCAGCGTGATCGCCTGCGTCATGCGCACACGGAAACGGCGGGCCTCGGCCCGCCGTTTTTGTTTGCATGGTGCGAAGCCACGCATGGCGTGGCACTACCACCGCCGCCTTGGAACCACGCATGGCGTGGCACTACCACCGCCGCCTTGGAGCCACGCATGGCGTGGCATTACCACCGCAGTAGAGCCACCCCATGGGTGGATGCGCGCAGCGCCGACCGGCAATCAGGCCGGCACGAACCACCAGGCCACCACCGCCAGCACGGCCGGCACTGCCTGGATGAAGAAGATCCGCTTGTTGACGCTCCACGCGCCGTAGCAGCCGGCCACGATCACGCAGCCCAGCGAGAAATTCACCAGCATCGGCAGGTGGTCGAACAGGCCCCAGAACAGGCCGGCGGCGAGGAAGCCGTTGTACAGGCCCTGGTTGGCCGCCAGCACGCGGGTGATCTCGGCCTTCTCCGGCGTGTTGCGGAACGTCTTCAGGCCCAGCGGGCGGGTCCACAGGAACATTTCCAGCACGAGGAAGTAGACGTGCAGCAATGCGACCAGCAGGGTCAGGGCGAGTGCGATCCAGTACATGCAGGGTTCCTTGGGCAGGTTGATGGGGTGATGGGGTCTGTGCCCTCTCCGTGGGAGAGGGATCCAACCCCGCGCGGCTCAGCGCTCGCGCGGCAGCTTCTTCTCTTCGCGCAGCACGCCGAACGCGGCCAGGGTCATGCACGCCGCCACCAGCATGCCGCCGGCGAACACCACATGCGAGCCGAACAGCGACAGCCCCTTGTGCACCCAGGTGAAGCTCAGGTCGGCGCCGCGGTAGACCACCGTGTCGATGGCTGCGCCGGCCTTGTAGCGCCACTGGCGGTCCACGCGGGTGTAGATGGTCTCGCGGGCCGGCTTGAACAGCGAGAACTCGCTGGCCCGGGTCAGCACCTGCACCACCGCCACCATCATCGGCAGCGGCGACGCCGCCAGCACCGAGAAGCCGAGCAGGATGGCGAAGGCGGGAATCAGCAGCGCCGGCGCGATGCCGTGGCGCGACAGCAGCCAGCGGGTCAGGCTGAGCTGCAGCAGCAGGGTCAGCGCGTTCACCGCCAGGTCGATACGCGAGAAGAACGCCGTGCTGGCCGCCGGGTCGCTGAAGGCCGCCCGCACGATGCTCGCCTGCTGGTTGTACAGCATCGTGCCCACGCCCACGCCGAACACCACCAGGATCGCCAGCCAGCGCAGCAGCGGCTCGCGCACGATCAGCTTGAGGCCGTCGAGCACGCTGCCGCCCATCGGCTTTTCGCCGGACACCAACTGCTGCTCGCGCTCGCGCAGCACCGCCCAGTGCCGCAGCCGCCAGATGCAGAACAGGCAGACCACCAGGAAGCCGGCCGAGACCAGCATCAGGTTGGCGATGCCCACGCGCTGCACCAGCGCGCTGGTGAGGACCGGGCCGAGAAAGGCACCGACCGTGCCGGCCGCGCCGATGTAGCCGTAGTACGCGCGTGCCTGCACGTTGCTGAAGACATCGGCCATGAAGCTCCAGAACACGGCCACCGCAAACAGGTTGAAGACCATCACCCAGAGGAAGAAGGCCATGCCCCGCCCCGGCACGCCGCTGTCGAACAGTACGTAGAACACCAGCAGGGTGGCGATGAAGAAGCCATACACAACCGGCAGGAACACCCGCCGCGGGAAGCGGCTGACCAGCCAGCCGTAGACCGGCTGCAGCACCAGCATGATCAGGAACACGCAGGTGAACAGGAACTGCAGGACGAAGTCCTTCAGGGCGATGCCATGGCTGCCGAACCAGCCGATCAGCAGCGGCGGGAACAGCGTCTCCAGGTCGGAGGAGGCCGCCATCGCCTCGCGCACCGGGCGCAGCACGTAGTAGCCGCTGAGCAGGCAGAAGAAATACAGGAACGACCACCACAACGCCGGCGATTCGCGCAGCGCCGCCACAAGCCCACGCAGCGGCCCCTTGCCCGCGGCCGCGCTCACGCGGTGGCCCCGGCCGGGACGCGGCAGTTGGATGGCGGCATGACAGGCTCCGGGGGCAGTGAAGCGCGTACGTTAGACAATGCACTGCAACATCGCCAGCAGGCCGTGCGCGATGTCCGCAGGCGGGCTCATGCGGAGGGCGTCCGCGGGCGCATCCAGATCCCGTCGCCGGGCATCAAAAATCCAACTTTTTCAATCAGATGCGCATTCATCTTCGCTTTGTTTGTGCACAGGCGAAAAGCGGCGCTAGAATCACAGACAGCAGTCGCGCACGGGTCCAACCGATGAAAATGAACAACCTGCGTCGCCCGGTCCGGGCGGCGACCACCGGTTTGCTGGGCATGTTGATGCCCGTGGCCTTGTCCACCACCGCGCAGACACCGCCGGCCCTGCCGCCGATGCCGACCAACATCGAAACCGCCGCGGGTCCGGGCGTCGCCCACACCCAGCCGGCGGCCTACCGCACCGGCCTGGTGCCGCAGGTGCAGCTGCCTGCCGCCGGCTTCAACGTCGCCCATATCGAATCGATGGCGCAGCAGCTCACCTACGGCGAGCGCGTGCCAGGCATGGCCGTGGCCATCGTGCAGGGCGGCCGCGTGCTCAGCGCGCGCGGCTACGGCGTCACCGACGTCAACAATCCGCTGCCGGTCGACGCGCACACCGTGTTCCGCCTGGCGTCGCTGTCCAAGGCCTTTGCCGGCACCATGGCTGGCCTGCTGGTCAACGACGGCACGCTGCGCTGGGACAGCAAGGTGACCGACTACGTGCCGGGCTTCCGCCTCAACTCGCCCGAAGCCACCGACCGCCTGACCGTGGCCGATGTGCTCAGCCACCGCGTCGGCCTGCCCTACAACGCCTACGACCGCGACATCGAAGGCAATGCCGAGTACTACTCGCTGACCCAGAAGCTGGCCAACACCAGCCTCAAGTGCCTGCCGGGCGACTGCTACGCCTACCAGAACGTGGCCTTCAGCCTGATCGGCGACGTGGTCTATGCCGCCTCGGGCAGCTTCTACGAACAATCGGTCGAACGCCGCATCTTCAAGCCGCTGGGCATGAACGATGCCAGCCTCGGCCTGGCCGGCATCCAGGCCAGCTCGCGCTGGGCGCGTCCGCACGTGCGCAGCCGCAATGGCTGGGTGTCGCTGACGCCGAAGCCGACCTACTACCGCGTTGCCCCGGCCGCCGGCGTCAACGCCAGTGCCAGCGACATGGCGCAGTGGCTGCTGGCGCACACCGGACATCGCCCCGACGTGCTGCCGGCGCCGCTGCTGGCCACCCTGCATTCGAGCCTGATCAACACCCCGGGCGAGATGCGCTCGGGCTGGCGCCGTGAGCGCCTGCACTCGGCCGGCTACGCGCTGGGCTGGCGCACCTTCGATTACGCCGGCCACGACGTGGTCTTCCATGCCGGTGCGGTGCAGGGTTACCGCGGCCTGGTCGCACTGGTGCCCGAACGTGACCTCGGCATCGCCATCCTCTGGAACGGCGAGAGCGGCCTGCCCAGCGGCCTGCTGCCGACGGTGCTCGATTCGGCACTGGGCCTGCCGGCGCAGCGCTGGCTGGACGTGGATACCGATTTCGGCAGCGACAGCCTGATGGCCGAAGGCGCGACCCCGGCGCAGCAGGACAAGCGCAAGGGCAAGGGCGCCTCGGGCAACCGCGCAGTGGCCTCGCCGCGCTGAGTGCGGCAGTCTGCCGGTGATTGGTAGGGTCGACTGGCAGTCGACTCCGCGGGGCCGGATCGGTAGAGTCGACTGTCAGTCGACTCACGCAGTGCCGGATCGAAAAGCAGTCGACTGACAGTCGACTCTACCAACGCAGGCTCAGTGCGCGAAATAGTGCATGCCGCCGTCCACCGGGATCACCGCGCCGGTGATGTAGCCCGCCGCTGGCGACGCCAGGAACGCCACCAGCGGCGCGACCTCCTCCGGTTCGCCGAAGCGCCCGATCGGAATGTTGCGGTCGATGAAGGCGCGTCGGCTTTCCTCGGTGGGATGCAACCGGCCGAGGATCTGCGCGCTGTTGATCCGCCCCGGCGCGATTGTGTTGACCGTCACGCCCTGCGCCGCCACCTCCGATGACAGGCCCTTGCTCCACAGGTGCAGCGCGGCCTTCGCCGCCGTGGCGGCATTCACCGCACGCGGTTCCATCGAGCCGCTGAAGTTGATCACCCGCCCCCAGCCCTGCACCTGCATGCCGGGCAACAGCGCCTGGGTCAGCCGTCGCGACGCGGAGAAGTTCAGTGCCATCGCTTCGTCCCATACGTCGTCAGCGGCGTCGACAGACGTCGGCCGCGAGCCACCCGCCGTGTTGACCAGGATGTCCACGCGCTGCAGCCCGTCCTGCGCCCCGGCGGCGATGCGCGCCAGCTGCGCGGCGTCGGTGAGGTCACCCGGCAGGATCAGCGGCGCGGCTGCACCGCTGGCTGCGATCTCCGCCGCCAGCGACCGCAGCGGCTCCAACCGTCGCGCGCTGATCGCGATGCGTACGCCGAGCGTCGCCAGCTGCCGCGCAACCGCCGCGCCAATGCCGCTGCCCGCGCCGGTCACCAGTGCGGTACGTCCTTCAAGACTCAAATCCATGGTGTTCTCCGTCATGCGTGGCCGGCACATCCGGCCCGTGCAGCGCATGCTCTTTGATCACCCCTGATTGATAAACTCCGCGCAGGTTTCAGCATTCAACACCCGGAGTGTCAGATGAACCTGCTGGAGAGCATGCAGGTCTACGTGCTGATCGTGGACAAGGGCAGCCTCAGCGCTGCGGCCGCGGCGATGGACATCTCGGCGACGATGGCTGGCAAGCACCTGCGTGCACTGGAAGCGCGTCTGGGCATGCAGCTGCTGAGCCGCACCACGCGCCGCCAGCACATGACGCCGTTCGGCGAGGACTACTACGCCCGCTGCCGGGACATCCTGCGGCTGGTGGAAGAGACCGATGCGCAGGCCGCCCACCAGCAGATGGCGCCGGCCGGCACGCTGCGCATCAGCGCACCGGTGATCTTCGGCACGCACGCACTGGTGCCGGCCCTGGCCGACTACATGCAACGCCATCCGCAGGTGCGGGTGGAGGCGAGCCTGAGCGACCGCGTGGTCGACCTGGCCGAGGAAGGTTTCGAAGCCGCACTGCGCATCGGCAGCCTGGCTGACAGCGATGCACGGGTGGCACGCCCACTGACGCCCTACCGGTTGATGATGTGTGCCGCGCCGGCCTACCTCGCCCGCCACGGCACGCCTCGCACGCTCGCCGAACTGGCGTCGCACCAGTGCCTCTCGTTCGAACCCCGCGCGCTCGCGCAGTGGCTGCAGGACGAGGCCGGCGGCCTCGAGCGTATCGCCGCTGCGCGCCTGCAGATCAACAACGGCGAAGCGCTGCGTGCGGCGGCGCTGCATGGGCTGGGCATCGTGCTGCAGTCGACCCTGCTGCTGGCCGCGGACGTGGCCGCCGGGCGGCTGGTGCAGCTGTTCCCGCAGCACGGCCAGGCGGGTCGGCCCATGCACGTGGTGTACGCCCACGATCGCTACCGCTCCACCCGCCTGCGCAGCTTCGTGGATTTCCTGGTGGAGCGGTTCCCGCCGGTACCGCACGGGTAAGGCCGACCACGGTCGCCCATAAAAAAAACCCCCTCCCCGCTGGGCAGCCAGGGAAGGGGGTTTCAGGGTACGGCTATCGGGAAGTACTTAGATCAGCGGCGCCGGGGTTGCCGGCAGAGCGACCGGAGCGGCCTTCTTCTTGCGAGCGGCCGGCTTGCGCTTGGCAACCGTCTTGGCAGCCTTCTTCGGGGCAGCCTTCTTCGGGGCAGCCTTCTTGGTGGCCTTCTTCGCAGTCTTCTTCACTGCCTTCTTGGCAGTAGCCTTCCGGGCAGTCGCCTTCTTGGCGACCTTCTTCGCGGTCTTCTTTGCCGGCTTCCTGGCGACCTTCTTTGCCGCCTTCTTCGCAGTGGCCTTCTTCGCAGTTGCCTTCTTCGCAACCTTCTTGACGGCCTTCTTCGCGGTCTTCTTAGCCGGCTTCTTGGCGACCTTCTTTGCCGCCTTCTTTGCAGTGGCCTTCTTCGCAGTTGCCTTCTTGGCAACCTTCTTGACGGCCTTCTTGGCGGTCGCCTTCTTGGCAGTCGCCTTCTTCGCGACCTTCTTCACTGCCTTCTTGGCAGTGGCCTTCTTAGCGACCTTCTTCACCGCTTTCTTGGCGGCAGGCTTTTTCTTCGCAGCTTTCTTGGTTGCCATGGGATGGCTCCTCGTCAGTGATAGGGAGTTGAAACGCCCAGGTGGATCAAACCCGCGGTTGCTGCGTGCGGGGACCGCCGGCGCGTCAGGCGCGCCGTTACGGATGCGGCAATGCCCGCCTCGATCGGCGGAGCGGGCATCGGAACAGAAGATGCCTTGCGTTTCTCCGGGGGAAGCGGGGCCATGCCCACCGTCGGCAGAATCGCGGTGGTCTTGAAGGGGCTGCTTCGCATCGGACGATTGATTCGGCGCACTCGGTTTGGCAGGCAAGGTCTGCTGAGGCGAAACCTAATCACCGTTTTTTTTACTGTCAACAACCCCCGCGAAAAAATTTCACATCCGCGTCCATCCGAACGCCGCCGGCACCGCCACCACACGGCACGTTCCCGGCCCTGCGTCGCGCACCGCCAACGCCACGCGCGGCAACACGTGATCGCACCTGCTGAATAAAAAGCGCTTGAAATAAGCACTCTGCGTTGATAGGCGACAACAGATGCCGCGCCATGCACCACGTCGTCCGGCACACGTCAACGCGCACATCCGCCGCACCACAACGGGTCTGCAACGGGAGGTAAAAGTTTTCACATCCGAACGCGCAATCGCGGGACGGAAAGGCGGATTTGCGCAAAACTGCGCACGCCTGATCGCGCCGTTCGATGCCGCCTGATGCCACACCGAAGGTGTGCCGCGAACCCGATGGCATGAGTCGACGACGGAGGCGGGAACGAAAACGGCCACCCGAAGGTGGCCGTTCTGGAAGCGGGAAGCGCGGACTCAGTGGTCTTCGTTTTCCAGGGCTTCGGCGTACGCGTCCGGATCCAGCAGCTCATTGAGCTCGTCGGCGCTGGTCAGCTCGACCACGTACATCCAGCCTTCGCCGTAGGCATCTTCGTTGATGGTTTCCGGCTTGTCCGACAGCGCCGAGTTGACCTCGACGATCGTGCCGCTGACCGGGCTGTAGACGTCCGAGGCGGCCTTGACCGACTCGACGACGGCGATCTGCTCGCCCGCCTTGGCCTCGGCGCCGACTTCGGGCAGCTCGACGTAGACCAGGTCACCCAGCAGGCCCTGGGCATGGTCGGAAATGCCGACGGTGACGCGGCCATTGCCTTCGACGCGGGCCCACTCGTGGGACTTGAGGAACTTGAGGTCGCCGGGGATCTCGCTCATGGGAACTGCTCCAGGTTTTGCAGGGGGTGGAAAAAACGGGGCTAGTGTAACCAACCGACCGCCACTGCTGTCAGTGACGGCCGGCACGTTCGGATCAGGCGTCGGCGAGCACGCCGGGCTGGGCCTGGCCTTCGCGGACGAACGGGAACTTGACCACGCGCACTGGCACCTGCCGGCCGCGGATATCGACGGTGACCTGGCCGAGTTCACCCGCCGGCACGCGGGCGAACGCGATGCCCTTGGCCAGGCTCGGCGAGAAGGTGCCGGACAGGATTTCGCCCTGTCCGCCGGCGGTGGTCACCACCTGGCCATGGCGCAGCACGCCCTTCTCGTCCATCACCAGGCCGATCATCTGGCGCGCGTTGCCGGCGGCCTTCTGCGCCTCGAGCACGTCGCGGCCAATGAAGTCACGGCCTTCGTCCAGCGACACGGTCCAGGCCAGCGCCGCTTCGTACGGGCTGATCGCTTCGTCCATGTCCTGGCCATACAGGTTCATACCGGCTTCCAGGCGCAGGGTGTCGCGCGCGCCGAGGCCGGCCGGCTTCACGCCCGCCGCCAGCAGGCGGTTCCAGAAGGCGACCACGGCGTCCTGGGGCAGCAGGATCTCGAAGCCGTCTTCGCCGGTGTAGCCGGTGCGGGCGACGAACAGTTCAACGCCGTCGCCCGCCTTGACCTGCAGGGCAGCGAAGCGGCCGAGCTTGGCCAGCGCGTCGCGATCGCTGCCGCCGACCAGGCCGACCACGCTGTCGCGCGCCTGCGGGCCCTGCACGGCAAGGATGGCCAGGTCCGGGCGCTGCTCGACGCTGACGCCGAACGGTGCCGCCTGTTCGCGCAGCCAGGCCAGGTCCTTCTCGCGGGTGGAGGCGTTGACCACCATGCGGAAGAAATCATCGGCCAGGTAGTAGACGATCAGGTCGTCGATGACGCCGCCGGCCGGATTCAGCATGCACGAGTACAGCGCCTTGCCCGGCACCTTCAGCTTGTCGATGGAGTTGGCCAGCAGGCGGCGCAGGAACGGCTTGACCTGCTCGCCGCGCAGGTCGACCACGGTCATGTGGCTCACGTCGAAGACGCCGGCTTCGCGGCGCACCAGGTGGTGTTCGTCCAGCTGCGAGCCGTAGTGGATGGGCATGTCCCAACCCCCGAAATCGACCATCTTGGCGCCGAGGGCGCGGTGGGTATCGTTGAGCAGCGTCTTCTGGGTCATGACCGGTCCGGCAGCAGGATAAACAAGAGCGTCCATTATCCCAGATCGGTCGGTCGCAGGTCGTGCCGCAGCGCAGCGGGGGATGTGTTTGGCCGGCCTGCGGCCGGCGCCGCGTTTCTACAGCCAGGGCTGGGAGCGCAGAGCATTGGTTCGTCGGCTCTGGGTTCTTTCGGTTTTGGCGGGGCGGTGTGGGGTTGCGGGACACGCCGTGAACCCATCCATGGGAGCTCGTAGTCGCCATCCATGGCGCCTGCGGTCCCACAACCCCACACCGCCCCACCCCTGCCAGGTTCCGTGGTGACGGATGGCAAGTGCCAGAGCAGAGCAGGAGCAGAAGCAGATGTGGATGTCGATACATATATAGAGAGGGGTCGGATCCTTTTCCTGCGGAAAGGGATCCAACCACGCGAGCGCAGCGACCGGCTTTTGCTTTTGCTCTTCATTTCTTTTCCGTCGGCTGGACGCGCACGGAAACTATCGGGGGGCGGGCGGTTTGGGTTCGCGGGACCGTTGGCGCCATGGAAGGCGCCATCGAGCCCCCATGGACGGGTTTACGGCGTGTCCCGCGAACCCAAACCGCCCGACCCAGCACACAGACCCCGATGCATCAAGCGACCAACCCACGAGGGGCTGCGCCGTTCGCTGGGAAACCCTTAGATGCGCGTGGTGGCCAGGAAGCGCTCGCGGTCCTGCTGGGTGCGCCGGCGGATTTCTTCCAGCGCCTGGCTCTCGGTCGCTTCCAGCATCGCCTCGAACAGGCGCTGGAAGTGGTACCGCATGGCATTGCGCGCGGCCACCGGGTCGCGGCTGCGCAGCGCCTCGAAGATCGCCATGTGCTCGTCGGCGCGGCTGGCACCGTCGTCGTGGCAGACCCGCGCGTAGACCTCGGCCACCCGCGGCAAATCGCTGCGCATGCGCCAGATCTGCTGGATGAAGTACTCCACCACCGGGTTGCCGGACAGGCGCGCGATGGTCAGGTGGAAGCGGCGGTCGAAGTCGCCGGCCTCCTCATCGGTCAGGTCGCGGCGGCACAGCGCCTGGGCCAGCACCTGCAGTTCGGCGATGCCGGCCTCGTCGATGTTGCTGGCAGCCAGCGCCGCGGCCTCGGCCTCGAACACCGCGCGGGCGGCGGTCAGGTCGAAGGCGCTGACATCGGGCAGGCCACCGGAGGCCTGCGTCGGGCGTGGCTTCACGTACACGCCCGAGCCAATGCGGATGGCGATCCAGCCCTGGGCTTCCAGGGCGATCTCGGCTTCACGCACGGTCACCCGGCTGACGCCGAAACGTTCGGCCAGCTCACGCTCGCCCGGCAGGCGCGAGCCCGGCGGAAATTCGCCGTCCTCGATCAGCTTGCGGAGCTTGGCGGCGATGGTCTGGTAGAGGCGGTTGGCGGACATGCGGCTGACCCTTGGCGGTTCCCTCCGGGCCCGTCCCGGGCCACCGTGCGCGGTGCGGGTCCGGATGGAGCGACGGCGCGACCACTGGCCGCGCCGCCCTGTTCAGAACTTGTATCGTACACCGAAATACGCACGCCGCCCGTAGGTCACCACTTCACGGAAATTGCCGTAAAGCGGCTGGTACGCCACGCGCGGTTCGTTGGTCAGGTTCATCAGCTCCAGCGACAGCGACAGCTGCTTGTTGACCTTGTAGCGCATGCGCAGGTCGACGCTGGTGTTGTCGTCGTAGTAGCGGTTCTGCTGCGCGGCGTTGCCGGTGAAGTCCTGGTAGTAGTGCGAGCGGAACTTGCCGATGGCCTGGATGTTGAAGCGGCCCACGTCCCAGTAGATCGAGCCGGACAGCACGTGCCGCGAGAAACCGCTGAGGCCGGCCGGCGGCACGATGGCCGGGATGACGCTGCCATCGGCGGCCAGCTGCTCGCCCAGTCGCGAATCCTGGGTCTCGTAGTCGGCATCGGCGTAGTTGTAGCTGACCTTGAAGCCCAGCCCATCGAACGGCTTGGGCAGGTAGGACAGGCGATGGGTGACGCTCAGCTCCAGGCCGGTCAGGGTGCTGTCATCGTCGGTGGTGACCTGCTGGCGCACCGGCACGGTCACCGTCTGCCCGTTGATCGTGTAGGTCTCCGGCACCAGCGCGGTGGCGGTGCCGCCGTTGAACTGCTTCCAGTACACCGCGCCGGCCAGCATGGTGTCCGGGTTCGGGTACCACTCCAGCGACAGGTCGCCGTTCCAGGACATCAGCGGCTGCGCCGCTGGGTTGCCGCTGGCACTGATGTCGTCCAGCGCATCGGCCAGGTTGCCGTAGGTGGCATCGCTGCTGACATTGATGGTGCGGCCGGCACCCAGCGCCGCGATGTCCGGGCGCGACATCGCACGGTAGGCGCCGACGCGCAGCAGCACGTCCGGGCGCAGTTCGAAGGCCGCGTTCAGGCTGGGCAGCAGCTTGTCATTGCCGGCCTTGAACACCTGGGTGGTGTAGTCGCCGGTCGGCTGCAGGCGGATCGTGCCGTCGCCGTTGTCCTCGATCTGCAGGTCGGTGCGCACGCCTTCCGAACGGACGTCGGTCTTGACCCAGCGCAGGCCGACGTTGCCGGTCACCGGCATCCCGAACAGGCTGCTGCTGAACTCGCCCAGCAGGTACAGCGCGCGGGTCTTCTCGGTGATGTCGACGTTGTTGGGATCCTGGAAGTCCGGATCCAGGCCGCTGTCGAGGCTGCCACGGAAGGATTGGTACAGGCAGTCCGGATCGAAGTAGGACCACGAGGAGATCGTGTTGCCGCTGGCGGCATCCATGAAATCGCTCTGCGGGAATGGTGCGCGGCAGGCCTGGTTGGCAGCGATGATCTTCGCCTTGTCGGCGGCCACGCGCTGGTCGTAGTCGGTCACCAGGGTGTTGTCACGCAGGCGGTAGTCGGCCTGGCTGGCGCGCACGCCGCCCTTGATGCGGGTAAAGAAGCCCGACTCTGGCATGAAGCTGGCGTCGAAGCGGCCGGCCTTGATCTTGTGGTCGTTCTCGGTGGCGCTGGAGGTGACGCGGGCCGCACCGGAGTACGCATCCCAGTTCTGCACATCAAAGTTCGGCGCCAGGGCCACGCTCGGCACTTCGCCATGCCAGTCCCAGTCGTAGTCGACATAACCGGTGGTGCCGCTGCTGATGCCCGGCACGATGGCATTGTTGATGTCACGCTGGTTGGCCCGCAGGCGGGTCATGCGCTCGCTGTCCAGGCGGTTGGTATGCGAGTAGGACAGATCGGTGGACAGTTCCCAGGCCGGGCTCGGCCGCACGATCAGGTTCAGGCCGCCACCGGTGTATTCCTCGCCGCGCCAGTAGCGGTTGGAGGTGGAATCGATCGAGGTACTGCCATGCAGGTGGCGGACGATGCCGTTTTCGTCCACCTCGCGCTGGGTGATGCCACGGCGCGCGTTGGACAGGCTCAGGTCGCTGCGGTTTTCATACCAGTTGCGCTGGGTGTGCTCGAAGTCGACGTTCACTTCGACCACATCATTGGGCCGCCACTGCACCGCGGCGAACTCGCTCTGGCGGTCGTTGCGTTCCTGCTTCAGGCGGTAGATGCGGCTGCTGGGCACCAGATAGTACGGCGCACCGTTGGCGATGGCCTGCGCGCCCACTTCGGAGCAGTTGGCGTTGGCCACGTTCTGGTTGCCATCGCAGGCGTACCAGGTGGAACCGCTGGTGATGCTCTCTTCCGGGTCGGTGCCGTCCAGGCGCTGGAAGCCCAGCGAGACACCCAGCTTCTGGCCGTCGCCGAACTCGAACTGGTCGATGTAGCTGGCGGTGCCGCGGTAGCCGATGCCATCGTCATCGCGGTACTTCTTGTCATACTCGGCCCAGCTGCCGCGCAGGTCGAACTGCACCGAGCGCTTGCCGTATTCCAGCGGCTTCACCGTTTCCAGGCCGATGGTGCCGGCCACGCCACCTTCGATGATGTCGGCGCGCTGGGTCTTGTAGATGGCCACCGTATTGATCAGCTCGGCCGGGAACATGTTGAAGTTCACCGAGCGGTCGCCGCTGCCGTTGGTGATCTCACGGCCGTTGAAATTGGTGCTGCTGAGGAAAGCGCCGAGGCCGCGGATGGAAATCTCCGAGGCACCGGTCTTGTCGCGGGTCGAGGCGGCGCCGGTCAGCGTTTCGATCGCATCGGCCAGGGACGGTGCCGGCAGGTCGCCGATGTCGTCTGCCGAGAGCACGTCGGCGATGACCGTGTCGTCGCGCTTCTTGTTGATCGAACTCTGCATCGATTCGCGGATGCCGGTGACCTGCACCTGGTCCAGCGTGGTGGCGTCCTGCCCGGCACTGCCGCTGGTGGACTGCGCCTGCGCCAGCGGAGCGGCGGCCAGCGCGGCAAGCAAAGCCACGACGAGGGGCGTGGGTGACAGCGTGATGGTGCGTACAGCTCCGGCAGATTGCCGCATGGTTTCCTCCTCCCAAAGGATCGCCTGGTTGGCAGGCGTGGACGCAGCTTCGACATGCAGACACCGAAATGTCAACCAACTGGACTGGATTTTTCTTAATACCTTTGTTTCATACCAATTGGCTGTCATTGAATGTGCTGATGCAGCATGACTTTGCGCGAAAGCTGGCTTACAACAGATTCCGCAATTGGTATGCACACCCACCCCGAACGACGGCCCGGCCGTCCCTGGAAGGACTTCATGCGCACCGAATCGACTTCGTACCGCCAGTCCAACCCGTTTCCTGGATCATTCCTCGCTACTGGTCTGGCAATTTGTCTGACCACTTCGTCGGCACAGGCCGCCAGCTGGCTGGTCCACGATGCCGCCGAGTTCACCATCGCCGCCGCCGCCCTGACGCCCGGCGATGAAATCGTGCTGGCCGACGGCACCTGGACCGACACCCGCCTGCTGTTGAAGGGCCAGGGCACCGAGGCCGCGCCGATCACCCTGCGCGCACAGACCCCGGGCAAGGTGATCCTCAGCGGGCGCTCGGACCTGCGCCTGGCCGGCAGCTACCTGCAGGTTTCCAATCTGGTGTTCCGCGATGGCTACACGCCCGGCGATGCCGTCGTCGCGTTCCGCGAATCGAGCAAGGCGGTGGCCAGCCACAGCCGGGTGACCGGCCTGGTCATCGACGACTACACCAACCCCGATGCCAGCGACCAGGACTACTGGGTGTCGCTGTACGGCAGCCACAACCGCCTCGACCACAGCCAGCTGCGCGGCAAGACGAATGCCGGTCCGACCGTGGTGGTGGTGCGCGATGCCACCCAGGGCCTGGACAACCAGCACCGCATCCACCACAACTGGTTCGGGCCGCGCCCGCTGCTCGGCGTCAACGGCGGCGAAACGATCCGCGTCGGCACCAGCGATACCTCGCTGAGCGATTCCAACAGCACCGTGGAAAACAACTGGTTTGAAGGCTGCGACGGCGAGACCGAGATCGTCTCCAACAAGTCCGGTGGCAACACCTACCGCAGCAACGTCTTCTATCGCTCGGCCGGCGCGCTGACCCTGCGCCACGGCAACGGCAACCGGGTGCTCGACAATGTCTTCCTCGGCGACGACAAGGCCGGTACCGGCGGCGTGCGCATCATCAACGCCGACCAGACCGTCAGCAACAACTACTTCGAGCGCCTGGCCGGTTCCAGCAACCGCTCGGCACTGGCAATCATGGACGCGCAGGCCGATCCGCCGCTGTCCGGCTATGCGCCGGTGGTCAACGCCACCCTCAGCCGCAACACGTTCGTGGATGTGGCGAAAATCAGCTTCGGCGTCGGCCATGACGCGGCCAAGGGCATCGATGTGGCCGCCAGCAACAGCCGCTTCAGCGCCAACCTGATCGTCAACCGCACCAGCAGGAACCCGCCCACCGCCGCCAGTTCACTGGCCGGCATCGCCTTCAGCGGCAACGTGCAGTCGCCGCAGGCAAGCACGGTATTTCCCAGCGGCGTCGAAAGCCGCAGCGTGACCCTGCAGCAGGCCGCCAGCGGCCTGTGGACGCCCACCCCTGCCCTGCCCGCCACCGGTGCCGATCCGGCGCTGGCGATGACCGCGCGCGAGGCCACGGGGGTGGACTGGTATCCCAAGGTGGGCGAGGTTGCCCTGTCCCGCACCAGCACCGGAGTTGATCGATGAGGTTGCAGCCGCTGTTTGTTTCCCTGGCCCTGGCCGTCCCCTTTGCCCTGCTGCCGGCCGCACCGCTGCTGGCGGCCCCGGCCGCCGCCGCGCGCCAGGCCGACACTGCGCCGGTGCTGGTGACCGCTGCGCAGTGGCAGCAGATGGCCAGCGAAGGCAGCCGCTACCCGTGGTTCGCCAAGGAACAGGCGCGCACCGAGGCATCGCTGAAGAAGATGATGAAGGCCGGCATTGATGTGCCGGTGCCCAAGGACAAGGGCGGCGGCCGCACCCATGAACAGCACAAGCGCAATTACCAGGCGCTGCTGGCGGCCGGCACGCTGTACCGGCTGACCGGCGACAAAGCCTATGTCACGTACTCGCGCGACATGCTGCTGCAGTACGCCAAGCTCTACCCGACCCTGGGCGCGCACCCGGAAGGCCGCGGGCAGATTCCCGGCCGCGTGTTCTGGCAGGTGCTCAACGATTCGGTGTGGCTGGTCAACGCCATCCAGGGCTACGACGCGATCCGCGACGCACTGTCCGCGCAGGACCGGCAGACCATCGAGTCGCAGCTGTTCCGGCCGATGGCCGAATTCCTGATCAGCGAGCCGAAGAACTACGACCAGATCCACAACCACGCGACCTGGGCGGTGGCCGCCACCGGCATGACCGGCTACGTGCTGCGCGACCAGGAGCTGGTGGAGAAATCCCTGCGCGGCAGCCAGAAGGACGATCAGTTCGGCTTCCTGCGGCAGATCGACCTGCTGTTCTCGCCCGATGGCTATTACGAGGAAGGCCCGTACTACCAGCGCTATGCGCTGGCGCCGTTCCTGCTGTTCGCCAACGCCATCGAACGCAACGAGCCGCAGCGGAAGGTCTTCGCGCGCCGCGACGGCGTGCTGCTGAAGGCCGTGGATGTGCTGGTGCAGACCAGCTACGACGGCCTGTTTTTCCCGATCAACGATGCGATCCTCGACAAGGGCATCGACACCGAGGAGCTGGTGGCCGGCATCGGCATCGCCTATGCGCGCACCGGCGATGACCACCTGCTGTCGGTGGCCCAGCAGCAGAAACGCCTGCTGCTCTCGCCCGAAGGCCTACAGGTGGCGCAGGCGCTGGCGGCCAACAAGGCCAAACCCTTCGATTACAGACCGATGCTGCTGCGCGATGGCCCCGACGGTGACCGCGGCGGCCTGGCGATCCTGCGCATGAACGGCGAGGACGGCCAGGCGCTGGTGCAGAAGGACACCATGCAGGGCATGGGCCACGGCCACTTCGACAAGCTCAACTGGCTGTTCTACGACAACGGCAAGGCCGTGGTGACCGACTACGGCGCGGTGCGCTTCCTCAACGTGGAAGCCAAGCGCGGCGGCATCTACCTGGCCGAGAACCGCAGCTGGGCCAAGCAGACCGTGGCCCACAACACCCTGGTGGTGGACGAGCAGAGCCACTTCAAGGGTGACTGGAAGCGCGGCGAGGAGCATGCACCGCAGGTGCGCTTCTTCCAGGCCGACACCGATACCCAGGTCGCCTCGGCAACCATGCGCGACGCCTACCCCGGCTTGGTGTTCACCCGCACCCAGGCGCTGCTGCGCCACCCCGAACTGGGCCTGCCGGTGGTGCTGGACCTGCTGCAGGTATACGGTGACAAGGCCGCGCGCTACGACCTGCCCCTGCATTTCAACGGCCACATCGTCACCACCGGTTTCGAGGCCGAGCACTTCACCAGCCAGCGCCCGGTGCTGGGCAAGGACAACGGCTACCAGCACCTGTGGCTGGATGCACGCAGCAAGCCCGGCAGCGAGCCGCGCACGCTGGCCTGGCTGCTCGATGGCCGCTTCTACACCTATCGCTTCGGCAGCAGCGCGCCCGCGCAGGCGCTGCTGGTGGAAAGCGGTGCCAACGATCCCGAATTCAACCTGCGCCGCGAGCCGGCCCTGCTGCAGCGCGTGGAAGGCCAGAAGGACGTCACCTTCTTCAGCGTGCTGGAGCCGCATGGCGAGTACAACGGCACCGCCGAGTACGTGCACGGCGCCGACAGCCGCATCAAGGACATCGTGCGCACCCGCGGCAGCGATGCCGAGGTGATCGAGCTGCGCCTGGCCAGCGGTGCACGCATCGCCCTGGGCGTGGCCGATGACAGCAGCGCCAAGGGCGAGCACAGCGTGACCGTCGATGGCCACGCCTACCGCTGGAGCGGCAGCCACGCGCGCATGGACCGCAGCAAGGGTGACGCGAAATGAACGGCCCTGCGGTGGTGGGCCAACTGCGCAAGGTGCCGGTGCGCTCGGCCGTACGCTGGCTGATCGTCGGCCTGATCGCCGTGGCCACGGTCATCAACTACATCGACCGCAATGCACTGGCGGTGATGTGGCCGGAAATCGCCAAGGAGGTAGGCGCGACCAAGGATGACTACGCGCTGCTGGTGACCGTGTTCATGCTGTTCTATGCAGCCGGCCAGTTCCTGTTCGGCCGCCTGTTCGACATGATCGGCACGCGCCTGGGCTTCGCCCTGTCGATCAGCGTGTGGTCGATCTCCATCGCCCTGCATTCGGTCACCCATTCGATGCTGTCCTTCAGCCTGGTGCGGGCGATGCTCGGCATCAGCGAAGCCGGTGCCTGGCCGGGCGCGGTGAAGGCCAATGCCGAGTGGTTCCCGGCGCGTGAACGCGCACTGGCGCAGGGCGTGTTCAACGCCGGCGCGTCGATCGGCGCCATCGTGTCCGCACCGGCCATCGCCGGCCTGTACCTGTGGCTGGGCTGGCGCGGCACCTTCGTGCTGGTCGGTGCCATCGGCTTCCTGTGGCTGCTGCCGTGGCTGTTCGTCTACCGCGCCGGCCCGGACAAGCACCCGTGGGTGAGCGATGCCGAGCGCCGCCTGATCATGGAAGACCAGGCCGGGCAGCAGGATGCCGCCGCGCCCAAGGTGAGCGTGCGTTCGCTGCTGGCCCACCGGCAGAGCTGGGGCATGCTCGCCTGCCGCTTCCTGCTGGACCCGATCTGGTGGCTGTTCGTGTCCTGGCTGCCGATCTACCTGGCCGAAACCTTCGGCTTCGACATCAAGCAGATCGGTCTGTTCGCCTGGGTGCCGTTCGTGGGCGCGATGTTCGGCAGCCTCAGTGGCGGCTGGCTGTCCGGGCGTCTGATCCGCGGCGGGCAGAGCGTGGACCGTGCACGCAAGCTGTCCATCACCCTGGGCTGCGTGATCATGGCCCCTGCCCTGCTGGGCGCGGTGCTGGCCAACCAGCCGTTGTTTGCCGTGCTGGCGATTGCCGCGGTGCTGTTCGGTTTCCAGGTCGCCATCGGCAACATCCAGACCCTGCCGGGTGATCTGTTCGATGGCCGATCGGTCGGCACCCTCGCCGGCCTCGGTGGCCTGGCTGCAGTGGCCGGCACGCTGATCACCACCTGGCTGGTGCCGGTGCTGACCCGGCATTCCTACGCCCCGATCTTCATCCTCGTCGCCGCGCTGGTGCCGCTGTCGCTGGCCGCGCTGTGGTGGTGGACCGGCCCCATCCACAAGCTTGACCGCCGTGGCGGCTGAGCACGCGTTTCCCTTTCATTCCCCCGCAAACCAAGGAGTTTCCCGCATGTCGTTCCAGGACAAGGTGGCCATCGTCACCGGTGGTGGCCGTGATATCGGCCGTGCCGTCTCGATCAAGCTGGCCGCCGCCGGCGCACGCGTCTGCATCAACTACGCCAACGATGAAGCCAGCGCCAATGAAACGCTGGCGCAGATCCAGGCCGCCGGTGGCCAGGCCATCGTGCACCGCGCCGACGTGACCGATGCCGCGGCCGTGGCCGGGCTCGTCGCCGCGACCCAGGCCGCGTTCGGCGAGCGCATCGATCTGCTGGTGAACGTGGCCGGCGGCATGGTGCAGCGCCGCCCGCTGGCCGAGATCGACCCGGCGTTCTTCCACACGGTGATGGACCTCAACCTGACCTCGACCTACCTGACCACCCACGCGGTGGTGCCGCACATGGGCGAAGGCGCGGCCATCGTCAATTTCGCTTCGCAGGCCGGCCGCGATGGCGGTGGCCCGGGCGCGTCGATCTACGCCACCGCCAAGGCCGCGGTGATGACCTTCACCCGCGCCATGGCCAAGGAACTGGGGCCGAAGGGCATCCGCGTGAACGCGCTGTGCTGCGGCATGATCGCCACCCGTTTCCATGATGAATTCACCAAGCCGGAAGTGCGCACCGCCGTTGCCGGCAACACCCCGCTGCGCCGGCAGGGCGTGCCGGACGAAGCCGCCGATGCGGCGGTGTTCCTGGCCTCCGATGCAGCGGCGTTCATCACCGGTGCGAACCTGGACGTCAACGGCGGCACCTACTTCTCCTGACCTGAGCGGACACCTGCCATGCAGCGCTGGATCACCCTGCTTTCGCTGGCCATCGGCGCTGCCGTGGCCGCCCCCGTCGCCCAGGCCGCTCCGGTCTGGGTGACCGCCTGGACCGCTTCACCGGCACCGGACCGCAAGGACGGGAAGCCGGAGGCACCGGTACAGTTCGCCGCGCAGACCGTGCGCCAGGACATCCGGGTCGGCAGCCGTGGCGAGGCGTTGCGCCTGCGCATCAGCAACGAGCTGGGCGATGCACTGCTGCATGTCGAAGACATCCGCGTGCGCCTGAAGGATGGCAGGGCCGCGGCGCTGCCAGTCACCGTCGATGGCCGCCGTGCCATCGACGTACCGGTGGGTGCCGCGCTGCTGAGTGATCCGGTGGTACTGCCGGTGGCGGCACTGCAGGAGGTCAGCGTGACCGCGTACTTCCCGCAGCCGACCCGGCCTGCGGTGCGGCGTACCGTGGTGCGCGTGGCCGACGGCAGACAGGAGGCGGTAACCGACACGGTGCGCGTCAGCTACCAGCAGAATGTGTTTTCGGCGGTGATGGTGCAGCGTGAGCAGCGGCCGTCGGTCATTGTGGCGTTGGGTGATTCGATCACCGAAGGCGCGACCGCCACGCGCGGTTCGTTCAACCAGTGGCCGGAGCGGCTGGCGCAGCGCCTGCAGCAGGCCTGTCCGGACCGCTTCGTGGTGCTCAACCAGGGCATCAGCGGCAACAAGCTGCTGGACCATGGCCGCAGCCACAGTGCGCTGTCACGCCTGGACCGCGACGCGATCGCGGTGGCCGACGCCGACCAGGTGATCCTGTTCGAAGGCATCAATGACATCCGCCACGGCGGCGGTGCGCAGCCGCTGCCCGGGCGCAACGCACCGGACATGCTGCTGGGTTACCAGCAGGTGGCCGCGCGCCTGCACGCGCATGGCATCCGCGCCTACCTGGGCACGCTGACGCCGTTCGGCGGCTCCGAGCGCTACGACCCGGTCTCGGCCACCACCCGCGCCTCGATCAACCAGTGGGCGCGCGGCAAGGACAGCGGCTTCGATGGCGTGGTCGATTTCGATGCAGCGCTGCGCGACCCGAAGCAGCCGGAATCGCTGCCGGCCAACATCACCCGCGATCACCTGCATCCGAACGACGAAGGCTACCGGCGCATGGCCGAAGCGATCGATTTGAAGATGCTGGGGTGCGAGGCCCCGCGCTGAGGCGGAAACTGTAGAGCCGAGCCATGCTCGGATGCCGTTGCTTCCTGTAGAGCCGAGCCATGCTCGGCTGCCGTTGTTGCCTGTAGAGCCGACCCATGCTCGGATGCCGTTGCTGCCTGTAGAGCCGAGCCATGCTCGGCTTGTTCTGGCCGAAGCAGCCGAGCATGGCAAGGCGCATGATGTAATCGGTCATCGCCCCGGAGCACGTGCATGTCCCGCTTCGCCAGCTTCCGCGAGTTCTACCCGTTCTACCTGGACGAGCACCGCCATCCGGTCTCGCGGCGCCTGCACTTCATCGGCAGTTGTGGCGTACTGCTGCTGGTGGCCGCAGCGCTGCTGCGCGGCCAGCCGATGCTGCTGCTGGCGGCACTGGCATGCGGCTATGGGTTCGCTTGGGTCGGCCATTTCTTCTTCGAGAAAAACCGCCCGGCCACCTTCCGCCACCCGCTGTACTCGTTCGTCGGCGACTGGGCGATGTTCGCTGACATCCTGCGCGGCCGGATCAGGTGGTGACCCGTTTTTGTAGAGTCGAGCCATGCTCGAGTGCCTTTGGCAGAGCCAGCCGAGCATGGCTCTGCTCTACAGAGGATCGAAGCCAGCCGAGCATGGCTCGGCTCTACAGAGGATCAAAGCCAGCCGAGCATGGCTCGGCTCTACACAAAACCAACAGCCGCCATCACACCGGATGGCGCGGCCCGAACATGATCACGGCCATTCCGGCCAGGCACAGTGCGGCGCCCAGCACGTCCCAGCGGCTGGGACGGATGCCATCGACCAGCCACAGCCAGAACAGAGCGGTACCGATGTACACGCCACCGTAGGCGGCATACACGCGGCCGCTGGCGGTGGGGTGCAGGGTCAGCAGCCAGGCGAACAGGGCCAGGCTGGCCGCGGCCGGCAGCAGCAGCCACACGCTGCCGCCCTTGCGCAGCCACAGCCACGGCAGGTAGCAGCCAACGATCTCGGCCAGTGCGGTCAGCAGGAACAGGGCGAGGGTCTTCACGCCTTCTCGGCGGCCTTGGCCTGCTGCCACAGCGCTTCCTGCGCATCCAGGTCGAGCGCGGCCAGGCTTTCGCCCTGCGCGCCCGCCTGCGCTTCCATGGCGCGGAAGCGGCGTTCGAACTTGTGGTTGGCACCGCGCAGCGCCGCGCCCAGGTCGATGTCGGCATGGCGGGCCAGGTTGGCGCAGACGAACAGCAGGTCACCCAGCTCTTCCTGCAGCCGCGCCTTGTTGCCGGCGATGTCGCCGCGCTCGAATTCCTCGCGCAGTTCCTGCAGTTCTTCAGCGGCCTTGTCCAGCACGGGCAGCGGGCCGGGCCAGTCGAAGCCGACCTTGGCCGCGCGCGACTGCAGCTTCACCGCACGCTGCCATTCGGGCAGCCCGCGCGAGATCCCGGCCAGCGCCGACGTGTCCTGGTCGCCCTTGGCGGCGCGCTCGACGCGCTTGATCGCGTCCCAGTTGCGCATCACGCCATCGGCATCGTCCACGCTGACATGGGCAAACACATGCGGATGGCGGCGCTGCATCTTGTCGCTGATCGCGCGCGCCACTTCGGCGAAGGCGAATGCGCCCTGCTCCTCGGCCATGCGCGCATGGAACACCACCTGCAGCAGCAGGTCGCCCAGCTCGTCGCAGAGGTCGTCCAGGTCGCCGCGGTCGATCGCATCGGCGACCTCGTAGGCCTCTTCAATGGTGTACGGGGCGATGGTGGCGAAGTTCTGCTCCAGGTCCCAGGGGCAGCCGCCCTGCGGATCGCGCAGGCGCGCCATGATCGCCAGCAGGCGCTCCAGTTCGGTGCTGGCGGCACTGCCGGCGGTGGGGGTGTCGCTCATGCGGGCTCCAGTGTCAGTCGGACAGCCAGTCCCGCCACGGCAGGCTGGTGTCGCCAAGGGCGATGAAATCACCGTTCAGCAGGGTGCTGCGGCGGTTGTAGCGGAACGGCTTGCCACTACTGGCCGAGAGCACCGCGCCACCGGCCGCGTGCAGCACGCACTGGCCGGCAGCAGTATCCCATTCGGAGGTCGGGCCAAGGCGCGGGTATACGTCCAGCCCGCCTTCGGCGATGCGGCAGAACTTCAGCGAGGAGCCCTGCGCCACCGTTTCGATGTCGCCCATGCGTTCGAGCAGGGCGATGGTTTCCGGCGAACGGTGCGAGCGGCTGGCTGCCACCCGCAGCGGCGCGGTGGCCGGCGTGCGGGTGCGCAGCACGCTGTCGTGCAGGCCCTGGCGGCGGTAGGCCAGCTCGCCACGCATGGCGTGCCAGACGATGCCGGTCACCGGCGCCTGGACCACGCCGAAGGCCGGCGCGCCCTGGTAGATCAGCGCGATGTTGACGCTGAACTCGCCGTTGCGCTTTACGAATTCGCGGGTGCCATCCAGCGGGTCGACCAGCCAGTAGGCGCCCCAGTGCTGGCGCTGCTCCCACGGCACCAGCGCCGATTCCTCGGAGAGGATCGGCAGGTCGGGGGTCAGTTGGCGCAGGCCCTGCTGGATCATCCGGTCAGCGGCGAGATCTGCGGCGGTCACCGGGCTGTCGTCGGCCTTCAGGGTGACGTCGAAACCATCGCTGTAGACCTGCATGATCGCCTGCCCCGCTTCCTGGGCGATGGCGATCGTGGTCTCGCGCAGCTCGGTAGTCAGCTTGATCATCGGCGTTCCTGCAGCCACTGGCGCGCGATGAACAGCGCGGCCAGCGAGCGCCCTTCCGAGAAGTCCTCGCGCAGCATCAGCTGGTCCAGCTCGGCCAGCTTCCACGGCACCACTTCCAGCTCTTCCGGCTCGTCGCCGGGCAGCTTTTCGGGGTACAGGTCGCGCGCCACCACCAGCCACGACTGGTGGCTCATGTAGGTCGGCGCCAGGGTCATCGCGCGCAGCACGTCGACCTGGCGCGCGCCGTAGCCGGCCTCTTCCTTCAGTTCGCGGTCGGCGGCCTGTTCAGGGGTTTCACCGGCATCGATGCGGCCCTTGACCAGGCCCAGCTCGTAGCGGTGCACGCCAGCGGCGTATTCACGCACCAGCAGCACGGTCTCCTCGTCCAGCATCGGCACCACCACCACGGCACCATGGCCACGGCTGACCAGGCGTTCGAAACGGCGGTGTTCACCGTTGGAGAACTCCAGGTCCAGGTGCTGGCGCTGGAACGGGCCGTTCTCCTCGTCGGTGATCCGGTGAATGATCGGCAGGCGACGGCCGCTGCGGTCGTCGTTCATGCGGAATCTCCGCGGCGGCCGGCGCGTGCGCCGGGGCCGATAGAATGTGCAGGCAGCAACATGTTCATGAGCCCGAAATGCTAGCAGACCCAACCCCCTCCCCGCTGGCCCGGCAGTGGCGGCAACGCGACCTGCAGGTGCTGTGGCACCCGTGCACGCAGATGCGCGAGCATCCGGACACCCTGCCGCTGGTGCCGATCGCGCGTGGCCAGGGCGTCTGGCTGATCGACCACGACGGCAACCGCTACCTGGACGCGGTCAGCAGCTGGTGGACGAATCTGTTCGGTCATGCCGAACCGCGCATCGGCGCGGCCATCGCCGCCCAGGCCGGTCAGCTGGAGCAGGTGATGCTGGCCGGGTTCAGTCATGAACCGGCGATCCTCCTGGCCGAGCGCCTGCTGGCGCTGTCACCGCGCCAGCCCGGGCGCGCGCCGCTGTCCAAGGTGTTCTACGCCGACAACGGCTCGGCCGGGGTGGAAGTGGCACTGAAGATGGCCTTCCAGTACTTCCAGAACCGCGGCGAGACCCGGCGCACGCGCTTCATCGCGCTGGAAAACGGCTACCACGGCGAGACCCTGGGCGCGCTGGCGCTGGGCGACATCCCGCTGTACCGCCGCGTCTACGCGCCGCTGCTGGCCGAGGGCCTGTTCGCACCCTCCCCCGATGCCTATCTGGCCGAACCGGGGCAGAGCGCCGCCGACCATGCGCGGCAGGCCGCCGACGGCCTGGCCACCCTGTTCGACCAGCACTCCGGCGAGATCTGCGCGGTGATCCTGGAACCGCGCCTGCAGTGCGCCGGCGGCATGCGCATGCATGACCCGGTCTACCTGCAGCGCGTGCGCGAGCTGTGCGATGCGCACGGCGCGTTCATGATCGCCGATGAGATCGCCACCGGCTTCGGCCGCACCGGCACGATGTTCGCCTGCGAACAGGGCGGGGTGATGCCCGACCTGATGTGCCTGTCCAAGGGCCTGACCGGCGGCTTTCTGCCGCTGGCCGCGGTGCTGGCCACGCAGGCGCTGTACGACGCCTTCCTCGATGATTCGCGCGAGCGCGCCTTCCTGCATTCGCACAGCTACACCGGCAACCCGCTGGCGTGTGCGGCTGCACTGGCCACGCTGGACATCTTCCGCGACGAGGACGTGATCGCGCGCAACCGCGGCACCGCCGCGGTGATGGGCACGCTGGCCGCGCCCTTCGCCGACCACCCGCACGTGGCCGACGTGCGCCAGGCGGGCATGGTGGTGGCCTTCGAGCTGTCGCGCGGCGGCAACCGGCGGACCCCGTTCAACCCGGCGCTGCGGCTTGGCCTGCACGCCTACAAGGCCGCGCTGAAGCGCGGCGTGGTACTGCGCCCGCTGGGCGACGTGCTGTACTGGATGCCACCTTACTGCGTGGATGACGAACAACTGGAGTTGCTGGCACATACCACGCTGGCAGCCATCGAGGAGGCGATTGCATGCGCGTGACCCGCTGTCCCATCGACCTGGCGCTGCACAGCGGCCAGACCGTGACCCTGCCGGAAGAGACGGCCAACCACCTGGTGCGGGTGATGCGCCTGCGCGAGGGCGATACCTGCGTGCTGTTCAACGGCGATGGCCACGACTACAGCGCCACCCTGACCGTGGCCAGCAAGCGCGAGGTGCAGGTGCGCATCGACGCGGTGCAGGCGGTAAACAACGAATCGCCACTGGCGATCACCCTGCTGCAGGGCATTGCCCGTGGCGAGAAGATGGACCTGATCCTGCAGAAGGCCACCGAGCTGGGCGTCAGCGCCATCGTGCCGGTGAATGCCGAGCGGACCGAGGTGAAGCTGGACGCGGCGCGTGCCGAAAAGCGCGTGGCGCACTGGAACAATGTGGTGACCTCGGCCTGCGGGCAGTCCGGGCGCGCGCGCATCCCGCAGGTGGGTTCGCCGCTGTCGCTGGCGCAGGCGGCGGCGACGCTGCCTGCCGATACGCTGCGGCTGACGCTGGACCCGCAGGGGGCGCACCGGTTGTCGACGCTGGCAGCAGCGCCTGCGGGCGGCATCGTGATCGCGATCGGCCCGGAGGGAGGCTGGTCGCCGCGTGACCGTGACCAACTGGCCGCTGCGGGCTTCCAGGGCCTGCAGCTGGGGCCGCGCATCCTGCGCACGGAAACCGCCGGCCTGGCCGCGATCGCGGCGCTGCAGGCGCGGCTGGGGGATCTGGGGTAAGGCGACGGATCACCGTGACCGCTTCGCTCGCCGGGCACGGCCCGGCGCTACCACGCTTCGGTAGCGCCGGGCCATGCCCGGCGGATTGTCAGGCGGCCAGCGAATCCAGCGCCGATTCCAGCGCGTCCAGGTTGGGCAGCAGCGCGCTTTTTTCACCCAGCAGCACGCGCATGTGCACGATCCCCGGCAGGGTTTCTTCCGAAGCGTCGGCCAGCAGGCCGTCGCGCGGCACCGAGATCAGCTGCGGGAAGTTCTGCGTCAGCAGCGCGTAGTACGGGCGCTGCGCGTTGCCGCTGAGAGCCTTCAGCACCACGACCTTGTTGTGCCCGCCCACCACTTCTTCGCCCAGCCCGGACAGGCGGGCGAAGGACAGCAGCGGCACCTGCCAGCCGTGCCAGGCGATCTGCCCGACCAACCAGCGCGGAGCATCGGCCACCGGTTCCACCGCCACGCGCGACATCATTTCGGCCACCGTTGCATTGGGCAGCAACACACGCTCGCCACCGGACTGGATCAGGACGCCACGGATCTCATCGTTGTTTGCGTAGCTCATGGCGTCTCTCCGTTGTCCTCGTCCACGGCCCAGCGCGCGGCGATGGCCTGCGCCAGTTCCTGCGGTTCACCGGCCACCATGCCGGCAGCGACCACGGCGGTTGCCGCGGCGGGGTCATAGCAGCCTTCACCCACCTGCCCTGCCACCCAGGCGCCGGCCTCGGCCAGGTCCAGGGCCGGGCCGACATGGGCCAGGTCGGCGCCACTGAGCAGGACCAGGGCACTGTGTTCGGCCGGCAGCGCGGCAATCGAGATACCCAGCGGGTCGGTCTGGAAATGCAGGCCATCGGCGGCGGCACGCACGCCGATGTCGTCGGACAGGATGTGGACCTCGCCCGCCGTCGCGCGGCGGCCGGCCTCGGCCAATTGCACCGGCAGCGGCGATACCCGTGCCATCTGCTTGACCAGGTTGCCGTAGCGGCCCCCGTCCAGGCGCATGTGCACCAGCACCGGCACGGCCAGCCCGGTCGGCAGCGCGCCCAGCAGGCGGCGCAGCGCATCGGGTCCACCGATGCCGGCCAGCACCAGCAGCACGCCGGCGCGTGCGCCGGCAGGCAGGCCGGCATCCAGGTCGACCAGGCTCAGGTGGCCGGTGTCGAACGCTGGTGCCGCCACCGGCTCGCCGCGGGTGGGCGCGGCAGCGGCCGGTGTATCAGCGGCCTCGTCGACCAGCGACCAGGCAGTGTGATCGAAGGCCGCCGGCGGCGGCACGGGCGCATCGTCCGCCGGCGCCTCCGCCGCATCGGCAGCGGGCTCCGGCGTGTGCGCCTGCAACGCGGCCAGGTGCTGTTCCAGCGACATCGGTTCAGCGAACGTCGCAGGCGGTGCAGGTGTGGTGTACAGGCTGTCGGCCGGCACGTCGCCGGCCCAGTCCTGGGCCTGCTCCATGTGCGCGTGCAGGACCTCGTCCTTCGGCGGTACCGGCGGCAGCGAAGGCCGGCCCGGTTCCAGCTGCAGGCTGGGTTCGTCTTCGGCGCCCGGCGGCAGCACCTGCTGGTGGCCGTGCAGCTTGGCCGACAGATGGCGGCCCCAGCGCTGCGCTTCCCAGCCGTCGCGGCGCGCGGCCAGTTCGGCTTCGTCGAATACCAGGGTCAGGCCCGGTGCCGACAATGCCGGCTCCAGCCGCTCCAGCGGGTCCTCGATGGCGGCTTCCAGGGCGATCACCACGAACTGCGGATGCGCATCGGCCAGCGCCTGCGGCTCCAGCGTGGTCGGGTCATCTTCCAGCACGATCTGCACATCGGCATGCGAAAGCGCCTCGCGCAGGCGCTCGCGTGCAGCGCCCGGGCGGGCCAGCAGGGCAACGGCCGGAACCGGATTGACGTCACTCACGGACACGGGCGATCCCCAGCAGGTCATACACGTTACGCATCAGGTCCAGCTCCTGGTACGGCTTGCCCAGGTAGCGCTGCACGCCGATCTCGAAGGCGCGCTGGCGATGCTTGTCACCGCTGCGCGAGGTGATCATCACGATCGGCACGTCCTTGTAGCGCGCGTCGGCACGCATCGCGGTGGCCAGCTCGTAACCGTCCATGCGCGGCATTTCGATGTCCAGCAGCATCAGGTCGGGCACGCGATCTTCCAGCTGCTCCAGGGCCTCGACGCCGTCGCGGGCAACGCTGACCTCGAAGTTGTGGCGTTCCAGGATGCGGCCGGTCACCTTGCGCATGGTCAGCGAATCGTCGACCACCATCACCAGCGGTACCTGGCGCTCCAGGCGCGGCGCGTTGTCCTGCACCGGCGCGATCGGGTTGGCCAGGTAACGGCGCACCAGCGGGGCCACGTCGAGGATGACCACCACGCGGCCATCGCCGGTGATGGTGGCACCGTAGATACCCGGCACCGAAGCGATCTGCAGGCCGACCGGCTTCACCACGATTTCGCGGTTGCCCAGCACCTGGTCGATCGCCACGGCGGCACGCAGGTCGCCGGCGCGGACCAGCAGCAGCGGCACCTGGTCCTGGCCGTCGGCGCGCGCCGGGGCCTGGCCGACCAGGCTGCCCAGGTCGTACAGCGGATAGTCTTCGCCGCTGTAGCGGTAGCTGCTGTCGGCGGCTTCGAAACGCTCGCGCGACAGGCGGCCGATGCCACTGACCGACGCCACCGGCACGGCAAATGTGGTTTCGCCGATCTGCACGAACACGGCCTGGGTGACGGCCAGGGTCTGCGGCAGGCGCAGGGTGAAGCGCACGCCCTGGCCACGCACCGACTGGATGTCGACCGAGCCACCGAGCTGGCGCACTTCGTTGCGCACCACGTCCATGCCCACGCCGCGGCCGGCCAGCTGGCTGACCTGGTCGGCGGTGGAGAAGCCGGCTGCGAAGATCAGGCTGTCCAGCTCCTGCTCGTTCGGCGACGCATCGGCGGCCAGCAGGCCGCGGTCGATGGCGCGGCGACGGATTGCCTCGCGGTCCAGGCCGGCACCGTCATCGGCCACTTCCAGCACGATTTCCGAGCCTTCGCGGTGCAGGCGGATGGCGATCTCGCCTTCTTCCGGCTTGCCGGCGGCGCGACGCTGTTCCGGTGCTTCCAGGCCATGGGCCACCGAGTTGCGCAGCATGTGCTCCAGCGGCGCGACCATGCGGTCCAGGACGTTGCGGTCCAGTTCGCCGTGGGTACCTTCGAGGGTCAGGTGCACCTGCTTGCTGGTGTCCATGCCGGCCTGGCGGACGACACGACGCAGGCGCGGCACCAGGCCGTCGAACGGCACCATGCGCGCACGCATCAGGCCGTCCTGCAGCTCAGAACTGACGCGCGACTGCTGCTGCAGGAGCGAATCGTACTGGCGCGACAGGTCGTCCAGCACGCCCTGCAGGCCGCCAAGGTCGGCTGCCGATTCGTTCAGCGCACGGCTGAGCTGCTGCAGGGTGGAGAAACGGTCCAGCTCCAGCGGATCGAACTTCTGGTCGGCCTGGTCCTGCTCGCGCTGGTAGCGGGCGACGATCTGCGCCTCGGTTTCCAGGTCGAGTCGACGCAGCTGGTCGCGCAGTCGCGCATTGGTGCGCTCCAGTTCGCCCATGGCGCCACGGAAGGCACCCAGCTGCTGCTCCAGGCGCGAGCGGTAGATCGCCACTTCACCGGCGTGGTTGACCAGGCGGTCGAGCAGGTCGGCGCGCACGCGCACCTGTTCCTGCTGCGGACGCGACAGCGGATCTTCCTCAGGCGCGCCTTCCACCGGCAGCGGTGCCGACAGTGGCGCATCAGCCAGGGCCAGCGGCGCGGTCGCCACCGGTGCCTCGTCAGCCGGGTCGCTGCTGGCTGCAGCAGCCTTGGCAGCGGCGGCAGCATCGCTGCGGGTGCGCGCTTCAAAGGCGTCCACCAGATCCTGCGGCGGCTCGACCACGCGGTGGTCACCGGTGCGGGTCAGCAGCTGGTGCAGG
The DNA here is from genome assembly GCA_002364755.1 of Stenotrophomonas maltophilia. Taxonomy (GTDB): domain Bacteria; phylum Pseudomonadota; class Gammaproteobacteria; order Xanthomonadales; family Xanthomonadaceae; genus Stenotrophomonas; species Stenotrophomonas maltophilia_AX. The sequence continues at coordinate 92,900 of DEZI01000015.1, forward strand.
CGATCGAAACCACGCTCCAGCAGCTGCACGTCAGGACGTTCGATTTCGGTGCGGCCAGCGGCCACGGCTTCCAGCAGCGATTCGATGCTGTGGCCGAGGTCACCGATGGCATTGATGCCGGCCATGCGTGCACCGCCCTTGAGCGTGTGCAGGTCGCGCTGCAGGCCGGCCACCACTTCGCGGTCCTGCGGTGTATCGCGCAGTTCGCTGATCAGGCCATCGCAATGGTCGAGCAGGTCCTTGCCTTCCTCGACGAAGATGTCGACGAGCTCGCGGTCGTAGACAGTGAAGTCGAGCTGATCGGCGTCGGCTTCGACGGACTCCGCTTCGATGGCTTCCGGTTCAACGGCTTCGGCTGCGACGACCGTGGCTTCGGCGGCATCCTGGCTGTGGCCCGGCGCCTCTTCCATCTCGAACAGACGCACCGGTGCGGCCACCTCGGTAACCTCGTCGGTCACGTCGTCAACCAACACGTCGTCATTCACCGTCGCCGGGGACGGCAGGTCGGCGCTCTCTCCTTCACCGACCGCCGCCTCCCCGCCGACGTCCGCATCCTCGGCAAAGGCTTCCGCCTCGCCCGGCGCGAGTTCGCTGGCCTGCAGGCCAAGTACCGGCCACTGGCCGTCCTCGTCCGGCGCCTGTTCGTCCTCGATCACGTGCAGGCCGGCTTCGAGCGCGGCCTCCAGCGTGACCGGTTCTGCGAAGCCCGGCACAGCCACTTCATCCTGAAGGCTGGGTGCGTCGCTGTCGAGCGCCAATGCCTCGATGTCTTCGTCAACCGCCTCAACAGCCGGCGCCTGCGGCAGCGGGCTCAGGGCAATTGCGTCATCTTCCGCCGCAACGCCAGCGTCTTCCAGATCGCGGTCATCCACCGGCAGCGCGCTGGCGTCCAGGTACGGCGACAGATCGTCGACCGCGGTCAGGCCGGCGGCATCCACATCGATCGCAACCGGCGCGGTTTCAGCGGTGTCCTGCACGGTGTCAGCCATTTCAGCAACGTCATCGGCTTCGATGGCTTCAACGGCAGTGTCCGCTTCGATCACCGTCGGCAGCGAAGCAGCGGCCTCCGGCATCGACGGCCAGCCGGCGTCGAAGTAGCGTGACAGGTCTTCGCCACCAGTCAGTTCGGCAGCCTCCAGACCGGCGTCGGGCGCGGCTTCGGCTTCGACCCCGGCTTCGGCCACCGGTACGGCGGCGTCGGCAGACGCTTCAATGTCAGCCACGACCTCCGTTTCGGCCACGGCAGGTTGCTGCACATCGACCATGCCGATGTCGGCGGGATTCGCTTCGGCTTCGGCTTCGGCTTCGAAGTCGACGTCGTCGAAATCTTCGTCGTCCATTTCCAGACCGACCATCGGCCAGCGCGCTTCCGGCAGTTCACCGGCCAGCGCCTGCAGGCGCTGTGCCAGCTCGGCCTGCGGCGCGATGCGCGGCTGTTCGGCCTGCAGCGCGTCCATGGTGGAGCTGATCGCCTGCGCGGTGGCATCCAGCGCACCCAGCGCCTCGGCGCCCGGCACCACTTCGGCGGCCAGCGCTCGCTTGATGTAGGACTCGGCGGCACCGGTAACGGCAGTGATTTCCGGCACTTCGGTCATCGCGAAGGCGCCGTTCATGGTGTGCACGGCCCGCAGCAGCGCATCGTTCACCGGCTGCTCGGCCTGCTGCGCCGAGTGCAGCCACTGCTGCAGGGTCGCAAGGTGGACTTCCACCTCGGCTTCCAGGATCTCGCGCAGCACGCTGTCGATGTTGGCTGGCGTTCCGGCCAGCTCGGCCACGGTGTCGGCGGCAAGCGAATCTTCCACGGCAGCGGCGTCGTCCAGCACCGGCACGTCGCCCACCACTTCGGCCTGCGCCACCGGCTGCGGTGCGGCAGCCACCGGCAGCGGCACGTAGAAGGTTTCCTCACCGGCGGCCACGCGGTCGGCGATGGCCTGCATCGCCTGCAGGTCCACGGTCACGCGCTGGCCATCGCGCAGCGCGGCATTCAGCTGCGGCAGCGCGGCGTTGGCATGGTCGACCATCGCCAGCACGGCCGGGGTGGCCGCACGACTGCCATCGAGCACGCGGTTGAGCATGCCCTCGATCTTCCAGGCGAACTCGCCCAGGGTGCGGGCGCCGACCAGGCGACCACTGCCCTTGAGGGTGTGGAAGATGCGGCGGATCGGACGCAGCCGGTCCATGTTGTCCGGCTGCATGCGCCAGGCCGGCAGCAGCGTGCCGAGATTGCCCATCTCGTCATCGAACTCTTCCAGGAACACCTCGCGGATATCCTGGTCGATGTTCTCGGCATCGTCGTCGAAGCCCGCTTCGAAGCCGGTGGCTTCGGCAGCCACGGCAGCGACTTCCGGTGCCGGCGTCGCCGGCGCAGCCTGCGGATTGAACTCGGCCGCAGCCGCACTCAGTTCGGCGAAGAACTGCGCATCGGCCTCGCTGAAATCGATCGGCGCGATGGTATCGACGTCGATCAGGGACACGGTCGCGGCAGGCGCGGCGGCCGTGGCCAGGGCCTCGATCATTTCAACCGGCGCCGCTTCGGCAACCACATCGGCCATGTCGATCTGCTCGACGGGCTCGATCGTCGCGGTGGACTCCAGCTCCAGTACCTCGACCGGCGCGGCTTCAACGGCGTCGACGATCTCCAGCACAGGCAGCTGCGCGTCGTCTTCCCCGTCCAGCGACAGCGTTTCCATCGCCTGCAGCGACAACACGTCTTCGGCGTTGTCCAGTGCGCTGTTGTCGAAGTGGAATACCACCTCGTCGGCCAGCACTGCCGGGCCATCATGCTCGGCAGCCACCGGATCGAACACCGGCACAGCCGCCAGCTCCAGCGAAGCGCCTGCGGCGTCGTCCAGCGCGGCAACGCCGAAGTGCTCGACGCTGTCTTCCAGCACCAGCGCGTCGCCATCATCGGCCTGCGCCTCTGCGACGCCGGACAACGACCACTGCGGGGCGACGTTCTGGGCCGCACCGTCGTGCTCGAAGCTGACCGGATCGAAACTGTTGAAGGTCGGTGCGCGCTCATCGGCGACGGGCGCGGCGTCATGGCTGCCCAGCTCCCACTGCGGCACGCTCGGCACCGGCGCGGTGGAGGCGGCGAACAGCAACGGTGCCGGTTCGGCCTGCTCCGGCGTGGATGCGGCGATGTCCTGCCCGCCCAGCGCGCCGAACATCAGGCTGTTGTCGGCCACCGGCGCAGCCGGCAGCGGATCGAAGGTGAAGTCCGGCAGCGGCGGCGGGATCTCGCCCGGCGCCGGTGCGACAGGCTGCACGGCGATCTCCACCGGCTCCAGCTGCAGCGCAGCGGCGGCCAGCGGCACACTCTCGCGCTCGATCGGCCGCAGCGGATCCGCGTCGGCCTCGGTCTCGGCTGCGGTGCTGCTGCGCTCGGGCAACGGCCAGTAGCGCAGGGCTTCCAGGCTGCTGCGGGTAATGTCGAGGATGTCCTCGCGACCCGGGCGGCGGTCACGCAGCGCTTCCAGGTAGTATTCCAGGCTGGCCATGGCATCGGCCAGCGTGTCCAGCTGGCGGCCACTGGGCACGCGCTGGCGGCCGATCAGTTCGGCCTCGATGTACTGCTGCACGCCGCGCAGGTAATCGGCGGCGGTGCCCAGGTCGAGCATGCGCAGCGCGCCGGACACGTCGCCCAGCAGGCGCGGCACGTCCTGCAGTTCGGCATGGTTCCAGCTGGTTTCGATGAAGGCGACGAAATGCTCGCGGGCGGCGGCGAAATTGGCGATCGCCTCGTGCGCCAGCACTTCGACCGTGCGCCGGTTCTCCACCGCGCTCGGGTCGTCCTCGCCACTGCCACCGGCGCCCAGGTGGGCGACCTGGTCGTCCAGCGACGCATCGACATAGAGCAGCGCGCCGGCGATATCCAGCAGCATGTCTTCGTCGATCTGCTGGCGGCCTTCGACCACGGCAAGCAGCGCATCGCGCTGCTGCGCGACCACGCCGCGGGCCGCGCCCAGGCCCATCATGCCCAGCGTGTCGCCGACGGCACCCAGCTTGGTCACCTGTTCCTGCAGCTGCTGCGGCGCACCGCCGGTACGCAGGTGCAGGTCCAGGGCATCCTTGACCTGGAGCAGTTCTTCCTTGACCGCGCTGCCGACCGTATCGAGCAGCTCTCGGTTGCGGCCGCTCAGGCTGCCACGGGCGTGGTCCAGCTCGGCCTCGGTGGCGCTGACGCTGTCCGGCGCGAAGGCGAACAGCACGCTGTCATTGACGCCTTCTTCGCCACGCGCGGCACGGATCTCGTTCAGCAGCGGCATCAGCACGATCGGAATATCGCGGTGGCCGTTCTGCAGGCGTTCCAGGTAATCGGGCAGCAGCACGCTGCCACGCATCAGCGTGGCGCAGGCTTCATCGCGGTCGGCCACGCGGCCTTCGCCGACGGCCACGGCCAGCTGTTCCAGTTCCTCGGCCACCATCGCCGGGGCATACAGCTCGACCATGCGCAGGGTGCCCTGCACCTGGTGCAGGTAGCCGGCGCAGATGCGCATGCGGCTGCCGTCGGCCGGGTCCTCGACGAAGTACTCGACCTCGTGCCGCACCTGGCGCAGGGTCTCGTCCAGCTCCGGCTTGACCCAGCCCAGCGCTGCATGGCTCATCGCATCGCGCAGGCTGCTCATGGACGCGCTCCGGTCGCCGCCGCGCGGAGGCCGCGCGTGTTCTGGCGTGGGAAATGGAAATGCTTCATCGAATGATTCCTTGCTCGCCGCCCTGCCCGCGTCACGCCGGCAGCTTGAAGTCGGCGACCGAACGACGCAGGTCGGCCGCCAACTGCGCCAGGTGGCCGATCGACTCGGCGGTCTGTCCGGCACCCTGCGAGGTCTGGCCGGTGATCTGGCGGATCACGCCCATCGTGCGGGTGATGTCCGAGGCCGCAGCGGACTGCTGCTGGGCGGCGATGGAGATGTTCTTGATGAGGGTGTTGAGGGCGTTGGACACGCGCTCGATCTCGGTCAGTGCGGTACCGGCGTCCTCGGCCAGGCGCGCACCGGAGACCACTTCAGCGGTGGTCTGCTCCATCGAGGTCACCGCTTCGTTGGTATCGGCCTGAATGGCCTGGACCAGGTTTTCGATGCGTCGGGTCGCACCCGAGGTACGTTCTGCCAGGCGCTGCACTTCGTCGGCCACGACCGCGAAACCGCGACCGGCTTCACCGGCCGACGCTGCCTGCACGGCCGCGTTCAACGCCAGGATGTTGGTTTGTTCGGAAATGTCGTTGATCAGTTCCACGATCGAGCCGATCTCCTGCGAGGACTCACCCAGGCGCTTGATGCGCTTGGAGGTTTCCTGGATCTGGTCGCGGATCTGGTCCATGCCCTGGATGGTCTCGCGGACCACGCCGGCACCCTCGGCGGCGATGACCACCGAGCGCTGTGCCACGTCGGCGGACTCGGCCGAGTTGCGCGACACCTGTTCGATGCTCGCCGCGATTTCGCCGATGCGGTCCGAGGCCGAGGTGATCTGGTTGGCCTGGTGGCCCGCCGCCTCTGCCAGCTGCATCGCGGTGGCCTGGGTTTCCTGGGTGGACACCGCAACCTTGGCCGAGGTGTCGTTGATGGTGGTCACCAGGTGGCGCAGTTCGTCCACGGCGTAGTTGATGGCGTCCGCGATGGCGCCGGTCATGTCCTCGGTCACCGAGGCCTTGACGGTCAGGTCACCCTCACCGAGCGAGGAGATTTCGTCCAGCAGCCGCATGATCGCCTGCTGGTTGCGGCTGTTGAACTCCACCTGGGTCTGGTAGCGCAGTTCCTGCTCGCGCGAACGGCTGCGCACGCTGGTGGAAACGAAGCCGATGATCGCGATCAGCGACAGCGCACCGGAGATGACGCCGATCCAGAAGTTCGGGAACAGGCGGGTATCGGACACCGAGCCGAACGAGGAGAACGCCTCGAACAGCTTGCGGCTGTCGTCCAGCATCCGCGAGGAGCCCTGGCCCAGCGCGTTGGCGGCGGACTGCGCGGCGAACAGCTGGCGCGAGCTGGCCAGGATCGCGTCGGCGTCCTGCTTCATCGCTTCCCACTTCTGCTGCGACTGTTCCAGCGCAGCGACCGCACCGGCACCGCGCACGGCAGTGATGCCGAGGTCTTCGTTGCCGTTGCGCAGGCCATCGAGCACCTGCGAGAACACGGTGATGTCGCGGGCCAGGGCGTCGCCCGAGGCAGCCGCAGCGGCGCCACCGGCGCGCATTTCGGTCACGCGACGGGCCATCGAACCGGCCACCACGACCTGCTGCAGGGCGCTGTACACCTGCGATGCGGGTGCACCGGAAGCGGACATCGCGCGCACCAGCTCGTTCAACTGGGCCTGCAGGCCCGGCACCGCGCCGGTGAAGTTGTTGGCGTTGCCGGCCAGCGCCAGCACCGCCGGCTCGCTGGCGACCAGCTGGCCGGCCTGCTTGCCCAGCGGGGCCCAGGTGTCGGACAGCGTGGTGATCGCCTTGGACACGCCCGGTTCGTTGCCGTAGCGGCCCTGCAGCGTCGACACGTTCTCTTCGATGGCGTTGCGGGTGGCCTTGAAGGCGGTGAACGCCTGCGCGTTGCCGCCCACGGCATCACGGCCCTGGTTGGCCAGCTGCTGCGAGAGCACCTGCAGGTCGGCGGCCTTGGAACCGGCATCGGCCAGGCGACTGCCCTGCCAGGTGGACACGCCGGTATTCACACCGAACAGGATCATGGACAGGGCCAGCAGGGCCAGCCAGAGGTTGCTGCCGCCCAGCCGCAGCTTGCCGGTCTTGGGAGCGTCCGAAGCAGTACTCATCGTTCAACCTCGATCTTCAATGCAGGGGGCGTTGCCCGGCCTCAGGCCGCGGCTTGCCGGAATTCAGGGGTGCGCGACAGCAGCGAGAGCGAGAACACGCCCCAGTCGTGGCCGTCGGCATGGAAGGCGCGATCGACGAAATGACCGTAGCGGCCTTCGGCCAGGGCGCCGGCCTGGACCTGCTGGCCCAGTTCGAAACTGCGCTGGCCGAACAGCTCGTCGATGGTCAGGGCGACGTCGCCGCCGGCCTGGCGCATGATCAGCACGCGCTGGCCTTCCTGCTGCACGGTGCGCGTGCCTTCCAGGAAGTACTTCAGGTCGACCACCGGGAACAGGTTGCCGCGCAGGTTGCCCACGCCCAGCAGCCAGGGCTGCGCGCAGGGCACCGGGGTCACCGGCGGCATCGGCACGATTTCCACCACTTCGCGGAAATCGGACACCAGCCGGCGCTGGCCCACACGGAAGCCGACGCCACGCCAGAGGTCCTCGGCGAACTGCCGCCCGGGCAGCTGCACCGCATGGGACAGGCTGCGCCGTTCGTAGGCTTCAAGAATGTCGAAGGGCGAACGCATCAGGCCACCAGTTCGTTGATCCGCGCGATCAGGTCTTCCTCGCGCGGCGGCTTGACGATGTAATCGGCCGCGCCCTGGCGCAGGCCCCATGCCTTGTCGGTCTCCATCGCCTTGGTGCTGACGATGATCACCGGGATGTGCTTGATTGCCGCATCGCGCGACATCGCGCGGGTGGCCTGGAAGCCGCTCATGCCGGGCAGGACCACGTCCATCAGCACCAGCTGCGGAACCTGGTCACGCACCAGCTGCAAGCCATCCTCGGCGTTGTCCGCTTCCAGCACCTCGTGGCCGGCACGGCGCAGCCACTGGGTGAACACCGCGCGGTCGGTCGGTGAATCCTCGATCAGGACGATACGAGCCATTGTGCCTTTCCCCCTGGTCAGGCGTTGACGTATGTGCGGATGGCACCCAGCAGTTCTTCCCGCGTGAAAGGCTTGGTCAGGTACTGTTCCGAGCCGACGATGCGTCCGCGGGCCTTGTCGAACAGGCCGTCCTTGGAGGACAGCATGATGACCGGCGTTGCCTTGAACAGCTGGTTGCCCTTGATCAGCGCGCAGGTCTGATACCCGTCGAGACGGGGCATCATGATGTCCACGAAGATGATCTGTGGCTGCTGGTCGGCGATCTTGGCCAAGGCCTCGAAGCCATCGGTCGCAGTCACCACTTCGCAGCCTTCGCGCTTCAGCAGCGTTTCCGCAGTCCGGCGGATGGTCTTCGAGTCATCGATGACCATCACCCGGAGTCCTGCGAGCTCCCCGCCCGCAGTCGTGTTTTCAGTCATTGCCTTTCCCCAAGCGCGCGACCCTTCTGTGCTGGGGGCCGCTACGAAGGCGTATCTATATCGCACTTCCCGCGCCCGCTTCAAGCGCCGCCCACGGCGCTTGGGATGCCGGCCTGCTGAACGTGACAGGTTTGGCAATGACTGCGCAGACGGCTGGACGGACGCAGCGTTGCAGCACCCCGGGCAGGCACGCGGGGGGCGTTGCCGCTACCATCAACGCCTTGCCTGACAGGTGCACCCATGCCGTTGAACGTCATCGTGGTGATGGACCCCATCGCCCACATCAAGATCGCCAAGGACACCACCTTCGCCATGCTGCTGGAAGCCCAGCGCCGCGGCCATGCCCTGCACTATGTGCGGCCCGGCGGCCTGGCCCTGGAAGGCGGCGTGGCGGTGGCCCAGACCGCTCCGCTGCAGGTCCGCGACGACCCCTCCGGCTGGTACGAACTTGGCGCATTCAGCCGCACCGCGTTCGGCCCCGGCCAGATCGTGCTGATGCGCAAGGACCCGCCGGTCGATGCCGAATACGTCTATGACACCCAGGTGCTGGACGTGGCCGCCGCCGCCGGTGCCTGCGTGGTCAACAACCCGCAGGGCCTGCGCGACTACAACGAGAAGCTGGCCGCCCTGCTGTTCCCGCAGTGCTGCCCGCCGACCCTGGTCAGCCGCGACGCCAAGGCACTGAAAGCCTTCGCCCTGGAACACGGCCAGGCCGTGCTGAAGCCACTGGACGGCATGGGCGGCCGCTCGATCTTCCGCAGCGGCCAGGGCGATCCGAACCTGAACGTGATCCTGGAAACCCTGACCGACGGCGGCCGCAAGCTGGCGCTGGCCCAGAAGTTCATTCCCGACATCACTGCCGGCGACAAGCGCATCCTGCTGGTCGACGGCGAGCCGGTGGACTACTGCCTGGCGCGCATCCCGCAGGGTGACGAGTTCCGCGGCAACCTGGCCGCCGGTGGCCGCGGCGAAGGCCGCCCGCTGAGCGAGCGTGACCGCTGGATCGCCGCCCAGGTCGGGCCGGAAATGAAGCGCCGCGGCATGCGCTTCGTCGGCCTGGACGTAATCGGTGATTACCTGACCGAAGTGAACGTGACCAGCCCGACCTGCGTGCGCGAGCTGGACGCGCAGTACGGCCTGAACATCGCCGGCACCCTGTTCGACGCGATCGAGGCCGGCCTGCGCTGATGGACGCCGCGTCCGCCGTGCTCGCCCCGCCGCCGCGCGAAGCGCAGCGGCTGGGGGCCACCCTTGCCCTGTCGGTCATCGTCCACGCCCTGCTGATCCTGGGCGTGGGCTTTGCCGTGAAGGGCGAGGCACCGCTGGTGCCGACGCTGGAAGTGATCTTCAGCCAGACCCGCACGGCACTGACGCCGAAGCAGGCCGATTTCCTGGCGGAGGCCAGCCAGGAAGGCGGCGGCGAGCACGACCGCGCGCAACGCCCGCGTGACAACCAGACCGGCATCGTGCCGCAGGCGCAGACCGGGCTGAGCCCGGTGCCGCAGCAACAGCAGTCGGCCGCGCCGGTGCCGCCGCCGCAGGCGCGGGTGGTCAGCAGCCGCAATGGCGAGGACACCGTGGCGCAGGCGCAGGCCCGCCCCACCCCGCTGGAACCGACCCCGGACGCGGCGCAGACCGCGCGCGAGCAGCGCGATGCGGAAATGGCCCGGCTGGCTGCCGAGGTGCACCTGCGCTCGGCGCAGTACGCCAAGCGTCCGAACCGCAAGTTCGTTTCGGCCAGCACGCGCGAATATGCCTATGCCAATTACCTGCGCGCATGGGTGGACCGCGCCGAGCAGGTGGGCAACCTGAACTACCCGGACGAGGCGCGCCAGCGCCGGCTGGCTGGCCAGGTGGTGATCAGCGTGGGGGTGCGCCGCGATGGCAGCGTGGAAAGCAGCCGCATCCTGAAAACCAGCGGCACGCCGTTGCTGGATGAGGCGGCGCTGCGGGTGATCCAGCTGGCGCAGCCGTTCCCGGCGTTGCCGAAGACCGATGATGGCGTGGATATCCTGCAGGTGACCCGCACCTGGGTGTTCCTGCCGGGTGGCGAACTGCGCGACGACCGGTAGGTTTTCTGTTGCCCGGGCCTGCGGCCCGGGACCCGCTGAGGCAACGGCCGAAGCAACTGCAGGAGCAAGAGCGGCGGTTGGACTGTTGGTTTGGCGGTACGGTGTGGCTATGCAGGACACGCCGTGAACCCCCAGGCCGGCCCAGCCGCTGGCGGCTGTGCGTTCGGGCGCTTGCGAAGCAGTGCTTCGCAAGCAAAGCGCCCTCACCCATGGGGGCTCGTAGGCGCCATCCATGGCGCCTGCGGTCCTGCAAGCCCACACCGCTCCACCCCTGACAGATCGCGGCGCACCTGTGCCTAGCTCGCGCGATGCGACTGCCCGCTTCGGTAGATCCATGCCATGCATGGATGCGAGCGAAGCGATCGGCTTTTGACTTAGATTTTCTTTTTTGATTTTCCGTGGCGGACGCGCACGGAAACTGTCCGTGGTCGGGCAGGTGGGCTGCGCAGGGGCGTGAGCCGCATGGATGCGGCGACCGAGCTTACATGGACGTACTTGCAGCGTCCCCTGCGCAGCCCACCTGCCCGGCCAACCCCACGAATCCACGCCCCCCCCCCCCCCCCCCCCAGGGGCCCCCCCCTTGGCTTTCCCCTTCCCCCCCCCCGCGGCCCCCCCCCCGGGCCGGGGCGGGGGGGCG
>DEZI01000015.1:103876-104111 GCA_002364755.1 Stenotrophomonas maltophilia
TCAGCCGTTGGCTTTCGCCTTCGCCTCGCGCGCGGCCTGCTGCTCGAGCAGGGTCAGGGCGACGTTGTCCCGCAGGTATGCCGGTTCGACTTTCTCTGCCGCCACGCCTTCGCCACGCGCGAACGCCGGCACCGCCAGCGCCAGCACGTCCGACGCGCGCGGCAATGCCGTTGCATCGAAACCACGCAGGCCCGCACCCAGCTGCGCCACCAGCGCACCGCCGGCCGCACCGAAA
>DEZI01000020.1 GCA_002364755.1 Stenotrophomonas maltophilia
CAGTCCCCCGCCTCTGACAGATCCCGGCGACTGTTGGTGGGTGCCGACCGTTGGTCGGCGCATCTGTCAGATATCGAACGAATTCATCCGTGCCGACCAACGGTCGGCACCCACCATCAGCAGCAGGCTCCAACAGATAGCGGAAATCTGTCGAAGGCGGGGTGGGTCCCGCCATCCCTCAGGAAGCCCGCTTTTGACGTTGAAGCTGACGTTGAAGTTGATTGCAGCAGGTGCAGGGCTGCAAGCCCTGCAAGAGAAACCTTCACCTCACTGGAAAATCGTAGGCCGTGCCGGCATCCGGCTCCGGCTGCAGCGTGTAGTGCCACCACTCCTGCGGGTAGTTGGCAAACCCGCGCCGCGCCATCGCCTGCAGCAACCGCTGCCGGTTTTCACGCTGTGCCGCCGTCAGCCCCGCCGCATCGGTATGCGCACGCACGCCGAAGAAATCGAAATCCGTGCCCATGTCCATCATCACGCACGTACCCGCCCGGCAATCCAGCAGCCCCAGGTCCACCGTCGCGCCCCGGCTGTGGCCCGAGCGCTCGGCGATGTAGCCGTCGGCCAGCAGCCGCGGCTTGTCCAGGTCCGGGTACTGCAGCGCCTTTCGCGACTGCTCGTGGGGATCCTGCACCCAGGCCATGAACGCCTGCACCGACCGCACCGGGCGATAGCAGTCGTAGAGGCGCAGCGCATAACCGTCGGCGCGCAGGTCGCCTTCCACTGCGGCCAGAGCCTTCGCCACCGGGGCCAGCAGGTAGCACGACGAAGACGCGTAGCCCGGCACCCGGGCGCCGGTGAAGTTGTTGGCGCCGGCGTAGCGGATGTCCAGGTCGATGCGCGGCGCCAGCGTGCGGATCTCCAGCAGACCGGCGCTGGCCGCATCGGTGGCCGGCGAGATGCGCAGTGGCTCAGCGGCGTGCGTGCTGCCCGCCAGGGCAATCGCCAGTACGAGTGAAATGCAGGTCCTGGAAGTCATAGCTGAAGTCGATGTCCGGATCGAGGGCGCGCAGCTGCAGCGTAGGTGGTGCACCGTCGTCGGCCTGCAGCCATGCCTGCGCGGAGGCCTCCAGCGTATCCCAGTGCAGCAGCCAGCGACCCTGCAGCTGCATCACCCGCGCCTGCAGCTTGGGCGATTTGTCCACGCTGAATCGCAGGCCGTCCTTTCCCGGGCACAGCGAGGCCGGGCCCAGCCATGAATCGCGATAGCGGCCCTGCCACTGCGGCAGTGCATCGCGCGCCACCGGCAGCGCGCCCGCCGTGGAAGGACGCGCGCCTCCGCTGGCGGCACGGTCGGCTTGGTCGGCACGGAGCTCTGCCAGGTACTCCATCGCCGGCGGCGCTGCGCCCGCAGCGGTGAAGCGCTTCAGCGTCGACTGCATCAGCACCGTGCGTGCATCATCGCCCTCGCCGTTCATCAGCAGCACCACGCCCACCTTGCGATCCGGCAGCAGGGCCAGCGAGGAATACATGCCGGACAAGGTGCCGGTGTGCGCCACCTTCCATTGCCCGTCCATGTCCGAAACGCGCCAGCCATAGCCGTAGCCCATGAAATGCGCGTTGTCCCAGCGGCGCTGGCGCTCGCCCAGCGGCATCGGCATGTGCAGGGTCCACAGCGTGCGGCGCTGCTCGCTGCCCAGCCAGCCGGGCACCCGCGCCGGGTCCAGCAGCACCTGCATCCAGCGCGTCATGTCACGCAGCGAGCAGCGGATGCCACCGGCCGCCATCGAGGTCAGGTCGGGGCTGGCAGCACCATCGGCGTTGATCACCACGTTGCGGCCGCCGCGCCAGGCATGTGGCTGGGCGACGTTGCCCACGTGCTTCACCGACCATGCGCCCACCTGGCAGCGGTCCATGCCGAGCGGTTCGAACACCTGCTCGCGCATGAGCTGGTCGTAAGGCTTGCCACCGGCCGCGGCGGCCACTTCACCGGCCACCACGTACATCAGGTTGTCGTAGGCATAACCGCTGCGGAAGCTGGTGACCGGTTTCAGATGGGCCAGCCCGGCAATGATGTCGGCGCGCGTATAGGCGTTGGGCTCCGGCCACAGCATCAGGTCGCCGGCCCCCAGGCCGAGGCCGCTGTTGTGGATGAGCAGGTCACGCACCTGCATGTGCTCGCCCACCCACGGGTCGAACATGGTGAAGCCGGGCAGGTGCTTCCGCACCGGGTCATCCCAGCGTAGCCTGCCCTGCTCCACCAGGCGCGCCAGCAGCGCGGCGGTCATCGCCTTGCTGTTGGACGCGATCTTGAACAGCGTGTCCTCGTCGATGCGGCCGCCATCCCCGCGCGCGCCTTCGGCGTGCTGGTAGACCACCCGTCCCTGCTCGACCACGGCCATGGCCAGCCCGGGCAGATGCGCGTGCTCGACCACGGCGGCGACATCGGCATCGATGGCGGCGGTACCCATCGATTCCGCCGCCACCGCAGGCAGGGCGGTCAGCGCCAGGAAACCCGACGCCATCCGCGCAACGTGCCTCAGAAGTTCCACGTCACCACCAGCTGCGTGTAGCGCGGTGCCTGCCAGCGTGTGCCCGTGGCGAAGGTCGCTTCACGGTACTGGCCCGGCTGTGCTTCGTAGCGCTGGTGCACGTTGATGGTCTTCTGGTTGTTGGTCAGGTTGTACACCGACAGCCGCGCGCTCAGGTCGATGCCCTCCACCGGCAGGCGCCAGGTGACGTTGGCGCCCATCGTCCAGGTCCACGGCAGGCGACCGAACGCGCCACGCGGGCTGTATTCGAACTGGCGCTGGTCATACGGCCCGGAGCAGTTGGCCACGCACAGCCAGCCGGTGCCGCCGCCACTGCCTTCGCTGGAGGTGCTGCCGCCGGCGATGGTGTCGTTCGGCCACATCACGCCATAGGCGGTGATCGGGCCGCCGGACTGCACCTGCAGCGTGGTGCCGAACGACCACTGCTGGTTCAGCGCATAGGCCGCGCGCAGCTTGATCTGGTGGCGGAAGTCATTGAACAGCACGCCGTAGCGTTCGTTGGTGGCCGGATGATCCCAGTACTGCACCATGCCGGTGTCGCCGTAGTTGGTATCGGAGTTCACCGGGCCTTCGAAGTTGCCATCGCTGCGCGACCACAGGTAGGAGGCGTTGAACAGCCACTTCTCGTCCCAGGCGCGGTCGATCTGGAATTCCAGGCCCTTGTAGGTGCGCTTGGGCTTGGAATAGCCGATGACTTCACCACTGCCACCCTTGCGGTAGCCGCTGTTGGCGGTGTCGATGGTGATCCAGCCTTCGGTGGCGCAGCCGATGCTCTGGTCGCCCCACAGGGTCAGGCTTTCGCCGGGGTTGCCGATCGGCCACAGCGTGCTCGGCGTCGGGCCGCACGGGGTGTAATTGATGCGGATGTCATCCAGCGCGCGGGTCATGCGCCGATAGGTCGCGTTGACGCCCCACGACCAGGCCGCGTTGATCATGTTCTGGAAGCCGAGGATGTACTCGTCCTGGTAGACCGCCTTCAGGTCGCGGTCCACGCTCTGACGCAGGTCGGCGCCGCCGGTGTTCATGCGCGTATCGGTCGGCCCGATCTGCGCGCCGATGATCGGCGCCATGTACGCCGAGCCGGTCGGCGAGGTCTTCTGCTCCCAGCCCTCCAGCACGTAGTAGCTGTATTCGTCGGTGAGGCCACCGGCGAAGTTGACGTTGATGTTGTTGGTGACCGGCAGGTAGTAGCGGCCGGCATTACCGAACAGCTTGGTGCTGCCATCGCCGCGCATGTCCCACGAGAAGCCGACGCGCGGGGCGAACAGGTCGTCCATCTTGATGAACGCCTTGCCCTCGGCGGTGCGGTTTTCGAAGCGGTCCCAGCGGATGCCGAGGTTGAGCATCAGGTTCGGGGTGATGTTCCAGATGTCTTCCAGGTAGAAGGCATTGGCCTCGGTCTCGAACGTGCCGCCGGACTGGCGGTTGCGTGCGCGCAGCATCTCGGTGACGCCAGCCGGCACGTAGGCGTTGGCGCCGTCCCAAACTTCATCGCCGGGCCGCGCCAGATAGGCGGTGTAGCTCAGCGCGGTCGGCCCGGGGTAGCGGGTCGACTGGTCGGTGGTCATCAGCTCGCGGTCCAGGCCGAAGCGCAGCAGGTGGTCGCCCAGCTGCCATTCGAAATCCAGGCGCGCCACATCGCGGGTGTCATCGCGCTCGGCCACGGCCGTGCCGGTGGGATGGCAGCCGGCACGCAGGCCCTGCAGCTTGCCCAGGCGCGGGCCGTAGGTGCTGTCGGTGAATACCGGGCTGCAGGCCTGGTCCAGCGAGGAGTTGGTGAAGGCGCGCTGGTTGTTCTGGCCGACCATGGCGCGGGCGGTGAAGTTCTGCCCGAAGTGGCCGGTGTAGGTGGCCGACCAGTTGCGGCCGCCGGTCTCGGTGATCGAGTCACCACCCCAGTCGCCGATGCGGTCGTCATCCCAGTCGTAGCCATACGACGCGTTGGTGACATCGCCCTCGTCGGAGAACGCCAGCAGCGCCAGGCTGTGGTTGTCGTTGATGTTCCAGTCCAGCTTGGTGCCCCAGAAGCCGTTGCCGGAATTGTTCTTGAACCAGGTGCTGCCATCGGACGAGGTGTTGTGGCCGCGGTCGTCGCGATCCTCATACATGGCGAACAGGAACAGCGTGTCCTTGATGATCGGGCCCGAACCCCAGACGTTGGTCTTGAAGAACGAGTTGTTGTCACGGCTGCCGTAGGAGTGTGCGGTGCCATCGCGGTGGAAGTGGTCGCGCCCGCTGGCACGCCACGCGCTGGGCTCGGCGGTCACTTCCACGCCGCCCTCGAATTCGTTGCTGCCGGAGCGGGTAACCGCGTTGATGACACCGCCGGTGGAGCGGCCGAACTCGACCGAGTAGCCGCCGGTCTTGACCTGGAATTCGTTGAAGAAGGCGAACGGTGCGGTGCTGAAGCCGCGCCGGGTGTACATGTCGGTGACGTTGAGACCGTTGATGAACACCGCGTTTTCGGCCACCGACGAACCGGCGAAGGACAGGCCACCGAACGAGGAGTTGCCACCGACCACGCCCGGCGCCATCAATGCCACGGCGGACAGATCCTGCGCCACCGGCAACCGCGATATTTCCTGGCGGTTGATGTTGAACGAGGTCTCGGTGGAGTAGACGTCCACGCGGTTGATCACGCGCGTGCCGGTCACCTGCAGGGCATCCAGGTTGGTGACCCCACCGGCGCTGGCCAGGTTCACCGTGGTGGTGCCGCCCACTGCCACGCTGACCGCCACCTGGTCGCCCAGTTTCTGCCCCTCGCGACTGAGCTGCAGCTGGTAATCGCCCACTGGCAGCTGGCCGAGGCGGTAGCTGCCATCGGCGCCGACGGTGACGGTGCGGGTCAGGCCGGTACTGCTGCTGACCACGGTGACCTGGTCACCGGCGGTGGCGCGGCCGGCGACGGCGCCGCTCACGGTCTGGGCCATCACGGTACCGGGCAGCATGATGCCCAGACACGCCCCAAGGGCGACGCACAACGCCGCCCGCTTGATGCTGTAAGCCTTCATCCCCTGCTCTCTCCTGCAAGAATTGAATGGTGTGGTGGTGGAGGTGGTGCGCTAGCGTTGCCCGGCCGGCAGTACCCGCCACTGGAAGTCGTCATCCCATTGGTCGAAGTACAGGTTGCCGCCCGCCCACTCGGCCTCGCCGCGCTGCGAGTCGACCGTTTCCGAGCGGTAATGCTGTTTGGCGGGCACGAACGGCTGGCCGAAGTCATCGTTGAAGGCGATGCGGTAGCCATCGAGGCCACCGATATAGAAGTCGCGCAGTGCGGGCGTATCGCTGGCCAGCGCACCGGTGGTCACGTCCATCGGCAGCCAACCATAGGGCGCCAGATAGACCGCACCCCAGTCGTGCAGGTTGGCGTAGCCGCTGCCGTCATCGGAGAACACCCTGCCCGACTGCCAGCGCGCGGGAATGCCGTTCATGCGCAGCAGGGCGATCAGCAGCAGCGTCTGCTGCCCACAGTCGGCATGCCCGGCATGCAGGGCGTAATCGCTGATGTTGCTGAGCGTGGAATACTCGCGGGCGCCCGCCCAGGGAATGCGATCAACCGCGGCGTACAGCCGGCGCACCACTTCGTACGGGCGCGTCTCTCCCTGCAGCACCTGGTCGGAAAACAGCTTCAGTGCCGGAGTGAAACGCACGTGCGGCAGCTGCTCGGCAAGGAACGGCTGCAGCGCCGGATCGGCCGGGGTAGCTTGCACGCGTGCAGGGTCTACCGCCTTATGCCGCGCGAAGATCGTGGCCGCGTAGCGGATCTCGAACCGGGTCGGCTGCCCGGCCACGGCCTTCGCCTCCAGATAGGCGGTGCGCTGCAGGGTGCTGGCCGGGGCGACGCGCGCCTTGCCTGGCGTGCTGCCCAGCCACTGCACCTGCTCCTGCTGCCCGGGAATCTCGCGCGGGTACGGAATCCACGCGCGGACGGTTTCCCCGGCCGGCACGGCGTCGGCCTTCACCGTCAGCGACTGGGTGAACGCAATGCGCTGCGGCAGCACCGACGTATCGCCACTCTGGGCAGCGGCAGCGAGCACGCGTGCGTGATGCGCGTTGAGCACTTCATTCGGGCCCGGCGCCGGCATCGGTGCGTCGGTACGGCGGCGCGCACGTGCCTCATCACTGAGCCGGAACAGGTTGGACGGTGCGCGTTTGAAGTACCAGCGCGCGCCGTCGATATCGAGGTGTTCGATCAGGCCAAGCTGATCCCAGCGCGCGAATTCGGCATCGGTCAGGTCGGGAATCCAGCGGCGCACGGCGGCTTTCGCGGCGGCCTCGTCCAGGCTGAAATCCAGGCGGATGCGGCGCATGCGTTCGCGCTGGTAGGCCGCCGTGGCGGGCAGGTTGCCGCGCGCCAGCAGGTCTTCGGCTTGCGCGAAGTGGCCACTATCGACCAGATCGATCAATCGCGTCTCGCCTGCACCCTGCCCCCGCACACCCTGCGCCGCCGCCGACGACGCCCATAGCAGCACGGCACACAGGCCGGCAGCGGCAGGCAGACGCAGTTTGCGAACGACGGGATCCACGGCGACACTTCCCCAGCGCGGGTGGTAACGGCTGTGTAACACGGGCCGGGTAGCGGGTCAATAATTTATTCTTGCTTTCGCAGCCAAAAGGAATAAATATTCCAGGAGGCATTGAGGAGGGTGTGCAGCGCATGATCCTGGCTTCCCGCGAACCGCGCCGGCACTGGCCGCGCCGCTTCACCCTGGCCCTGTGCCTGCTGGCGGCGCCGGCTTTCGCACAGGCGGCACCGCCACCCGATCCCGGCGCACCGCTGCCCTATGTCATTGGCCTGCACGAGGCCTACCTGACCCCGCAGTACTGGGCCGCGCGGCTGGACAACGCCGATGCGCCGATCCTCGACCGCGCGCAGATCGACGCGCAGAACGCGCGCATGCGCAGCCAGGATGCACACATCCAGGACATCGCCGCCCTGCCCGCGCAACTGACCGCCGCGCAGGTGCGCAGCAGCATCTCCGCGCTGTCGAGCTGGCCGACACGGGCCCTCTATGACGACCAGGGCCAGCCCATCGCGGCGGCGCTCCGTGCATCCATCGAGGCCAACCTCGGCCTGCAGGCGATCGCCGCACAGGCAGCGCCGCAGTACGGCCTGGTGGTGAAGCGCACGGCGCTGCGCACCTTCCCGACCCGCCAGCGCGTCTTCAGCAGTACCGGCGATACCGATATCGACCGCTTCCAGGAATCGGCGCTGTTCCCCGGTGACAAGGTTGCGGTGGTCCATCGCAGCGCCGACGGCCGCTGGCTGTTCGTGCACAGCGAACGCTACAGCGCGTGGATCGAAGCCGAATCGGTGGCCACGGGTGACAAGGCCAGCGTGCTCGGCTACGGCGCGCAGGGTCCGTACCGCATCGTCACCGGTGCGGTGGCGCACACCGCGTTCACCCCGGAAGAGCCGCGGGTGTCGCGCCTGCAGCTGGACATGGGCGTGCGCCTGCCGGTGCTGGCCGACTGGCCCGCGGCCACGCCGGTGAACGGCCAGCAGGCGCATGCCGCCTGGGTGGTGCAGCTGCCGGTGCGCGAAGCCGATGGCCAGCTGAAGCTTGTGCCGGCGCTGCTGCCGCGCTCGCAGGACACCGCCGGCGAGTACCTGGCGCTGACCCCGCGACTGCTGCTGCAGCAGGCCTTCAAGTTCCTCGGCGAACGCTACGGCTGGGGCCACGACTACGACACCCGCGACTGCAGCGGCTTCGTCTCCGAGATCTACCGCAGCTTCGGCGTGCTGCTGCCGCGCAATACCAGCGCGCAGGCAGTCAGCCCGGCGCTGGACCGCCTGCCGTTTACCGAAAAGACCGGCAAGGCCGCGCGCGACCGCGCCGTGACCGACCTGCAGGTGGGCGATCTGGTCTACATCCCGGGCCACGTGATGATGGCCATCGGCCACGTCGATGGGCGCACCTGGGTCATCCACGATACGGCGGGCGGCAGCTGGTTCGATGCCGACGGCACGCGCGTGCAGGCCCACCTCAATGGTGTCTCGGTCACCCCGCTGGAGCCGATGATGGCCAGCGATTCCGTCCGCTACATCGACCGCATCACCAACATCCAGCGCCTGCGGGCCAAGACTGCCGAATGAAGATCACCGCCATCGAACTGGGCATGCTGCGCGTGCCACTGAAGACCCCCTTCAAGACCGCCCTGCGCACGGTGGAAACCGTGGAAGACGTGGTGGTGCTGATCCGCACCGACACCGGCAACACCGGCTACGGCGAAGCACCGGCCACCGCGGTCATCACCGGCGATACCCACGGCTCGATCATCGAAGCGATCCGCCACTTCATCGCCCCGCGCCTGATCGGCCAGGACGTGGTCAACCTCAACCATCTGTGCACGCTGGTGCAGACCGCCATGGAGCGCAACACCAGCGCCAAGGCGGCGGTGGAAATCGCCCTGTACGACCTGTGGGCGCAGCTGCACGGCGCACCGCTGTACCAGATGCTGGGCGGTGGCGATGCAGTCATCACCACCGACATCACCATCAGCGTGGACTACATCGACAAGATGGTGGCCGATTCGCTGTCGGCCATCGAGCGCGGTTTCGAGTCGCTGAAGATCAAGGTGGGCAAGGACATCGGCCTGGACATCGAGCGGGTCAAGGCGATCCATGCCGCCGTGCAGGGCCGCGCCCTGCTGCGCCTGGATGCCAACCAGGGCTGGACCGCCAAACAGGCCGTGCATGCCATGCGCACGCTGGAAGACGCGGGCGTGGTGCTGGAACTGCTGGAGCAGCCGGTGAAAGCCGCCGATATCACCGGCCTGAAGTATGTGACCGACCGCGTCAACACACCGGTGATGGCCGACGAAAGCGTGTTCAGCCCGAGCCAGGTGATGGACCTGATCCAGCAGCGCGCGGCCGACATCATCAACATCAAGCTGATGAAGACCGGCGGCCTGTCCAACGCGATCCGCATCGCCGATATCGCCGGCATCTACGGCGTGCCCTGCATGATCGGCTGCATGATCGAATCGAGCATCAGCGTGGCTGCCGCTGTGCACCTGGCCGTGGCCAAGAGCGATGTGATCACCAAGGTCGACCTGGACGGCCCCTCGCTGGGCCAGTTCGACCCGGTCAGCGGCGGCGTGCATTTCAACGAATCGGAGATCAGCATCAGCGACGTACCGGGGCTGGGCATCACCGAAGTACGCGGCCTGGAGATGCTGGATTGATTTGCGCCTTGCGGTTGACGTTGAGCGCCACTGACATTGGGTCGCGCGTTACTTTTCTTTTCGCGAGAAGAAAAGTAACCAAAAGAAACGCTCCGCCATCCGCGAGCCGACGTGCTGCGCACGCCGGTGCCCTGCGGTGCTCGGCTCGCTACAAGGCGGACTTGACGGCCAAAGCAACAGCTGCACCCAGTAGATCCACGCCATGCGTAGATGCACCTGCTCTTGCTTCCGCCCTAACCCGTAACCCCTTCGCGGCTGGCACGCGCGCGATGTGTCCGGGGTCGGGCGGGCGGGGCTTGCAGGGGTGTCCGCGCCGAGGATGGCGCGGCCAAGCCTCCATGGACGGATTCACGGCTTCCCCTGCAAGCCCCACCCGCCCGACCCATCCCATGACACGCTCCACGCTGCCAGACGCAACGCGCCTACCCACGCCCGGACACCCCGCATGCCGCCCCTGCTGAAAATCCGAACCGAGCGCGGGCAGATGTCGGCCATCGAACGCCGCATTGCCGATTTCATCCTCGACAACGCCCATCTGCTGCGCGACTACTCCTCGCAGCAGCTGGCCAGCGCGCTGGGCATCAGCCAGTCCAGCGTGGTCAAGTTCAGCCAGAAGCTGGGCTTCAAGGGCTATCCGGACCTGAAGTACTCCATCGGCCAGGACGTGGCCCGCGCCGGTGCCGACCCGCAGCAGGCGCCGGACGAACCGGACAGCGCCGATCACTACCTGCGCCTGGGCGATGCCCTGCGCCGCAGCAAGGCCCAGGCCGAGGAAGAGACCCGCCAGGCCAACCCGCGCGAGGAGATCGAACGCATCGTGCAGCTGCTGGACGGTGCGCCCAAGCTGTTCGTGTTCGGGCTGGGCGATGACGGCCTGTTCGCCCGCGAGTTTGCCATGCGGCTGTCCCTGCTCGGCCTGCTGGTGGTGCCGCACACCGATCCGGTGCTGCTGCTGGCCAACCTGTCGGCCGCACGCCCGCGCGACGCGCTGCTGGTGTTTTCCGAATACGGCAGCCTGCCGCAGCTTTCGCAGCTGTCGCGGCAGTTCCAGAACATGGGCGGCAAGGTGGTGTCGCTCACCCGCCACACCGCCAATCCGCTGCGCGCGCACGCCGATGCCTCGCTGGGCGTCTGCGCCTACGACCGCACGCCGCAGGTGGCGCAGCTGCTGTACCGTAGCGCCATGCATGCCCTGCTCGACTTCCTGTTCGTGCTGCTCTGCCACGCCAATCCAGATCGCCAGCGGCAACTCGCGGTGAACCTGGAGCGGATCGACCACCTGCTGGATTCCTGACCGGAGCGCCTGCTGATGAAGCCGCTGTCCCGCCTTGTCACCGCCGCGCTGCTGCTGGCCGCGTCGCTGTCCCTCCACGCGGCGCCACTGGATGGCGCGCGGCAATTGATCGTGGTCACCAGCGAGGGCTGGGACAGCACACAGGGCCAGCTGCAGGCCTTCGTCCGCGACGGCAAGGGCTGGCGCGCGCAGGGTACGGCGTTCCCGGTGTCGCTGGGCCGCAGCGGCAGCGCCTGGGGCCTGGGCCTGCACCCGGCGCAGGGCAACGGCCCGCAGAAGCAGGAAGGTGATGGTCGCAGCCCGGCTGGCGTGTTCGCGCTGGGCGGTGCGTTCGGTTACGCCGGCACGCGCCCGGGTACCGCGATGGCCTACCAGCCGATGCTCGACAGCAGCTACTGCATGGATGTGCCGGCCTCGCCGTTCTACAACCGCATCGTCGATGCGGCCAAGGTCGGCCGCACCGCCGTCGAAGGCTCCACCGAGCCGATGCGGCTGGACCTGCACGACAAGGGCGACGTGCGCTACCAGGAAGGCTTCGTGATCGCGCACAACCCGCAGAACCAGCCCGGCAAGGGCAGCTGCATCTTCGCCCACCTGTGGCGCCAGCCCGGTGAGGTCACCGCTGGCTGTACGGCCATGCCGCAGGCGCGCATGCAGGCGCTGCTGGATTGGCTGCGGCCGCAGGACACGCCGCGCTTCGTGCTGCTGCCGCGCACCGAGTACACGCGCCTGCAGGCGCAGTGGCAGCTGCCCGCACTGACCGGAGCACGGCGGTGAGCGCCCAGGACGAACCGCAGCTGCAGCGCGCGGTCAGCCGCTGGCAGATCGTCGGCCTGTCGATCAACGATGTGATCGGCAGCGGCATCTACCTGCTGCCCGCCGCCACCGTCGCCCTGCTCGGTCCCTTCAGCCTGTGGGGCGTGGTCGCCGCCGGCATCGTCGTCGCGCTGCTGGTGCTGTGCTACGCGCAGGCCGCCAGCTACTTCGATGAGCCCGGCGGCAGCTACCTGTATGCGCGCGAGGCGTTCGGCCGCTTCGCCGGCTTCGAGATCGGCTGGATGATCTGGCTGACCCGCATCAGTTCGGCCGCCGCGCTCAGCAATGCGCTGGCCGATGCAGTCGCGCGCTTCTGGCCGTGGGCCGGCGCCGGCATGGGCCGCATCGCGGTGATCGTGGTATCGCTGGGCTTCCTCACCGGGGTCAACATCCTCGGCGTTCGCTCGGCGGCGCGTACCGGCATCGTGCTGGTCATCGGCAAGATGCTGCCCCTGCTGCTGTTCGTGGCCATCGGCGCGTTCTACATCGACCCGCAGCTGGCGTTCTCCGGCCAGCGCCCGGACCCGCACGACCTGCAGCGCATGGGCGAGGCCGCGCTCCTGCTGCTGTACGCCTACGCCGGTTTCGAGAACATCCCGGCCGCAGCCGGTGAATACCGCAACCCGCGACGCGACATCCCGTTCGCGCTGATCACCATGATCGTCACCGTCACCGTCATCTACGGCGCGGTGCAGCTGGTGGCGCAGGGCACGCTGGCCGGCCTGGCCAGTTCGGCCACGCCGCTGGCCGATGCCGCGGCCGGTTTCGGTGGCGAAGCCCTGGCACTGATCCTCACCGTCGGCGCGACCATCTCCATTCTCGGCACCAACAGCAACACGATGATGATGGGTCCGCGCTTCCTGTTCGCCCTGGCCCGCGATGGCTACGGCCCGAAGGTGCTGGCGCAGGTGCATCCGCGCTTCCGCACGCCGGCCGCGGCGATCTTCTGCCAGGGGCTGATCGCACTGGGGCTGGCCTTGTCCGGTTCGTTCGTGCAGCTGGCCCTGCTGTCGATGACCACACGCCTGTTCGCCTACATCGGCACGGCGGCGGCAGTGCTGGTGCTGGCCAAGCGCTACGCCGACCGGCCGGGCGCGCTGAAGCTGCCCGGTGGCCCGCTCATTCCGGTGCTGGCGCTGCTGCTGTGCGTGGCGCTGTTCGCCAGTGCCAGCTGGCAGAACATCGCCGCCGCGGTGGTCGCCTTCGTCATCGGTGCGGTGATCTACAAGTTGCCGCGCCAACCAGACCTGTAGCGCCGAGCGATGCTCGACGCTACAAACCTGATCTTCACGCAACCGGCCCGGGCCGTTAACCGGCCCATGTGCACGATCAAGCCTCGCCTTCAAACGGAGCCTGATCGATGCCCGACTACCAGATTCCCGGCCGCGTGCCGGATGACAGCACCCCGCGCGATACCTTCACTGACTACTGGCGCGATCGCTATACCGCCGAGCCCTATTACGACGATACCCTGCTCTTTGACGACTACGAACCTGCCTATCGCATCGGCCACGCCGCGCGTGCGCAGGAAACGCGCGCTGACCAGATCATTCGCGCCTACGAGCAGGTCGAGGCCGAGCTGCAGGGCCGCTGGGCCAGCGAACGCGGTAAGAGCCGCCTGGAATGGGAGCAGGCCCGCGCCGCTGTGCGTCGTGGCTGGGATGATGCCCACGTGGCCGATCCCCGTCTCGTTCGCGGCAGCTGATTACTGCCTCGGTTGATCGTGTAGAGCCGAGCCCATGCTCGGCTGCTTCGGACCTCGGATTCGGAGCATCCACGCATGGCGTGGATCTACCGGCACCGCCACGCTGTAGAGCCGAGCCCATGCTCGGCTGCTTCGGCCCTAGAATTCGGAGCCTCCACGCATGGCGTGGATCTACCGGCACCGCCAGGCTGTAGAGCCGAGCCCATGCTCGGCTGCTTCGGCCCTGGGAGTCAGAGCATCCACGCATGGCGTGGATCTACCGGCACCGCCAGGCTGTAGAGCCGAGCCCATGCTCGGCTGTTTCCGCGCTCGAATTCGGAGCATCCACGCATGGCGTGGATCTACTGGCACCGCCACGCTGTAGAGCCGAGCCCATGCTCGGCTGCTTCGGCTCTCGGATTCAGAGCCTCCACGCATGGCGTGGATCTACCGGCACCGCCAGGCTTTAGAGCCGAGCCCATGCTCGGCTGCTTCGGCGCTCGAATTCGGAGCATCCACGCATGGCGTGGATCTACTGGCACCGCCACGCTGTAGAGCCGAGCCCATGCTCGGCTGCTTCGGCGCTCGGATTCAGAGCCTCCACGCATGGCGTGGATCTACCGGCACCGCCACGCTGTAGAGCCGAGCCCATGCTCGGCTGCTTCGGCGCTCGGATTCGGAGCGTCCACGCATGGCGTGGATCTACCGGCACTGCCAGGCTGTAGAGCCGAGCCCATGCTCGGCTGCTTCGGCGCTCGGATTCAGAGCATCCACGCATGGCGTGGATCTACCGGCACTGCCAGGCTGTAGAGCCGAGCCCATGTTCGGCTGCTTCGGCGCTCGGATTCAGAGCCTCCACGCATGGCGTGGATCTACCGG
Organism: Stenotrophomonas maltophilia; assembly: GCA_002364755.1. GTDB lineage: Bacteria > Pseudomonadota > Gammaproteobacteria > Xanthomonadales > Xanthomonadaceae > Stenotrophomonas > Stenotrophomonas maltophilia_AX. The sequence continues at coordinate 14,351 of DEZI01000020.1, forward strand.
CGCCGCCACGCTGTAGAGCCGAGCCCATGCTCGGCTGCTTCGGCGCTCGAATTCGGAGCCTCCACGCATGGCGTGGATCTACCGGCGCAGCCACGCTGTAGAGCCGAGCCCATGCTCGGCTGCTTCGGCCCTCGAACTCGGAGCATCCACGCATGGCGTGGATCTACCGGCACCGCCAGGCTGTAGAGCCGAGCCCCTACTCGGCTGCTTCGGCTCTCGGATTCGGAGCATCCACGCATGGCGTGGATCTACCGGGACCGCCACGCTGTAGAGCCGAGCCCATGCTCGGCTGGTTCGGCGCTCGAATTTAGAGCCTCCACGCATGGCGTGGATCTACCGGCACCGCCACGCTGTAGAGCCGAGCCCATGCTCGGCTGCTTCGGACCTCGGATTCAGAGCATCCACGCATGGCGTGAATCTACCGGCACCGCCAGGCTGTAGAGCCGAGCCCATGCTCGGCTGCTTCGGCGCTCGGATTCGGAGCATCCACGCATGGCGTGGATCTACCGGCACCGCCACGCTGTAGAGCCGAGCCCATGCTCGGCTGCTTCGGCGCTCGGATTCAGAGCCTCCACGCATGGCGTGGATCTACCGGCGCCGCCAGGCCGTAGAGCCGAGCCCATGCTCGGCTGCTTCGGCGCTCGAATTCGGAGCCTCCACGCACGGCGTGGATCTACCGGCACCGCCACACTGTAGAGCCGAGCCCATGCTCGGCTGCTTCGGCGTTCGAATTCAGAGCCTCCACGCATGGCGTGGATCTACCGGCACAGCTCGAATTCGGAGCCTCCACGCATGGGGTGGATCTACAGGACGGGGCCAGGCTCGGCTCTACAAACCAGCGGTCACTCGCGTTCCGGCAGCGGCGGCATCGCGGCCTTGCGGGCCGGCTCACCGGCATTGGCTGCGATCAGGTCGCGGGTGTTCTTCTGCACCGCCACCGCGCCAAACAGCGACAGCGCGAACGCCATGCCATAGAAGCCCTTCTCGCTCAGCGCCAGCGTCGCGTTCCACAGGCCCACAAGCAGCAACAGCAGCGAGGCCAGGAGCGCGAACCAGCACAGCGCGTAATACAGTCCGCTGACCGGAATCTCCTCCACCCGGTCGCGTACGCTTTTCTGCAGCGACACCGCCGCGAACAGGCCGAACAGCAGCAGGGTCAAGTAGTAGCCCTTCTCGTTGAGGGCCATCCCGGCGTTGAACAGGCCGATCAGGTAGGCCACGGCGCCCAGCAGCAGGGCCACCCAGGAGGCGGCGATGAAGGCGGGCGACGGCTTGGAGACGACGGTCGGTTGCATTCCAGTTCCTTGGCAGACAACGGGCACGCTTTGCCCGGACGCCCACACCGTAGACCATTGGCCGCGCGACGCACAGGGGGCGGCAGGACCTTTGGACCACGCGCCCGTTCACCGGCGTGGTGTACAACGGGGCTTGGCCATCCGCATCCCCACCTGGAGATACCCATGACCCGTTCTTCGAAACGTGCGCCCCTGCTGCTCGCCATGGGCCTGCTGCCCATCCTCGCCACCACCGCCTGCAGCGCGGCCAGTCCAGACGCGACAGCGGCCGCCCAGCCCGCCCCGGCAGCGACCAGCGCCGACCAGCGCCCGTTCACCGCCAGCGAGGTCAGCCGTTTCAACCAGCCATGGGCGATGACCTTCCTGCCCGATGGCAGCCTGCTGGTCACCGAAAAGCGCGGCAAGCTGCAGCACCTGGACCTGGCCAGCGGCCAGAAGCACGAGATCACCGGCGTGCCGAAGGTGGCCTACGGCGGCCAGGGCGGCTTCGGCGATGTCATCCTGCATCCTGATTTCGCCCGCAACAACGTGGTCTACGTCAGCTACGCCGAAGAAGGCACGCTCGATACCCGTGGGGCGGCCGTGGCGCGCGCCACCCTGGCGCTGAATGCCGATGGCAGCGGTGCGCTGAAGGACCTGAAGGTGATCTGGCGGCAGACCCCCAAGGTCAGCGGCCAGGGCCACTACGGCCACCGCCTCGCCTTCGGCCCGGACGGCAAGCTGTGGATCAGCTCCAGCGAACGCCAGAAGTTCGATCCGGCCCAGGACATGAGCGGCAACCTCGGCAAGATCATCCGCCTCAACGATGATGGCAGCGTGCCGGCGGACAATCCCTTCGCCTCGCAGGGCGGCGTCGCCGCCCAGGTCTGGTCGTTGGGCCATCGCAACGTGCTGGGCATCGCCTTCGACGCCAACGGCAAGCTGTGGGCGCAGGAAATGGGCCCGGCCGGCGGCGACGAACTGAACCTGATCCAGCGGGGTGGCAACTATGGCTACCCGATCGTCTCCAACGGCGACCACTACGACGGCCGCCCGATTCCCGACCACGACACCCGTCCGGAATTCGCCGCACCGAAGGTGACCTGGAACCCGGTGATCTCGCCGGCCGGCCTGATGTTCTACAGCGGCAGCCTGTTCCCGCAGTGGAAGGGCAGCGCCTTCATCGGCGGCCTGTCGTCCACCTCGCTGGTGCGGGTGGCGTTCGACGGCGAGAACGCACGCGAAGCCGAGCGCTTCAACATGGGTGAGCGCATCCGCGAAGTGGAACAGGGCCCCGATGGCGCGCTGTGGCTGCTGGAAGACGGCAGCAAGGCGCGTCTGCTGAAGCTGACCCCGAAGGCCTGAGCCGGGTAGCGCCGGCCGCTGGCCGGCATCGCCCCAACCCAACGGCCCCGCATCACGCGGGGCCGTCTGCATTTACTGGATGGTGCCGACCTTGACCTCGGTACGGGCGCAGGCCTTGTCCAGGCACTCGCCGGTCAGCCAGACCTGGCCATCGCCTATCATCACGCCCTGCTGATTGACGAAGACCTTGCCGAACTCCTGCTCGGACATCGCCTTGACCACTGCCGGGGTGATGATCTTTTCGTAGTTGCGCTGGAACTCACCGGGGCCGGCAATCTTCTTGCCGCCGGCAATATTCAGCGGGAAGCGCACTTCCTCCACCACGGCGGCGCGGTCACCACCGACCACCGCGGTCTTGAATGCGTTGAACACCTTCTCGTACTGCGCGGCATCGCCCAGCACGCTGTCGATGCGCGCGCGCGCGTCGCCTTCATCGGCGGCAGCGGCGGGCGCAGGGGTTTCGCTGGCGTGCTCGTCCGCGGCCTGCGGCGCAGCGGCCGGGTCAGGCGTGGTGCTGGCGGCAGCTTCCGCCGGCGTGGACCCGGTCATCGGCGGCGGCGCATCGGCCGCAGGCTCGGCCGGCGGTGCCGGCTGCGAACAGGCCGCCAGCAGCAGGGCCGGAATGAGGAAAGCAATCTTGCGCATGGCACGGACTCCATCGGATCAAGGTCCCGATGGTAGCCCCCGGCCATGCCCGGCGTGTTTGCCAGGGGTGAGGACGCCAGGCACGGCCCGGCATCTCAGGAGATCCACGCCATGCGTGGATGCTCCACCGGTTGTTCCGGCCGTTCCGATCAGCCCTTCAACAACTCGAACTGCACGGCTTCGCCGGCGGCCGACGAAGCACACACCCACACGTCGAACTGGCCCGGCTCGGCACGCAGCACGCCGTCGCGGCCGGTGAACGCCAGCTGCTCGCGGGTCAGGCTGAAGCTCACTTCAGTCGACTCGCCCGGCTGCAGGGCAACCTTGCGGAAGTCCTTCAGCTCGCGCACCGGCCGCACGCGGCTGGCCACGCGGTCGTGGATGTACAGCTGCACCACTTCCTCACCGGCCACGGCGCTGGTGTTGGTCAGCGTGGTGGTCACGGTCAGGGTGTCGTCCCAGCCGAGCTGGGCCGCGCTCAGCTGCGGCACGCCGTAAGCGAAGGTGGCGTAGCCGATGCCGTGGCCGAACGGATACAGCGGCTCGTTCGGAATCTCGCGCCAGCGTGCCTTGAACTCCGACATGGTCGGCAGTTCCGGGCGGCCGGTGCGCGGGTGGTTGTAGAAGTACGGCTGCTGGCCGGACACCTGCGGGAAGCTGACCGGCAGGCGGCCGGACGGGCTGTAATCGCCGAACAGCACATCGGCCACGGCGTGGCCGGTCTGCGTGCCCAGGTACCAGGTGACCGCCACGGCATGCGCATTGCGCACCGCACCCTGCAGGGCCAGCGCGCGACCATTGCGCAGCAGCACCACCAGCGGTTTGCCGGTCATCGCCACGGCCTCGGCCAGCGCCTGCTGTGCCGGCGGCAGGGTGATTTCCACGCGCGACTGCGCTTCGCCGCTGTAACGCTGCGGTTCGCCCAGCGCCAGCACCACTACGTCGGCGCGCAGCGCAGCAGCCACGGCCGCTTCGGTGCCACCCGGAATCGCGGCTTCCAGCTCGCTGCCCGGCACGACTTCCAGCAGCGCTTCATCGCCGATGGCGGCGCGCACGCCGGTTTCCAGGTCCACGTAGCGCTGCTTGTCGCCGAACAGGGTCCAGCAGCCTTCGATGTTCTCGCGGTCCTGCACGAACGGGCCGATCAGGGCGATCTTCTGCCCGGACTTCTGCAGCGGCAGCACGTTGTCGCGGTTGTTCAGCAGCACGATCGAACGGCGCGCGGCATCGCGCGACAGCGCATCATGGGCGGCGATGTGCGAGGTATCCGCTTCGCGCGCCGGGTCCAGCGAACGGTACGGATCGTCGAACAGGCCGATGGTTTCCTTCAGCCACAGGATGCGGCGCACGCCTTCATCCAGCACGGCCATCGGCACTTCGCCGCTCTCGACCAGGCCCGGCAGGTGCTCGGCGTAGAAGCCGCTCTGCATGCTCAGGTCGAGGCCGGCGGTGAAGGCCTTGGCGGTGGCGTCGCGGTCGTCGGCGGCATAGCCGTGCGCGACCAGTTCCATGTCAGCGGTGTAATCGGAGATCACCACGCCCGGGAACTTCCACTCACCGCGCAGGATGTCGGTCAGCAGTTCGGCATTGGCGCTGGCCGGCACGCCGTTGATGTCGTTGAACGAGGACATCACGGTGATCGCGCCCGCATCGAAGGCGGCCTTGAACGGCGGCAGGTGCACGTCGCGCAGGGTCTGCGGCGAGATGTCCACCATGTTGTATTCCATGCCGGCCATCACCGCGCCATAGGCGGCGAAGTGCTTGGGCGTGGCCAGCAGCGAATCGGCCGCGCGCAGGTCGCCGCCCTGGAAACCGCGCACGCGGGCGGCGGCGAAGGCGCAGCCCAGCACCACGTCCTCACCGGCACCTTCGGCGCCACGGCCCCAGCGCTGGTCGCGAGCGATGTCCACGGCCGGTGCGTAGGTCCAGTGCAGGCCGGCGGCGGTGGCCTCGACGGCGGTGGCACGGGCGGTGCGCTCGGCCAGGTCCGGTTCGAAGCTGGCCGCTTCGCCCAGCGGGATCGGGAACACGGTGCGCATGCCGTGGATGACGTCGGCGGCCAGGATCACCGGGATGCCCAGACGGCTCTCCTCGGTGGCGACCTGCTGGATGCGGCGGCCCAGTTCGGCGCCCACGCCGTTGAACAGCGAGCCGACCTTGCCTTCGCGCACCTGCTGCAGCACCTGGTCGGCGTTGCGCACGTTGGCTTCCGGGTTCACGTCCGGGGCGAACGGGCGGACCATGTCCGCGAAGACACCCAGCTGGCCGACCTTTTCCTCGACGGTCATCTGGGCAATGAGGGATTCGATGCGATCGGAGGCCACCAGCTGTCCTTATGAAAACGTTTACAAGCCCGGCATTCTAGCGTTCCCGGACCATTTGGCGAGAGGTTTCGTCATTCAGTTTCGTGCGCCCGCCCACAGTCTGGGCGTCCCATACGGGGGCGGACGCGAGGGTGGAGCTTACTCCGACCCGGCCAGCGCGCGCTGCCCCGCCATCAACATGGCGTCGCTGGAGGCCTGGAAGACCCGCAGGCCAAAGGCCGGAAGGATCGCCAGCAGGTGGTCGAAGATGTCCGCCTGCACCGCCTCGTACTCGCCCCAGGCGGTGCTGCGGGTGAAGCAGTACAGCTCCAGCGGCAGACCCTCGGTGGTTGGCTGCAGTTGGCGCACCAGCAGGGTCATGTCCTGATGGATGCCGGGGTGGTTGCGCAGATAGCGCTCCACGTAGGCACGGAAGGTCCCCAGGTTGGTCACCCGGCGGCTGTTCACCTCGGCCACGCCCTGCTCGCGCAGGCGCCCGTTCCACTGCTCCAGCTCCTGCGCCTTGTCGCGCAGGTAGTCGCCCAGCAGGGCGAACTGACCCAGCCGCTGCAGCTCTTCCGCGCCCAGGAAACCGACGCTGTGCTGGTCCAGGTACAGCGCGCGCTTGATCCGGCGGCCGCCGGCCTCCTGCATGCCGCGCCAGTTCTTGAACGACTCGGTCACCAGCTTCTTGGTCGGGATGGTGGTGATGGTCTTGTCGAAGTTCTGCACGGTGATGGTGTGCAGGGCGATATCGATGACATCGCCGTCGGCGTTCTGGCTGGGCATCTCGATCCAGTCGCCGAGGCGCACGCGGCCATCGCCACTGATCTGCACGCTGGCCACCAGCGACAGGATGGTGTCCTGGAAGATCAGCATCAGTACCGCGGTGGCCGCGCCCAGGCCGGTCACCAGCGGGCCGATCTTCACCCCCAGCAGGGTGGCCACGATGGACAGGCCGGCGGCCACGTACACCACGATCTTGACCACCTGCAGGTAGCCCTTGATCGGCTTGTTGCGCGCGTCAGGCTTGCGTTCGTACAGGCTGTTGGCTGCATCAAGGGCATGCGAGAAGGCCATGGCAAGGGTAAGCACGGCCCACACGATGCACAGCTTGACGATGACGTTGACCAGGCCGGGCGGCAGATCGGGAATGAGGGCGACGCCGGAGGCGATCACCTGGCTGGGCACTACATTCGACAGCCGGGAGATCACCCGCATCAGGTGGCTGCCACGCCCGGACTCGGCGCCCGGCAGGCGCTGCAGCAGGCGCCGCAGGCCGCGCACCAGGATGCGCTTGGTGACCCAGTTGGCCAGGCCGGCGGCGACCAGCAGCGCCGTGATCATCAACGCCAGATAGGCGCCGGGATAGGGTTCCAGTGTCTTCTGCAGCTGTTCCAGCCACTGTACCGCCACCACCGCGTCCAGCATCGGATGCCTCCTTCGTTGTTTCTGTTGGGATTGAGGTTGCCGGCCAGCGACCGGCACGACCGGTCAGTCGCGCGAACGCTCGATGATCACGCCCACCGCGCGCGCGCCACGCACCGCGCCGGGCTTGCTCAGCTTCAGGCGCAGCCACTTCACGTCGAACTCGTCCAGCACGATCTGCGCGCAGCGCTCGGCGAGGGTCTCGACCAGGCCGAAGTCCGATTCGCGCACGAACTGTTCCAGGCGCTTGCTCACCGCCTTGTAGTTCAGGGTGTGGGCGATGTCGTCGGAGGCGGCCGGGCGGCGGTTGTCGAAGCCCATTTCCAGGTCGAACACCAGGTCCTGCCGGATCCGCCGTTCCCAGTCGTAGATGCCGATCAGGGCGTCGATCGTCAGCCCTTCGATGAAAACCTTGTCCATTGCGGTTACCAGCCGGATACAGGCGGCCATGGTAACGGCACGGCGGTGAGCCTGCCCGGAACGGGCGGTGGCGTGGGTGCGGCGGGAAAAACAAAGGGCCCTGCTAGCGGGGCCCTTTGGTACCTCTCAACGTCCTCGGGGGGAGCTGGTAACCAGCCGCGAGTCCCGAAGCACACGCTGCAGATGTTGAAGAATGATCGCCATGCCGCCCAGAGGCATTCACGACACACTGGGAGAACCCCGAACGCCCTTGGGTATTGCGCTGCGTAACAGCGTGGAGTTGCCTGATATCACCAGGCAGGTACGCGGCGCACGCTGGTGATCCACCACGTGGTCCTGCCACCAATGAAAGAGCAACGGATTCTGCAAGCAGCACTTTCCCGGCCCCGCTGGGCGACCTACAAACGTCTCGCAGACCGGCACTCTCTGGATGCGGCCTTGCTCTACGTCTGGAACATGCAGATGTGTGGCGCGCTTCTTGCGCCACTGCATGTCTGTGAGATCGTCACCCGCAACGCGGTCGCCGCAGCGCTGGCGCATGCCTTTGGGCCGCGCTGGCCCTGGCACCCTGCACTACTGCAGCGGATGCCAGCAGATGGCGCATTGTCTGCCTTGCAGGATCTCCATCGGCGGGCGGATCGTCGGATGGACACGCCAGAGATCATCGCCAGCCTTCGCTTCGCGTTCTGGCAGCAATTTTTCACGCGGCGCTTCGAGGGTGCCATCTGGGCGCGTGGCTTGAAGATCGCGTTGCCGAACGCGCCACAGTGTGCCCTCAGCGTGGTCCGCACAAACATCCATGCCGACCTCGACCGCATCCGCCACCTGCGCAACCGCATCGCCCACCACGAACCCATCCTCGAGCGCGACATCGGCGCCGACCTGGCCGCGATCGGGCGGCTGATCCATGCGCGCTGCCCGCACACCCTGGGGTGGCTGCAGCGCCATGAGCGGGCGACGACGGTGCTGGCGGCATCGCCCTTGACCAGCCGTCCGTGATGCGTCCGCCGGGCGTGGCCGTAGAGTCGAGCAAGCTCGACTCTACCGGTTCAGACCGCTGGCAGGGTCGCCATGTCCCAGCGCGGGGTAACGTCGACCTTCGGCGGGTTGTGCTGGCCGGCCTGCAGGCGCAGCGCGCCGGCGAAGGCGATCATCGCGCCGTTGTCGGTGCACAGCGCCGGGCGCGGGAAGCAGGCGCGGCCGCCCAGGCGCTCGGCCATCTGCTGCAGGCGGGCGCGCAGGCGCTTGTTGGCGCCAACGCCGCCGGCCACCACGATCACGTTGGTGCCGGCCGCTTCCAGCGCGCGCTCGCACTTGATCGACAGGGTCTCCACCACCGCATCTTCAAAGCCACGGGCGATGTCGGCGCGGGTCTGTTCGCTCTGGTCGCTGTCGCGCCAGGCCATCAGGACCTGGGTCTTCAGGCCGGAGAAACTGAAATCCAGCCCCGGGCGGTCGGTCATCGGCCGCGCGAAGCGGTAGACGCCCGGCGTGCCCTGCTCGGCCAGCCGGGCCAGCTGGGGGCCACCCGGGTACGGCAGGCCCATCATCTTGGCGGTCTTGTCGAAGGCCTCGCCGGCCGCATCGTCCAGGGTTTCACCCAGCAGGCGGTACTGACCGATGGCGTCCACCGCCACCAGCTGGGTATGGCCGCCGGACACCAGCAGGGCGACGAAGGGGGCTTCCGGCGGGTCGTCTTCCATCAACGGCGCCAGCAGGTGGCCTTCCATATGGTGGACGCCCACCGCCGGCACCTCCAGCGCCCAGGCCAGCGAACGCGCCACGCCCGCGCCGACCAGCAGGGCGCCGACCAGGCCGGGGCCAGCCGTGTAAGCCACGCCGTCGATGTCGCCCACGCCCAGGCCAGCTTCGGCCAGGGTCTGGCGCACCAGCGGCAGCAGCTTGCGGACGTGGTCGCGGCTGGCCAGCTCGGGCACCACACCGCCGTACTCGGCGTGCAGGGCGATCTGGCTGTAGACCGCATGGGCGCGCAGGGCCGCGCTGCCGGCCAGGTCGGTGTCATACACCGCCACGCCGGTCTCATCACAGGAAGATTCGATGCCAAGGACTCGCATGCCTGCTATTATGACGCCCCTGTCGCCCCCTCGGGGAACCGGCAGATCCCATAGCACGCAGACGACTTGCCCGTATTCAGGGTTGGGCGCTTGCAGTTTGTCCATTCGCCGCTATAATGTGCGGCTCGCCGGGCGTGACCCGGTTCTACTGTGTCCCGGAGATTCCATGCCCAGCGTCAAAGTCCGCGAGAACGAACCCTTCGAGTTTGCTCTTCGCCGCTTCAAGCGCACTTGCGAAAAGGCCGGTGTGCTGGCCGAAACCCGCAAGCGCGAGTTCTACGAAAAGCCGACCCAGGAGCGCAAGCGCAAGGCCGCCGCTGCTGTGAAGCGTCAGCTGCGCCGTTCCTCGCGCGACGTCACCAAGCGTCAGCGCCTGTACTGATCGGACGCATCTTCATTGCGACGGGCTTGCCTGTCGCGATGGAGCCGAAGCCGGCACGCGCAAGCGTCGCCGGCTTTTTGCGTTTCCGGGCCTGGGCATCCGCCCCTGCCCCACCACACACCACGAGGGTTCCTCATGAGCATGAAGCAGCAGCTCACCGACGACATGAAGGCCGCCATGAAGGCGGGCGAGAAGCACAAGCTGGGCGTGATCCGCCTGATCAACGCCGCCATCAAGCAGAAGGAAGTGGACGAGCGTGTCGAGCTGGATGACACCGCCGTCATCGCCGTGCTGGACAAGATGGTCAAGCAGCGCAAGGACTCGGTCAGCCAGTACGAGGCCGCCAACCGCGAAGACCTGGCCGAGATCGAGCGCGCCGAGATCGTGGTGATCGAAGCCTACCTGCCGGCCAAGATGGGCGAAGCCGAGATCGTGGCTGCCATCCAGGCCGCCATGGCCGAGACCGGTGCCACCGGTGCAGCCGACATGGGCAAGCTGATGGGCGCACTGAAGCCCAAGCTGGCCGGCCAGGCCGACATGGGCCTGGTGTCCAAGCTGGTCAAGCAGCAGCTGTCGTAAGCCTGCGTTTCATCCGGTAGCGCCGGGCCATGCCTGGCGTTTCCGAGGGTCGCCGGGCATGGCCCGGCGCTACCTGGGTCTGCCTGCTTCACCACGCCTTCGACCCTCGGCTGCTACAACACCGGCATGGTCGAACACGCGCCCCATGTCCCTGTGAATCTACGCAAATACGTCCAGCGCCTGCAGGACAGCTTCCCGATCGCCGTCGGCAAGCGCTTCGTCGACATCGACGTGCTCACCCAGGCCGCCTCGGTCTCCTTCTACGCTCTGCTCTCGATGGCACCGCTGCTGGTGCTGCTGCTGTGGCTGACTGCTTCGCTGTACCCGCCCGCGCAGCAGGCCCTGATCGAGCAGATCAGCGCCGCCGCCGGCAGCAGCGCGGCCACCGTGGCCGAAACCGTGCTGAAGAACGCCGACAACCAGCCCGACGTCGGCTCACTGGCCGGGCTGTGGAGCACCCTGCTGCTGTTCATCGGCGCCACTGCGGTGTTCGCCCAGCTGCAGAACGCACTCAACCTGATCTTCCGCACCAGTGGCGAGCGGTTGGAGGGCATCAAGGCCTGGCTGCGCAAGCGCGTCTTCTCCTTCGGCGTGGTGCTGGCGCTGGGCTTCCTGCTGATCCTGTCGATGACCGCCACCACCATGCTGCAGGTGGCCTTCGCTCAACTGCCTTCGGTCCTGCCGGCCATCGGCTACCTCACCAGCCTGCTGCTGTACGCGGTCGGCTTCGCCTTCATGTACCACTATCTGCCGGACCGCCGCGTGGCCTGGCGCCAGGCCTTCATCGGCGGCGTCATCACCTCGGCGCTGTTCGCGCTGGGCCGCTATGGCATCGGCGTCTACATCGCCACCGTGGCCCCCGGCAGTGCGTACGGTTCGATGGGCGCACTGGTCATCTCGCTGGTCTGGATCTACTACGCCACCGTCGTGTTCTTCGTCGGCGCGCTGATGACCGCGGTGATCGACGAGCGCCTGCGCGCGCGCAATCACCTGGCCGCTGCAGGCATCGACCCGGTAGAGGCCGGTCCGGTCCCCGCCAAGGAGTAAACTAGGCGGACTGATCGTTCCCGCCTCGCGTGGCCCCTGGCCGCGCCCCTGCCCTGTTGCCCATGGCCCGTATCCCCGACGCTTTCATCGACGACCTGCTGGCCCGCTCGGACATCGTCGAGGTGGTGGGCAGCCGCGTGCCGTTGAAGCGCCAGGGCAAGGAATATGCAGCGCGCTGCCCGTTCCATGACGAGCGCTCGGCCTCGTTCACGGTCTCGCCCACCAAGCAGTTCTACCACTGCTTCGGCTGCGGCGCGCACGGCACCGCCATCAGCTTCCTGATGAACTACGACCGCCTCGAATTCCTCGATGCGGTGGATGAACTGGCCAAGCGCGCCGGCATGGAAGTGCCGCGCAGCGAGAACCCGCGCAACGCCCAGCAGCAGGACGACAGCCGCGAGCTGTATTCGGCGCTGGATGCGGCCACGAAGTTCTTCCAGAAGAACCTGGAAGGCAGCGAGAAGGCGCGTGCCTACCTGGACGGCCGCGGCGTGGACGAGGAAAACCGCGCGCGCTTCCAGATCGGTTATGCACCGGATGGCTACAGCGGCCTGCGCGACGCGCTGGGCAAGGACGAGCGGCGGATGAAGCTGCTCGACCGCGCCGGCCTGTTCTCCAAGAACGACCGCGGCCACGTCTACGACAAGTTCCGCGACCGGGTGATGTTCCCGATCTTCGACCGCCGTGGCCGTGTCATCGCCTTCGGTGGTCGCGTGTTCGAGAAGGACGACGGCCCCAAGTACCTCAACTCGCCCGAGACCGCGCTGTTCCACAAGGGTCGCGAACTGTACGGCCTGTGGCAGGTGCGCCAGGCCAACCAGAAGATCGAGCGGCTGATCGTGGTCGAGGGCTACATGGACGTGGTCTCGCTGTTCCAGTTCGGGGTCACCCAGGCGGTGGCCACGCTGGGCACGGCCACCACGCCGGACCACGCCGAGCTGCTGTTCCGCAACGCGCCGGACGTGTTCTTCTGCTTCGACGGCGACGCCGCCGGCCGCCGCGCCGGCTGGAAGGCGCTGGAATCGGTGCTGCCGCGCATGAAGGACGGCCGCCAGGCGTTCTTCCTGTTCCTGCCCGATGGCGAGGATCCAGACACCATCGTGCGCAAGGAAGGCGCCGAGGCCTTCAACGACCGCCTGAAGCAGGCCACGCCGCTGTCGCAGTTCTTCTTCGACGAACTGACCCGCGAGATCAACCTGGGCACGCTGGACGGCAAGGCGCGCCTGGCCGAACGGGCCAAGCCGATGCTGGCGCAGATTCCCGATGGTGCCTTCGGCGACCTGATGAAGCAGCAGCTGACGCAGCTGACCGGCCTGGGCGGTGGCAACGCCGCCGCCGCACGCGCACCGATGCCACAGCGCGCGCCAGCCCGGCAGATCCAGCCCATCGCCAAGCGCAGCCTGGTGCGCGGCGCGATCGCCGTGCTGCTGCAGCAGCCGTCGCTGGCGATGAGCCTGGGCGGCAAGCACCACTTCCAAGGCCTGCGCCTGCCCGGTGTGGAGCTGCTGCTGGAACTGCTGGGCCTGGTCGAACAGCGCCCGGACATCAGCACCGGCGCCCTGCTGGAACACTTCGATGGCCGCGAAGAGCAGGCCTCGCTGCATACGCTGGCCGCGCAGACCATGCCCGGCGACGAGGCGATGTGGACCCAGGAACTGCACGACGCGGTGGCCCAGCTGGAGAAACAACTGCTGGTGCAACGTCTGGACGAGCTGTTGGCAAAGCAGCGCCAGCAGGGCCTGGACGATACTGACAAGTACGAACTGCGCGAACTGCTGAAGGCCCGCGCCACCCTGCGCCTGTAGCGGCAGCCCATCCACGGAGAGACCATGCTGCTGCGCCTGACCTGCCTGCTGTTGCTGTCGCTCTGCCCGTCCCTGCCCGCCTGGGCCGGGGACACCCCGCTCAATGAAGTCCGCCCCGGCCTGTATGCCGGCGGCCAGCCCAGCGCTGCGCAACTGCAGTCGCTGGCCGCGCAGGGCGTGCGCACCGTCATCGACCTGCGTCAGCCCGGCGAGGACCGTGGTTTCGATGAAACCGCCCAGGCCGAAGCGCTGGGCCTGCGCTACGTGCGCATCCCGGTGGCCGGTGCCGAAGGCCTGGATGCAGCCAACGTGCGCGCCGTGCACCAGGCCCTGCAGCAGAGCCAGGGCCCGGTGCTGCTGCACTGCGCCTCGGGCAACCGTGCCGGCGCCGTGCTCGGCCTGGTCAACGCCCGCTACGAGCACGCCAGCCCCGAGCAGGCCCTGCAGCTGGGCCAGCGCGCTGGCCTGACCTCACTGGAAGCGGCCACCCGGCAACGCCTGGCCGCGCCCGCTTCCCATCCCTGACCCCCTGTAACGAGGAGCCTGCCCACCATGACCCGCTGGTGGTCGCGCCTGCGACCGGACAACTTCACCCTCGCCCTGCTGTGCACCGTCGGCCTGGCCTCGCTGCTGCCGATGAAGGGCGCCGCCGCCATCGTGCTGGACGACGTCACCACCGTGGCCATCGCCGCGCTGTTCTTCCTGCATGGCGCGCGCCTGCCGCGCGAATCGATCATCGGCGGCATGCTGCACTGGCGGCTGCACCTGACCATCCTCGCCTGCACCTTCATCCTGTTCCCGCTGCTGGGCCTGCTGTTCAAGCCGCTGTCGGGCTGGCTGCTGACGCCTGAGCTGTACCTGGGCGTGCTGTTCCTGTGCACCCTGCCCTCCACCGTGCAGTCGTCCATCGCGTTCACGTCGATGGCGCGCGGCAACGTCCCGGCGGCGGTGTGCAGTGCGTCGCTGTCGAGCATCCTCGGCGTGTTCCTCACGCCCCTGCTGCTGACCGCACTGGCCGGTACCTCCGGCGGCGTGCACGACCCGCTGCATGCCATCGGCGGCATCATGCTGCAGCTGCTGGTGCCGTTCGTGGCCGGCCACCTGCTGCGGCCGTGGATCGCCGGTTGGGTGGAAAAGCAGCGTGCGCTGCTGCGCTACACCGACCAGGCCACCATCCTGCTGGTGGTGTATTCGGCGTTCGGCGAAGCGGTGACCGAAGGGCTGTGGAGCAAGACGCCACTGCTGTCCCTGTTCGCCGTAGCCGTGGTCGCTGCCGTGCTGCTCGGCATCGCGATGCCGCTCATCACCTTCCTGGCCCGCCGCCTGCACTTCAACCGCGAGGACGAGATCGCCATCGTGTTCTGCGGCTCGAAGAAGAGCCTGGCCACCGGCGTGCCGATCGCCAAGGTGTTGTTCGCCGGCGGCAGCCTGGGCGCCATCGTGCTGCCGGTGATGATCTACCACCAGATCCAGCTGATCGTCTGCGGCGTGATCGCGCAGCGGTATGCGAAGCGCGCGCCCTGATCGGGCGCGCGGGGTGCTGAGGGGAACCCATCCACGCATGGCGTGGATCTACTGAACGTGCGGGTTGTTGCGGGAACCGCCATCCACGCATGGCGTGGATCTACCAAACGGCGGATGGCGTGAACCCGCAGTAGATCCACGCCATACGTGGATGTCCGCGCGATCAGGTAGGGTCAGAGCCCCTTCGGGGATCCGACCCCGAGGTCACAGCCAGGGCAGGATCCAGTGGTCCACCAGCAGGAACGCGAACAGCGCCATCAGGTATACGATGGAGTACTGGAACATCTTCATCGAGAACAGCTCGTCCGGCGGGTTCAGCATGCGCCAGGCGTACCAGAGGAACACGGCATTGAGCACGATCGCGCCGCCCAAATAGAACGGGCCGCTCATGCCCACCAGGTACGGCACCACGCACACCAGCGCCAGCACCACCGAATACACCATGATCTGCTTGCGCGTGTGCACCACGCCATGGGTGACCGGCAACATCGGGATCTTCGCCTTGGCGTAGTCCTCGCGGCGGAAGATCGCCAGCGCCCAGAAGTGCGGCGGCGTCCAGATGAAGATGATCAGCACCAGCAGCGACGAGTACGCCCAGTCCGACGAACCCTGCATGCCGGTGATCGCCGCCCAGCCCAGCATCGGCGGCATCGCGCCGGCCAGGCCGCCGATGACGATGTTCTGCGAGGTCGCGCGCTTCAGGTAGACGGTGTAGATCACCGCGTAGCCGATCAGCGAGGCGAAGGTCAGCACCGCGGTGATCCAGTTCACCCACAGCAGCAGGATCGCCATCGACAGCACGATCAGCACGCCGGCAAACACCAGCACCTGCCACGGCTTGACCTTGCCCACCACCAGCGGGCGCCACGAGGTACGCGCCATCTGCGCATCGATGTGCGCATCCAGCAGCTGGTTGATGGCCGCGGCGGCCGAGGCGGCCAGCCAGATGCCGAGGAAGCCGAGCGCGCCGGCGCGCACCTGTTCCCAGCTGGGCACTCCCGGAATGGCCAGGACCATGCCGACCAGGGCTGTGAAAACGATCAGGGCCACGACCTTGGGTTTGGTCAGGTCCCAGTACTGGCGATATCTGGAAAACATGGAATCAGTCCGGGGCACGCAGGCGGGCCAGCAGGCTGACCAGTACGAACAACAAGGCAACGGCCACACCGTTGTGGGCCACGGCCACTTCCAGCGGCAGAGCCAGCTTCACATTGAGGATGCCCAGGGTGACCTGCAGCACCAGCAGCGCCACCAGCGCGCTGGCCCAGCCACGCATGCTGGGCACGCGGAACAGGCGCAGGCCCAGCCACAGCAGGTAGGCAGCAACGACGATCGCGAACAGGCGGTGCGCCATCTGGATGGCGATGCGCGAGGCGCCATCCAGCACGCCCCCTTCGTAATCCACGCCGATGCCGCGCCACAGGGTGAAGCCCTCGGCGAAGTTGTGCTGCGGCCACCACTGGTTGGCGCAGCGCGGGAAGTTGTCCAGCGAGGCGCTGCCGCCACCGCAGGCCAGCGCGGCATAGTTGGCGCTGACCCAGCCACCGAGGGCGATCTGGGTGACCAGCACCGCCACGCCGATGCGCAGCAACCACTTCAGCTTGGGCGCTTCGGCCAGGGTGATCGGCAGGTGGGTCGCCCGCCACGCCATCCACACCAGCAGCGCGAACATCAGCATGCCGCCCAGCAGGTGGCCCATCACCACGATGGGTTTCAGCAGCAGGGTCACCGTCCACATGCCCAGCAGGGCCTGGAAGATCACCACTGCCAGGGTGAGCAGCGCAGCGCGCGCCAGGTCGATGTTGCTCCAGCGCAGCGCGGCGATCAGCAGGATCGCCTCACCGGTCAGGGCGAGCATGCTGGCCGTGCCATGCCAGCCCATCATGTACAGCGGTATGCCGGCGGCCACCAATACGCAGGCGGTCACCACCGCCGTGCTTCCGAAGCGGCGCTTGCGGGTGGCCAGCAGGGCCAGGGTGAGGATCTCGATGCCCAGCGCGCCGGCGAGGAAGCGGTGCACCTGCTCGCGCCAGGCCTTGTGGGTTTCCAGCGGGCGGATCTCGGCGGCCGGGTGACCGATGGTCTCTTCCACGTGCTGCGGCCAGGTAGCCTGGCCATAGCAGGTCGGCCAGTCCGGGCAGCTCAGGCCGGCATCGGACAGGCGGACGAAGGCGCCGAACATGATCGTACTGGCGGTCATGATCATGGCGAACCACGCCAGGCGGTGGAAGTTGCGATGCAGCGCCGGACGCGCGGAAAGGCTCATCAAACAGGACTCACTTCAGTTTCAGCAACGTGGCCATGTCCTTGCGCAGGCCACCCAGGTCGGAGCCGGGGGCATGGCGCATGATCACGAAGCCGTTCGGATCGATCACGTAGACCGGCAGTCCCGCCGGATCATCGACGCCCGGCAGGGCCGCGCGCAGGGCTGGCGACGGGGCCAGCGGCCGCAGCGCGGGCAGCGAGGCGATCGACGCCGGTGGCGTACCCAGCCACAGGATCTCGACATTATCGGCGTTATGGCCGAACAGCTGCCACACCTTGCCCAGTCCCTGCGACAAAGTGACGCACTGCGCGTCGCAGCCGCCGGCCGGGGCCACCAGCAACCGCCAGGTCCGCGCTTCGGGGTTCCACGGGTAGGCCTGGCCGTTGGCCAGGGTGGGCGCCTGCTGGCGCAGATCCACCGGCGGCTGCAGCAGCTGCCCGGCATTGCGGTGCCCGGTGGGCTGCCAGCCGCTGAAGCGCAGCACGGCGGCCAGCGCCATAGCCCCGAAGAACACGGCGAACAGCAGCACCAGGGTCCGGCGGCCGGAACCGCGTGCCTGCGGGGAGGTAGCAGTGTTCATGCGGGGCATTTTCTCATGGTTGGGAAAGGGATGCCGGTGGTGCTGGCCGCTGGCCGGCACTACCGGGCAACGGGGCGCCTCCGGCGGCGTTCCAGCACCAGCGCGACCACCAGCACGGTCAGCGCCAGGCCGAACCACTGCACCGCATAGCCCAGGTGGCGCTGCGGCGGCAGCGTGTTCGGCAGCAGATCCAGATCACGCGCATCGCCGAACGGCAGCGCGGGGTCCAGGCGCAGCACCCGCTCGGGCAGCGCGGCCAGCCCCAGCGCGCGGGCCAGGCCCTCGGCAGGCAGGCGGCTGGCCAGCCAGCGTCCGGGCTCGCCGGTGCTCGAGAACGCCGGCCCCAGCGCCAGGCCGGGCGCTGGCGGCGGTGCCAGCAACCCGCGCACCGCCACCGGCGATGGCGGCGCGGGTACATCCGGCAAGGTGCGATCCGGCGGCAGCGCGCGCCAGCCCAGGTCGACCAGCAGCACGCTGCCGTCGTCACTGCGGAACGGTCGATAGATCTTCACCCCGGCACGGCCCTGCCGGGTCTGGTTGTCCAGCAGCACCACCCCGGGCAGGAAGCGGCCATGGTCGGCCACGCCGTGCAAAGCCCCTGGTGCCGCCAAGGCCTGCGCCAGCGGCAGCGACTGCGCCACCGCCGGCCCCTGCGCATCGAGCAGCGCCTGTTTGGCGTGCATGCGCTGCAGCTGCCAGAACCCCAACGCAGTGAACGCGGCCATCGCCAGCACCGCCATCAGCCAGCCGATCACGCGCGTGTGCTGGCGCATCATGACAAGTCCGCGCAAACGCGGTCAGATAGGCGCATCCACCCTGTCCTCGAGCCGCGCATGAGTGATTCGCTGAAGACCCTGCTGGTAATCGCGTTTCTGATCGTCATCGTCTGGAATCTGGGCGCCGGCCTGTATTACCTGCTGGTCGACCGCGGCCAGACCAAGCGCACGGTCAACGCGCTGACCCGGCGTATCGGCGTGTCAGTCGCACTGATCGTACTGGTGATCGTGTGCATCTACATGGGTTGGATCAAACCGCACGGCATCGGTGGCTGAGGCCACCGGCGCCGGCGCCGGTCAAAGCACGTAGACGAACATGAAGAGCATCAGCCACACCACGTCGACGAAGTGCCAGTACCACGCAGCGGCTTCGAACGCGAAGTGGTTGTCGCGGGTGAAGTGTCCCTTGGCCGAACGCAGCCACATCACGATCAGCATGATCGTGCCCAGCAGCACGTGCGCGCCGTGGAAGCCGGTCAGCATGAAGAACGTCGAACCGTAGATGCCCGAACCCAGGGTCAGGTTCAGTTCCTTGTAGGCGTGGATGTACTCCTCCGCCTGCAGCGTCAGGAAGCCGAGGCCGAGCAGCACGGTGGCGCCCAGCCAGACCAGCAGCTGGCGGCGGTTGCCGGCCTTCAGCGCGTGGTGGGCGATGGTCAGGGTCACGCCGGAGGTCAGCAGGATCAGCGTGTTGATCAGCGGCAGGCCCCAGGCCGGAATGGTCTGGAACGCACCACCGATGGCCGCCGGTCCGTTGGTCGGCCAGCCCGCCGAGTAGCCCTGCCACAGCAGTTCGTTGGTCATCACCCCGCGGCCTTCGCCGCTGAGCCAGGAGAGGCCCAGGTTGCGGGTGTAGAACAGCGCGCCGAAGAAGGCACCGAAGAACATCACTTCGGAGAAGATGAACCAGACCATGCCCATCCGGAACGAGCCGTCGACCTGGCGGTTGTAGTTGCCGGCCTGCGATTCGCGCACCACGTCGCTGAACCACCAGAACAGGGTCAGCACCAGCATCGCGATGCCGATGTAGAAGGTCCAGCGCCCCCAGCTGGCATCGTTGAGCCAGCTGGCCACGCCAACCATGGTCACCATCATCGCGATGGACCCCACGAACGGCCATTTGCTCTGGGCCGGGACGAAGTACACGTTGGCGTCGGTCGGTGTCTGGGCCATGTCGGTATCCGGGTCAGGGAGCGGCGTGCGCGCCTTCCGAGGTGCCGGCAGGTGCCAGCCGGTCGGACAGCGCGTCGTTGCGGTAGAAGGTGTAGGACAAGGTGATCGTCTTGATTTCCGGCGGCAGGTCCGGATCGACGATGAAGCGCACCGGCATGTCGCGCTTCTCGCCGGCCTGCAGCGTCTGCGCGGTGAAACAGAAGCATTCGGTCTTGCTGAAGAAGCCCGACGCGCGCGCCGGCGCCACCGAAGGCACGGCACTGCCGACCACGGCATTGGCGCTGTCGTTGCGGGCGAAGTACAGCGCTTCGTTGAGCTCGCCGGGCACCACGTCCATGGTCAGCTGCTCGGGATGGAACGACCACGGCAACCGCGAATTGACCCCGCCATCGAACTCCACGCGCACGGTGCGCTTGCCGGTGGCGGCGCCGGTGCTGGCCTCGCTGCCGGGACCGCGCTCCAGGCGCACGCCGAACACCTTCTCGCAGGCGATGCGGTACAGCGGCACCAGCGAGAACGTCAGCAGGAACACCGCCACCGCCACGCCGATCAGGCGCGGCAGCCCGGCACTTCGTGACGGAGCGGTGGCCGGCGTCTCGCTCATCGGCCGATCACCCCGCTGAGGATGAAACCGACGTAGACTAGCACGGCGACGGTGCCGACCCAGATCGCGGTCCGCTTGGCGCGCTGGCGCTGCTGCTGGTAGAGCCGACCGTTGGTCGGCTGCTCTTCGTCAGTCGACCAACGGTCGACTCTACCGCTCGGCTGCTTCTCGCCAGCCGAGCATGGCTCGGCTCTACACGGGGCAAGCGGGCTCTCGTTATGCATGCCCCACCTCAATGCGTGATGTCGTCATGCGCCAGGTCCCCCGGGCGGATGGTCGGCGGCGTGGTGAAGGTATGCGCCGGTGCCGGCGACGGCAGCGTCCACTCCAGGCCACGCGCGCCTTCCCAGGAACGGGCCTCGGCCTTCTCGCCATTGCGCAGCGAGGACAGCAGGATCGCGGCCATCATGAAGGGCGTGGCGAACATGCCGAACGCACCGATCGAGCTGATCAGGTTCCAGTCGGCGAAGGCCACGCTGTAATCGGGGATGCGCCGCGGCATGCCGGCCAGGCCGAGGAAGTGCTGCGGGAAGAACAGCAGGTTGACGAACACGATCGACCACCAGAAGTGCACCTTGGCCCACTTCTCACTGTACATGCGCCCGGTCCACTTCGGCCACCAGTAGTACACCGCGGCGATCAGCGCGAATACCGCGCCGGTCACCAGCACGTAGTGGAAGTGGGCGACCACGAAGTAGGTGTCGTGGTACTGGAAGTCAGCCGCGACGATGGCCAGCATCAGGCCGGAGAAGCCACCGATGGTGAACAGGATGACGAAGGCCACCGACCACAGCATGGGTGCTTCGAAGGTGAGCGAGCCGCGCCACATGGTGCTGACCCAGTTGAACACTTTCACGCCGGTCGGGATCGAGATCAGCATCGTGGCGAACATGAAGTAGATCTCGCCACCCAGCGGCATGCCCACGGTGAACATGTGGTGGGCCCAGACGATGAACGACAGGAAGGCGATCGCGGCGGTGGCGTACACCATCGCCTGGTAACCGAACAGCGGCTTGCGGCTGAAGGTCGGGATGATCTCGCTGACCACGCCGAAGGCGGGCAGGATCATGATGTAGACCTCGGGGTGCCCGAAGAACCAGAAGATGTGCTGGAACATCACCGGATCACCACCACCGGCGGCGTTGAAGAAGCTGGTGCCGAAGAACTTGTCGGTCAGCAGCATGGTCACCGCACCGGCCAGCACCGGCATCACCGCGATCAGAAGGAAGGCGGTGATCAGCCAGGCCCAGCAGAAGATCGGCATCTTCAGCAGGTCGATACCCGGCGCACGCATGTTGAGCACGGTGGCGATGATGTTGATCGCGCCCATGATCGAACTGATGCCGGCGACGTGGATCGCGAACACGGTGAAGGCGACGTTGTAGCCGCCCTGCAGCGACAGCGGCGGGTACAGCGTCCAGCCACCGGCCGGTGCACCGCCCGGCAGCAGGAAGGTCAGCAGCAGCAGGCTGAAGGCCACCGGCAGCAGCCAGAACGACCAGTTGTTCATTCGCGGCAGCGCCATGTCCGGCGCGCCGATCTGCAGCGGGATCATCCAGTTGGCCAGGCCGACGAAGGCCGGCATCACGCCACCGAAGATCATTACCAGCGCATGCACGGTGGTGAGCTGGTTGAACACCTCCGGGCGGATGAACTGGATGCCGGGCTGGGCAAGCTCAAGCCGGATCAGCACGCTCATGAAGGCGCCGATGACGAACATGATGAAGCTGAAACCCAGGTACAGGGTGCCGATGTCCTTGTGGTTGGTCGAGAAGAACCAACGCTCGAAGAAGCTCTGGTGGTGGTGGTGATCGTCGTGCCCAACTGCCGAGTGCGCCATCGCAAAACACCTCTCAGAATCGGTTGTCGCCACGGCCGCGAACGGCCGCGGGCTTTACATCACGCGCCCCTGGCTGCGGTAGCAGGGGTACCGGCTTCAGCCGCCGCGGGTGCGGCCGGCGCCGCCGGTGCCTCGCCCGCAGGCGCTGCCGGTTCGGCCGGTGCCGCAGGCGTGGCAGGCGCAGCCGGCGGCGGCTTGCGCTGCGCCAGCCACTGCTTGAAGTCTTCCTTGGACACGGCCTCGACCACGATCGGCATGAAGCCATGGTCCTTGCCGCACAGTTCGGCGCACTGGCCGCGGTACACGCCGGGCTGCTCGATGCTGGTCCAGGCCTCATTGATGAAGCCGGGGATGGCGTCCTGCTTCCAGCCCAGCGCCGGCACCCACCAGGCGTGGATCACGTCATCAGAGGTGATGACGAAGCGCACCTTGGTATCGACCGGCAGCACCAGGCGGTTGTCCACGTCCAGCAG
This sequence comes from Stenotrophomonas maltophilia, assembly GCA_002364755.1. Lineage (GTDB taxonomy): Bacteria > Pseudomonadota > Gammaproteobacteria > Xanthomonadales > Xanthomonadaceae > Stenotrophomonas > Stenotrophomonas maltophilia_AX. The sequence continues at coordinate 36,910 of DEZI01000020.1, forward strand.
GTAGTGCGGGTGGCTTTCGCGGGTCGGCACCTTGCCACTCTGCCGCATGCGGTCGGACTCGCGGTCCAGGCGGCTGGTGAAGGTGACGTTCTCGCCAAGGTATTCGTACTTCCACATCCACTGGTAGCCGGTGACCTTCACGGTCATTTCGGCATCGCGGGTGTCGTACATCTTGATCAGGTTGGCCGTGGCCGGCCACGCCATCACGATCAGGATGATCACCGGGATCACCGTCCAGATCACCTCCGCCTTGGTGTTGTGGCTGAAGGTGGCGGCGACGGCGCCCTTGGATTTGCGGAACTTGAAGATGGCGTAGGCCATCGCCCCGAACACGATGACGCCGATCACCGTACAGATGATCAACGACAGGTTGTTCGACTCCCAGGCCAGGCGCGAGGTCTGGGTGACCCCCTTGCCCATGTTCAGCTGCCACGGCTTGGGATCGGCCGCCTGCGCCCATGCCCATGCCGGAACCAGTCCCCCGGCCACCAGGCTGGCGACCGCTGCAACGCACTTCCTGCCCCACCTGCTGCTTTGCTTCATTGCCTAGACCCTTAGCGTCGTCGGTTGCCGCCATCGCTGGCGGCGAGCAAGCCTTCAAGCATTTCAGCGAGCGTCTGGCGTTCGGCCGGCGCGAGGAAACTCCCCACCTCCACCTGCCGACCGCTGGATGCCAGCCGGACCCTCTCGTCGTCGGTGAGCAGGCGCACCCAATGGGGGTGGGCCCGGAACACCGGCGATCCACCGGGTACGGGGATGACCTCCACGCACGCCGGCACGACCCGGATCTCCTCCTGCCGTTCACCACTGCGCCACAAGGCACGCAGGGCGGCTGCCAGCAGCAGGCTGTACAGCAGCGCGAACAGCGGGGCGAATGCGTTGCCAGCCACCCACCCGAGGGCGGAGACCAGCCACATCGCTCCCGACAACACGGCAAACAACAGGACGAACTGCCGGGCATCGAGCGCCCGTGGGGGACGCAGCCGCAGCTGCGTACCTGACCCATCCGGAGCTGGAAGCACCTCGATCATGTCGCAACCGCGTTCCTGCCGCGGGAAACGTCTCGATGGTAGCCCCGCCCTCTCACCGGTAGCAAGGGTCCATTCACACTTTTTGCCATGTTGCAATACAGCATGACCCCGGCGGCACGAATGACGAATTCAGCACAAAACCGGACGAGCTCGCTGAACACGCTGAATCCACCACTGCTAGGGGCTATCAGCCCTCCACAAAGGTGTCTTCTCGGCACTTCCGCAGGGCGTAAAAATGATTAAAATCGCCAAGTTTTCCACTGGCCGGATCGGCATGAACGCACCCTCCTCTTCCCCCGCCGTCCACGACGCCCCGCGTCCGGGCGCGCTGCTGTCGCCGGAACTGCCGGCGTCCCCCAACCCGTTCCGCCAGGCCATCACCGACGCCTGGTTGAAGGACGAGGCCAGCCACGTGCGCGAGCTGCTGGCCCAGGCCCGCCTGCCCGCCGAGGAGCAGGCCAAGGTGCAGGCGCTGGCCGCCGATCTGGTCGGCCGGGTGCGCGTGCGTGCCAAGGACCAGGGTGCGATCGAAGCCTTCATGCGCCAGTACGACCTGGGCAGCGAGGAAGGCGTGCTGCTGATGTGCGTGGCCGAGGCGCTGCTGCGCATTCCGGACCAGGACACCGCCGACAAGCTGATCCGCGACAAGCTGGCCGATGCCGACTGGGAAAAGCACCTGGGCGGCAGCGACTCGGTGCTGGTCAATGCCTCCACCTGGGGCCTGATGCTGACCGGCAAGCTGGTGCAGATGAACGACGCCACCCGCGCCGACGCACCCAGCGCCTTCAAGCGCCTGGTCGGCCGCGTCGGTGAGCCGGTGGTGCGCCTGGCCGTGCGCCAGGCCATGAAGATCATGGGCCACCAGTTCGTCATGGGCCGCACCATCAGCGAAGCGCTGTCGCGTTCGCACAAGGGCGACAACGCCAGCTACCGCTACTCGTTCGACATGCTGGGCGAAGGCGCGCTGACCATGAAGGACGCGCTGCGCTACCTCGAGGACTACCGCCGTGCGATCCACGCCATCGGCGGCGACCACAAGGCCCGCGGCGGCCGCCCGGACGGCGATGTCAACAACGCTCCGGGCATCTCCATCAAGCTGTCGGCGCTGTACCCGCGCTACGAGCACGCCAAGCGCGAGCGCGTGCTGACCGACCTCGTGCCGGGCGTGCTGGAACTGGCGCAGCTGGCCAAGAGCTACGGCATCGGCTGCACCGTCGACGCCGAAGAATCCGATCGCCTGGAACTGTCGCTGGACATCATCGAGCAGGTGTTCGGCGATGCCTCGCTGGCCGGCTGGGATGGCTTCGGCGTGGTCGTGCAGGCCTACCAGAAGCGCACCCCGTACACGATCGACCACCTGGCCGACATGGCGCGCCGCGCCGGTCGCCGCCTGCAGGTGCGCCTGGTCAAGGGCGCCTACTGGGATGCCGAGATCAAGCGCGCCCAGATCGAAGGCTATCCGGGCTACCCGGTGTTCACCCGCAAGCAGAACACCGACGTGTCCTACCTGGCCTGCGCCAAGCGTCTGTTCACCCATGCCGACGCGATCTACCCGATGTTCGCCACGCACAACGCGCACACCATCGCCGCGGTGCGCAGCATCGCCAACGGTGGCGTGTACGAGCACCAGAAGCTGCACGGCATGGGCGACGACCTGTACGCCGAAGTGGTGCCGGCCGACCGCCTGGCCCTGCCCTGCCGCGTGTATGCGCCGGTCGGTTCGCATGAAGACCTGCTGCCGTACCTGGTGCGTCGCCTGCTGGAAAACGGCGCCAACTCCAGCTTCGTCAACCGCATCACCGACGAACGCGTGCCGATCGCCGACCTGATCCGCGATCCGGTCGAGATGGTCGCCTCGTTCGCCTCGATCCCCCACCCGAAGATCCCGCTGCCGGTTGACCTGCTGCGCAGCCAGAACCACGACAGGAAGAACTCCATGGGCGCCAACCTCGCCAACGACAACGAACTGCGCGCCCTGGCCGAGCAGATCAACGCGGCTGTGCCCGCGTCTGGCAAGAGCGCGTGGCAGGCCGCTCCGCTGGTGCCGGGTGCGAACCCGGCCGGCGCCGCGCTGCCGGTGACCAACCCGGCCGACACGCGCGAGGTCGTCGGCCAGTGGCTGGCCGCCGATGCCGCCACCGTGCAGAAGGCGCTGGCGAATGCTGTCGCCGCGCAGCCGGCCTGGAACCGCACCCCTGCCGCCAGCCGCGCCGCCATCCTCGAGCACGCCGCCGACCAGCTGGAAGCGCGCATGCCGGAGTTCATGGCGCTGTGCGTGAAGGAAGCCGGCAAGAGCCTGCCCGACAGCATTGCCGAAGTGCGCGAAGCCGTGGACTTCCTCCGCTACTACGCCAAGCAGGCGCGCGAGCAGTTCAGCCACGCCGAGAAGCTGCCCAGCCCGACCGGTGAATCCAACGAGCTGCAGCTGCACGGCCGCGGCGTGTTCGTCTGCATCAGCCCCTGGAACTTCCCGCTGGCGATCTTCCTGGGCCAGGTGGCTGCCGCACTGGCCGCCGGCAACAGCGTCATCGCCAAGCCGGCCGAGCAGACCAACCTGATCGGCTTCTTCGCGGTGAAGCTGCTGCACGACGCCGGCGTGCCGGCCGAGGTGGTGCAGTTCCTGCCGGGCGACGGTGCCACCGTCGGTGCCGCGCTGACCGCCGACCCGCGCGTAGCCGGCGTAGCCTTCACCGGCTCCACCGACACCGCCCGTGCGATCAACCGCGCGATGGCCGCGCGTGATGCCGCCATCGGTGTGCTGATCGCCGAGACCGGTGGCCAGAACGCCTTCATCGCCGATTCCTCGGCGCTGCCGGAACAGCTGGTCAAGGACGCGATCGGTTCGGCCTTCACCTCCGCCGGCCAGCGCTGCTCGGCCGCGCGCGTGCTGTTCGTGCAGGACGACATCGCCGACAAGGTGATGACCATGCTGGCCGGCGCGATGAAGGAACTGAAGGTCGGCAACCCCGGCCTGCTGTCCACCGACGTCGGCCCGGTGATCGACGCCGACGCGCTGAAGATCCTGCAGGACCACGCCGAGCGCATGGACCGCGAAGCGCGCCTGATCGCTGCTGCCGAACTGTCCAGCGAAGCCGCCAACGGCACCTTCTTCGCACCGCGTGCGTATGAACTGAAGGACCTGGCCCAGCTGCAGAAGGAAGTGTTCGGTCCGGTGCTGCACGTCATCCGCTGGAAGGGCGACCAGCTCGACGCGGTGATCGACCAGATCAACGCCACCGGCTACGGCCTGACCCTGGGCGTGCATTCGCGCATCGACGAGACTGTCGATCGCATCAGCAACGGCGTCCATGTCGGCAACGTCTACGTCAACCGCAACCAGATCGGTGCGGTGGTCGGCGTGCAGCCGTTCGGCGGCCAGGGCCTGTCCGGCACCGGCCCGAAGGCCGGCGGCCCGCACTACCTGCTGCGCTTCGCCACCGAAAAGACGGTGACGGTGAACACCACCGCCGCCGGTGGCAACGCCTCGCTGCTGACCCTGGGCGACTGATCGCCTGCGTCATGCAGTGAACGAAAAACCCCGCGAAAGCGGGGTTTTTTTGTGTCTTCGCTCCCTGTAGAGCCGAGCCCGTGCTCGGCTGCACCGTGCAAGCCGAGCATGGGCTCGGCACTACAGAGGCAGGGCGACACTGAACCGGTTGTCCGCCCGCTCGGCCAGCGCGTCCTGCACCCGCGCGATGCGGGTTTCCAGATCACCTTCCAGCAGCACGAACGGCAGCCCCCGCGCCTGCAGCTCCTGCAGGTACCAGACATGCTGCTGCGAACGGAAGGCCTCGCCCACCCGCGTGCCATCCTGGTCGAACGCGATGTCCGGCGCGCACAGGAACAGCAGGTCATACGGCCGCAATGCCGCCTGCAGCAGCGCGTCCGGTGCACTGCCGAACATCCAGCCGCTGTAGCCCAGGGTCACCAGGGGCGTGGTATCGCAGAACAGCCAGCGCTGCGCCGCCAACGCCGCCACATCCTCGCGGCGCGGCTGCTCCTCGGCGATGCGCAGCAGATCTTGCGCGTGCAGGTCACCGCCCTGCACCTCCCACAGCGTCCGCCCGTACTCCGCCACCCATACCGTGCCCAGGCGCTCGGCCAGCACGCGCGCCAGCGTGGTCTTGCCGGTGGATTCGCCACCGATGAAGGCCACGCGCTGCACGTAGTCCGCGTACACCTGCGGCGACAGGCCGTGGCGAAGCGCATGCGGATCGGCGCGCAGCTGGGTGCCGCTGGGCTGGCCGACATCGCGGCTGCGTTCCAGCCGCTGGTGCTGCACGGGTGCGTTGAAGTGTGCGGTCAGCGCTGCGGCGAAACCATCGCCGTAGTCCTCACCGGTGAACACCGCCTGCACCGGCCCACCGAACAGGTGCAGGCACAGCCAAGCGGTGAAATCGCGCTGCACCTGCTCGCTGTCGCTGTCGCGTGGCAGCACGCGCGGGGGCAGGCCGTGCTGTTCGCAGAGCGCGGCCAGGCGGGCATCGTCCAGCACCGCCACCGTCGCCTGCGGAAAGCGCGCACGCAGCCAGCGTTCGCGGCGGGCGGCGCTGTAGCCGGCAAAGCCCGGCTGCGACCAGCCGATCACCAGCAGCTGCCGGCAGTGCGCGGCGGCGAAGTCGATCAGGTGTTCATGACCGCGGTGCAGCGGGCAGAACTTGCCCACCACCAGACCGCGCTCGACGCGCTCAGGCAGCGGCATCAGCGGTCTTTGCCTCGGCACGCATCAGCGTGCGCCAATGGCGCAGCGCCACCAGCGCGTTGATCCAGAAGCCGATGTAGAGAAACGAAGTCAGGTGCAGGCCGCGGCTGTAGTACAGCGGCACGGCGATGGTGTTGACCAGCAGCCACACCCACCACGATTCCAGCTTGCGCCGCATCATCAGGATCTGCGCGATCACGCTCAGCACCAGCACCGCCGAATCGATGTAGGGCGCGTAGGCATGGGTCAGGCGGGTCAGCATCCAGCCGTAGGCGAAGGTCGCCACCACCGCCAGTGGCAGCAGCCAGGCCCACGCCCGCGGGCGCACCGGGGTGATCGGCAGGGGCGCACCGTGGTCGCCGCGCAGCCACTGCCACCAGCCGAGCACGCTGATGGCGATGAAGAAGAACTGCAGGACCATGTCCGCAAACAGGTGCGAGCGCTCGAACACCGCCGCGAACAGCGCGCAGCCGACGATGCCCAGCCACCAGGTGTGCACGTTGTTGCGGCCGGCCAGCAGGATCGAGCCGGCGACGGCGACGTTGGCAGCCAGCTCCAGCTGGAAATTCGGATCGGTGAGGTTCATGGCGCCATTGTCGTTGATCCGCGCGGCGAACGTGGATGGCTCGTACGCCCCCGGGCCTCGCCGCGCGCGGATGCCACAACCGGCTCCATGTCCGCCCTGCGCGGATGGCACAACCTCCAGTAGATCCACGCCATGCGTGGACGACCGCCCCATCAGCAGATCCACGCCGTGCGTGGATGGCGTCTACCCACAAAAAGAAAGCCCCGCTTGCGCGGGGCCTCCCTCGTACTGCTTCAGGCCAGGGCCCGAATCAGAACTTGTACTGCATCGAAGCGGCCAGCACGTCGCCGGTCACCTTGTACTTGCCGGTCACGGTGTTGCCGGTGGCCGAGGTCGAGGTGATGTTCGGATCCTTGGTGAACAGGTGGGTGTAGCCCACGCTGTATTCGGTCTTCTCCGACGGAGCCCAGGTCAGGCCCAGCGACAGCCACTTGCGGGTGGTGTCCGGAACGCGGACGTCGCGGTGGGCGTCGGTGGTCGGGGTCTGGTCGTACGCCAGGCCGCCGCGCAGGGTCAGCTGGTCGTTCATGCGGTACTCGGTACCGATCGACGCGAAGGTGGTGTCGCGGTAGTTGAACGGCAGCAGGCTGTCCGGCTGGTTGGAGTCATAGTCGACGGTGACCTGGTCGAACTTGCTCCACGCGGTGCGCGAAACGTCGGCCATCACCTTCCACTGGTCGTTCACACGGTGGCTGAAGCTCACATTGGCGCTGGCCGGCAGGGTAATGGTGGCGCGGCCGTTGCTGTCGATGAAGGTGCCCGGGGCAGCCTGCGCCAGGAACGCGGCGGCAGCCGGGGTCATGGTGAAATCAGCCTTGCCGTCGGTGATCTTGTGCTCGACCTTCGAGCGGTAGCTGAAGGCGATGTTGGTGCCTTCCACCGGGCTGACGGTCATGCCCAGGGTGTAACCCACGGACACCTCGTCACCCTTGATGCGCAGGTAACCGTCGGCCGAACCCGGCGAGAAGCCGAGCTGGGCAGCCTGGGCAGCAGCCTGGCGGGCCGCAGCAGCGGCCTGGGCAGCGGTGCCGCCGGCAGCCAGCACCGCGGCCGACGCACGCTGCTGGGCGCTGGCGTTGATGGCGCTACCGCCGTCGATGGCGCTGGTCAGGTCCACGTCCAGGCGCTCGGCGAACACGCCGACACCGAACGACAGGTAGGGATTGACGTCGTAGGAGAACGCCGCGCCCAGGTCGACAGCCTGCAGCTCGGTCTTGACACCGTTGTAGCGGCCGACCCAGTCACGGTCGTATTCGGTCTTGAAGCCGAACGGCACGCTCAGCGAGACGCCGAAATGCATGTTGTCCTGCTCGCCGAACGGGACGTGGAAGTACGCTGCCGGGACCGGCGCAATCATGCCGGCGTCGCCGCCGTTGCCGCCGGAAATCGGGGCGCCGTTGGCATAGCGGCCTTCGCCGCGGAACTTGGCACCGAAGCTGATGGCGCTGACGTCACCCTGGAACTGGGTGCCATCGAGCAGGCGCATCGAAGCAGGGTTGGTGGCAACAACCGAGGCATCGCCTTCGGCTGCGGTGGAGCCGGCGAAGGCGCGGCCCAGGCCCTTGGCGCTGTTTTCCTTCAGCTGGAAGGCGGCGGCGTTGGCATCGGCGGCGGCCAGCGCACCGGCAACGCCGACGGCCAGCAGGGTCAGTCGGGCAATGGTGGAAGCGGTTTGCATCGTAGTTCTCTCTCCGGTAAGCGGTGATGGTGCTCTGCGTGCGCCTGCGCCCACCGGACCCGCAAAGGTCCGCCAGAACGCGCCGGATTCCCCTCCCGACATACGACGCCGTATGCGAGTATTACCCAGAGCGGTTAATGAAACAATAACAGCGACGGCCGTCTTTCCGCTGCGGAAACTGAACAGGCGCCTCGCCCGCGGAAAGCCCCGGCACGCTAGGCTAGCGTCCATGTTCGTGTCTCTCCCCTCCCGCAAGAAGGCCACGCTGCGCTGGGCCACACCTGTGCTGTTTGCGGCATTGTGGCTGGCGTTCCTGTGGTCGATTTCGCGTCCGGGCGACGCCCGCAACAGCCTCTGGCTGGACTGGGGCGCCCTGTCCACCGGCCTGACCCACCCCCAGGACTGGTGGGCGACGCTGCAGGACGGCAGCGTGCTGCGGTTGTTCACCGCCCTGTTCCTGCACGCGGACTGGTCGCACCTGCTGGGCAACCTGGTGTTCCTGCTGATCTTCGGCCTCCCCGCCGAAAGGGTGCTGGGCCCGTGGCGGTTGATGCTGCTGTTCCTGGTCGGCGGCGCGGTGGCCAACCTGGTGGCGATCTACACCATGGGCAGCCCGGACCAGATCATCATCGGCGCCAGCGGCGCGGTGTCGGCGATGATCGGCGCCTACCTGGCGCTGTTCCCGGCCGCGCGCCTGGGCGTGGTCATCCCGCTGGGCCTGTTCCTGGAATTCGTGCGTGCCCCGGCCTACCTGCTGATCGGCGTCTGGGCCGCACTGCAGGTGGTGTTCGCCCACATCGGCCCGAGCTTCGGCATGGTGGCCTGGTGGGCGCACATCGGCGGTTTCGTGTTCGGCCTGCTGTACGGCGTGTACGTGCGCGCGGCCATCGCCCGCAAGCTGCGCAAGCGCCACGGGTTCTGAGCACCGGGTAGTGCCGGCCGCTGGCCGGCTCTGCGTTCACTCGCTCGTTCGTAGAGTCGAGCTTGCTCGACTCCTTCATTGATATGGATCTACTCCGTCCGCGATGACGCCCAAAGCGTCACTCGCGACAGACCACCAAGGTGTTGTGGTGGGTATCGAACAGCAGCGTAGCGCCGCCATCCAGCACCACAAAATACTCGAAGAACGGCAATTCGCCGAGCAGGGGAATCAATTCACTTACCTGCAGGGTCCAGACCGGCCACGGCAGTGCGCGCTCATCTGACGCCACCAGGCAGATTTCATTGTTCGCTTCTGCCAGCAGATCAGCCAAGCAGGAAAGGCCTTCATCGCTGCCATCGTATTGGATGGTCTGATCAGCCGAGGCTTTGCCTGCCCACCAATAGAGTAGACACGGATCAATGCCATGGCGACTCGCCAAGGACTGCAGCAGGCCAATAGCCCGGTCACTCGGCAGCGGGTCACGACCAAGCAGTTGGCTGATCGTGGTCGCGAGGTTCGAATCATCCATGGGCCGATTCTATCGGGCGACACCTCGGCCGCGCCGCCTTCCGGATGAACAGGGCGTCCGCCGGACATGGCCCGGCGCTACCGTCAGGGCTTTACCGGGGCCGGCTCGGGCTTGGGCTCTGCCTTCGCCTCAGGCTTCGGCGCCGGCTTGGCGGCCGCGGCCTTCGCAGCCTTCTCCGCCTCGGCCTTGGCCGCTTCGGCCTTCAGCCGCGTGGCTACCGAACCAGGGTTCTTCAGTTCGGCCAAGGCATCGTTGATCGGGCCGTCGCCGGGCAGCACCGCACCGGCGCGGTAGCCCTCGGTCCCTTCGTCGTCACCGCGCAGGTGGCCCGGCAGGGTCGCCTCGCTGTAATCGCTCAGGCTGGCCGGCAGTGCATCTTCTTCCGGCGTCGGCGCCGGCTTCAGTTCCACGTCGGGCACGATGCCGGTGGCCTGGATCGACTTGCCACTGGGCGTGTAATAGCGCGCAGTGGTCAGCTTGACCGAATCGCCGTTGTCCAGCGGCAGCACGGTCTGCACCGAGCCCTTGCCGAAGGTCCGGCTGCCGACCACGCGCGCACGCTTGTTGTCGCGCAGCGCACCGGCCAGCACTTCGGACGCACTGGCCGAACCAGCATCGGCCAGCACCACCACCGGAGCGCCCTTCAGCAGGTCGCCCGGGGTCGCATCGAAGCGTGCATCGCTGATGCTGATGCGGCCACGGGTGCTGACGATATTGCCCTTGTCGAGCAGGTCATCGGCCACCTGCACCGCGGCGGTCAGCAGGCCACCCGGGTTGCTGCGCAGATCCAGCACCAGGCCCTTGAGCTGGCCACCGGCCTGCTTCTGCAGCTGCTGCACGTGCTTCTGGAAATCAGAACCGGTATCGGCCTGGAACGTGCTCAGGCGGATGTAGCCGTAGCCCGGTTCGAGCATGCGGCTCTTCACGCTGGTCACGCGGATGGTCTGCCGGGTCAGGCTGACATCGAACGGCTTGGGCTTGCCGTCGCGCACGATGGTCAGCACCACCTTGCTGCCGGCCGGGCCACGCAGGGGTTCGCTGGCATCGATGGCGCTGATCGGCTTGCCGTCGATGGCGATGATCAGGTCACCGGCGAGGATGCCGGCCTTGGCCGCCGGCGTGTCGTCGATCGGCGAAATGACCTTCATGCTGGCGTTGTCCGGCTGCTGCTGCAGCTCCACGCCGATGCCCTCGTAGGCACCGTTGGCCTGCTCATCGAAGGCCTCGGCATCTTCCTTGTTGAAGTAGGTGCTGTGCGGATCGAGGTCCAGCAGCAGGCCGCGCACGGCCGACTGCATGAGCTTGTTGTCATCGACCGGATCGACGTAGGCCGCGCGGACCGCGTTGTAGACCGAGACGAAACGACGGATGTCTTCCAGCGGCACCTTCGAGGTCACCGCCTCCTCGTTGCTCGCTGCCTGGCCGGAGGTATCGGTGGCGGCCGGCGCAGTCTGCTGCGCCCAGGACAGCGCTGGCATCAGGGCCAGCAAGAGGGTGGCGGTACGGGCTGCGCGCATGGATCACTCCTGTCGACGGTGGCATCGTGCCCAAGGCACATGCCCCGATTATGCGCGAAGCATGGCTAAATTCCCGTTGAATCCGGCCTGGTCGCAGCAGCGTCGATTCAGCGCCGCTGCAGCCAGCTGTCCGGGTTGACGGGTTGCCCGCCGCGGCGCAGCTCGAAGTACAGCGCGGTCACGCCCTGACCACCGGAATTGCCCACCTTGGCCACGGCATCGCCACGGCTCACGCGCGCGCCGGCATCCTTCAGCAGGGTGTCGTTGTGTGCGTACAGGCTCATGTAGCCGTTGCCATGGTCGACGATCAGGATCATCCCGTAGCCGGTCATCCAGTCGGAGAACACCACGGTGCCATCGGCCACGGCGGTGACGGTGCTGCCCGCGGGCGCGCCGATCAGCACGCCGCTGCTGGTGCGCCCGTCGGGCAGCTTGGCGCCATAGCGGGCCAGCAGGTTGCCCGACAGCGGCCAGCCCAGCCCGCCCACCTTCGGCGCGGGCGCGGAGGCCACGGCCGGCGGGACCTTGGTCGGCGGCGGCGGGCGCCCTTCGGCCTTGGCCTGGCGTGCGGCCTTCTCGGCAGCGGCCTTCTCGGCGGCGGCCCTGCGCGCGGCGGCACGGCGTTCGGCCTCGGCGCGGGCGGCGGCCGCACGCAGGTTGGCCAGCAGCGTTTCCAGCGCCTTGGCATCCTGGCCGAGCGCCTGTTCCTTCTCGCGGCGGTCCTTGAAGCGTTCTTCCAGCGAGGCCACGGTCTGCGCGCGGTCGCGGCGATCGGCCGCCAGCGAGGCCGCCTGCTGCTTCTGGTCGCGCTGTGCGCCCTGCAGGGTCTGTCTGCGCTCGGCGATCTGCGCCTGCAGCGTCTCCAGTTCCTTCAGGTCGCCGGTGAGGGTGGCGATGCGCTGGGCGCGCTCGCGCTGCAGGTAGCGGTGGTACGCCAGGGCACGGTTGGCGTCGGCCACCGTGTCCTGCGACAGCAGCAGCTTCAGCGGGGCATGGTTGCCCAGCTGGTAGGCCGCGCGCAGCAGCCCGGCCAGTTCGCGGTTCTGCTTGGCCAGGTTGGCCTGCAGGGTGGCGCGGCGCTGTTCGGCTTCGGCCAGGGCCTGGTTCTGTTCGCGCAGCGCGGTTTCGGTCTGGGCCAGTGCCCGGCCGCTGCGGGCGACCTTTTCATCGGCATCGCGCAGCTGCCGTGAGGCCTGGCCGCGCTGGCCCTCGATCTGCCGGCGCTCCTGCGCCACGCCCTTCAATTCGGTGCGCAGCTTCTGCAGCTTGCGCTCGGCCTCGCGGGTGGAGGCGGTCTGCGCGCTGCCCGGCAGGGGAGCAGCCAGCGCCAATGCCAGCCCCAGCAACAGGCAACGCCCGGCGCGGGCAGCGGCGGTGTGATGTCGGCGTGAGGGGAAGACGTTGTTGCGCAAGGGCTTTCCAGTGACTTCAGGCAGTTGCAGGGGGTGCCGGGGAATGGTGACATCAACGCACGCGGCCTGCCAGCCGCACAACAACGAGGTCCCCCATGAAAACGCTCTCCATTCCGCTGCTGTTGGGCGCACTGCTGGTCGCCGGTCCACTCGGCGCGCAGGACAACATCAGCAAGGTCAACGGCAGCATCAGCGCCGACCCGGGCCAGCGCTACGGCAAGCTGGACACCGTAAACGGCGGCATCCGCGTGGGTGACGGCGTGGAAACCGGCAGCATCGACACCGTCAACGGCGGCGTCACCGTGGCCGACCGCGCCCGTACCGGCAGCATCGAGACGGTCAACGGCAGCGTGCGCCTGGGCCGTGAAGTCATCGCCCAGGGCGATGTCAGCACAGTCAACGGCAGCATCTTCAGCGACCACGGCAGCCAGATCGAAGGCGGCGTGGAAACGGTCAACGGTGGCATCGGCCTGGTCAACAGCCGCGTGCGCAAGGACGTGGAAACGGTCAACGGTGACATCACCGTTGGCATCGGCTCGCAGGTCGGTGGCGGCCTGCGCGTGCGCAAGCCCAACTTCAGCGTTTCGCTCACCGCCAGCCGCAAGCCGCGCGTGATCATCGGCCCCAACGCCGTGGTCGAAGGCCCGCTGCTGTTCGAACGCGAGGTGGTGCTGTACGTGCACCGCACCGCACGCGTCGGGCCGGTCACCGGTGCCGAGCCGATCCCGTTCGACACCGATACCGCGCCGGCGGACTGAGTCCCCGGCGCTGCAGTACGGGGAATGCTCCCCTTTACCGGCCGCGCCCGGCGTGGCCATCCCTCGTGTATCCAGGAAACGACGATGCCCCGCAAACTCCTCCTGTGCCTGGCCGCCGCGGCCGCGCTCAGCGCCTGCAAAGGCGAAGACACTTCCACGCCGGCGCCTGCCGCCAGCCCCGATGCTGCGGCCACGCCGGCAGCGCACAGCTTCTCGCCCGGCATCAACGCGGCCGACTTCAGCGAGATGGTCAAGACGCTGGCTTCGGACGAATTCGAAGGCCGCGCCCCGGGCAGCAAGGGCGAAGAGCTGACGGTCAACTACATCCGCGACCAGATGCAGCGCATCGGCCTGCAGCCGGGCAACGGTGACAGCTGGTTCCAGGACGTGCCGATGACCGAGACCACGGCCGACGAGTCGACCGTGCTGAAGATCACCCAGGGTGGCAAGACCACCGAGCTGAAGTTCGGCACCGATATGGTGGTGGGCACCCGTACCGGCGAGGCCGAAGTGAAGGTCGATGCCAGTGACCTGGTGTTCGTCGGCTATGGCGTGGATGCGCCGGAGCAGAAGTGGAACGACTACGCCGGCCAGGACTGGAAGGGCAAGACGGTCGTGATGTTCGTCAACGACCCGGGCTTCCATGTCGGCGACGAGCAGCTGTTCGACGGCAAGCGCATGACCTATTACGGGCGCTGGACCTACAAGTTCGAGGAAGCCGCCCGCAAGGGTGCCGCCGCCGCACTGATCGTGCACGACACCGCCGGTGCTTCCTACGGCTGGGATGTGGTGAAGAACTCGTGGGCCGGCCCGCAGTACGACCTGCCGGCCAAGGATGATCCGGAAGCGCGCATCCCGGTCCAGGGCTGGCTGAGTGCGGACGCCGCCAAAGCGCTGTTTGCCGGGGCCGGCTTGGACCTGGCGCAGGCCTACAAGGACGCCAGCAAGCGCGGCTTCAAGCCGGTGCCGCTGAAGGCCACCGCCGCGGTCGACCTGAAGAGCAGGATCGCGCAGAAGCAGTCGCGCAACGTGGTGGGCGTGCTGCCGGGCAACACGCGTGCCGACGAAGCCGTGCTGTACATGGCCCATTGGGACCACCTGGGCAAGCATGAGGGCGAGGAAGGCGACAACATCTACAACGGTGCTGTCGACAACGCGACCGGCGTGGCCGGCATCCTCGAGGTGGCAGAAGCCATGGCCCACCAGGATCCGAAGCCGGAGCGTTCGGTGGTGTTCCTGGCCGTGACCCTGGAAGAGTCCGGCCTGCTGGGTTCCAAGTACTACGTGGCCCACCCGACCTTCCCGCTGGACAAGATTGCCGGCGTGATCAACATCGACGCGATGTCGGTGGCCGGCCGTGCCAAGGACGTGACGGTGACCGGTTTCGGCAGTTCCGAGCTGGAGGACATCCTCAAGCCGCTGGCCGCCGCCCAGGACCGCACCCTGCACGGCGAGACCTCGGTGCAGAGCGGCTTCTACTTCCGTTCGGACCACTTCAACTTCGCCAAGGCCGGCGTGCCGGCACTGTATGCCGACGGTGGCGAGGATCTGCGCGATGGTGGTGTCGACGCAGGCCGCAAGGCCGCGACCGATTACGGCAACAACCGCTACCACGGGCCGAAGGACGAGTTCGATGCGTCTACCTGGAAGCTGGATGGCACCGTGGAAGATCTGGAACTGATGTACGGCGTGGGCAAGGAACTGGCCGGCGGCGATCGCTGGCCGAACTGGTACGAAGGCAATCCCTTCAAAGCCGCCCGCGACGAGATGATGAAGAACAAGGCCCCGGCCCCGTAAAGTCGAGCCATGCTCGACTGAACAGTGTTGAGGTCCAGGCGGCGCCCCACGGGGCGCCGCTTTTTTTTCTGCGCGGTGGCGCGGTCTATCCACGCATGGCGTGGATCTACAGCCTTGGTTGGACACCGCGCAACGCACGGCAACGCACCCAGCGTGTTTATCTGCGTGCAAAGAAAAACCCCGCTGCGTGAGCAGCGGGGTTTTGGGTGTAAACCCTGGCGATGACCTACTCTCGCATGGCTTGAGCCACACTACCATCGGCGCAGCTGCGTTTCACTTCCGAGTTCGGGATGGGATCGGGTGGTTCCACAGCGCTAATTTCACCAGGGAGACGGTTGCAGCAGCGCTTGCAGCGCCAGCTCGCGATCTTGCCCTTGGGGCGGAAGGTACCGGGAAAAGCAGTGCCTTCACTTTATAAGGAAAAACCCCGCTGCGTGAGCAGCGGGGTTTTGGGTATAAACCCTGGCGATGAC
>DEZI01000019.1:0-75851 GCA_002364755.1 Stenotrophomonas maltophilia
AACATACAAGCCATGCTCGACTCTCCATACAGCGGACGCACCAACAAAAAAGGCCCGGCATTGCCGTAATGCTGTTCACTTAATCCGTCGGGCTATCGATGGTAGCGCCGGGCCACGCCTGGCGAGCGCAGCGGCCTGTGTCAGACACCACGGCGCTGGAAGTGTTCCGCCGGCCGTGGGCCGGCGCTACCACGCAACAAAAAACGCCGCGATCCCGGTTGGTATCGCGGCGTTTTCGTTAAGTGAACAGCATTACGGCATTGCCGGGCCTTCTTCGTCCTGCCAGCCTTCCGGCTTACAGGTTCGCTTCGGTGGTCTGCACCACGAACTTCTTGCGCATCGCGTCGATGTAGGCCTTGGCTGCCGCCATGCCGTCGATCTGGCTCAGCTGGTCCTTCAGCTGCTTCTGCTGTTCCGGCGTCACTTCCTTGATGTTGCCCGGGGTGACCTTGTTCACCACGAACACCAGCGCGTGGCCGTTGACGTCGACCTTGCCGAAGCTCGGCTTGCCTTCGGCCGGCACCGGCGCACTGAAGATGGCGCGGTTGATTTCCGGGGTCGGCACCGGCTGGCTGCGCGGCAGGCCCGGCATCGGGCTGACCTGCAGCTTGTCGCTGGCCACCAGCGACTGCAGGCTGGCACCGCCCTTCAGCTTGGCCAGCACGGCGTCAGCCGCCTTGTCGCTGGCCTGGCGCTGACGGTCGGCACGGATCGCGGCGATGACCTGCTCACGCGCCTTGTCCAGCGGCAGTGCCTGCTCCGGGGTGTGCGCGGCCACGCGGATCACGACACTGTGGTTGGTGCTACCGCCCAGGGCGATCGGGTCGCTGACGGTACCGTCCTGCACCATCACGTCGGAGAACGCCGAGCGCAGCACGGCCGGATCAGCGGCGATACCGCTGGCGGTGGCACGGGTGATCGGGCCCAGGGTCTGCACCGGCAGGTCGACCGACTTGGCTGCAGCAACCAGATCGCTCGGGCTCTTGTTGATGGCATCGACCAGACGGCCGGCCAGATCGTTGAAGCCACGCTCGCCGTCGGCCTTCAGCTGCTCGGCGGCCAGCACGTCACGCACTTGCTCGAACGACTTGCCTTCGCCACCGCGCACGGCCGCGACCTTGATGATGTGGTAACCGAAGTCGGTCTTGACCGGACCGATCACGTCGCCAGCCTTGGCGGCGAACAGCGCGTCCTCGAACGGCTTCACCATCGCGCCACGCTCGACCCAGCCCAGGTCACCGCCCTGGTCCTTGGAACCCGGGTCTTCCGAGTTGGCCTTGGCCAGTGCGGCGAAGTCGGCACCGGCCGCCTTGGCTTCGGTGGCCAGCTTGGCGGCCTTGGCTTCGGCACCGTCGCCGGTGATCAGGATGTGCGAGGCCTGCCGCTGTTCCGGGGTCGCGAACTTGGCCTTCTCTTCTTCATAGCGCTTGCGCAGGGTGGCCTCATCGGCCGGCACCGGCGCCGGCAGGTTGGCACCGTTGAGCTCGACGTATTCCAGCGAGACCGATTCGGCCTGGCGGAAATCCTTGCCGTGGCTGTCGTACCACTGCTTGATCTGCGCGTCGGTGACCGGCGCGGTATCGGCCGGCACTTCCGGCAGCGCAACCAGCTCGACGTCACGGGTTTCACCCAGCAGCTTCAGCAGGCGCTCGGTCTCGGCCTGGGTGACGAAGCCCGAGTTCTGCAGGCCGGCCGGGATCACCGACTGCTGCAGGCTGGCACGCACTTCTTCCTGGAACTGCGACGGTGTGCGCGGCGGATTGCCACCGCCCAGCGCCAGCCGGTAGTTGTTCTCGTTGAACTTGCCATCGCTGCCGAGGAAGGCCGGGATGGTCATGATGTAGTCGCGCACGGCGCCGTCACCGACGACCACGCCGGCCTGTTCGCCCACCAGGCGCACGACCTGCTCGTCGATCAGCTGGTCCAGCACGGCCAGCTTGTTCTCGGTGCTCTCGAACGCGCGCGGGTCGAAGTTGTCGCCCTGCTGCTGGCGCTCACGCATGCGCTCCTGCTCGAAGCGGGTGCGGAAATCCTGCGCGCTGATCTCGTGGTGCTGCCACAGCATGCGCACCGGCCACCACGACGGCGCCGAGCGCCACCAGGTCGGCGGTGCCGAAACCTTGGCCACGTTCTGTGCGCCGACACCACCGAGGTAGCTGTTGTCGATCACGAACAGGAACGGAATCATCAGCAGCCCCAGGATCACGGTGACGATCCAGCCTGAGGTCTTGTCGCGGAGTTTCTGCAGCATGGTGAGGAATCACATGGCCTGAGTGGCGAGCCCGGCAGTGTAACCCGCTTCGCGGTCCGCACCAAAAACGGCCCGGAGGCAGGCGGGACAAGGATCTGCGCCACATGTGCAGCATCCACGCCGTGCCCGCGCTGGGCGCAGGCGCGACAGCCGGCGCATACTGGCCGGTCAGATGGGCGGCATGCCCCGGCTGCGGCACGTCACAGGCACAAGGAGGACCCCGTCCATGCGCATCCTGGTCACCGGCACCTCCGGCTTCGTGGGGGGCGCCCTGCTGCGCCGCCTTGCTGACGTGCCCGGCGTGCAGGCCTTCGGTGTCGCCCGCCGCCCGCTGCCCCTGCCCAACTACGCCGCGCTCGACCTGTCGCAGCCGTTCGAGCTGCCGTTCCGGCCCGACGTGGTGGTGCATGCCGCCGCCCGCGTCGCCCCGTGGGGCAGCCCAGCGCAGTTCCGCCAGCAGAACGTGGACACCACCGCACAGGTGATCGAATTCTGCCGCCGCGCCGGCCATCCGCGCCTGCTGCTGGTATCCAGCACCGCGGTGTTCTACCGCGAGGCACACCAGCTTGATCTGGACGAGGACAGCCCGATCGGCCCGGTCTTCCTCAATGAATACGCGCGCAGCAAGGCCGAGGCCGAGCGCCTGCTGGCCCGCTACGACGGTCCGTCCTGCATCCTGCGCCCGCGCGCGGTGTTCGGCCCCGGTGACACCGTGCTGCTGCCGCGCCTGCTGGCGGCCGCGCGCCGCAGCAGCGTGCCGCTGCTGGTCAGCCCCGGTGGCCCGCCGAAGATCGACCTGATCCACATCGACACGCTGGTGGAGTACCTGCTGCGCGCCGCCCAGGTCCCGCAGCTGGGCCCGGCCTACAACCTGACCAATGCCGCCCCGGTGGACCTGCACGCCCTGCTGCAGCGATTGCTGGCGGCCCTGCAGCTGCCCGTCCCACGCCGCCGCGTGCCGACCGCGCTGGCCCTGCGCGCAGCCAGCGTGATCGAAGCCGGCTGGCGTGCCCTGCGCCTGCGCAGCGAGCCGCCGATCACCCGTTTCGCCGTGGCCGCCTTCGCCTATTCAAAAACCTTCAATCCGCAGCGCATGCTGGCCGACCTGGGGCCACCACAGGTTTCGCTGGAGGACGGTATCGAACGCTTCATCAACGAACAGCGTGCCCAATGGGAATCCTGAGCCTGACCGGGATCGTCCTGGCCAGCCTGCTGCTGGCGGCCTTCTACCTGCTGCTGATGGGCCTCAAGGCCGCCGGCGCCCTGCGCATCCTCGGCCAGCGTCCGCCCTGGCCGCAGGCGCCCGCCGGCCATGACGGCCGCGGCGTGGCCATCCTGCAGCCCATCCTCGGCGACGACCCGCTGCTGGCGCAGGTGCTGCAGCACAATCTGCAGGCGCTGCCCGGCGCGCATTTCCATTGGCTGCTGGACGACGCCGACGCCATCGGACGCGCCACTGCGGACGCGCTGTGCGCGGCACACCCCGGCCACCAGATCACCTGCCTGGTTCACCCGGCTGCACCGGAAGGGACCAACCCGAAGACCTTCAAGCTGGATGCGGTGCTGCCGCAGGTGCGCGAACCGGTGCTGCTGGTGCTCGACGACGATGCACGCCTGTCGGCCGCAGCGTTGGCGCAGCTGCTGGATGAACTGGGCGCGGCCGACGCCGACCTGGTCACCGCCCTGCCCTGCTACCGCGACGACGGCGCACGCGGCGCACGCCTGATGGCGCAGTTCGTCAACAACAATGCGGTGCTGACCTACCTCGGCCTGCTGCCGTGGCTGCCGCCGCTGTCGATCAACGGCATGTGCTACGCGCTGCGCAGCGAACGCCTGCGTGAGCTGGGCGGATTCACCCCGCTGCTGCGGATGCTGGCCGACGACCTGGCGCTGGCCCGCGCGCTGCGCCGACAGGGGGCGCGCCTGTTCCAGTCCACCGCGCCGGTGGAAGTGCAGACCCACGTGCCGACGCTGCAGCGCTACCGCCAGCAGATGCACCGCTGGATGCTGTTTGCGCTGCTGCTGCTGCGCGATGAATCACCGCGCCTGCGCCTGTTGATCGGCGTGCTGCATGGTCTGCCGCCGCTGCTGCTGTGGGCGTTGCTGGTGCTGGCCATGCTGCCGCCGATCGGGCTGCCAGCGCTCGCTGCCGCGCTGGTGCTGGTGCTGCGTGCAGGCCTGCTGATGTACCTGCAGCGCCGCGCCGGCGGCCGCGCCCGGCATCGTCCGCTGGCTTCGCTGCTGGCCGAACTGCTGCAGCCGCTACACCTGCTGCATGCCGCCTGCGTGCGGCGCATCCGCTGGCGCACGCGGCTGTACGAGGTACGCGCCAATAATGATTTCCAGGGCGGCTGAGCCGATGCCCACGGCCGCACCGCAACTGCAACTGGCCTTCCTCACCGGGCAGAGCGATCCGGCGCGCTGTGCGCTGAGCCCGCTCCAGCGCGCATTCGGCGATGCCCTGCTGGCACCGGGCCGGGTGCTGCATCCCTGCAACTTCCCCTACGACGCCGCCACGCCCGATCACCGGCCCGCCGGACTGCTGGCAGCCAGCTGGCACAACAGCCGCCACTACCTGCGCTCGCGCCGACCTGATTTCGCCGCAGCGCACGCGCCGGCACTGGCCCAGCTGCTGCAGGCTGCACCCCACACCCTGCTGCTGGTGGGCAGCTGCGGACTGGAACTGCTGGCCAACCTGGCCATGCCTCCGGCCCTGGCGCAGCGCTGCAGCATACTGGCCTACGGGCCGGTCGCACGCCGCGCACCTGCGGCCGCCCACCTGCAGATCCTGATGGGTCACCAGGACTGGGTCTCGCGGCTGGGCTGGCGCGGCGCACGGCAGTGGGTCGACAGCGGTCACATGGATTATCTGCAGCAGCCGGACGTGCTGGCCATCGCCCGCGATCTGGCCGCGCGCCTGCAGCAGGAACACGCATGAAGATCGAACTGCTCGCCCCGCCCTACAGCGGCCACCTGCACCCGATCCTCGCCATCGCCCGCCAACTGCAGGCACAACACGACGTAACCGTGCTGAGCACGCCCGGTGCACAGGCGGCGATCGCCGCCAGCGGACTCAACGGCGGCGTGCTGCTGTCGGCAGACCAGGAGGCGGCGCTGTGGCAGATCGCCAACCCGCCCAAGCCGGTCAAGGCCAACCCGCTGCGGCTGCATGCGCAGCTGACCCAGGCGCTGCAACTGATGGAACAGATGCGGCAGGCGCTGCAGCAGCGCTGGCAGCATGCGCGCCCGGGTCTGGCCATCGTCGATTTCACCCTGCCGCCGGCCGGATTGCTTGCCGCCGAGGTGGGCATCCGCTGGTGGACCAGCCTGCCCTCGCCCTGCGTGCTGGACTGCGTGGACGGCCCGCCGCCGTATCTGGGCGGCATGGCGCCTGCACGCACGCGCTGGCAGGCACTGCAGCAGGCCGGCGGCCGGCAGCTGACCCGGCTGTTCAAGCGCGGCGTGCATGCGTGGCAGCGCCCGGCGATGCAGCGGCTGGGCGTGCCATCGATCTATCGCGCCGATGGCAGCGAACGCGTGTATTCAGATGAATGCATCCTCGCCCTGGGCGTGCCGGAGCTGGAATTCCCGCGCACCTGGCCACGCGCGCTGCAGTTCATCGGGCCGATGCTGCACACCCCGCCCAGCACACACGCGGCGCCGCCGTTCGTGGATGGCGCGCGGCATCTGCTGGTCACCGCCGGCACCCACCAGGACTGGATCAAACCGCGCCTGGCACAGGCGGCGGCGACGCTGGCGGCGCTGCACCCGCAGTGGCAGATCCACGTCAGCGACGGCCACCAGCATGAAACAGGCGATGCATTGCAGCCGCTGCCCAACCTGCAGCGGCTGCCGTTCGTCGATTACGCGCGGCACCTGCACCGCTATGACCGCGTGCTGCACCACGGTGGCGCGGGCGTGATGTACCACGCGCTGCGCGCTGGCGTGCCTTCGCTGGTCTTTCCACTGGATTACGACCAGTTCGACCACGCTGCGCGATTGCAGGACGCAGGCGCAGGGCTGTGGCTGCGCGATCTGGATCAGCTGCCGGCGCTGTTCGCGCGTGCGCTGCAGGCCGATGCGTTCCCGGGGCTGGCCGCGCTGCAGGCGTCGGTGCAGCGGCATATGGCCGTGGAAGCGGTGCTCGACCGCGTCGCGTCGCCGCGGTAGCGCCGGGCCACGCCCGGCGGCCAGGGACATGCACAGACCCCGAAAAAGCAAAATGCCCGCAGGTCCAGGACCGACGGGCATCTTCGTTGACATCTCAAACTCTGCTGGCGGAGCGGACGGGACTCGAACCCGCGACCTCCGGCGTGACAGGCCAGCATTCTAACCAGCTGAACTACCGCTCCACATTGGCAGAACTTGGTGGGATCCGGGATGGCGGAGCGGACGGGACTCGAACCCGCGACCTCCGGCGTGACAGGCCAGCATTCTAACCAGCTGAACTACCGCTCCACAGCACTTCCAGATACCCCTGCTTGCAACTTGGCGGAGCGGACGGGACTCGAACCCGCGACCTCCGGCGTGACAGGCCAGCATTCTAACCAGCTGAACTACCGCTCCACGTTTGCTGCAAACCTTTCTGTCTCCCCCGACCGAGGCCGGTTGAAACAAGGCGCCCGGTTGCCCGGTTGCCTTTGAAACTGGCGGAGCGGACGGGACTCGAACCCGCGACCTCCGGCGTGACAGGCCAGCATTCTAACCAGCTGAACTACCGCTCCAGTTGTGTTGCTGTTTTCCGGCTGGGCGAACCCTTGAAGAAAACAAAGCCCCCAGTCGCCCGGGGGCCTCGCGTCAAAGTGGCGGAGCGGACGGGACTCGAACCCGCGACCTCCGGCGTGACAGGCCAGCATTCTAACCAGCTGAACTACCGCTCCACACTTGAACTTTTACTGCGGTGCTGTGGTGGGTGCTGAGGGTTTCGAACCCCCGACCCTCTCCGTGTAAAGGAGACGCTCTACCGCTGAGCTAAGCACCCCAGCGAGCCGCTTAGTTTACAGCATCCTTCAGGGCCTTACCAGCCTTGAACGACGGATTCTTCGAAGCAGCGATCTTGATGGTGTCGCCGGTCTTCGGGTTGCGGCCGGTGCGGGCAGCACGGTCGCGGACCTGGAAGGTACCGAAGCCAACCAGGGTGACCGCATCGCCGTCCTTCAGCGCCTTGGTGACGGCAGCAACGACGGCATCGACAGCGCGGCTGGACTCGGCCTTGGTCAGGTCGGCGGCTTCAGCAACGGCATCGATCAATTCGGTCTTGTTCATTCTGTACAACTCCTTTGGCGGTGGGTTCCGCTTATTCGACAGGGAAGCAACCGCACGCGATGCGCGCACGGCCGCCATGTGGAAACTGTTCGCCGAATTCAGTGATCGCCAGACTGCGATCACTCATCCGCGGGTGCTGCTTTTATACCAGCGCCCCTACCCCCACGCAAGGTGGAAAGCCAGCAACGACGCGGGTTTCAGGCATTTCGACAGCGCGCGTCAATGCTTGACGCGCGCGTTTCCACTCGGTTTGGCCTTGCTGCGCACCGTGACGCGCTGCGCACTCTTGCGCGCCTTCTTCGGTGCCAGCGGACGCTCCAGCGCCAGGTCCAGCACTTCCTCGATGTACTTCACCGGCACGATCTGCAGATCGCGGGTGACGTTGGCCGGGATGTCGGCCAGGTCCTTGCGGTTCTCCTCGGGGATGATGACCGTGCGGATACCGCCACGCAGGGCAGCCAGCAGCTTTTCTTTCAGGCCCCCGATGGCGGTGACGCGACCGCGCAGGGTGATCTCACCAGTCATCGCCACGTCGGCGCGCACCGGCACCTTGCTCAGCATCGACACCAGCGAGGTGACCATCGCCGCGCCGGCACTGGGGCCATCCTTCGGCGTGGCGCCATCGGGCACGTGCACGTGCACGTCGTGCTTCTGCAGGAAGTCCGCATCGATGCCGAAACCGACGGCGCGCGAACGCACCACCGACAACGCCGCCGATGCCGATTCCTTCATCACGTTGCCGAGCTGGCCGGTCAGGATCAGCTGGCCCTTGCCCGGCACCAGGGTCGATTCGATCTGCAGCAGGTCGCCGCCCACTTCGGTCCAGGCCAGGCCGGTGACCAAGCCGATCTCGTTGGCTTCCTCGGCGCGGCCGAAATCGAAGCGACGCACGCCCAGGTACTTGTCCAGGTTCTTGCTGGTGACGCTGACCAGGGCCTTGGACTTCTTCGCGCCCTTCTTCGCCTTCACCGGCTGCGGGCCGGCCAGTGCGATTTCCTTCACCACCTTGCGGCAGATCTTGGCGATCTCGCGTTCCAGGTTGCGTACGCCGGATTCGCGCGTGTAGTAGCGCACGATGTCCTGGATGGCGTCGCTGCCGATTTCCAGCTCTTCCGGCTTCAGGCCGTTGGCCTTGATCTGCTTCGGCGACAGGTAACGGGTAGCGATGTTGAGCTTCTCATCCTCGGTGTAGCCGGGGATGCGGATCACTTCCATGCGGTCCAGCAGCGGGCCCGGGATGTTGAGCGAATTGGACGTCGCCACGAACATCACTTCGGACAGGTCCAGGTCCACTTCCAGGTAGTGGTCGTTGAACGCGTTGTTCTGCTCCGGGTCGAGCACTTCCAGCAGCGCCGAGGACGGATCGCCGCGGAAGTCCATCGACATCTTGTCGATCTCATCGAGCACGAACAGCGCGTTCCTGCTGCCGACCTTGTTGAGGTTCTGCACGATGCGGCCCGGCATCGAACCGACGTAGGTACGGCGGTGGCCACGGATCTCGGCCTCGTCGCGCACGCCGCCCAGCGACATGCGCACGAACTTGCGGTTGGTGGCCTTGGCGATGGACTGACCCAGCGAAGTCTTGCCCACGCCCGGCGGACCGACCAGGCACAGGATCGGGCCCTTCATCTGCTTCACGCGCGACTGCACTGCCAGGTATTCCAGGATGCGGTCCTTGACCTTGTCCAAGCCGTAGTGATCGGCGTCCAGGGTGTCCTGCGCGGCCTTCAGGTCCTTGCGCACCTTGGTGCGCTTCTTCCACGGCACGCCCAGCAGCCACTCGAGGTAGTTGCGCACGACCGCGGCTTCGGCCGACATCGGCGACATCTGCTTGAGCTTGTTCAGCTCGTTGCGCGCCTTGGATTCGACCGGCTTGGGCATGCCGGCCTCGGCGATCTTGCGGGCAAGCTCTTCCAGCTCGCCCGGCGCGTCGTCGAGGTCACCCAGTTCTTTCTGGATGGCCTTCATCTGTTCGTTGAGGTAGTACTCGCGCTGGCTCTTTTCCATCTGCGACTTCACGCGGCCGCGGATGCGCTTTTCCATCTGCTGCACGTCGATCTCGCCGTCGACCAGGCCGACCAGCATCTCCAAGCGCTCGCCCACGGCCAGCGTTTCCAGCAGGCGCTGCTTGTCAGCCAGGCGCACGCTGATGTGCGCGGCGATGGTGTCGGCCAGACGTGCCGGCTCATCGATGCCGGCCAGGGTCTGCAGCAGCTCCGGCGGCAGCTTGCGGTTGGTCTTGACGTACTGCTCGAACAGCGACATCAGCGAGCGGGCGATGGCCTCGATCTCGCGCGGTTCGCGCGGGTCGGCCGCGTCGATCTCCACGGCCTGGCCGTGCAGCGAGCCATCACGCTCGTCGACGTGGGTGATCTGCACGCGCGACAGGCCTTCGACCAGCACCTTGATGGTGCCGTCGGGCAGCTTCAGCAGTTGCAGCACCTGCGCCAGCGTACCGACTTGGTAGAGGTCGGCCGCGTGCGGGTCGTCGGTCTCGGCCGACTTCTGCGCCAGCAGCAGGATGCGCTTGTCTGCCTCCATTGCCTGTTCGAGCGCGTGCATGGACTTGTCACGGCCGACGAACAGCGGGATGACCATGTGCGGGAACACCACTACGTCGCGCAGCGGCAGGACCGGCAGGTCGAGGGTTTCACTTGGGGAACGGGCCATGGGGGCTCCAGGGAAGGGGAAAACCGTCTCCGGAAGGCCATCTTCCGGAGACAAAAAAAGCCGATGGCCCCGTTATGGGGCCATCGGCTTTCAGATGCAAGGCGTTCGTTGAAAGTCCTTTCAAATCAAAAACTTGAAAGGATCACTCAGCGCCTGCGGCCTTCTGTTCAGGGGCCGACGGGGTCTGGTAGATCAGGTACGGCTCGGACTTGTGCTCGATCACCGATTCATCCACGACCACCTTGCTGACGTTTTCCTGCGAGGGAAGGTCGTACATGGTGTCCAGCAGGACCGATTCGACGATGGTGCGCAGGCCACGGGCGCCGGTCTTGCGCTTGAGCGCCTTCCTGGCGATGGCCGACAGCGCGTCCGGACGGAACTCGAGCTCGACGTTCTCCATCTCGAACAGCTTCTTGAACTGCTTCGTGATGGCGTTCTTCGGCTCGGTCAGGATCTTGATCAGAGCCGGCTCGTCCAACTCCTCCAGGGTCGCCACCACCGGCAGGCGGCCGACGAACTCGGGGATCAGGCCGAACTTGATCAGGTCCTCCGGCTCGACTTCAGCCAGCACCTTGCCCACTTCCACCTTGCGCTCGGCACTCTTCACCTTGGCGCCGAAGCCGATGCCGCCGGCGTCGTTGGAACGCTGCTGGATCACCTTGTCCAGGCCGGCAAACGCGCCGCCACAGATGAACAGGATGTTCTTGGTGTCCACCTGCAGGAATTCCTGCTGAGGGTGCTTGCGGCCGCCCTGCGGCGGAACGCTGGCCACGGTGCCTTCGATCAGCTTCAGCAGGGCCTGCTGGACGCCTTCGCCGGACACATCGCGGGTGATCGACGGGTTCTCGCTCTTGCGCGAGATCTTGTCGATTTCATCGATGTAGACGATGCCCTGCTGTGCCTTCTCGACGTCGTAGTCGCACTTCTGCAGCAGCTTCTGGATGATGTTCTCCACGTCCTCGCCCACGTAACCGGCTTCGGTCAGCGTGGTGGCGTCGGCCATGGTGAACGGCACATTGAGCAGGCGGGCCAGGGTTTCGGCCAGCAGCGTCTTGCCCGAACCGGTCGGGCCGACCAGCAGGATGTTCGACTTGGCCAGTTCGACCTCATCGTTCTTCTGCCGGCTCTCGATGCGCTTGTAGTGGTTGTAGACGGCCACGGCCAGGGTGCGCTTGGCCCGGTTCTGGCCAATCACGTACTGGTCGAGCACCTCGAGGATCTCGCGCGGCTTGGGCAGCGAACTGCGCGCCGACTGCGCCTTTTCCTCGAGTTCTTCACGGATGATGTCGTTGCACAGCTCCACGCATTCATCGCAGATGAACACGCTCGGACCCGCAATAAGCTTGCGCACTTCATGCTGGCTCTTTCCGCAGAAAGAGCAGTAGAGGATCTTGCCGGTGTCCGTGGAACGACCTTGGCGGTCTTCGCTCATGCTTCGCTTACCCAGTTACCCCACCCGCTGAACGGGGGTTCGATTCGAGAATAGCACAGGGCCGGAGGGACGACAGTCCCGGTCCGACCCTGCAGGAACGGGGCCTCCCTGGCCCCGTGCAGGCCGATCAACCGGCCTGGATCGACTCTTCCGGACGACGCTCCAGCACCTGGTCGACCAGGCCATAGGCCACCGAGTCGACCGCGCTCTTGAAGTTGTCGCGCTCGGTGTCGCGGGCGATCGTTTCCAGCGACTGGCCGGTGTGCTTGGCCAGCACTTCGTTCAGGCGCGAACGCAGGGTCAGGATTTCACGGGCATGGATGTCGATGTCCGTGGCCTGGCCCTGGAAGCCGCCCAGCGGCTGGTGGATCATCACGCGCGAGTTCGGCAGCGCATAACGCTTGCCGGCAGCGCCCGAGGCCAGCAGCAGGGCGCCCATCGAGGCGGCCTGGCCGACGCAGATGGTGCTCACGTCCGGCTTGATGTACTGCATGGTGTCGTAGATCGCCATGCCGGCGGTGACCACGCCACCCGGCGAGTTGATGTAGATGCTGATGTCCTTTTCCGGGTTTTCCGCTTCCAGGAACAGCAGCTGCGCCACCACCACGTTGGCCATGTGATCGTCGATCGGGCCCACGAGGAAGATCAGGCGCTCCTTCAACAGGCGCGAATAGATGTCGTAGGCACGCTCGCCGCGGCTGGTCTGCTCGACCACCATGGGAACCATGTTCAGGGCTTTGGTCCGGTTGTCCATTTCGTGAGGTACCTGTCTTGGGGGGAAACACCCCCGCGCCGGTGCAGGCGCGGGGTATGGGGAGATCCGCCCCGTATTACTGGCGGATCGCGTCCTGGAACGACAGCTTTTCTTCGGTGTGCTGGGCGCGCTCGGCGATCCAGTCGATCACCTGCTCTTCCATCACACGGTTCTGCAGACCAGACATCAGCTGGGGGTCGTTGCGGTACATCTCAATGACCTGCTCCGGCTCTTCGTAGGTCGAAGCGATCAGACGCATCGTTTCATTCAGGCGCTTGGCTTCCAGGCGCAGGTCGTTGGTGCGGGCGACTTCGCCCACCACCAGGCCGACCAGCACGCGCTTGGCGGCCGCTTCCTTGAAGCCTTCGTGGGCATCGGCCGGGATCTCACCGACGTTCTGGCCGTTGCGGCGGGCCTGCTCGACCTGCTGGCCCAGCATGGCGCGGGCTTCGTTCTCGACCAGGCGCGGCGGCATTTCCACCGACGAATAGGCGGCGATCAGCTGCTCGCCCACTTCGCGGCGCAGGCGGTTCATCAGGGCGCCCTTCAGCTCGCGCTCCAGGTTGGCGCGGATGTCGCTGCGGAACTGCTCGACGTCGCCGCCCTTCACGCCGAAGCTCTTGATGAAGGCTTCATCGACGGCCGGCACGACCGGCTCGGACAGCTCGACGACCTTGACGGTGACCTGCACGGTCTTGCCAGCCAGCACCGGCACGCGCCAGTCAGCCGGGAACTCGACGTCCAGGGTCTTTTCTTCACCCTTGGCCAGGCCGACCAGGCCCTTTTCGATGGTTTCGAACATCATGCCCTGGCCGAGCACGATCGAACCCTTCTCGGTGCCTTCGGCCGGCAGGCGCTCTTCGCCGGCCTGCGACCAGGTTTCCAGCGCGACCAGGTCACCGTCCTGCGCGCCACGGGTGACCGGGGCCCAGGTACGACGCTGGTTCTGCAGGTTCTCGATCATCTGGTCGATGTCGGCGTCGGTGATTTCAGCGGTGTGGCGCACCACGGTCAGCTTGCTGACGTCGATGTCGCCGAAGTCCGGCACCACTTCCACGGTGGCGACGAAGGAGAATTCACCCTCTTCGCCCTTGTCGATGCGCGGGCTGCCGACGATGCGCAGGTCGTGCTCACGCACGGCGGCATCGAAGGTTTCGCGCAGCAGGCCGTCCAGCGCCTCGCCACGGACCTGCGCGCCGAAGCGCTGCTCGATCACCTTGGCCGGCACCTTGCCCGGGCGGAAGCCCTTGATGCGGGTGGTACGGGCGATTTCGCCCAGGCGGCCGTTGATGTGGCTCTGCAGACGGTCTTCCGGCAGCGAGAAGCTCAGGCGGCGTTCCAGGTTGCCGATGGTTTCGATCGAAGCTTGCATGTTGACTCCTGCCACCGGTGGCCCACGCCCCCGGCTCGATGATTGGGATGAAACGGTTGTAAGGACACGACGTCTGGGACGCGCCTGCTTGCCGCAGCCCTTTAGTTTCGCCCAATTCGGCCTGCACTGCCAGCGCGTGGCGGTCAAGGGTCCGTCGGCGGCCCGATCAGGGCGGAGACAGGCCGGCACTGGTGCGAAAGGGGGGACTCGAACCCCCACGCCTTGCGACACTGGAACCTAAATCCAGGGCGTCTACCAATTCCGCCACTTTCGCGTGGCCGGCACAGGGGTTCATTGTCGCAGGCGGGGCTGGAAAGCGAAAGGCGTGACAAAGCTGAATTCGCGAGTTCTACGCACTGAGCAGTCGCGATCAGCGCTGATGCATTGGCCTGTCCAAGGTTGACGCCGCCCGGCGCGAGGCTGGCGAGCGGGACACGTGCGCGGCCACGAAACCCCGCGGGCGCCTGCAGCCGTTGCACACGGCACGGGTCCGGATGGCCCAGGCCATCCGGACCCGGCACGCTTATTGAGCTGGCTGGGCTGGCTGCGCAGGTTCGGTCGGCCCTGCCTCAGCACTACCGCTTCGGCGCACTTCGATCCCCTCCCCATCCGCGGAACGGCGGATCTCCACGTCCGGCGCTGCGGGATCGACGGCTGTTACACCGGTTTCGCCCGTGTGCATCGCAGGTTCGGCAACCTGCGCAGGCGCAGCGTCCGTACCGGCAGGCCTTTCCACCGTGCGCGCAGGATCATTCTGCGCAGACGGGTCTTTCTGGCAGGCCGACAGTGCCATCACCAGCAGGCCGGCACCTGCCAGCGTCGCAACTCTGTTCATTCGCAACATCTACAGTTCTCTCAAGAATGCGCTCTGCGCGGAACATCCATTGAGAGTGATGAGCGGGGTGACCGGTGAGATGCAGCGCACAGCATTGAAAACACTGATGACGCATGTAACCCAGTTTTAAGCATCGCTTCAGTAGATCCACGCCATGCGTGGATTTGCCGCCGCAGCGGAATGCCTGATCGCAGGCAAGAAAAAAGCCACTTGGCGGACCAAGTGGCTTTCGTCTGGTGGGCTGTCAAGGATTCGAACCTTGGACCTATTGATTAAGAGTCAACTGCTCTACCAACTGAGCTAACAGCCCGAAATCGGGGCGCGAATTATGACCCCATCCGCCTGGGGGATGCAAGCACTTCGTTCAACATCGTTGACGTCCGCACTGCTCCGGGTACCGCACCAGCTGAAGAAAAAAGCCACCTGGCATACCAGGTGGCTTCTGTCTTGGTGGGCTGTCAAGGATTCGAACCTTGGACCTATTGATTAAGAGTCAACTGCTCTACCAACTGAGCTAACAGCCCGTGAAACTCAGACGCACATTGTAGCGTGCATTCTGTTTATTGCAATACCGTGCCGGCGTTGCCGATGCGGTTGAAACAGTGGGGTGGCTGAGGGGATTCGAACCCCCGACCACCGGAATCACAATCCGGTACTCTAACCAACTGAGCTACAGCCACCACTGAAACGTTTGCTTCACCGCCGATGTTGCCGGCGCTGGAGCCTGATGCTTTGCCTTCAGTGGGCGGAAGCAGAAGTTCCGTCCCCCGAAGCGAGTCCGGCATTCTCCGGGAGTCGCGCGGGAATTGCAAGTACTTCTTCACATTGATGTGCAGGGGCCTGCCAGGGTCCGACAGCGCCCACCACTCAGGGATCGCTGGCCGAGATGACCCGGGTCGTTTCGCCTGCTTCGTCCAGGAACGCCAGCGTTGCCTCGCCCTTCGGCGTGACCTGCAACTGCAGGCGCGGATTGCCCTTGGCGTCCAGCAACTGCAGCATCGCGTTGCGCGCATCGGACTTGCCGAGGAACACGCGACGGGTGATCGCCTCTTCGCCCGCCTTGGCCAGGCGCTCATCGTCGGCCGAGAAGATCGGCCGCTTCAGGCCATCGGCCACGTCATTGAACATCAAGCCTGCGATATTGCCATCGGGGCCATCCAGACCCAGCAACTGCAGCTGCTGGTCCTGCTGGTACCGATCAAAGGTGAGGCTCATCCCGCTGTCCGGACGCCCATCCTTGCCCAGTGCACCGTTGAAGATCAGGCCACCGTTCTCGGTGCCCTCGTCATTCAGGAACAGCATGCCGGCCATGGGCCGCTTGTGTGCGGTGATCTCCTCGCCCTTCATGAAGCCACCCGGGAAACGCGTGCGATTGGACACAACCAGGCGCAGGGTGCCGTCGGGCTCGCGGATGTTGATGCGCTGCGCGTTGATGACCTCGAACGATGCATCGCGATGGGCACTGGCGCCCATCAACAGACCGGCCAGCGCCAGCAGGGTGACACCGCCGCAGTACAGCGAAAGCCGCCGCTGGCTGGCGCGCAGGCGCTGTATTTCCGCAACGAGGTCCTTGTGCTGGACTGCCTGCTCCGTCATGCGTCTCACTCCTTTGATGGGGCAGGAAAAGCGGACAACGCGCTGCCCCGGACGACCTTGTCCGAGCAATGACTGTAATGGGTGGAGACGAAGGGGCCATGCGCCGGAAGTCAGGGAGCTTTCCCTGCAATGGCGCGCCCGACAGGAATCGAACCTGTAACCGCCGGCTTAGAAGGCCGGTGCTCTATCCAGTTGAGCTACGGGCGCCCGAACCGGAACGGCGTCCAATCCGACGTAGTGGGATTGGTCGGGGTAGAGGGATTCGAACCCCCGACATCCTGCTCCCAAAGCAGGCGCGCTACCAGACTGCGCTATACCCCGGTGCTGCAATCCCCTCGGGCAGGACCCGGGGAGCTGGTCATTGTGAACAAGCGCAACGCAGCCTGTCAACGCAGCGTGCCCGCCGGCTTGGCCCTGCCACACCACCGTACGCCACCATCGGCTATGCTCGCTGTAATCGGCCGGATGGCCCTGACCCCTCTTTCGCACGGAGATTTCGCATGCGCAGCGGCAACCCGGCTCTTTCCGAGTCGACTTTCCTCGACCTGGCGAGCGGCTCGGTGGTGACCCACCCCGACCAGGCGATGACCCTCAACGGCACCGTCAACAAGACCGGCATCCTGTTGCTGCTGACCGTGCTGACCGCCGCCTTCGCCTGGAACCAGTCGATCAACGACTATGGCCAGGTGATGGCCAGCGCCAAGCTGTACGCCATGGGCGGCGCGATCGGCGGTCTGGTGCTGGCGCTGATCACCATCTTCAAGAAGGAATGGTCGCCGGTCACTGCGCCGATGTACGCGCTGGTGGAAGGTCTGTTCCTCGGCGCCATATCGGCCGTGTTCAACATGAAATTCCCGGGCATCGTGTTCCAGGCGGTGCTGCTGACCTTCGGCACCCTGTTCGCCCTGCTGTTCGCCTACCGCAGCGGCCTGATCAAGGCCACCGAGAACTTCAAGCTGGGCGTGGTCGCCGCCACCGGCGGCATCGCCCTGCTCTACCTGGCCTCGTTCGTGCTGGGCTTCTTCAACATCAACGTGCCGGTGATTCATGACGCCAGCTGGCTGGGCATCGCCTTCAGCCTGTTCGTGGTGGTGGTGGCCGCGCTGAACCTGGTGCTGGATTTCGACTTCATCGAAACCGGCGTGGCCCAGCGCGCGCCGAAATACATGGAGTGGTATGGCGCATTTGGCCTGATGGTGACCCTGGTCTGGCTGTACGTGGAATTCCTGCGCCTGCTGTCGAAGATCCAGCAGCGCTGAGCCCGATCAGGCCTTAAACGACAAGCCGCGATCCGCGAGGGTCGCGGCTTTTTCGTAAACCGGAGGGGCGGTAGAGCCGAGCCCATGCTCGGCTGCTCCAGGCACAAAAGCAGCCGAGCATGGGCTCGGCTCTACAGAAACTGTCGAGCACGCTCGACGCTACGGAACCCCCACACCATGCCCGACACCTTCCACAGCTACCGCCCCGCCGACGGCCACCGCCTGCCGCACGACCCGTTCAACGCCATCATCGGCCCGCGCCCGATCGGCTGGATCTCCAGCTGCGCCGCCGACGGCGCCCTGAACCTGGCGCCGTACAGCTTCTTCAACGCCTTCAACTACACCCCGCCGATCATCGGCTTCTCCAGCCAGGGGCGGAAAGACTCGCTGCACAACATCGAGGCTACCGGCGAATTCGTCTGGAACCTGGCCACGTTCGATCTGGCCGAGGCGATGAACGAAAGCTGCCGCGCTGTCGCGCCAGAGGTCGATGAGTTCAGCCTGGCCGGGCTGGCGCCGCTGGCGTCCACCCAGGTGCGCCCGCCGCGCGTGGCGCAGAGCCCGGTCAGCATGGAATGCCGCTGCACTCAGATCGTGCGCCTGCGCGATGCCGCCGGCCAGGACACCAACGGCTGGCTGGTGCTGGGCGAGGTGGTGGCGGTGCATATCGATGCGCGGCTGCTGGTCGATGGCATCTACGACACCGCTGCAGCCGACCCGATCCTGCGCGGTGGCGGCCCGGCTGATTACTTCCGGGTCAGCGCCGAACAGCGCTTCCGCATGTTCCGCCCGGCCTGAGCCTCAACGCGACAGCAGCACCGGCAGCGCCGAGCACAGCAGGGCGATGCCGGAGGCGGTCAGCAGGCCCAGTACGATCTGCCGGAAGCGCGCGTCGCTGATGCCGATGTACAGGCGCGCGCCCAGCAGGGTTGGCACCAGCATGGCCGGGGCCACGATGGCGAAGTACGGCAGCATCTGCCGGGTGATCATGCCGTTGCCGACATAGGTGGCCATGGTCACCGCCAGCATGGCTAGGTTGAAGTTCTGGATGACCGCACGCTGCTCGTCCTTGGCGAAGCCGCGCAGCGTGCTCCACAGCGTCGGCACCGGCCCGGCGAAGCCGCCTATGCCACTGAGCACGCCGCCGGCCATGCCGGCCACGGCGTCGCCGATGCGGCCACCCACGGTGATCGGCGGCAGCCTGCGCACCATCAGCATCACCGGGCACCACACCGCCAGGAACCCGCCCAGCAGCGCCTTGAACCAGGCCATGTCCAGCTGCGGCAGCACCAGCACGCCCAGCGGAATGCCGGCCAGCCCACCCAGCACGAACGGCAGCAGCAGGCGCAGGTTGAAGCCGCGGCGCACGGTGAACACCGCCAGCAGCTGGCCGGTCAGCGCGCCGAACACCGACAGCGCGGCGGCCAGCCGCGGATCCAGCCCCCAGGCCCAGAAGGACATCGCCACCATGCCGAAGGCGAACCCGGAAAGGCCCTGTACGAAGCCGGCGACGATCGCACCGATCGCCACCAGCAGATAGACCGGATCCATCACGCTCCTCGTTGCAGTGGCGTGGCTAGCCCGCCCCGCCCGTCCACCCAGCGTAGTGCGTGGCCAGGTGATCGACCAGCGCGCGCACTTTCGGCGCCAGGGCACGCGCATGCGGATACAGCGCGAAGTAACGGCGCTGGCCGGCATTCCAGGCCGGCAGCACGCGGATCAGGCGACCGCTGCGCAGGTCCTCCTGCACGGTCAACGCAGTAAACAGACTGATGCCCATGCCCGCCATCACCGCCGCATGCAGCGCTGGCGTGGCATCCACGCGCAGGCGCTGGCCGGCCTCGATGCTGGCGGTGGCGCCGCGCGGCCCCTGCAGCTGCCACGGCGCACCGGCCCCGGTCGGGCTGAAGCCCAGCAGCGTGTGCTGCTGCAGGTCGGTGGCCTGCCGCGGCAGGCCGTGCCGGGCCAGGTACGCGGGGGCGGCCACGAGAATACGCGGGCAGCTGGCCAGCTCACGCGCCACCAGCTGGCTGTCCGGCAGGGACGGCGCGATGCGCAGGGCCAGATCGAAGCCGCCACCGACGACATCGACCAGCTGGTCGTCGGCCGACAGGTCCAGCGAGACCTGCGGGTAGCGGGCGAGGAATTCCGGCAGCCAGTGCGGCAGCTCCTGGCTGGCCACGACCTGCGGCACGCTGATGCGCAGGCGCCCGCTGGGCTCGGCCTGGCCGGCGCGTGCGCGGTCATCGGCAGCCTCCAGGCGATCCAGCAGGGCCACGGCCTCGCGGTAATAGTCGCGCCCGGCCTCGGTCAGCGACAGGCGCCGGCTGTTGCGGTCGAGCAGGCGCACCTGCAGGTGTTCTTCCAGTTGCCGCAGCTGCCGCGACATCGCCGAATGGGTGGTGCCCAGGCGCTCGGCGGCGGCGGTGAAACTGCCCGCTTCGACGATGGCGCGCAGCGCGCGCAGGGCGGCGAAGTGATCCATCGAAGGCAGCTCCCGGAAGCGGAGCCCGCGATCTGCGGGCCCCGCCAGCTTATCAAGCGTCGTCGCCGGCCTTGCGCACCGGCAGCGCCAGC
This sequence comes from Stenotrophomonas maltophilia, assembly GCA_002364755.1. Taxonomy (GTDB): domain Bacteria; phylum Pseudomonadota; class Gammaproteobacteria; order Xanthomonadales; family Xanthomonadaceae; genus Stenotrophomonas; species Stenotrophomonas maltophilia_AX. The sequence continues at coordinate 20,012 of DEZI01000019.1, forward strand.
ATCGCCTCGGTGCTGATCACTTCACCGAAGGCATCCTCGATCTGTGCCAGCGAGGCTTCGTGCAGCGCGCGGTGACCGATGCGCTGGCCGCCGGCCAGGTCCAGGTCGCGGCTGGCGGTGGCATCACCGGCCACGATCACGCGGTAGCCGCGCGGTGCGGCGGCTGCATCGCGGGCAGCACCAACCACGCAGGCATGGGTCTGCAGGCCGGTAACCAGCAGGGTGTCGATGCCAGCGTCCTTCAACACCGTGTCCAGCACCGCGGCCGAAGCACCGGCGAACACGCTGACGTTGTCCTTCTGCACCACCGTCTCGCCCTGGCGCGGCTGCAGGTCGCGATGGAAGGCGGCATTGACGCTGCCCTGTGCGAACAGCGGCGCACCCGCCGGCAGCACGTGCTGGACGTGGATCACGCGGATGCCGTTGGCATCGGCGAACTGCACCACGCGCTTGGCCTGGCGCAGCGCGGCCACGCCATCGGGAATGACCATGCGGCCACCGGCGAAGCCCCGCGCAGCGCTGGCGTCGAAGTATTCGTTCTGGAAATCGATGACCAGCACGGCGGTCTTCGCGGCGTCCAGCGCGGTGACCGACGGTGCACCGGCCATGTGGCGGATGGTGGGATGGGCCGGCTCGGTAGCGGCGATCGGCGCGGCGGCGGCCATGCCGATCAGGCTGGCCAGGCCGAAGGCGGAAAGGTTCATGGGGCGACTCCTGCGTGGTGGGAAGTTGGCACAGGATGCGGAGCGGATGGCGCACGAACCAGCGGCTTTCTGGCACATGATCTGTGCGGTTTTCGCACAGGCGGCTGTTGTAGAGCCACCCCATGGGTGGATGCGGACGGGACGAATCCGTCATCCACGCATGGCGTGGATCTACCAGTAGAAACGCAACGGGGCGCCCAAAAGCGCCCCGCTGTGGATCAACCGAGGTTGGTCGGCCGCTTACAGGCGGCTGGCGATGGCCTGGGCGAAGCTCATGGTGGTACCGGTGCCGCCGAGGTCGCCGGTCAGCGAGTCCTTGGCTTCCATGGTGGCCACGATGGCCTTGCGCAGGCGCTCGGCGTTTTCCGGCTGGCCAACGTGGTCCAGCATCTGTGCAGCTGCGAGCAGCAGCGCGCACGGGTTGGCCTTGCCCTGGCCGGCAATGTCCGGCGCGGTGCCGTGCACGGCTTCGAAGATCGCCGCGTCCTTGCCGATGTTGGCACCCGGGGCCAGGCCCAGGCCGCCGACGAGGCCGGCGCACAGGTCGGAGATGATGTCGCCGAACAGGTTGGTGGTCACGATCACGTCGAACTGTTCCGGACGCATCACCAGCTGCATGCAGCAGTTGTCGACGATCATTTCCTGGAACTCGATGTCCGGGTACTGCGCGGCCACTTCACGGGCGACGTTCAGGAACAGGCCCGAGGTCGACTTGATGATGTTGGCCTTGTGCACGGCGGTGACCTTCTTGCGGCCGACGCTGCGGGCCAGCTCGAAGGCGTAGCGCACGATGCGCTCGGAGCCCTTGCGGGTGATGCGGGTGCCGGAGAAGGCGGTCTCGCCATCAGCCGAGACTTCCTGGCCTTCGGCCAGGTAAGCACCTTCGGTGTTCTCACGAACGGTGATCAGGTCGACGTTGTTGAACCGCGACTTGGTGTTCGGGAAGGTGTGGGCCGGACGCACGTTGGCGTACAGGTCGAAGTGGCGGCGCAGGCTGACGTTGATCGAGGTGAAGCCACCACCGACCGGGGTGGTCAGCGGGCTCTTCAGCGCGACCTTGTTGCGCGCGATCGATTCCAGGGTCACCGCCGGCATCAGGTCGCCGTGCTTTTCCAGGGCCACCAGGCCGGCGTCCGCATCTTCGTACTCCAGGCCAGCGTTGAGCTGGTCGAGGACGAACAGGGTGGCGTCCATGATTTCCGGGCCGATGCCGTCGCCGCGGATGACCGTAATTTTCTGCGTCATTGATCGATGTTCCGAACAGGGGGAAGTACGCCGTCCGGACGTGCCCGGAAACGCCGGCGCTGAGGAAGTTTCACCCGCAATTATGCCTGAGCCGGGGCCGAGGTCCCAAATAGACGATGGTCCCACTCCCCGGCTCAGGCAGAATTGCCCGCGCATTTCTCCTTATCCCCGCGCCTGTCGGCGCGCCCCCTTGAACAACAAGGGGGCTCCTGGGCTGGGAGATAGCGGTAAAGGCCCCTGCGCGCGTCCGGTAGCGCCGGGCCATGCCCGGCGGCCGTTTGTTCAGGTACCCGCCGGGCATGGCCCGGCGCTGCCTCAGTGCTCGTGCGCTTCCGGGGCGGCGGCGCCGCCTTCGAGCTGGTCAAGGAAGTCGACCGCGCGGCGCAGGTGCGGGATCACGATGGAGCCGCCGACCACCAGGCCGACCGAGAAGGTCTCGAAGAACTCCTCACGGGTCACCCCGGCTTCCTTGCACTGGGCCACGTGGTAGCTGATGCAGTCGTCGCAGCGCAGCACCATCGAGGCCACCAGGCCCAGCAGTTCCTTGGTCTTCACATCCAGCGCGCCGGCCTGGTAGGTCTGCGTGTCCAGCGCGAAGAAGCGCCGCACCACCTGGTTCGGCTCGCCCAGGATGCGCTCGTTCATGCGCTTGCGGAACGCGGTGAATTCGGCGATGCGGTCCTTGCTGCCGTCGTCGGCCGCGCTCATGCCTGGCCCTGCCCGGCCAGCAGCGGCTCGAGCTTGCCTTCACGATGCAGGGCCATCATGTCGTCGTAGCCGCCGACATGGACGTCACCGACGAAGATCTGCGGCACGCTGGTGCGGCGGGTCAGGGACATCATCTTCTCGCGCTCGACCGGGTCCAGGTCGATGCGGACTTCGGTCCACTGCTGGCCCTTGCTCTTGAGGAAGTTCTTGGCCGCCACGCAGTACGGGCAGACGGCGGTGGAATAGATGGTGATGGCGGGCGAGGCGCCAGCGGGCTGGTCTGTCACGGGAAACTCCACGATGGATCGACGGTCCATATATGGTACCGGTGTGCTGGAATTTCCACGCCATGACCGCAACACTGTGGATTAACGAATGGTTGCCCCCTGCCCTGCCACGCTTGGCGCGCCCCGCCCGAGGATCTCCCGCTTGCGAGCCCTGCTGCTGACTACCGCCGTCACCCTGGCCCTGGCCATGCCGCTGGCCCAGGCCCAGGAGAAGCTGCCGGACATCGGGTCGTCGGCCGGCGAACTGCTGACCCCGGCACGGCAGGCCGAGTACGGCGCGATGATGCTGCGCGAACTGCGCAACTACGGCTACCTGCTCGACGACCCTCTGGTCAATGACTGGCTGCAGACCATGGGCACCCGGCTGGGTTCCAACAGCGACCAGCCGCGCCAGTCCTACACGTTCTTCGTGATGAAGGACCGCCAGATCAACGCCTTCGCCACCCTTGGCGGCTACATCGGGGTGAACGCCGGCCTGGTGCTGACGGCCGAGCGCGAGGACGAGGTGGCGGCGGTGCTGTCCCATGAAATCGCCCACGTCACCCAGCAGCACGTGCTGCGTGGCGTCGAGCGGGCCCAGCGCGACCAGATCCCGATCCTGCTGGGCATGCTGGCGGCAGTGGTGGCCGCCCAGGCCAGCAACAGCTCCTCCTCCGGCAACGCGACCATGGCCGCGATCAGTTCGGGCATGGGCCTGATGCAGCAGCGGCAGATCAACTACACCCGTTCCAACGAATCCGAGGCCGACCGCCTGGGCATCCGCACCCTGTCGCGCAGCGGCTACGACGTGGACGCCATGGCCGGCTTTTTCGAGCGGATGTCGGCGGCCATGCGCGGCAACGACGGCGGTTACCAGGCCCCGGACTTCCTGCAGACCCACCCGGTCAACACCACCCGCATCAGCGAGGCCAAGGCCCGCGCCCAGCAGATGAAGAAGGACACGGTGCTGCTGACCACCAGCACCCCCAGCGGCGAGCGCAAGGAGCGGGTCAACCCGGCCGACCCCAGCTTGGGCGAGCCGCTGCTGCGCGGCGCCAACCCATTGCTGCCCAGCAGCGTGCTGCGCCTGCCGATCGGCCAGCTCAGCCGCGGCGCGAGTGGCGACTTCGACTGGGCGCGCGAGCGCCTGCGGGTGCTCAGCGCCGACACCACGCCGGAGCTGGAGCGCGAGTACGCCGACCTGGCCCGGCGCCAGAAGGGCGGCCTGACCGACGCCCAGCGCTATGGCCAGGCCCTGGCCGCCATGCGTGGCGGCCGCAGCGGCGCCAACCAGGCCCGGCAGGCCTTGGCCAACCTGCTGCAGACCCATCCGGACAGCTTGTTCGTGGCCCTGGCCCTGGGCGAGGCGGAGTCCCGTGCTGGCCAGCCGGCCCAGGCCAACGCGCGCTTCGAACAGCTGCTGCGCGAACACACCAACAGCCGCCCGGTGGCGTTGACCTACGCCGAGATCCTGAACGAACAGGGCGGCCGCGAAGCCGGCCAGCGCGCCCAGGCGATGCTGCGGCCGTTGCTGTCGCAAAGCGGTAACGATCCGGTTTTCCAGCAGCGCTACGCCCGCGCCAGCGAGCTCGCTGGGGACAGCGTGCGGGCCAGCGAGGCCTATGCCGAGGCGGCCTTTCTCGGCGGCCGCCCGGAACAGGCGCTGATGCAGCTGCAGGCGCTCAAGCGCAATCCTGAGCTGGACTATGTGGGCCGCGCGCGGGTGGATGCGCGCATCGAGACCATCACCCCCACCGTGCTGGAGCTGCGCCGCCAGGGCGTGCAGGACCCGGAGCTGGACCGGCGCTGAGCGCCGCATGACCGGGGGATGGCAATCCGCGCCGATCCCGGCCAGGTAGTCACAAACATGTCATCAAACCGTAGTCTACTGGCACCACTCCAGTAACCAAGCCCTACGGTGTCCTCGTGCAGAAACGCATCCTGATCGTCGATGACGAGCCCGCGATCCGCGAAATGGTCGCCTTCGCCCTGCGCAAGGGCGATTACGAACCAGTCCACGCCGGCGATGCCCGCGAGGCCCAGACCGCGATCGCCGACCGCGTCCCCGACCTGATCCTGCTGGACTGGATGCTGCCCGGCACCAGTGGCCTGGACCTGGCCCGTCGCTGGCGCAAGGAAACCCTGACCCGCGAAGTGCCGATCATCATGCTGACTGCGCGCGGCGAAGAGAACGATCGCGTCGGCGGCCTCGAAGCCGGGGTCGACGACTACGTGGTCAAGCCGTTCTCGGCGCGCGAACTGCTGGCCCGCATCCGCGCGGTCATGCGCCGCGCCCGTGACGACGACGAAGACGGCAGCGTGGCCGTCGGCCCGATCCGCATCGACGGCGCCGCCCACCGCGTATTCGCCAACGAACAGCCGGTGCCGATCGGCCCGACCGAATACCGCCTGCTGCACTTCTTCATGACCCACCCCGAGCGCGTCTACACCCGCGCCCAGCTGCTGGACCATGTGTGGGGCGGCAGCGTGTACGTGGAAGAACGCACCATCGACGTGCACATCCGCCGCCTGCGCAAGACGCTGGAACCGTTCAACGCCGAGAACATGGTGCAGACCGTGCGCGGCGCCGGCTACCGCTTCTCCAACGCGACCTGAGCCTCGTCGTGCCGGCACCGCGCACCCGCCGGTGCCGGTGTCGGCAACTCTGCTATAACCCTCGGTTCACCGCGTGAGCCGCCGCCTCCAACGACGAGACCGCAATGCCCCGCCACATCCGCTCCGCCTGGTTGAAGACGCTGGCCTCCGTGGCCGCGGTGTTGGTGCTGGCCGGCGTGGTCGGATGGTTCAGCGGGCATCTGTGGCTGTGCATCGCGCTGGCCGCACTGGCCACGCTGACCTGGCATTACTGGCGCCTGCGCCGCGTGCTGCGGCGGTTGACCGCGCGCCAGCGCTGGGAGACCGCCGAGGAAGGTACCGGCGTGTGGAACGAGCTCGACCGCCTGCTGTACCGCAACCAGGTGGAAATGCGCGTGCGCAAGCGCCGCCTGCTGGACATGCTGCGCAGCTATCGCGCCGCCGCTGCCGCCCTGCCCGATGCGGTGGTGGTGCTGGACCGCAACAGCCAGCGCGTGCAGTGGTTCAACGAAGCGGCCACCGCCCTGCTCGGCCTGCATCACCCCGGCGACCTCGGCGAAGCCCTGGTCGAGCGCCTGCAGCCGATGCCGCTGGCCCACTGGCTGGCCGGCGGCCGCAATGCCGAACCGATCCTCGACGCGCCCTCGCCGGTGGACCCCGCGATCCGCCTGAACCTGCGCCTGATCCCCTATTCCTCGGACTATTGGCTGCTGATCGCCCGCGACGTCACCAAGCTGCTGCGCCTGGAACAGGTGCGCCGCGATTTCGTCGCCAACGTGTCCCACGAACTGCGCACGCCGCTGACCGTGGTGCATGGCTACCTGGACATGATGGATCCGGAAGACTTCCCCGGCACCGGCCCGATGCTGGAAGAAATGCGCAAGCAGAGCCAGCGCATGGCCCAGCTGGTGGAAGACCTGCTGACCCTGTCGCGGCTGGAATCGCAGGAGCACAGCGAAGCGGAGACCGTGGCCATGCAGCCGATGCTGGCCACCCTGCGCCGCGAAGCCGAGGCGCACAGCCAGGGCCGCCACCAGATCAGCATCGACGACCTGGCCGGCGTGGACCTGCTGGGCTCGACCAAGGAACTGCACAGCGCATTCTCCAACCTGGTCACCAACGCCGTGCGCTACACCCCGGCCGATGGCCGCATCGCGGTGGAGTTCCGCCGCGAGGGCGACGGTGCCGTGCTGGCCGTGCGTGACAGCGGCTACGGCATCCCCGCCACCCACCTGCCGCGCCTGACCGAACGTTTCTACCGGGTGTCCAGCAGCCGTTCGCGCGAAAGCGGCGGCACCGGCCTGGGCCTGTCCATCGTCAAGCACATCCTCGGCCTGCACCATGCACGGCTGGAGATCGAAAGCGAAGTGGGCAAGGGCTCGGTGTTCTCCTGTCATTTCGATGCCGACCACGTGCGCCCGCGCGAGTCCGCCCCCCTGACCTCCATCGAAGAATGAAGCCATGAGCAGCCTCGGATCCCTCCCCCTCCCCGTGAGCCCGGACAACGATCCACTGCGTGACCCGGCGCTCTACATCAACCGCGAACTGTCCCAGCTGGATTTCAACTTCCGCGTGCTGGCGCAGGCGATGGACCCGCAGGTGCCGCTGCTGGAGCGCCTGCGCTTCATGTGCATCTCCTGCACCAACCTGGACGAGTTCTTCGAGATCCGCGCCGCGGCCGTGCGCCACGCGCAGGAATTCGGCCTGCCGCCGGCCCCGGACGGCATGAGCCCGCAGGCCATCCTGAACTCGATCCATGATCGTGCCGCCGAACTGGTGGACCAGCAGTACCGCTGCTGGAACGAGACGCTGCGTCCGGCGCTGGCCGAGGCCGGCATCGGCGTGCTCGGCCGCCATTCCTGGAACCACCGGCAGAAGCGCTGGCTGCGCGCGTACTTCCGCAACGAGATCATGCCGGTGCTGTCGCCGCTGGGCCTGGACCCGGTGCATCCGTTCCCGAAGATCCTCAACAAGTCGCTGAACATCGTCGTCGTGCTGAAGGGCACCGATGCGTTCGGCCGCGCAGGCCACCTGGCCATCGTGCGCGCACCGCGTTCGCTGCCGCGCATCATCCAGCTGCCGGAAAGCCTGGGCGGCGGGCAGAACTTCGTGTTCCTGTCTTCGGTGCTGTCGGCCTTCGTCGACGAGCTGTTCCCCGGCCTGGAAGTCCAGGGGGCCTACCAGTTCCGCGTCACCCGCAATTCCGAGCTGGTGGTGGACGAGGAAGAAGTGGAGAACCTGGCGCTGGCCCTGCGCGATGAACTGGTCGACCGCGGCTACCGCCCGGCGGTGCGCCTGGAGATCGCCGAGGACACGCCGAAGGACATCGTGCGTACCCTGCTGCAGAACTTCGGCCTGACCGAAAACGCGGTTTACCGGATCGATGGCCCGGTCAACCTCAACCGCATCATCCAGCTGTACGATCTGGTGCCGCAGCCGGACCTGAAGTATCCGCCGATGAACCCGCGCACCCTGCGCGACAGCGACGGCATCTTCGAGATCGCCCGACGCCAAGACCTGCTGCTGCACCACCCGTTCGATGCCTTCACCGCCGTGCTGGACCTGATCAAGCAGGCCGCGGTGGACCCGAACGTGCTGGCGATCAAGCAGACCCTGTACCGCACCGGCAAGGATTCGCTGATCGTCGATGCGCTGATCCAGGCCGCCCGCAACGGCAAGGACGTGACGGTGGTGGTCGAGCTGCGCGCGCGCTTCGACGAAGAAGCCAACCTGGGCCTGGCCGACCGCCTGCAGGAAGCCGGCGTGCAGGTGGTGTACGGCGTGGTCGGCTTCAAGACCCACGCCAAGATGCTGCTGATCGTGCGCCGCGAGGGCCGCAAGCTGCGCCGCTACGTGCACCTGGGCACCGGCAACTACCACAGCGGTACCGCCCGCGCCTACACCGACATCAGCCTGATCACCGCCGATGCGGACATCGGCAATGACGTGCACCTGCTGTTCCAGCAGCTGTCCGGGCTGGCCTCGAAGATGAAACTGAAGCGCCTGCTGCAGTCGCCCTTCACCCTGCACACCGGCATCCTCGCCCGCATCGAGCGCGAGACCCGCATCGCTGCGGCCGGTCGTCCGGCGCGCATCATCGCCAAGATGAACGCGTTGAACGAACCGCAGGTGGTGCGCGCGCTGTATGCGGCCTCGCAGGCCGGCGTGCAGATCGACCTGATCATCCGCGGCGCCTGCACCCTGCGCCCGGGCGTGCCGGGCGTGTCGGACAACATCCGCGTGCGCTCGATCGTCGGCCGCTTCCTGGAGCACAGCCGCGTCTACTGGTTCGGCAACGACGGTGCACCGGAGCTGTACTGCGCCAGCGCCGACTGGCTGGAACGCAACCTGCTGCGCCGCGTCGAGACCTGCTTCCCGATCCTCGACCCGGACCTGGCCAAGCGCGTGTACTGCGAAGTGCTGCAGAACTATCTGGACGACAACCTCAACGCCTGGGAACTGGATGCCGACGGCATCTACCACAAGCGCACCCCGGCCCACGACGAAGCGCCGCATTCGGCGCAGATGGCGTTGATGCAGGGTCTCTGATCCGGTAGGTGCCGACCGTTGGTCGGCACAACGCGGCCACGCAGAAACACCGGGGTCAGAGCCCGTTGCGCAGCAACGGGATCCGACCCCGTGCTGTTCCAACAGCTCGCGGGAAACTGTCGAAGGCAGGGTGGGTCCGGTTGCGGGGGCGTGAGCGCCATGGATGGCGCGACCGAGCCTCCAGGGATGGATTTACGGCGTCCCCCGCAGCCTGACCCACCCGGCCGTCCCGAAGGCACCCAGCTCTTGACGTTGACGTTGCTTCGGCCTCTGCGGGTGCAGGGCGCAGCCCTGCCGCACTCCCCCAACAAAATGTGAAGGCCGCGCGGTGACGAGCGCACCGCCCCTTCGGCTAACATTCGCCCATGCCGCATACCACCACGACTCCGCCCGCATTGCAGGATGGCGACCTGCTGGCCGCCATCGACCTTGGCTCCAACAGCTTCCACATGGTCATCGCGCGCTACACGCTCGGCCAGCTGCGCGTCATCGACCGCCTGCGCGAAACCGTGCGCATGGCCGATGGCCTGGATGGAAAGGGCGGCCTGTCCACCGCCGCACGGCAGCGCGCGCTGGAATGCCTGGCCCGCTTCGGCCAGCGCATCCGCAACGTGCCCCCGCACCGCGTGCGCGCCCTGGCCACCAACACCGTGCGCCAGCTGCGTTCGCCTCAATCGTTCCTGGTGCCGGCCGAAACCGCGCTCGGCCATGCCATCGAAGTGGTCAGCGGCCGCGAAGAAGCGCGCCTGATCTACCTTGGCGTGGCCCATGCACAGCCGCCCAAGGCCGACCAGCGCCGCCTGGTGATCGACATCGGCGGCGGTTCCACCGAATTCATCATCGGCAAGGGCATGCAGACCCTCGAGCGCGAAAGCCTGCAGGCCGGCTGCATCGCCAGCACCCGTCGCTTCTTCCCCGGCGGCAAGCTCAGCCGCAAGCGCTGGAAGGACGCGCTGGCCGAGATCGGCCGTGAGTTCCAGCCGTTCGCCAGCAAGTACCGCGCGCTGGGCTGGCAGGAAGCCCTGGGCTCGTCGGGCACGCACAAGGCGATCAGCGAGATCTGCGCCACGATGAAGCTGAGCAAGGGCGCGATCACCGCCGAGGCGTTGCCGCAGCTGCGCGACGAACTGCTCAAGGCCAAGAAGATCGACGACATCGTGCTGCCCGGGCTGTCCGCCGACCGCAGGCCGATCATCGCCGGCGGCATCCTGGTGCTGGAAGCCGCCTTCCAGGCGCTGGGCCTGGAGAAGCTGCTGGTCAGCAAGGCCGCCATGCGCGAAGGCATCCTGTACGACATCGTCGGCCGTGCCGGCGAGAACGATCCGCGCGACGAATCGGTAGCGGCACTGACCCAGCGCTATGGCATCGACACCGTGCAGGCCGACCGCGTGCAGGACACCGCCCTGTCGCTGCTGGAGCAGGTGCAGGAGCGCTGGAAGCTGGATGCCGACGACGCCCGCATGCTTGGCTGGGCCGCGCGCCTGCACGAGCTGGGCCTGATGATCGCCCACAGCGGTTACCACGTGCACGGCAGCTACGTGCTGGAGAACTCCGACATCGCCGGCTTCTCGCGGCAGGAACAGCAGATGCTGGCCGCCCTGGTGCGCAGCCACCGGCGCAGCGTCGGCAAGTCGGCCTTTGAGGCCCTGCCCGAGCGCCTGCTGCTGACCGCGCGCCGCCTGACCGCCCTGCTGCGGCTGGCCGTGCTGCTCAACCGCGCCCACGAGGACGCGCCGCTGCCGAAGCTGGAACTGACCGCTGACGACACCCGCCTGTCGCTGATCGTGCCGCAGGCCTTCATCGACCCGCGGCCGCTGCTGCGCGCCGACCTGATCGGCGAGACCGAGGGCCTGGCCGGGCTGGGCATCCAGTTCCGCCCCTTCGTGGCCTGACCCCGGCGGCCTGGCATCGCCAGCCGCCGCGACAGCCCATCCCGACACGCCCCATCCCTCATGACGACGGCCCCTGACGGGGCCGTTTTCGCGTGCGCGTTTGCGCACTTTTGAAACTGAATGGGCATTCAGGCTGCCGGACTGTGCCGAATCTGGCGACAGCACCGTGACCCTAAGGCCTTGCTTTTATTAAGTTTAGATGAAAGTCACGCGACAACTTTTGACACATTTGGCAACACCCCCTTTACATCCGGTTAGCGAACGAGAATAAATCGAAGTCACCGGCTCAGTCGCTTCGACCCGAACCGCTATTTGCTGGGGCCCCTTTGGCCCTGCGCCCGCAGCTTCACAGAGAGAGAGAGAGACGCGATGACTTCACGCACCACCGTGCTGGGCAAGGCGATCCGCCAGGCCCTGATCGTCGGCACCGCAACCATTGCGCTGCCCGCATTCGCCCAGGACGGCGCCCCCACGACCCTCGACCGCATCGAAATCACCGGCTCGCGCATCCGCCAGGTCGACGTGGAGAGCGCGAACCCGGTGCTGGCGATCTCGCGCACCGATATCGAACGCCAGGGCTTCGCCTCGGTGTCCGACATCCTGCAGAACGTCACCGCGATGGGCAGCCCGACCATCAGCCGCGCCAACGTGCTGACTGCCGGTGAGAACGCCGGTGGTACCTACATCGACATGCGCAACCTGGGTACCCAGCGCACCCTGGTGCTGGTCAACGGCAAGCGCCTGGGCATCAGCACCTCCGGCTACCAGGACATCTCGACCCTGCCGGTGTCGGCGGTCGAGCGCATCGAAGTGCTGAAGGACGGCGCCTCGGCCATCTACGGCTCCGACGCCATGGCCGGCGTGGTCAACATCATTACCCGCCATGACGTGTCCGGCGTGACCGCCAACGTCTACCACGGCCAGTACAGCCAGGGCGACGGCGGCCGTGACCGCATCGACGTGGTCGCCGGCTGGTCCAACGACCGCGGCTCGATCACCATCTCGGCCGAACATGCCGAAGAAAAGGCCGTGTGGGCCAAGGACCGCGGGTTCAGCGCCTTCGGCAACACCGACCGCCATCCGACCGAAGCCTGGACCACCGTCAGCCAGTACGGCCAGATCACCGGCCTGAAGGGCCCGGGCTGCGCCACCGCCAGCTGCGGCTACTCGCTCAACCGCGGCAGCGACCCGCTGAACCCGGCCAATTACCACATCACCAATCCGAATGCCCCGGACGGCGATGTCAGCAACACCAACGAGCAGATGCACCTGAACTATCCGCTGAAGCGGGATTCGGTGTTCGTCGATGGCCGCCTGAACATCACCGACGCGATCCACTTCAGCACGCAGCTGGGCTACAACAAGCGTGACTCGAGCCGCCAGATCGCCGGCTATCCGCTGCAGTCGTCCACCGCAGGCATCGGCGCGATGTCGGTCAACAGCTACTTCAACCCGTTCGGCAGCCAGCACGGTTACGCCACCCCCACCGCCGTGGCCTGGAACCACCGCACCTGGGAAGTGCCGCGCGTCAGCGACAGCTCGCTGAAGACCTACCGTGCCGTGGCCGCCTTCGGTGGTTCGTTCGATATCGGTGAGCGCTTCTTCGACTGGGAAGTGGGCTACCAGTACAACAAGAACGAGCTGCGCCAGCACGCCACCGGCAACCTGCACAAGCAGCGCGTCAAGGATGCCGTCGGCCCGTCGTACTACAACGCCGCCACTGGCAAGGTCGAGTGCGGCACCGCTGCGGCGCCGATCGCCAACTGCATGGTCTGGAATCCGCTGATCGCCGCAGGCGTGGTCGATCCGTACGGCCTGACCGGCAACCAGGCGCTGATCGACTACCTGATGCCGGCCGAGGATTCCTCCGGCAAGACCGTCGGCAAGAACTTCTTCGCCTCCATCGCGGGCAGCATCGTGACCCTGCCGGCCGGCGACCTGGGCTTTGCATTCGGCCTGGAAAACCGCAAGGAAACCGGTGAGTTCATTCCCGATGCCCTGGCCCAGACCGGCGCCACCACCAACCTGGCCTCGGGCCCGACCGGTGGCGGCTACCGCGTCAACGAAGCCTACCTGGAGTTGAACGCACCGCTGCTGGCCGACCTGCCGGGTGCGAAGGAGCTGACGCTGAACGCAGCGACCCGCTTCTCCGACTACGACACCTTCGGCAACACGCTCAACAGCAAGTTCGGCTTCAAGTGGAAGCCGTTCGAGCAGCTGCTGGTCCGTGGTACCTGGGCCGAAGGCTTCCGCGCACCGACCATCAATGACCTGTACGGTGGCGGTTCGGAAACCTTCACCACCGGTTACGCCGATCCCTGCGACACCGTGTACGGCGCTTCGCGCACCAGCGCCGAAGTGCGTGCCCGCTGCGCCCGCGACATCGCCGATGCCAACAACTACCGCCAGCTGAAGCAGGGCCTGGTGCCGATCACCAGCAGCACCGACCAGACCCCGGTGCCGTTCACCAGCGGCTCCAACCCGCTGCTGCAGCCGGAAACCTCCAAGAGCAAGACGCTGGGCCTGGTGTGGAGCCCGAGCTTCATCCCGAACTTCAACGCCTCGCTGGACTGGTGGAAGATCCGCATCGACAACACCATCGTTGCCGACAGCCCGAACCAGATCCTGATCGACTGCTACGAGCAGGGCGTGACCTCGCGCTGCGCACAGTTCACCCGTGATCCGGTCAACGGCATCGTCAACAAGCTGACCTACGGCAACCGCAACGCCGGCTTCCTGGAAACCGAAGGTTACGACATGGACGTGACCTACCGCTGGGATACCGATTCGTACGGCAAGTTCAGCAGCGCCTGGTCGACCACCTACGTCAGCTCGAACATCTTCCGTTCGACCAACGACACCACCGTGGTGCCGACCCCGACCAACGGCATCGGCAGCGGCTTCCGCGTGCGCTCCAACCTGACCGTGGGCTGGGACCTGGGCAACTTCGGCGTCACCTGGACCGCGCGTTACTACTCCGGCGTCAAGGAGCAGTGCCTGAGCCTCAGCGCGCATCCGGACGAGTGCTCCGATCCGGGCGTGCGCGCACCGTGGTACGCCGGTACCCGCAACTACAACGAGCGTGGTTCGGTCACCTTCCACGACGTGCAGTTCCGTTACAGCCTGCCGTGGGATGCCACCGTGTCGGTCGGCGCCAACAACGTGTTCGAGAAGTACGGCCCGGTGATGTACACCAAGCCGAACTCGGTGTTCTCGTACTACGGTGGCTACGATATCGGCCGCTTCGTCTACATGAAGTACCAGCAGCGCTTCTGATCCATCGCGCCGCCGCACCACCACGACCACGGCCCTTCGGGGCCGTGGTTTTTTTTGTCGCCAATGAACTGCTCTGCGTTGCGCTGGCGAGGCTGCAGGATGTTCTTCCCGGGCCTGTCATTTTGCGCTGCAGCGCGCGCAAGCTGTTGAGCATGCGGGGGTAACGCGGAATACGACAGCCTCGGTGCGGTCAGTGGTCGCTTTCCGCCTTTACGGAATTTGAACGCTGCGCGTTAGTGGGATGCCGTCGCGACGCAGGTCGTGGCGGCCGGACAGGCCCGCGATTCGGGTGTCCGCTTCCACACACAGAGAGAGAGACCGCATGATGCCGAGCACCTCCCCGTTGGGTTGGGCGATCCGCTGTGCGCTGGCCACGGCCGGCACCGCCGCCGCCCTGCCCGCACTGGCCCAGGATTCCGCCGCCACGGCCGGACTGGCCACGAATTCCGCCGCCCCGACCACGCTGGACCGCATCGAGATCACCGGTTCGCGCATCCGCCAGGTCGACCTGGAAACCGCGCAGCCGGTGCTGACCATCAGCCGCGCCGACATCGAGCGCCAGGGCTTCAACTCGGTGGCCGACATCCTGCAGAACCTGACCGCGATGGGCAGCCCCGCCGCCAGCCGCGCCAGTCCGTTGTCAGCAGGCGAGGCTTCCGGCGGCAGCTTCGTGGACATGCGCGGGCTGGGCGCGCAACGCACCCTGGTGCTGGTCAACGGCAAGCGCATGGGCATGACCACCGGCGGCCTGCAGGACATCTCCACCCTGCCTGCCGCCGCCGTTGAACGCATGGAAGTGCTCAAGGACGGCGCATCGGCCATCTATGGTTCCGATGCGATGGCCGGCGTGGTCAACATCATCACCCGCCGCAACGTGGAAGGTGTCAGCGCCAGCGTCTACCAGGGCCAGTACAGCCAGGGCGATGGTGCCCGCACGCAGTTCGACGTGGTGGGTGGCTGGTCCAACGACCGCGCCTCGGTCAGCTTCGCCGCCGAGCACGTCGAGGAGAAAGGCGTGTGGGCCCGCGATCGCTGGTTCAGTGCCCACACCAACACCGACCGCCATTCCGCCGATGGCTGGACCTCGGTCGGCCAGTGGGGCCGCATCACCGGCTTCAATGGCCCGGGCTGCGCCAGCAGCCGCGGCTGCAGCTACTCGCTGGATCGTGGCGCCACGCCCGGCGGCCCCGACAGTTTCCACCTGAGCGACGATACCCCCTTTACCGGCGATGTCAGCAACAGCAACGAGCAGATGCATGTGCAGACGCCGATCAAGCGCGATTCGATCTTCGTCGATGGCCGCGTGGCGCTGATCGATTCACTGCACTTCAACACCCAGCTGGCCTACAACCGCCGCGAGACCACCCGGCAGATCGCCGGCTATCCGTTCCAGTCCGGCGGCGCCGGCATCAAGCCGATGTCGAAGGACAGCTGGTTCAACCCGTTCGGCAGCCACCACGGCTACCAGACGCCCAGCGATGTGGACTGGAACCGGCGCATCTGGGAGATCCCGCGCGTGAGCGTCAGCGACCTCACCACCTGGCAGGGCGTGGCCGCGTTCGAAGGCAGCTTCGAAGTGGGTTCGCATGGCTTCGACTGGGAAGTGGGGTACCAGTACAACCGCAGCGAACTGACCCAGCGCGCGACCGGAAACCTGCACAAGCAGCGCGTCGAGGATGCAACCGGTCCCTCGTTCTTCAACCCCGAAACCGGCAAGGTCGAATGCGGTACGCCCGGCGCCCCGGTGGCGGGCTGCATGCCGTGGAATCCCCTGGTGCCCTACGGCCAGAACGATCCCAACGGCCTGACCGGCAACCAGGCCCTGATGGACTGGCTGTTCCCGGAGGAAATCAGCCGCGGCCGCACCACCAGCCGCAATCTGTTCGCCACCGTGAGCGGCACCGTATTGACCCTGCCGGGCGGCGACCTCGGCATGGCCGTGGGCGTGGAGAGCCGCCGCGAGGACGGCCGCTTCATTCCCGACCCGCTGGCACAGACTGGCGCCACCACCAATCTCGCCGCGGGACCGACCGGCGGTGGCTACCGGGTGGATGAAGCCTACCTGGAGCTGAGCGTTCCGTTGCTGCGCGACCTGCCCGCGGCGCACGAGCTCACCGTCAATGCCGCCACCCGCTACTCCGACTACAGCACCTTCGGCGATACCCTCAACAGCAAGTTCGGCTTCACCTGGAAGCCGATCGAGCAGGTGCTGCTGCGCGGTACGTGGGCACAGGGCTTCCGCGCCCCGACCATCGCCAATCTGTACGGCGGTGGCTCGCAGACCTTCACCACCGGCTTCCGCGACCCCTGCGACACGGTCTACGGGGCATCGGCCACCAGTCCGGAAGTGCGCGCCCGCTGCGCGGCCGATATCGCCAATGCAGATACCTACCGCCAGCTGGGCCAGGGCAACGTGCCCATTGAAAGCAGCAGTGCGCAGACCCCGCTGCCATTCACCAACGGCGCCAATCCCGACCTGCAGCCGGAAACCTCGACCAGCCGCACCCTGGGCGTGGTCTGGAGCCCGGGCTTCGCGCCCGGCCTGAACGTCGCGCTGGACTGGTGGAAGATCCGCATCGACAACACCATCGTGGCCGACCACCCCAACGACATGCTGCGCGACTGCTACGAGCTCGGCATTGCCGAGCGCTGCGCCAACTTCACCCGCGATCCAGTGCTGGGTATCGTCAACCAGCTCAACTATGGCGTGCGCAACAGCGGCTTCCGCGAAACCGAAGGCTATGACCTGGAACTGAGCCATCGCTGGGACACCGACTGGGGCACCCTGCGCACCGACTGGAAGAGCACCTACGTGGTGTCGGCGCTGACGCGCAGCACCAATGATGCCGATGTGGTGCCTACACCCGGCAACGGCCTGGCCGGCGCAGGCGGCATCGGCTTCCGCACCCGCTCCAACCTGTCGCTGGACTGGGAGCGCGGCAACGTCGGCATCAACTGGGGCCTGCGCTACTACTCGGCGGTGAAGGAACAGTGCTTCAGCCCGCGCCTGCATGCCGACGAATGCTCGCACCCGGGCCAGCAGGCCCCGTGGTACAGCGGCGTGCGCAATTACAACCGCCGCGGCTCGACCACCTTCCACGACGTGCAGGTCCGCTACTCGCTGCCGTGGGACGCCACCGTATCGGTTGGTGCCAACAACGTGTTCGAGAAATACGGCCCGATCATGTACACCCAGCCGAGCGCCAACTTCTCCTATTACGGCGGCTACGACATCGGCCGCTTCATCTACATGAAGTACCAGCAGCGCTTCTGATCCACCGCACGGCCCTTCGGGGCCGTGCTTTTGCCGGCCGGCGCGGCCGTCATCCGACGGTCGCACTGTGGTCACAACCACTACATGGGCAGGGCCGAGCATGCCGGAAAACCGGAGGCCTGCCATGCGCCATGCCATTGTCACCGAGACCTATCCGCCGGAAGTCAACGGCGTCGCGCTCACCGTGCAGGGCCTGGAGCAGGGCCTGCGCGCGTCCGGGCATGAGGTCGACCTGATCCGTCCACGACAGGCCAGTGAAGCACTGGACTCGCCGCCCGGCACGCTGCTGGTGCCGGGCGCCGCCCTGCCCCGTTACCCTGGCCTGCGCTTCGGCCTGCCCGCGCCGATCCGGCTCGGCCGGCACTGGCAGCAGCAGCGCCCCGATGCGGTCTACATCGCCACCGAAGGCCCGCTGGGCTGGTCGGCACTGCGCACCGCCCGCCGCCTTGGCATCCCGGTGGCGACCGGCTTCCACACCCGCTTCGACGAATACCTGCCCGACTACGGCGTGGCCTGGCTGCAGACGGCGGCAATGCGCTGGATGCGCCGCTTCCACAACCAGGCCGATGCCACCCTGGTGCCGACCCGCGAACTGCAGCAGTTCCTCACCGATCAGGGCTTCGAGCGGGTGCGCCTGCTGGCCCGCGCCGTCGACAGCCAGCAGTTCGAACCCAGCCGGCGCGACCCGGCACTGCGCGAGGAATGGGGCGTCGATGGCAACGGCCTGGTCGCCATCTACGTCGGCCGCATCGCCGCCGAGAAGAACCTCGGGCTGGCGGTGAAGGCCTTCCGCCGCCTGCAGCAGGTGCGGCCGAAAGCGCGCTTCGTGTTCGTCGGCGACGGCCCGGCGCGCGAGAAGCTGGCGCACGAGAATCCGGACTTCATCTTCTGCGGCATCCAGCGCGGCGACGCCCTGGCCCGCCACTTCGCCAGCGGCGACCTGTTCCTCTTCCCCAGCCGCAGCGAGACGTTCGGCAACGTGACCCTGGAAAGCATGGCCTGCGGCCTGGCCACGGTGGCCTTTGACTACGGCGCTGCGCGTGAGTACCTGCGCAACGGTGAAAACGGCGCGGCCGTGGATACCGACGAGGCGTTCGTCGAGGCGGCCGTGCACCTGGCCAGCGACGATGCGCTGCGCCGCGAACTGGGCAGCAACGCCGCCCGCGCGATGAAGCGCCTGCACCCGCAGCAGGTGGTGGCCGAATTCGAAACGCTGCTGGCCGAACTGACCCAGGCACGGAGGACCGGACATGCGTACAACGCCGCTTGAAGGACTGGCCGGCCGCGAAACGCGGCTGTGCCGCCGGGCAAACCACTACTGCCGGCGCCGCCGCGTGCGCCGCCTGTTCTCGGTCATCAGCCGGCTGGGTGATGGCGTGTTCTGGTACGTGCTGATGGGCGCACTGGTACTGGTCGATGGCTTCGACGGCCTGCGCGCGTCGGTGCACATGGCCGCCACCGGCCTGGCCGCCCTTCTGCTGTACAAGGGCCTGAAGCGCTGGACCCGGCGCCCGCGGCCGTACGCTGCCGACCTGCGCATCCGCGCCTGGGTGGCACCGCTGGACGAGTTCAGCTTCCCCTCCGGGCACACCCTGCACGCGGTGTCGTTCACCATCGTGGCGCTGGCCTACTACCCGTGGCTGGCGCCGTTGCTGGTGCCCTTCACCTTCGGCGTCGGCCTGTCGCGCGTGGTGCTGGGCCTGCATTACCCGAGCGACGTGCTGGCCGCCACCGGCATCGCCGCGCTGCTGGCCGCGGCCAGCCTGGCCTGGCTGCCGCTGCCGGTATGAAGACACCGGTAGCGCCGGGCCATGCCCGGCGGATGATGCCCTAGAATGCCCGCATGACCACGCTGTTCATTTCCGATCTGCACCTGGACCCGAGCCGTCCAGCCATCACCGACCTGTTCCTGCGCTTCCTGCGCGAGGACGCGCCCGGCGCGGACGCGCTGTACATCCTCGGCGACCTGTTCGAAGCCTGGATCGGCGATGACACGCCTTCGGCGGCGGCCGATGCAGTGGCCGATGCGCTGAAGGTGCTGTCCGACAGTGGCGTGCCGGTGTTCTTCATGCGCGGCAACCGCGATTTTCTGCTGGGCGAGGAGTACGCGCGCCGTGCCGGCCTGCGCATCCTGCCGGACCCGACGGTGATCGAGCTGTACGGCCGCCCGGTGATGCTGCAGCACGGCGACCTGCTGTGCACCGACGATATTCCCTACCAGCAGTTCCGCGCGCAGACCCGCGACCCGGTGTTCCAGGCCCAGTTCCTGTCGCAGCCGCTGGCCGCGCGCATCGCGTTCGCGCAGAAGGCACGTGACGCGAGCCAGGCGAAGCAGTCGGAAATGAAGCAGGCCGACCGCGCGACGTTCGAAACCGTCACCGACGTGGCCCCGGGCGAAGTCGAGGCCACCTTCGTGCGCCATGGCGTGGACACGATGATCCACGGCCACACCCACCGCCCCGCCATCCACACCCTGCAGGCCGGCGGCCGCAGCTGCACCCGCATCGTGCTGGGCGACTGGTACGAACAGGGTTCGGTGCTGCGCGTGGATGCCGACGGTTGGCGCCTGGATTCGCTCAAGCGCGACTGACGGATTGGCGGGTGCCAACCAGGGTTGGCATCTACCAGACCGCGCAGGCCGGTAGACGCCGCCCCTGGTCGGCGGGTGCCATCCGGTAACCGCCTCAGCGGAAGCCGGCCACCGTCTGCTTGGTCGTAACCAGTACGCGCTGGTTGTCGGCCGAACTGGCAATGCCCATCGGGATGCCGTTGTAGCTGATGTTCGGGTTGGACCAGTAGTTCAGGCGCGGGCAGCCGCGCGTGCAGTCGTAGGCCATGATCGTGCGCCAGCCGGTACCGCTGGCCGGCTCGTAGCGGTAGCCGTGGCCGAACGCATACGGCGAGGTGCTCGGATCGTTGGCGATGTCATGCCGGGCACTCTGCAGGTGGCCGATCTCGTGGGCGAACGAGTAATAGCCCGTCGCGCAGTCCCAGTACACCGCCGCGAACGCCGTCGCCGCCGTTGAACCGATGCCCGAGGCCAGGCCGCAGTAGCTGCTGTTGTTGATCAGCAGCACGCCGACATCCGCCGTGGTGGAGTTGCGGCTGGCATGGATGCTGTCCATGTAGCCGTCGCTGGTGTTGCGGAAGCGGGTGAGGTCGGTGGTGAAGTTGCCCGACTCGGTGTAGCTGGTGGTTTCATAACCGGCCA
Source organism: Stenotrophomonas maltophilia (assembly GCA_002364755.1). Classification (GTDB taxonomy): domain Bacteria; phylum Pseudomonadota; class Gammaproteobacteria; order Xanthomonadales; family Xanthomonadaceae; genus Stenotrophomonas; species Stenotrophomonas maltophilia_AX. Next base: position 40,732 of record DEZI01000019.1, read on the forward strand.
GCTGCATGGTGATGCCGACGTTGCTGTTGGCATAACCCTGGTTGGACTCGGCCACCGCCAGCTGCACCAGCGACTGCATGTTGCCGCCATAGGCCGCCACCGCCGCATTGGTGGCCACCACCAGCACGCGGAGGGTGGCCGGCGTGCCCGACGAGGCCTGGGCGATGCCGAGGCGTTCACTGTCCCCCATCGGAATCTTCGGCAGCTGGTTGTAGTCGGCCGGATGATCGGCCGGCATCCGGGTTTCATCCACTGCCACCAGGATGTGGCGGTCGCCCAGCGGACGCAGGCGGTACAGCTTGCCGTCCTTGCGGATCGAGCCGGTGAGGGTGTTGCCCGAGCGCACCACGATCAGGGAGTTGCCCGGATCGTCCTGGCCGTTGGAGGTGGCCTTCTGCAGGCGGTCCGACGGCGTGCGGATCTGGCCATACCAGACGCTGCCGCCATCGGGCAGCGCTTCGACCCTGCTGCGGGTCGCCTGCACCTGCTGCCCAAGCAGCTCGAATTCCAGCTGCGGCTGCGCGGTGGCGGCCGCATCGATGCGTACTTCCTGCACGGTGGCGGTGGACGGCGTGGACAGCAGCCGGGCCAGCGCGGGATCGCTGCCGGCCGAAGCGCGGCTGAGGATGGTCACCGGTTCAAACAACGGCGCGGCACTGGCCGCCGCCGCCACCGAAAGTCCCAACAACACGCCAACCGCCGTTCTACCCATCGATCTGGACATCATTCTGGTCGCTCCTGAAGTGAGGTGGACAGCCTTGATGCATCGCGACCCGGTTTGCCGGGTCCGGCCATTCGGCCTGTCCGGCGCATGTGAATTCAATAGAAGATCCCCGTGGAAATCCGGATCTGTGATGGAGCGCAGCAGTGTTCAGTCAAGTAAAAAGCGGCAGTACACTTCGCCAACACGCAGCTTTCGCGCCACCGTGACGTGGCCACGACGGGGAATGCACATGGCACCAGGCCAGCACCAGGCAGACGCCGACGCCGATCCCGGGGTCCTGCGCATCGGCCTGTTCTTCGACGGCACCCGCAACAACGCGCACAACCTCGCGCGCGGGCGCCCGCAGGCCCCGCAGCCGCGCCCCGCCCTGCTGCGTGCCGACGACGACTCGACCTACCAGAGCCGGCTGACCAGCAGCTACGACAACGGCACCACCAACATCACCCGGCTGTACCAGCTGTACCCGGACAGCCGGCGCACCCCCGGGGCGGGCGCATCGCTGGCGATCTACATCGAAGGCGTCGGCACCCGCGACGATGCCGAGGACGACCTGATCGGGCTGGCGTTCGGCGTGGGCGCCAGCGGCGTGCGCGCCAAGGTGCAGCGTGCGTTGCAGGTGCTGCTGCCGGCCGCCCTGGCCGCGCTCGCAGCGAAACAGCACACCCCGCTGCACGCCGTGCAGGTGGACCTGTTCGGTTACTCGCGGGGCGCAGCGGCGGCGCGCGATGTCGCCAACCAGCTGCGCGGCTGGGATGGCGCGCGCTGGCGTCAGCTGCTGCTGCAGGCGGGCCTGGCCTGCGCGGTGGATTTCGCGGTACCGCGCCCGGCGCTGCGCTTCATCGGCCTGTTCGACACGGTGGTGGCGGTCAGCGGCGGCCGCGCCGACGAGCAGCCGCAGCTGGCCCTGCCTGCGGGCATCGCCGGCCGCGTGGTGCAGCTGGTGGCCCGCGATGAGCACCGCCAGCACTACCCGCTGACCACGGTGGCAGCGGCGCATGCCGAGATCGTGCTGCCCGGCGTGCACGCCAACATCGGCGGTGGCTACGACCAGACCGAGGAAGGTCCAAAGCTGCTGAGCCGTCCGCGCCGGCAGCAGCTGCGCCGCCCGCCGGTGCCCGACTACCAGACGCCTTCACTGGCGCAGCTGCAGGCGACCACGGTGTACGCCGAAGCACAGGCCGATGCCGAGCGCTGGCGGCAGCAGCTGGGCGTGGATGAGAAGGAGGTCTGGGTGGATGTCTGGCACCAGTGGCAGCAGCAGCGCCGTGCCGGCAGCCGCAGCGTGCTGCTGGCCCCGGTGCTGTACGTGACCGCAGCGGTAGTGCTGCGCCGGCCCATCGACTGGCGCTACCAGCTGATCGCCCTGCAGGTGATGCAGCGGCAGGCCCGCGACGCCGGCGTGCAGTGGACCGCCGAGGCCGCCGACGTGGCGGCATGGGCGCTGCCCGCAGCCCTGCAGCCGATCGCGCGGCGACTGCTGGAGGAACAGGCACTGACCCCGACCCAGGAAGCACTGCTGCGCCGCCGCTACCTGATGCAGTCGGCACACTGGAACTTCGATGCACTGGGCGACACCGCGCTGACCTATGCCGCCGATGCCGGGGTGAGCGAGTTGCCGTATCGACCCGGGCCGGGGTTGTTCTACATCAACCGACCAACGGTGGATGGCAGGCGCGTGGTCCTGCCCAACGCGTAAGGCGCATCCACGCATGGCGTGGATCTACTTCATGCAGCGTGCCGCGATCCACGCAACGCGCCGCCCCGTCGGTAGATCCACGCCATGCGTGGATACGTGTCAGGCGCCAGTAGATCCACGCCATGCGTGGATGCCGCCACCCGGCGCGGATCAACCGGCCTGTTCGATCAGGTTGGCCAGTTCCTCGGCATCGAACCCGGCCAGCAGTCGGGCTTCAAGGTTGAACGGGCCGTGCAGGTAGCCGCCGGCGTATTCCAGCAGCAGTTCCTTGAAGCGTGCGCGCGGTTCAACGCCGGCACGTTCGCAGTACCAGCGGTACCAGCGCGAACCGGCGGCGACGTGCGCCACTTCCTCGCGCAGGATTACTTCCAGTACGTCGGCAGTTTCAGCGTCGCCGACGTTGCGCAGCTTCTCGATCATGCCCGGCGTCACATCCAGCCCGCGGGCTTCGAGCACGCGCGGCACCAGTGCCATGCGCGCCAGGCCATCGTGGGCGGTCTTCTCGCACATTTCCCACAGGCCGTTGTGCGCGGGGAAATCGGCGTATTCGTGGCCATGCACCTGCAGCCGCTCGCGCAGCAGCAGGAAGTGCCGCGACTCGTCATCGGCGCAGCTGACCCAGTCGGCATGGAACGCCGCCGGCAGGCCACGGAAGCGATACACCGCATCCCAGGCCAGGTCGATCGCGTTCAGTTCGATATGGGCGATGGCGTGGATGAAAGCGGCGCGGCCTTCGACCCCGCCCAACCCGCGACGCGGCACCTGCCGCGGGTGTACCAGCACCAGCTGCGCGGGACGGCCGGGCATGCGGATCGCGTCGGGCGGCGGCGCGTCGGCGGCCACCTTCAGGCGGCCAGCACGGAACGCGGCCGCATAGGCCTGGGTCAGCGCGACCTTGCGCAGCGGGTCGGCTTCGGCAAGGCACTGCTGCGCAGCGCGCAGCAGGTCGCCACCGACGTTGGGGACATCCACCACGGCCTGGGCCTCAGGCGCGGCGCTTGTGCTTGGCGTCGTCCGAACGCAGCTGCTGGATGCGCTCGAAGTAGCCCGGTTCGATGCCCGTCGGGTAATGGCCGTTGAAGCACGACGAATCGAAGCTGCGCAGCGCCGTGTTGCCTTCGCTCACCGCCGCTTCCATGTCCTCGATGTCCTGGTAGATCAGCCAGTCGCATCCCAGGTGGGCTTCGATCTCTTCCACCGTGCGGTTGTGCGCGACCAGTTCCTCGGCCGCCGGCATGTCGATGCCGTAGATGTTCGGGAACCGCACCGGCGGTGCAGCGCTGGCCAGGTAGACCTTGCGCGCGCCCGCGTCACGGGCCATCTGCACGATCTGCTGGCTGGTGGTGCCGCGCACGATCGAGTCGTCCACCAGCAGCACCACGCGGTTGCGGAACTCAAGGTGGATCGGGTTGAGCTTGCGGCGCACCGACTTCACCCGCTCACCCTGCCCCGGCATGATGAAGGTGCGGCCGATGTAGCGGTTCTTGATGAAGCCTTCGCGGTACTTCACGCCGAGCACGTTGGAGATTTCCAGCGCGGCATCGCGGGAGGTGTCCGGGATCGGGATGATCGTGTCGATGTCGTGGTCCGGGCGCAGGCGCAGGATCTTCTCGCCCAGCTTGATGCCCATGCGCATGCGCGCCTTGTGCACCGACACGTTGTCGATCATCGAATCGGGGCGCGCGAAGTACACGTACTCGAAGATGCACGGGGTGTGCTCGGCCGGCTCGGCGCAGATCTCCGAGAACAGTTCGCCACGCGCGGTGATCACCAGCGCCTCGCCCGGCTGCACGTCGCGCACGCGCTGGAAGCCCAGCACGTCCAGCGCCGCCGATTCGGAGGCCACGATGTACTCGTCACCTTCGGCGTGGCTGCGCTTGCCCAGCACCAGCGGACGGATGCCATGCGGATCGCGGAAGGCGACCAGGCCCAGGCCCAGCACCACGCTGACCACCGCATAGCCGCCCTTGCAGCGGCGGTGCACGCCGGCCACGGCGCGGATGGCCGCTTCCGGGCTGAGCTGGCGCTGCTGCTCCAGTTCGTAGGCGAACACGTTCAGCAGCACTTCGCTGTCCGAATCGGTGTTGACGTTGCGGCGGTCCTGCTCGAACACCTGGCGACGCAGGTCCTCGGTGTTGATCAGGTTGCCGTTGTGGGCCAGCGCGATGCCGTACGGCGAATTGACGTAAAACGGCTGGGCCTCGTCCATGCCTTCCGAACCGGCAGTCGGGTAACGCACGTGGGCGATGCCGATGTTGCCTTCCAGGGTGGACATGGTGCGGGCGTCGAACACGTCGCGGACCAGGCCGGTGGCCTTCTGTACCCGCAGGCGGCTGCCGCTGGCGGTGGCGATGCCTGCCGCGTCCTGGCCGCGATGCTGGAGGACGGTCAAGCCGTCATACAACTGCCCGGCGACGTTCTGGTTGCCGACGATTCCGACGATGCCACACATGGTGCGAGGTCTCCGCTGGGCATGCGCCCAGTTACAGGGAAGGTGGCCATGCCTGGCCTTCAGTGATCGCCGCGCCTGCGGTCGACGTTGGCCGGATCGTCCGGCTCGATGTTGCCTGGCAGTGCTGGGGCATCCGGGCGCACTTCGGCCGGATCATGTTCGCTGCCCTGTTCCGCTTTCGCAGGCCGCAGCCATCCGCTGCCCGCCACTACCTGGTTGAGGATGCCATTATCGCCTGTCGCGCCCGGCTTGCCCAACCCGGCGCCCGCGTTCTTGCCCATTTCCATCAACGCAGATGGGGACAAAGTATCCACTGGCAAGGCCTTGGGCAGCAGATCGGCGCCCGGTACCTCCCACTGCGGCAGCTTGCTGTTCATCCAGGCTACGGCCGGGTTCAGCACCGCGCGCAGGCTGGAGTTGCGCCAGGACGGCTCGGCGGTCAACGGGGTGAAGCTGCCCAGCAGCAACAGGATGGCCGCGATCAGCCCGCCGCGCACGGTGCCCAGCACCCCGCCCAGCAGGCGGTCCAGGCTGCCCAGCATGTTGCGGTGGACGATGTGCTTGATGACCATGCCGATGACCGCGACCACCAGCATCACGCCGATGCCGACGCCCAGGTAGCCACCGATGAAGTGCTCGCCGCCCGGTGCGGCCGGGGCCGACCACCAGCGCGCAGCATCACTGCCGAAGGCAAAGGCCGCCCAGGCGGCGACCAGCCACGAGACGGTGCCGATGACGATGCTCACGAAGCCGCGCAGCAAGCCGAGCAGGGCCGAGGCGGCAATCACGAACAGCAGCACCACGTCGATCATGGCGCCCCGCTCCTTCGGCGGCGCTGGCAACGGGGCTGCGGGCAGGTCATGGGTGCGGGCGCACCATGCCGGCCACGCCGACCTTGGCGGCGACCTGCGCCTTCAGCTGTTCGGCATCGGCGCGGTTGGCCACCGGCCCGACCCGCACCCGGTGCAGGGTGCCCTTGTCGGTGCGGACCTGCTCGACGAAGGCGCTGAAACCAGCGGCGCGGACCTTGTCGCGCAACGCGTTGGCATCGTTGGCCTGGCCGAACGCGCCCAGCTGCACGGCGAAGCCGACACCGCTGGCAGCCGGGGCGGCCGGCGTGGCCGGGGCCTCGGGCTTGCTGGCCGTGGCTTCCGGCTTGGGCTGCGGCTTGGCCGGTTCCGGCTTGGGCTGCTGCTTGGGTGCTTCCGGCTTGGCGACCGGCGGCGCTGCGGCGGTCGGGGTGCTGGCCGGCAGGCTCTCGCTACGCACCGGGTTGCCGGCAGCCGTCGGCGACGGCGCAGCGACCGGGGTGCTGGCGCTGGGTGCGGCCGGGGTGGCGGCCACGGCCGAAGACGGCGCGGCGCTGGCGTCCAGGGTGATCACTTCGGCCTTCACGTCACCACGGACCTTGACGGCCTGCAGGCGTGCGGCTTCGGCCTGCGCGCGGTCGGCATACGGCCCCACGCGCACGCGCCAGGCCGGGCGGCCATTGATCGATGCGGTTTCGGTGAAGCCCGGCAGCTGCGAACGCTTCAGGTAGGCGATGACGGCATCGGCATCGGCCTGGCTGCCGTAAGCACCGAAGGTGACTGCGTAATTGCCGGCAGCGACAGCCGGCGAGGTATCGACGGTGGGCGGGGTGGCCGGCGCGGCAGCCTCCTCGACCGGCTTGGCCTGGCCACTCTGCAGGCCGGTGGCGCCACCGGCAGGGGCGACCAGCGGCAGCTCACGGGTTTCGAACTGGCCATCGCCCGGCGCGTCGGGCGCGGCGATCGGCACATTGGCCACGCCACTGTCCGGGGCAGGCCCCTTGACCAGCATCGGCAGGAAAATCACGGCCAAGGCCACCAGGACGATGGCACCAATCAGACGCTGTTTCAGAGGCGTATCCACGTGAGGCAGGCGACAGGGCGGAGAAGGGTCGATTATACGGGTGCCGGAGCAGACGGCGTCGGCGCTGGCTGAACGCGGATCAGGAACGGTCCTGCAGCCACTGCAGCGCGGCGGCAGCGGTGTGGAACGAGCCGAACACCAGCACCCGGTCACCGCGCCCGGCCTGGGCCAGCACCTGCTGCAGCGCCTGTTCGACGCTTTCGGCCAGTGTGGCGGTGGCGGCCGGCGTATCGGCCAGGCGCGCCTGCAGCTGCTGCGCGGTCTGCCCACGCGGCCCTTCAAGGCCGGCCAGGGTCCACTGCGCGACGCTGTCCTGCAGCGCCTGCACCACGCCAACGGCGTCCTTGTCCTGCAGCGCCGCGTACACCGCCAGGGTGCGGCCGGGCGCCACTGCGGCGTTCAGCGCGCGCGCCAGCTGGCCGGCGGCCTGCGGGTTGTGGCCGACGTCCACGCGGATCTGCACGCCGTCGCGCTCGAAGGCCTGCATGCGGCCTGCAATGCGCGCGGCAGCGATGCCCGCGGCCCAGGCGGCACGCGGCACCGGCTTGTCCAGCGCGCGCAGCGCCGCAATGGCAGCACCGGCATTGGCCAGCTGGATCGGGCCGGCCAGGGCCGGGGTCGGCAGTTCCATGCGCAGGCCGACATCGCGCCAGCGCCAGCGCTGGGCGTCGATCGGCTCGTAGAAATAGTCACTGCCGCCGCGGATGGCATTGGCGCCCACCAGGTAGGCGCGTGCCAGCACGCTGGACGGCGGATCGGTCTCGCCCAGGATCACCGGCTTCCAGCCGCGGATGATGCCGGCCTTCTCGGTGCCGATCGCCTCGCGGTCCTGGCCCAGCCACTCGGCATGGTCGATGTCCACGGTGGTGATGACCGAGACGTCGGCATCGATGATGTTGACCGCATCCAAGCGGCCGCCCAGGCCCACTTCGAGCACGGCCAGGTCCAGCCCGGCATCGGCGAACAGCTGCAGCGCGGCCAGCGTGCCGTACTCGAAATAGGTCAGGGTGATGTCACCGCGCGCCGCTTCCACCGTGTTGAACGCCGCGACCAGCGCGGCGTCGTCCACGTCCTGGCCATCGATGCGCACCCGCTCGTTGTAGCGCAGCAGGTGCGGCGAGGTGTACGCGCCGACCTTCCAGCCGGCGGCACGGCCGATGGCCTCGATGAAAGCAACCGTGGAGCCCTTGCCGTTGGTGCCACCGACCACGATGGTGTGCCCGGCCGGTGCGCCCAGGCCCATTGCCGTGGCCACTGCGCGCACGCGCTCCAGGCCCATGTCGATGGTCGCCGGGTGCTGGCGTTCAATGTAGTCCAGCCAGTCGGCCAGGGTGGTCGGGGTGTTCGTCACGGCAGCGGTTCCAGCAGAAGCAGGTGGTTCGGGAATCAGAGGGCGCGGTGCTTGGCTTCGCCGAAGAACGGCGTGTGGTGGGCGCAGTCGTTCAGGCGCACCACTTCCAGGTTGTCCAGGTCGGGGCCTTCGAGCAGGTTCAGGGTGGTCGGCGCCTGGCGGAAGGTCCACAGGCGGGAAATCGGCAGGCCGAGCACCTTGCACAGGATCACCCGGTTGACCGCGTCATGGGCGACCACCAGCAGGGTGTCGTGCTCGCCGAGGCCTTCGGCGGCACGCGCCAGGCCACGCCAGCTGCGCTCGAGCACCAGGCGCAGCGATTCGCCGCCGGGCATCAGCACGGTATCGGGTTCCTCGCGCCAGGCCTTCAGGCGCGACGGGTCTTTTTCATTGATCTCGCTGGCCAGCAGGCCTTCCCACTCACCGTGGGCGATTTCCTGCAGTTCCGGTTCGGTCTGCAGCATAGCGGCGCGGTCGGCACCGAGGGCGAGCTGGGCGGTCAGCTGGGCGCGCGACAGCGGCGAGGCCACCGCACGGGTGATGTCCACCGAGGCGAGACGGGCGCCCAAAGCCTGGGCCTGGGCTTCGCCGATGGGCGAAAGCGGGATGTCGATCTGGCCCTGGTAGCGGCCTTCGGCGTTCCACGGCGTTTCGCCGTGACGGGCAAGCAGGATGCGCATGCGAACAAGGGGTCCTGGGGGAGGAGGAGTCCACGCTCGTTCACATCCTGTGAAGTACGCGGAACAGGGATGATACCTGTTCGGCGGACCGGGCCGGTCGGGGCATGAAAAAACCCCGCGACCAGGGTCGCGGGGCTTCAGGTTTGAACACCGATTGCGCCAGTAGATCCACGCCATGCGTGGATGCTCCGCCCGGTTCGGCCCGGTCAGTAGATCCACGCCATGCGTGGATGCTCCGCCCGGTGGCGTTGCCGGCCAGCGGCCGGCACTACCTTACTTCGCCAGGTTCAGTTCCTTCAGCAGCTGCGGCGCCGGCGCCACTTCCTGCATGATCCACTGCATGTAGCGGCTGTCCACGGCAATCATGCGGGTCATCACCGGGTCGAACACCCAGTTGGAGCTGACCGATTCCCAGTTGCCGTCGAAGGCCAGGCCGACCAGCTTGCCGTGCGCGTCCAGCACCGGCGAACCGGAGTTGCCGCCGGTGATGTCCAGGTTGGACAGGAAGTTCACCGGCACCGAGCCAATGCGCTTGTCTTCCAGGCCGCCGTAACGCTTGGCCTTGACCGCATCGAGCAGCGCCTTCGGCGAATCGAACGGATCTTCCCCGGTTTCCTTGGCGGCGACGCCTTCCAGGGTGGTGAACGGGGTGTACTGCACGCCGTCCTTGCCATAGCCCATGACGTTGCCGAAGGTGATGCGCAGCGACAGGTTGGCGTCCGGGTAGACGAACTCGCCCTGGCTCTTCTTGTAGTCGGCCACGGCCTGCAGGTACAGCGGACGGGCGGTCAGCGATTCGCCTTCGCGGATCTTGCGCTGTTCTTCCTGCTTCAGCAGCGCCGGCATGACGGCCACGGCGTACTGGATGGCCGGATCGGTGCTGGCTTCGAAGGCGGAACGGTCGGCGGTGAACCACTTCAGGCGCGTATCGAGGCTGCCCAGCTGGGTGCCCGACAGCTTGCCGACCAGCGACTTCACGGCGGCCTCGTCGCTGCCACCCAGCCACGTGTTCAGGACTTCGTTGTCACGCTGCGCAGCCGGCAGGGTGACGTACTGGTCCAGCCAGTAGGTCTGCAGCTGCTGGTCCATCTTCGCCACGTAGCGCCGGTCCATCTGCTTCAGGCCACCTTCGATGGTGGTCAGGTCGCGCTGCTGGTAGCCGGCTTCGCGTTCGGCGTCCGGCTTGCTGCGCTCGATCGACAGGCGGTACAGGGTGATGGCGGCGCTGACGGCCGAGGTGTTGTTGAACTGCGACACGAACAGGTCGCGCTCACGCGTGGCCTTGCTGGTGTCCAGGTGCTTGAGCAGCTGCGCGTGCGCGGCCAGGGCCGGCTTGCCGGCGGCACCCTGCTTCCTCAGCCAGGCCAGCACGGCGGCTTCTTCGGCCTGCTTCTGGCCGGCCGCGTCGATGCGCTTGAAGCCTTCCAGCTGGCCCAGGTAATTCTTGGCCACGTTGTTCATGCTGGCGGCGGTGGCGGCGTACTTCACCTTCACGTCCGGGTCGGCCTTGCCGGCCTCGTCGATCATCTTCAGCACCGCGTTGTAGTGGCGGGCGATGGTCGGGTAGGTAAAGCTGGCGGTCTCGTTGAACTCACCGGCCAGGGCGTAGCGGTTGGTGCGGCCCGGGTAGCCGGCCACCATCACGAAGTCGTCGGCACCCAGCGGCTGGTCGGCGAACTTCAGGAAGTGCTTGGGCTGGTAGGGCACGTTGTCGGCCGAGAATGCCGCCGGCTTGCCGTCCTTGCCGACATAGGCGCGATAGAACGAGAAATCGCCGGTGTGGCGCGGCCACATCCAGTTGTCGATGTCGCCACCGAACTTGCCGACGCTGCCCGGGGGCGCGTAGACCAGGCGCACGTCCTTGATTTCCATGTTGCGGAACAGGCGGTAGGTGTTGCCGCCGCTGAACGAGTACAGGCGGCAGCGGAAGCCGGCATCGGCTTCACAGGCGGCGACCTGTGCCTTGTCGAAGGCATCCAGGGCGCGGCTGCGGGCCAGCGGATCCTTGCCGGCGGCAGCGATGGCAGCCTTGGCCTGGGCGGTGACGTCGGTGATCTGGTCGAGCACGAACACGCGGGCGTTCGGGCCGGCGCTCAGTTCGTCGCTGAGCGTGGGCGCGTTGAAGCCGTCCTTGATCAGGTTCTTCTGCGCGGTCGAGTTCAGCTGGATGGCGCCGTAGGCACAGTGGTGGTTGGTGACCACCAGGCCCTGCGGGGACACGAAGCTGGCGGTGCAGCCGCCGAGCGCGACCACCGCGCCCATCGGGTCGCCGGTCAGGTCGGCCAGCTGTTCAGGGGACAGCTTGAGGCCGGCCTTCTGCAGCGGGCCGGCGATTTCCGGCAGCTGCTGCGGCACCCACATGCCTTCGGCGGCATGGGCGACCTGGACCAGCCCGAGGCTGGCGACGACGGAGAATGCAAGCAGGTTCGAGCGCATGGAGCGGCCCCTGGTGAAAGAACCGCCGAGTGTAGCCCAGCCCCCTGTCCCGCCCCGATCCCCGGAAGTCATGGGCCGCCCCACTGGCCTCCGCCGGGCACGGCCCGGCGCTACCGGGAGCCCCAAAGCACCCGCAGCGCAACATGGGAATTCCGCGCAGCCCTCTATAATCCGCGTTTTCCCCCTGATGAGTTCCACCCGATGGCGCAGCAAACGATGAAGGCCCTGGTCAAGCGCGAAGCAGCCAAGGGCATCTGGCTCGAAGAGGTTCCGGTGCCGGCCCCGGGTCCGAACGAGGTCCTGATCAAGCTGGAAAAGACCGCCATCTGCGGTACCGACCTGCACATCTACCTGTGGGACGAGTGGAGCCAGCGCACCATCAAGCCGGGCCTGACCATCGGCCACGAGTTCGTCGGCCGCGTCGCCGCACTCGGCTCGGCGGTCACCGGCTATGACATCGGCCAGCGCGTCTCGGCCGAAGGCCACATCGTCTGCGGCCACTGCCGCAACTGCCGCGGCGGCCGCCCGCACCTGTGCCCGAACACCGTCGGCATCGGCGTCAACGTCAACGGTGCCTTCGCCGAATACATGGTGATGCCGGCCAGCAACCTGTGGCCGATCCCCGACCAGATCCCCTCCGAGCTGGCCGCCTTCTTCGACCCGTACGGCAATGCCGCGCACTGCGCACTTGAGTTCGACGTCATCGGCGAGGACGTGCTGATCACCGGTGCAGGCCCGATCGGCATCATCGCCGCCGGCATCTGCAAGCACATCGGTGCGCGCAACGTGGTGGTCACCGACGTCAACGACTTCCGCCTGAAGCTGGCGGCCGACATGGGTGCCACCCGCGTGGTCAACGTCGCCAACCAGTCGCTGAAGGACGTGATGAAGGAACTGCACATGGAGGGCTTCGACGTGGGCCTGGAAATGAGCGGCAACCCGCGCGCCTTCAACGACATGCTCGACTGCATGTACCACGGCGGCAAGATCGCCATGCTCGGCATCATGCCCAAGGGCGCTGGCTGCGACTGGGACAAGATCATCTTCAAGGGCCTGACCGTGCAGGGCATCTACGGCCGCAAGATGTACGAGACCTGGTACAAGATGACCCAGCTGGTGCTCTCCGGCTTCCCGCTGGGCAAGGTGATGACCCACCAGCTGCCGATCGACGATTTCCAGAAGGGCTTCGACCTGATGGAAGAAGGCAAGGCCGGCAAAGTGGTCCTGAGCTGGAACTGACCGGCATACGGTAGCGCCGGGCCATGCCCGGCGTTGCGGGAAAGAAAAAGGCGCCCATCGGGCGCCTTTTTCGTGGGCAACAGCAGCGTCGGATCAGTTACCGATCGCGACGGTCAGCACGACGCGGTTGTCGGCCAGCTTGCCGTTGTTGTCGCGACCTGCGCCATCGGTGCCGTGGTAGGCCACGCCCAGGTTGAACATGCCGAACTGGCGGGATACGCCGACGTTGAAATCGGTGTAATCCTTGCCGTAAGCCGTTTCAAGCGTGGTGCGGCCGACGTTGGCGCTCAGCGTGAAGTCCTGCGGCAGGCCCCACTCCCCGCCGACGGCGTAATACAAGCTCTTGGTATCCGAACCGGACAGGTCGTTGGTGTAGGCCACGGTGAGCTTGTACTGCTCGGCAAACGTGGTGGTGGTGATCAGCTCGTTGTAGTTCAGTTCGCTGGCACCGGGGTAGGTGTAGCGGTTGAGCAGCAGGTCGAAGTTGACCTTGTCGCTGACGTCGAAGCCGTAGCCGATCAGGTAGTCCAGCTCGACACTCGGGTCGCCCGGCCCGAAATCGACACCCGATCCCCACACGCCGGCGTAAAGGCCAACCGGGCTGGTATAGGTGAAGCCGGCCTGCAGGGTGGGATCTTCGTCGGTCTGGGAGACGCCACGGAACACGTAGTCGGACACGCCGGTCACGTTCCAGCTGTACGGCGATGCGGCCTCATCCTGGGCACTGGCGGCGAAGGGCGCGAGACAGAGGGCGGCGGCGAGGGCGAGGCAGCTGCGGGCAGGCTTCATGTGCATCTCCGGATGGCGGTGGCGGGGGCGGCGGGTGGCGTGGCCGGCGGAATCGCTACCGGTTCACGGTTTTTTAACCTGTTTGATATTGCGATGCAACATGTGCCGGCCACGGCGATGGCCCGCCGCAGGCGGCTGCCGGCCACCGTTGCCCGGTAGAATCAGCGGTTTCCTGTGCTGAGCCGTGCCCACGCCATGACCGAGACCTCCTCTGCCCTGACCCGCCACTACGCCGAGGAACTGGACGCCATCCGCGCCCAGGGCCTGTTCAAGTCCGAGCGGATCATCACCAGCCCGCAGTCGGCCGAGATCACCCTCGACGATGGCCGTACCGTGCTCAACTTCTGCGCCAACAACTACCTGGGCCTGGCCGACCACCCGGACCTGATCCAGGCGGCCAAGGACGCCCTGGACACCCACGGCTTCGGCATGGCCTCGGTGCGCTTCATCTGCGGCACCCAGGACCTGCACAAGCAGCTGGAAAAGCAGATCGCCGACTTCTTCGGCAAGCAGGACACCATCCTGTACGCGGCCTGCTTCGACGCCAACGGAGGCCTGTTCGAGCCGCTGCTCGGCGAGAACGACGCGATCATTTCCGACGCGCTGAACCACGCCTCGATCATCGACGGCGTGCGCCTGTGCAAGGCCAAGCGCTTCCGCTACGCCAACTGCGACATGGCCGACCTGGAAGCGCAGCTGCAGGCAGCCGATGCCGCCGGCTGCAAGACCAAGCTGATCACCACCGACGGCGTGTTCTCGATGGACGGCTTCATCGCCCCGCTGGATGAGATCACCGCGCTGGCGAAGAAGTACAACGCGCTGGTCCACATCGACGAATGCCATGCCACCGGCTTCCTTGGTGCCAGCGGCCGCGGCTCGGCCGAAGTGAAGGGTGTGCTGGAGAAGATCGACATCATCACCGGCACCCTGGGCAAGGCCATGGGCGGCGCGCTGGGCGGCTTCACCTGCGCCAGCGCCGAAGTGATCGAGCTGCTGCGCCAGCGCTCGCGCCCGTACCTGTTCTCCAACTCGCTGCCGCCGCACGTGGTCGCCGCCGGCATCAAGGCCTTCGAGATGCTGGCCGCCGCTGACGACCTGCGCGACACCCTGGCGCAGAACACCGCTTACTTCCGCGAGAAGATGACCGCTGCGGGTTTCGACGTTAAGCCGGGCGTGCACCCGATCAGCCCGGTGATGCTGTACGACGCCCCGCTCGCGCAGAAGTTCGCCGAGCGCCTGCTGGAAGAAGGCATCTACGCGATCGGCTTTTTCTTCCCGGTGGTGCCCAAGGGCCAGGCGCGCATCCGCACCCAGATCAGCGCCGCGCACACGCGTGCGCACCTGGACCGCGCCATCGATGCGTTCACCCGCATCGGCCTGGAACTGGGTGTGATCAAGGGCTGACAAGACAAAAAGGGGGCTGATGGCGTGCCGGGCACGGCCCGGCGCTACCGGCGTGACGCGCAACGCGCGTCACTTCTTCTTTTTCTTCTTGTCCTTGGGCTCGTCCTTGCTGGCCACCACCACCGGCTTGGCGGCGGCGTCCTGCGCGCTGCCCTTGGCCACGCGGATGCCGTTGGCCTTCATCCAGGCATCGAACTCGTCGGCGGTCATCTTGTGGTCGCCGTCGCTCATCATGAAGCGGTAACTGCCGCGGCCGTCCAGTTCCGGGGTCTTCACTTCCACCACCGGCGTTTCCACCGGGGTTTCTGCCTTGGCCACTTTCTTGTGGCCGCCGCAGGCGGTCAGCAGTGCGAGCGGCAGCAGCAGGCCGGCGCAGCGCAGGGTTCGGTCGAGGGTCGGGTACATGGGCACGCTCCGTTCAAATGAATCGAAAACCAGGCGCCCCCTACGCCTGGAACGGTGGCCGGCGGCTGCCAGCCGTGGGCCGGACTTCAGCCCGGTGCAGCGGCCCCCAGCCGCTGCTGGTCGCTGACCTCCAGCACCCGCCACTGGCCCTTGCCGAGATCGCCGAGCGCCAGCCCGCCGATCGCAACCCGGACCAGGCGCAGCACCTGCAGGTCGAAGGCCGCCAACAGGCGGCGGATATGGCGGTTGCGCCCCTCTTCGAGGACGACCTCCAGCCATGCGGTCTTGTCGCCGCTGCGCAGCACGCGCACGGCCCGGGCGACCAGGAACTCGCCCTCGTCGTCGATACCGGCCTGCAGCGCGGCCAGCGTGGCCTCGTCCGGCAGGCGGTCGATCTGTACGTGGTAGGTCTTGTTCGGCCCGGTCTGCGGATCGGTCAGGCGCGCAGCCCACTGCGGGTCGTTGCTGAACAGCAGCAGGCCTTCGCTGGCCTTGTCCAGGCGCCCGACCGGCGCGATCCACGGCAGGCCGGCACCATCGAAGCACCGGTAGACGGTGTCGCGGCCGCGCTCATCCTGCGCGGTGGTCACCACCCCGCGGGGCTTGTTGAGCATCAGGTACAGGCGCTGCGGCGCGCCCAGCGGCTGGCCGTCCACTTCGATGGGCGGTGCCGGCTGCGCAATCGGGAACTCGGGATCGCGGACGATGCGCCCGGACACCCGCACGCGACCGTCAGCAATCCAGCGCGCGGCTTCGGTACGCGAACAGACGCCCGCCTTGGACAGCACGCGCGCCAGGCCATGGCGGACACCGGCGGGTGCGGCAGCGGGCTTCGCACGCCCACGCGGAGCGTGGGAGCGGGCGGCGGGGGTGGCAGGAGGGCGGCGCGTGCGCAAGCCTCTGCTCCCCGCGCGGCCTACTTCTTCTCGCCCGGCTTGGTTTCAGCCGGTGCTTCGGTGGTGGCCGGAGCAGCGGCAGCGGCCGGCGCCGGACGCGCCTTGACCACGCGTACGCCGCGCGCCTTCATCCAGGCGTCGAACTCTTCGGCGGTCATGCGCTTGCCGTTCTGGCTCATGTCAAACCGCCACGGCGTGTTGTCGAACTCGGTCTGCGGCTTGTAGGCCGCCGGATCGTTCGGCTTGACCGCCGGTGCGCTGGGGATGGCGTTGGCGATGTTCTGGCAACCATCGATGCGCAGTCGCTGCAGCACCTGGTCCAGCGACTGCGAGGGATCGTAGCTGCTGCCCAGCACGCCGCTGGACATGCCCAGCTGGGTGCCGCGGATGTACAGCTCATCAGCCACCGGCGCGATGGCCGTGGCCGGCAGGGGCAGGGGCGAGGCGCTGGTGTTGACCGAGCAATCAACCGCCGCGTGGGCGACGGGAACCAGGGCCAGCGCCAGGACGGCGGCCGATGCAGAGCGCAGCATGAGGTGCATCCACGAAAGGAAGTGACGCGGCGAGTTTAGCAATGCCGCGACAGCTTTCAAGCGCCACTTTCAATGAATACGGCAACTCATTGGTTTTGCGGGCAAAATGCCGACGAACGGTCATTCAGAGCGCGTGACGGCCGTGTTTCCTGAGCCCACAAACAACAAGACCCGGCCGAAGCCGGGTCCTGCTGTGTCTTACTGGCAGAGCGTCAGAACTTAGTTCTGGACGTTCAGCTCGGTACGACGGTTCTTGGCGCGACCTTCCGGGTTGTCCGAACCATCCGGGTTGGTGTTCGGGGCAATCGGACGGCTCTCGCCGTAGCCGATCGGGCCCTGCAGACGGCCAGCGTCCACACCGTTCTGGGTCAGGTAGTTGTACACGGCGGTGGCGCGACGCTCGGACAGCTTCTGGTTGTAAGCGTCGGTACCCTTCGAGTCGGTGTGACCGGCGACTTCAACGCGCAGGTCCGGGTAACGCTTCAGGATTTCCGAAGCTTCCGACAGGATGGCCACAGCGTCCGGACGCAGGTTCGACTTGTCGAAGTCGAAGTTCACGCCCTTCAGGTCGATCGAAACCGGCACCGGGCAACCGTCCGGACCGATGGTCTGACCCGGCTGCGAGTTCGGGCACTTGTCGTCGCAGTTGTTGACGCCGTCACCGTCGTCATCCAGGTCAGCGCAGCTCGGGGCAACCGGAGCCGGAGCCGGAGCAACAGCGGCCACCGGGGCCGGACCCAGCGGGATCACGACGCCGACCGAAGCCAGCACGTCGCCGAACCAGCTTTCGTTCGGAGCTGCAACGCTCTGGTCGTCGAAGTCAGCGCGGTAGGCCACTTCGGCGCGGACAGCAACGCGCTTTTCGAAGGTGGTCTGCAGGCCGACGCCCAGCTTGGCCGACAGGTTGCCGTCCTTGCGCTCACGCGGGCCGTTGTTGTTGACGGCAGCGTACTCTTCTTCCGACTTCTGGTAGCCCAGGCCACCGACGATGTACGGATTCCAGCCGCGGCCTTCCTGGATGAAGTGGCGACGCACGTCGAACGACACGCCGTACTGCGACCAGTTCAGGTCCTGGTTGGCGTCGAAGTTCGGGTTCTGGTAGTTCAGCTCACCGTCCAGCGACCAGTTCGGGCTGATGAACTTACCCAGGCCCAGGGTCACGAACGGAGCGTCATTGGTCAGACGGTCGCTGTCCTGGAAGTTGAAGCCGGCCGAACCGGTCAGGTACCAGCGGTCATCGAACTCCTGCGCGGACGCAGCCTGGGCGAAAGCCAGACCACCCAGCAGCGCGGCAGTAAGGATCTTCTTGTTCATTGAGTACAGCTCCTATTTCGGGGGTATGAAACCGGTAGAGGCATGGGCCAGCACTACTGCGTCGATGTTCGACAGCCGATTCAGCACGCCACCGCCGCGAACATTATGCTCAGGCGGGTGAAGGTCATGTTAACAGTCCCGTAACATGTGAAGCGTCGCAGCCGACCAGCCACCGGTCCGACGTTGAAACCCTATACAGGATCATGAAAATCCGCAAGACCCCCGTGCGACAAGGGTTTGGAGGGGATTAAGGGGGAAACGCGACAGGTTCTGCGAAGGGCTTCGCGGCGGGATTCAGCGTGCGCCCATCGAAGTGAGGAACCTTATGACAGGAACCGTGCCCGGGTGGTGGAAGTAGCGAAACCGTCATTGGATGTCGTGGTTTCAGCTGCGCACCGACCGATATTCTGCCGCGCCTGCCCGTCATTACCGTTGATGCGGAACAGCCCGCTCGCGGCAGCGCCGCTGTACGCGCGCATTGCCTTGCATCTGTATCTGTAACGAACGCCAAAGCCGGACTACGGTGGGAACAGATCTCCCCTCCCCCGGAACACCCATGCCCACCGCCCTGCCCCTGCGCCTGCTGCAACTTGTCACCGGCCTGTTCCTGTACGGATTCGGCATCGCCCTGATGGTGCGCGCGGCCATCGGCGTGGCGCCGTGGGACGTGCTGTCACAGGGCATCACCCTGCACTCGCCGCTGTCGTTCGGCCTGGTCACCAACCTGGTGGGCCTGATGGTGCTGCTGGTGTGGTTGCCACTGCGGCAGAAGCCCGGCGTGGGCACCGTGCTCAACGTGCTGCTGATCGGGCCGTCCGCGCAGTTTGGCCTGTGGCTGCTGCCGCCCGCCGTCGGCCTGGCGTGGCAGCTGCTGCTGTTCTGCGCCGGCCTGCTGCTGATCGCGCTGGCCACCGGGCTGTACATCGGCGCACGGCTCGGCCCCGGTCCGCGCGATGGGCTGATGACCGGCCTGCATGCACGCACCGGCTGGCCGATCTGGAAGGTCCGCACCCTCATCGAAGGCAGCGCACTGGCGGTGGGCTGGTGGCTGGGCGGCAACATCGGCCTGGGCACGCTGGCCTTCGCCGTGCTGATCGGCCCGCTGTGCGGATTCACCCTGGGTTGGTTCGGCATCGGCCGCCCGGCCGGTGGTAGCGCCGGGCCACGCCCGGCGAGCGCGCAGCGCGGCCACGGATGACATCGTCGCCGGGCATGGCCCGTCGCTACCGGGCGCTGCACCAGCCCTTGCCCCGGCCGCGGTTTCGCGGCACGCTGCGCGCTTCCGTACGCAAGCGTATCGATCATGTCGCCAGCCAACGAAACCGCCTACCCGCACCTGTTCTCACCGCTGGACCTGGGCTTCACCCAGCTGCGCAACCGGGTGCTGATGGGCTCGATGCACACCGGTCTGGAAGATCGCGCCCGCGACTTCCCGCGCCTGGCCGCCTACTTTGCCGAACGCGCCGAGGGCGGCGTCGGCCTGATCGTCACCGGTGGCTTCGCGCCGAACGTGGTGGGCTGGCTCAAGCCGTTCGGCGGCAAGCTGTCCTGGCCCTGGGAAGTGCGCCCGCACCGCCAGCTCACCGCTGCCGCGCACCAGCACGGCGCGAAGATCTGCCTGCAGCTGCTGCACGCGGGTCGCTACGCCTATCACCCGCTGTCGGTAGCGCCGTCGAAGCTGAAGGCGCCGATCAATCCGTTCACCCCGCGTGCGCTGTCGGCCAGCGGCGTCGAACGCCATATCGCCGACTACGCGCGCAGTGCGAAGCTGGCCCGCGAGGCCGGCTACGACGGCGTGGAGGTGATGGGCTCGGAGGGCTACCTCATCAACGAGTTCATCGCCCCGCGCACCAACACGCGCACCGATGCCTGGGGTGGCGACGCAAAGCAGCGCATGCGCTTCGCGGTGGAGATCGTGCGCCGCATCCGCGAGGCTTGCGGGCCGGACTTCATCATCATCTACCGGCTGTCGCTGGTCGACCTGGTCGATGACGGCAGCAACTGGGAAGAGATCGTGCAGCAGGCGCAGGCCATCGAGGCGGCCGGCGCGACGATCATCAATTCCGGCATCGGCTGGCACGAGGCGCGCATTCCGACCATCGCCACCTCGGTGCCGCGCGGGGCCTTCGCCGGGGTCACCGCCAAGCTCAAGCCACACGTGAAGGTGCCGCTGGTGGCGACCAACCGCATCAACATGCCCGACGTGGCCGAGCGCATCCTGGCCGGCGGCGGCGCCGACATGGTGTCGCTGGCACGCCCGCTGCTGGCCGATCCGCAGTGGCCGAACAAGGCCCGCGCCGGCCGCGCCGAGGCGATCAACACCTGCATCGCCTGCAACCAGGCCTGCTTGGACCACGTGTTCGAGAACAAGCTGGCCAGCTGCCTGGTCAACCCGCGTGCCGCGCACGAAACCGAGCTGGTCTACCACCCGACCACCGCACCGAAGAAGATCGCCGTAGTCGGTGCCGGCCCGGCCGGCTTGGCCTGCGCCACGGTGGCCGCCGAACGTGGCCACCAGGTCACCCTGTTCGATGCCGGCGGGGAGATCGGCGGCCAGTTCAACGTGGCCAAGCGCATCCCGGGCAAGGAGGAGTTCCACGAGACCCTGCGCTACTTCCGCCACAAGCTGGCCGAAACCGGCGTGCAGCTGCGCCTGGACACCCGCGCCGACGTGGCCGCCCTGACCGGATTCGACGAGGTAGTGCTGGCCACCGGCATCACCCCGCGCAAGGTCGATTTCCCCGGTGCCGACCACGCCAAGGTGGTCAGCTACCTGGACGTGCTGCTGGGCCAGGTCGAGGTCGGCGCCAACGCGGCGATCATCGGCGCCGGCGGCATCGGCTTCGATGTCGGCGAGTTCCTCAGCCATGCCGGCCCCTCGCCGTCGCTGGACCCGCAGCGCTGGATGGCCGAATGGGGAGTGGACAGCCGCTTCGAGGCCCGCGGCGCCCTCGCCACCCCGCAGGTGGAGGCGTCGCCGCGTCGCCTCTGGCTGCTGCAGCGGAGTGCCGGCAAACCCGGTGCGCGGCTGGGCAAGACCACCGGCTGGATCCACCGCGCCACGCTGAAGGCCAAGGGCGTGCGCATGCTCGGCGGCGTGGAGTATCTGGGCGTGGACGACGATGGCCTGCGCATCCGCGTCGAGGGCAGCGAACAGCTGCTGCCGGTCGACCACGTGGTGGTCTGTGCCGGGCAGGAACCGAACCGTGTGCTGCTGGCCGAACTGCAGGCCGCGGGCATCGCCGCGCAGCTGATCGGCGGTGCGGATGTGGCGGCCGAACTCGACGCAAAACGAGCAATCGATCAGGGCAGCCGGGTGGCTGCTTCGCTGTAATCCGAGCCTGAATGGGGGGCGGAATGTGATTTCCGTCACCCGCCCCAAACCTGAATGTCAAGCAAGCCGATTCAGGATGCGTTCGGCAATCCCCCCCTACCTTGCGCCAACTTTCCGCTCACCAGCCAGTTTCCGGTGAGCCGGCGCGCCCCCCTCGATCGGATTGATCGTTTCTTTTGGGGTCGCCCACGGGGCGGCCCCGATGGCCGCCTCCCCATGACGCCAAGTCGTACCCCGGCCCGCAGCCCCCGCTGCGGGAATCCAGAGGTGCGGCCCACACGGAGCAAGGAGTTATATGAAACTGGCCTGGATTCTCTGGCTGTCGCAGTTGTTGCCGCAGCCGGCCGCTGATTCATTGTGTTTGAGCACCACCGTTTACCTGGAAGCCCGCGACCAGACCCTGCGCGGCCAGCAGGCCGTCGCCGAAGTCGCACTGCGCCGCCTCGACAGCGGCCTGTGGGGTGATTCGATGTGCCAGGTGGTCACCGCGCGCAAGCAGTTCGCCCCGACCATCGTCTCCCCCGGCACCCAGCTGGGCAACGACGCGGCCTGGAGCGAGGCGATGAACGTGGCCTTCGACGCCGAGCGCAACTGGGCGCTGCCGGCCGGCGAACGCCGCGAAATCGTGCCCGGCGCCAGCCACTTCGCCGCGCTGTCCATCGCCAGCCCGAACTGGCGCAATGCCTACCAGGTGGCGACCATCGGCGACCACACCTTCTATAAGGTGCAGAACCTCAAGCCTCGCCAGTCGTAACGATCTGTTGCCGGCGGCAGCGTTGCCGCGCGCCGGCAGGCTCTGGGATAGTGGTCGTTTCCCGCCCCGCCTGGAGTTCCCATGAAGCTGTACAGCAAGCCCGGTGCCTGTTCCACCGCCGACCACATCGCCCTGCAGTGGACCGGCCAGCCCTACGACGTGGAACTGCTGGACAAGGACACCCTGAAGGGTCCCGCATTCCTCAAGATCAACCCGGCCGGTGCGGTGCCCGCCCTGGTCGATGGCGATTTCATCCTGCTCCAGAACGCGGCCATCATGGGCTACATCGCCGACAGCTTCCCGCAGGCTGGCCTGGCCGGTGATGGCAGTGCGCAGCAGCGCGCCGAAGCCACCCGCTGGCTGTCCTTCGTCAATTCGGACGTGCACCCGGCGTTCTCGCCGTTGTTCGCGCCGGCCAAGTTCATCGCCGATGAAGGCCAGTTCGACGCCATCCGCGCCGCCGCGCGCAAGCGCCTGCGTGGCCTGTTCGAAACCGCCGACAAGCAGCTGGCCGACAAGCCGTGGCTGGCCGGTTTCCGCAGCTTCGCCGATCCCTACTTCTACATTACCCTGCGCTGGGCCGCGGCCGCCAAGGTCGACCTGGTCGGCCTGGACAACGTGGCTGCCTTCAAGACCCGCATGGAAGCCGATACCGGCGTGCAGGCCGTGCTGAAGGCTGAAGGCCTGGCCTGACGTTTGAGCGGGGTCGGATCCTTCTGCGCAGCAGACGGCTCTGACCCCACCCCGCGTGCTCAGCCGATCTCGCGGATGACCTCGCCCTTGCCGTCGCGCAGCTGGGTCGGCACCACTTCAATGCGCAGCGAATGCGCCACCGGGTACAGCCCGCGTTCGGCCGGCACCGCCGCCATCGCCTGCAGCCCGGCCTCGTCCAGGGCCCAGCGCGCGCTGTCGCTTCCAACATCCTTTGCAGGCTCGCCAGCGACAGGCACGAACGTCCACTGCCGCTCACGGCTGACCAGCTCCAGCGGCCTGCCATGGCGCAGGCGCAGGCCCAGCAGCTCGCACACGCTCGACACCTGGCCGGCGCCCAGCACCAGCGTCGTCACACCCGCTTCCTGCCGCCACTGCAGCGTCTCGATGAACAGCATGCCGGTGCTGGAACCTTCGCGTTCACTGCCCTCGCGCACCTGTGCCGCCAGCGCCGGGTCATCCAGCATGTTGCCGCGGTGCAGGTCGGTGATCCACAGCGGCATCGCCGGCTGCAGGGCCAGCAGCACATCGCGGGTCGACCAGCGCTTGACCGCTTCCATCTCTTCGTCGGTCAGGCCGACCAGCTGCAGGAACTGCAGGTGGCCGTTGGCGGTATCGCGCGCCGGCAGCTGCGGGTCGGCGATGAAGGCCAGATGGCACAGGCGGGTGTCGGTCTCCAGCGCGATCGGTCCGTTGGCATTGAGATGGTGGCCATCCTCGAACACGTTGCCGCTGCCGAACACATAGCGCGCCAGGTTCTGCAGCAGGTTCAGCGGCCACACCGGCGGCGTGCCAGTGGCGTCCTCGCCGGGCGCTGCCGCCAGCCGGAACGTCAGCTCGAAGCCATAACCGCTGGCGTCGGCATCGCTGCTTTCCTTCGCATACAGTTCGGATAAGCCGTAGGTGACGTAGTGCCAGTGCGGTATCGGCGCGTCGGCCCAGTAAACGCTGATGCCATCCAGCGGATCCTGGCCGCCCAGCGTGTAGGGCAACGCGGTGCCGTAATGGAGCGGCTCCTGGCCGGCATACAGCGGTGCCAGCGCGGCGTTGATGGCGTCCCAACCGGGCGTGTCGGTGGTGTCGTGTTCGTCCTGCACGCAGGTCTCCTCGGGGGCAGTGGAATGCACCGCCCACTTTACCCGCCACCTCAGGCCTGCACGACCCCGCCGGTGGCCGGCGACAGCTGCGCCTGGGTTTCCTGCCACCAGCGCTGGGCCAGCGCCGGACTGCGCGCTTTCGCCACGGCCTCCTGAAGCTCCGGGCACAGCCGCTCCAGCGACAACGCGTCCTTGCAGCGCTCGATCTTCAGCTGCATGAAATAGCCCTTCAGGCCCAGATGGCGACGGACTGCGTCGCTCATCGCGTCGTACAGCTGCTGGTACAGCGCCGGGTCCTGCTCGCGGCCGCTGCTGAGGCCGCGCGCGGCCACCGGCTCGACCGAACCGCCAACCACCTCGATCAGTTCCAGCGCCGCCAGTTGCTGCAATGCATCCTGCGGTGCGCGCAGGCCTTCAAGCAGGCCGCGCAGTTCGTTGTCATCGCGTCGGCCATCGACCATCAACAGGATCGAACGCAGTCCCGCCGGCAGGCGACGGCCACGGTCTTCGATTTCCTGGCGGCCAGCGGCCGTCTTGGCGTGCAGCAGTGCCATGCATCCCCCGATCCTTGATGCGCTTCATCTGCGCGCCCGGACGGACGCGCCCCCTTGCTCGCCATCGTCGGAGCCTGCGCAGCTTCCCCGAAGCGCAGGCCCTGTTGCAGATCGATGACAGGCCGAGCTTAGCGCATGTGCGGGCCGGCCTGGGTAGCGCCAGGCCATGCCTGGCGGCTTTTCTCCACCACGCAAACGCAGCCGAGCGCGGGCTCGGCTCTACAGAATCGGTTTACCGCCCCAGCGCGCGGCGGATCTCTTCCAGCGCCCCGGGGTCATCCAAGGTCGACAGATCGCCCGGGTCGCGCTGTTCGGCCAGCGCCTGCAGCGAACGCCGCAGCAGCTTGCCCGAGCGGGTTTTGGGCAGCGCATTGACCACGTGCACATGCGCCGGCCGCGCCACCGCGCCGAGCGAGGCGGTCACCGCCGCCATCATCTCGGCCACCACCGGTGCCGGATCCTCGCCGTTGAGTCCCTGCTTGAGGGTGACGAACACCAGCGGCACCTGCCCCTTCAGTTCGTCCTTGACCCCGATCACCGCCGCCTCGGCCACGCGCGGGTGCCCGGAAATGGCTTCCTCGATCTCGCGCGTGCCCAGGCGATGGCCGGCCACGTTGATCACATCGTCCGTGCGGCCGAGGATGAAGGTGTAGCCGTCGTCATCGCGGATGGCCCAGTCCAGCGAGCTGTACAGCAGCTCCTTGAAGTGGCTGAAGTAGCTCTGCATGAAGCGCGCATCGTCGTTCCAGACCGTACTCATGCAGCCCGGCGGCAGCGGCGGCGTGACAACCAATACGCCCTTCTGCCCGGCGGCGACTTCCTCGCCGGTGTTCTCGTCGATCACCTTCATGCGATAGCCGAGATTGGGGAAACCCGGCGAACCGAAGCGCACCGGCTTCATGTCCAGCCCCGGCAGCAGGGTCAGCGCCGGCCAACCGGTTTCGGTCTGCCAGTAGTTGTCGATGACCGGCTTGCCCAGCGCCTCGCTGATCCAGTGCGCGGTGGGCTCATCCAGCGGCTCGCCGGCCAGGAACAGATACTTCAGCGCATCCAGGTCATGGCGGTGGATGAAATCGGCATCGTGTTTCTTCAGCACGCGGATGGCCGTGGGCGAGGAGAACATCGTGCGCACGTTGTACTGCTCGCACAGCGCCCACCAGATGCCCGGGTCCGGGTTGGTCGGCAGGCCTTCGTACAGCAGCGAGGTGCAGCCGCCGATCAACGGCCCGTAGACGTTGTAGGAATGGCCGACGGCCCAGCCCACGTCCGAGGTGGAGAACATCACCTGGCCGGGCTTGCAGTCGAACACGGTCTGCATCGACTGCGCCATCGCCACCGCGTATCCGCCGACATCGCGCTGCACGCCCTTGGGCTTGCCGGTGGTGCCGGAGGTGTAGAGCAGGTAGCTGGGTTCGCTGGATTCAAGCCATTTCACCGGCACGTCCACCTCGCCCACCTGCGCACGCAGCTCGGCGTAGTCGACATCGCGCCCCTGCACGCGCGGCTCGGCCGGATCCAGCCCGCGCGAGACGATCAGCACGTGCGGCGGCGGGTTGGCCGCTTCGGCGCAGGCCGCGTCGACCATGGCCTTGTACGGAATGACCTTGCCACCGCGCATGCCGGCGTCGGCGGCGATCAGCAGCTTAGGCTTGGCATCGTCGATGCGCAGCGCCAGGTTGTGCGCGGCGAAGCCACCGAACACCACCGAGTGCACGGCGCCGATGCGCGAGCAGGCCAGCATGGCGAACACGGCGTCGGCCATGTTGGGCATGTAGATGACCACTCGATCTCCGTGGCCGACATCGAGGCGCTGCAGCACCGCGGCGAAGTCATTCACTTCGCGGTACAGCTGGCGATAGGTGATTTCGCGGGTGACGTTGGTTTCGGTGGAGACCGCGACCAGCGCGAGCTGGTCGGCGCGATCGACAAGGTGGCGGTCGACGGCGTTGTAGCAGAGGTTGGTTTGGCCGCCGACGTACCAGCGGCGGAACGGCGGGTTGCTGTAATCCAGCACCTGCTTCGGCGGCACATGCCAGTAGATGCGCCTGGCTTCCTCGCCCCAGAAGGCCTCCGGCTCGTCGATCGAGCGGCGGTAGGTTTCCTCGTAGTTCATGACGCAGCCCTCCCAGACAAAGTCATGCAATCGAGGATAGTCCGGTGCTGGCATGCGGGCCGCCCTACCTTGGTAGGGGGTGGGGTGTGTTCTGCAGGGCTGCCGCCCTGCACCTGCCGAAGCCGAAGCCGAAGCCGAAGCCGAAGCAACAGCAGACGCAACAGCGGAAGCGGATTTCCTGCGGGATGGCGGGGTGGGTCCGGTTGAGGGGGACGCTGCAAGTACGTCCCTGTAAGCTCAGTCGCCGCATCCATGCGGCTCACGCCCCCTCAACCGCCCCCCCCCCGCCTTCGACAGTTTCCCGCTGCTGATGGTGGGTGCCGACCGTGGGTCGGTACGGGGCTCGGATCCCGTTGCTGCGCAACGGGCTCTGACCCCAGAAGAATTTCACTATCTGAAAGATGTGTCGACCAACGGTCGACAGCTACCAACAACCTGTCCGAGTCGACACAGTAGAGCCACGCCATGCGTGGATGAAATCTGTCAAATATCGATATCTGACCCCGTGCCGACCAACGGTCGGCACCCACCAACATCCACGGGGAAACTGTCTGCCAAGCCTGCAGGGACGTACTTGCGGCGTCCCCGCAATCCGACACCGCCCCGCCATCCCACGGATAGCCTGCTTTTGACGTTGACGTTGACGTTGCTTCGGCAGGTGCAGGGCGCAGCCCTGCTGAACCCACATCCCACCTAGAACGGAGCCTCTGACTCCAACGCGAGCACGGCACCCGTCACCGGATGCGTGAACGCAAGCGCGCATGCATGCAGATGCACCCGCTGCGCCGGCGCGGCGTCATACAACACATCCCCCACGATGGGATGGCCCAGACTGGCCATGTGCAGCCGCAGCTGATGGCTGCGCCCCGTCACCGGCTCCAGCGCCACCCGCGTGCGCTGCGCCTGCGCGTCCCGCGCCAGCACCTGCCAGCGCGTCAGCGCCGGCTTGCCACGTTCGTGGTCGACCAGCTGCTTCGGCCGGTTCGGCCAGTCCACGATCAACGGCAGGTCCACTTCACCGGCATCGGCCTCAAGCAGCCCCTGCACCACCGCCTCGTAGCGCTTGCTCACCTGGCGCTGCTCGAACTGCATCGACAGCGCCGCCTGCATCGCCTTGCCGCGTGCATGCAGCAGCAGGCCCGAGGTCACCTGGTCCAGGCGGTGCACGGTCAGCGCATCCGGGTACAGCGCCTGCAGCCGCGCCACCACGCAGTCCTGGTTCTCTTCGCTGCGGCCGGGCACGGACAGCAGGCCGGCCGGCTTCTCGGCCACCAGCAGTGCGTCATCGATGTAATGCAGGTGGATCATCAGGTTTCCTGGTTCTCAAACAGGAACGGGGAAGCCGAAGCTTCCCCGTTCCTGCGTACCGACCAACGGTCGGTACCTACCTTCTGGATCGCGTACCGACCAACGGTCGGTACCTACCTTCTGGATCGCGTACCGACCAACGGTCGGTACCTACCGGTCAACGCCGGTATCAGCCCAGCAGGTGGGCGACGCCGGAGCGCTCTTCTTCCAGCTCGGCCAGGGTCTTGTCGATGTACTTCTGGCTGAAGTCGTCGATCGGCAGATCCTTGACCAGGGTGTACTTGCCGTTTTCGGTGGTCACGGCGAAGCCGAAGATCACGCCTTCCGGAATGCCGTAGGAACCGTCGGACGGCACGCCCATGGTGACCCACTTGCCGTTGCTGCCCAGCACCCAGTCACGCACGTGGTCGATCGCAGCGTTGGCGGCCGAAGCAGCCGAGGACGAGCCGCGGGCTTCGATGATCGCCGCGCCGCGCTTGCCGACGGTCGGGATGAAGGTGTTGGCGTTCCAATCCTGGTCGTTGATCGCATCGGCGATGGAGGCACCATCGGCGGTGGCGAAACGGTAGTCCGGGTACATGGTCGGGCTGTGGTTGCCCCACACGACCAGCTTCTCCATGCCACCGACCGGCTTGCCGAGCTTGTTCGACAGCTGGCTCAGCGCGCGGTTGTGGTCCAGGCGCAGCATGGCGGTGAAGTTTTCCGGCTTCAGGTCCGGGGCCGACTTCATGGCGATGTAGGCATTGGTGTTGGCCGGGTTGCCGACCACCAGCACCTTCACGTCACGGCTGGCAACCTTGTTCAGCGCCGCGCCCTGGGCGGTGAAGATCTTGGCGTTTTCCAGCAGCAGGTCCTTCCGCTCCATGCCCGGGCCGCGCGGACGCGCGCCGACCAGCAGGGCGATGTCGGCGTCCTTGAAGGCCACTTCGGCGTCGTCGGTGCCGACCATGCCGGCCAGCAGCGGGAAGGCGCAGTCTTCCAGCTCCATCATCACGCCCTTCAGGGCGGCCTGGGCCTTGTCGACCGGCAGTTCCAGCAGCTGCAGGATGACCGGCTGGTCCTTGCCCAGCATTTCGCCGGAGGCGATGCGGAACAGCAGGGCGTAACCGATCTGGCCGGCAGCGCCGGTCACGGCAACACGAACGGGTGCTTTCATGGGGGTTTCCTCTTGCTTGCAAGCGTTGGATGGAACGCCGCGGGCGTGGCACGCAGGCCTGGCGGGCGGCGGGGAACAGGGAAACGGCCACCGAGGGGTGGCCGTTTCGAAGGGGGATCAGGCGGCGAGGATCTTGTTCCACTCGGCGACGCGGTCGGCCTGTGCGGCCAGCGCGGCGTCGACGTCGCCTTCCAGGGTGATCGAATGGATCACGTCGCCCTGCTTGACCGAATCGACGATGGCCTGGCCCTCCAGGACCTTGCCAAAGACGGTGTGGCGGCCGTCCAGCCAGTCGGTCTTGATGTGGGTGATGAAGAACTGGCTGCCGTTGGTGTTCGGGCCGGCGTTGGCCATCGACAGCGAGCCGACCTCGTGCTTCACGCCATTCTTCTCGTCCTCGAACTTGTAGCCCGGGCCACCGGTGCCACGACCCTGCGGGCAGCCGCCCTGGATCATGAAGTCGGCGATGACGCGGTGGAAGATAAGGCCGTCATAGAAGCCCTGCTTGACCAGGTTGACGAAGTTGGCAACCGTCAGCGGCGCCTTGTCGGCGAACAGCTCGACCTTGATCGGGCCCTGGGTGGTGTCGAAAGTGGCGATGAGGGACATGGAGATCCTTGCTGCAGATGGGAATGCGTCTAGCCACCTAGTTTACACCGCGCCCGTGGCAGCCGCGCCTTCGACCATGGGCCAACGGAGCCGGCCCGGACGGCCGGGGGGCACCGTTCAGGCAGCCCCGGCAGGCACCTGAATGGGCCTCCGACCGGATCTGAAATGAAGGTTTTCGCCAATCGTCAACTTCGACGTATAATGTTGGACTTCTTTTTCCAAATCCGGCGCCGACTGGCCCCCTTTCGTATGTCCATCGAAAACCTTCGCAACATCGCCATCGTCGCTCACGTCGACCATGGCAAGACCACCCTGGTCGACCAGCTGCTGAAGCAGTCCGGCACCCTGTCCGAGCGTACCGTCCTCGCCGAGCGCGTGATGGACAGCAACGACCAGGAAAAGGAACGCGGCATCACCATCCTGGCCAAGAACACCGCCATCACCTGGGAAGACAAGAAGACCGGCATCAAGAACCGGATCAACATCGTCGATACCCCGGGGCATGCCGACTTCGGCGGCGAAGTGGAGCGCGTGCTGTCGATGGTCGACACCGTGCTGATCCTCGTCGACGCGATGGACGGCCCGATGCCGCAGACCCGCTTCGTCACCCAGAAGGCCTTCGCGATGGGCTTCAAGCCGATCGTCGTGGTCAACAAGGTTGACCGTCCGGGCTCGCGTCCGGAGTGGGTGATCGACCAGGTCTTCGACCTGTTCGACAAGCTCGGCGCCACCAACGAGCAGCTCGACTTCCCGATCGTCTACGCCTCGGCCCTGAACGGCTACGCCGGCCTGGAAGACACCGTGCGCGACGGCGACATGACCCCGCTGTATGAAGCGATCATGCAGCACGCGCCGAAGCCGGAAGTCGATCCGGAAGGCGCCTTCCAGATGCGCATCAGCCAGCTGGACTACAACAACTTCGTGGGCGTCATCGGCATCGGCCGCATCCAGCGCGGCACCCTGAAGAAGAACATGCAGGTCGCGGTCATCGACCGTGAAGGCAAGAAGCGCAACGGCAAGGTCGCGCAGGTGCTGGGCTTCCTGGGCCTGGAGCGCATCGAGCAGGACACCGCCGAAGCCGGCGACATCGTCGCCATCTCCGGTATCCCGGAGCTGACCATCTCCGACACCCTGTGCCACCCGGATACCCCGGAAGCGCTGCCGGCACTGACCGTCGACGAGCCGACCATCTCGATGACCTTCCAGGTCAACAACTCGCCGTTCGCCGGCAACAAGGACCTGTCCGGTGGCAAGTTCCTGACCAGCCGCCAGATCAAGGACCGCCTGGACCGTGAAAAGGTCCACAACGTGGCCCTGAAGGTCGAGCAGCTTGAAGACGCCGACAAGTTCCTGGTCTCCGGCCGTGGCGAACTGCACCTGTCGGTGCTGATCGAGAACATGCGTCGTGAAGGCTACGAACTGGCCGTGTCGCGCCCGGAAGTCATCATCAAGGAAATCGACGGCCAGATGATGGAGCCGATCGAACAGCTGGTGGTGGACATCGAAGAAATCCACCAGGGCGGCGTGATGGAAAAGCTGGGCACCCGCAAGGGCCAGCTGAAGAACATGGAGCCGGACGGCAAGGGCCGTGTGCGCCTGGAATACTCGATCCCGGCCCGTGGCCTGATCGGTTTCCAGAACGAGTTCAAGACCCTGACCCAGGGTTCGGGCCTGCTGTTCCACGTGTTCGACCATTACGGTCCGAAGGAACAGGGCGCGATCGCCAAGCGCATCAACGGCGTGATGATCGCCAATGCGCCGGGCACCACGCCGGCCTACTCGCTTGGCCCGCTGCAGGAACGCGGCAAGCTGTTCGCCGCTGAAGGCGACAACGTGTATGAAGGTCAGCTGGTCGGTATCCACTCCAAGGACAACGACCTGACCGTCAACGCGATCAAGACCAAGCCGCTGACCAACATGCGCGCTTCGGGCAAGGACGATGCGATCCAGCTGACCCCGGCGATCAAGTACTCGCTGGAACAGGCCCTGGACTTCATCGAGGACGACGAGCTGGTCGAGATCACCCCGAAGGAGATCCGTCTGCGCAAGAAGTTCCTGACCGAAAGCGACCGCAAGAAGGCCTCGCGCGGCGGCTGAGCCTGACCCGTGAGCCAGAACGGCTACAACCCGGATCCGCACCGGCATCCGGGTCTCCACGTCATCGCCCTGCTCGAAGCGAGCAAGGCGATGCTGGCGCTGTTGGCTGCGACCGGGCTGGAAATACTCGGTCCGCAGCCGCTTCGCGATGGGGTCAATGCCCTGATCCGGCGTTTCAGCCTGGACCCGGATCACGGCACCCTGCCCTCGCTGCTGAACATGATCAGTCCCGACGCGGTGCACCTGGCCGCGGCGGCGATGATCGGCTACGGGCTGCTGCACCTGGTCGAAGCCTGGGGCCTGTGGAAGGCCAGGGCCTGGGCCTCCTGGCTCGGCTGCCTGACCGCGTCCATCTACCTGCCCTTCGATATCTACGCGGTGCTCCGCCACCCCGGCTGGGCGTCCTGGAGCGTGCTGGCGATCAATCTGATCGTCGTCTACGTGCTCGCCCGCGACCTGCGCAAGCGCCGCCACTGAGCAGCCGCTACACTGACGATTGGAGCCGACCCAGCCGTCCGATGCGCCCGTTCCTGCCTTCCCTGCTGACCTGCCTGACCGCGGCCCTGCCCGCGCTGTTTGCCGTGGGCTGCAGTCCGGCGACACCGGCGGCACACGCCGCCGCGCCCAGCAGCAGCAACGTGCCGTTCCCCTATGCCGAAACCGACGTGGCCGATCTGCAGGCGCGGATGGTCAGCGGCGAGCTGGACAGCGCCACCCTCACCGCCGCCTACCTGCAGCGCATCGCCGCCCTGGACCGAACCGGCCCCCGCCTGCGCGCAGTGCTGGAACTCAACCCCGATGCCCTGAAGGAAGCGGAAGAGCGCGACCGCGAGCGCCACGCAGGCCGCCTGCGTGGCCCGCTGCACGGCATCCCGGTGCTGCTGAAGGACAACATCAACGCGGCGCCCATGGCCACCACGGCCGGCTCGCTGGCGCTGCAGGGCTTCAAGCCCGGCGATGCCTACCTGGTGCGGCGCCTGCGCGAGGCCGGCGCGGTGGTGCTGGGCAAAACCAACCTCAGCGAATGGGCCAACTTCCGCGGCAATGACTCGATCTCCGGCTGGAGCGCGCGCGGCGGTCAGACCCGCAACCCCTACCGCCTGAGCCATTCGCCGTGCGGCTCCAGCAGCGGCAGCGCGGTGGCCGTGGCCGCCAACCTGGCCAGCGTGGCGATCGGCACCGAGACCGACGGCAGCATCGTCTGCCCGGCGGCGATCAACGGCGTGGTCGGGCTCAAGCCCACCGTCGGCCTGGTCAGCCGCGAGGGCATCATCCCGATCTCCTTCAGCCAGGACACCGCCGGGCCGATGACCCGCAGCGTGGCCGATGCGGCCGCCGTGCTTACCGCCATCGCCGGCCGCGATGCCGCCGACCCGGCCACGGCGACCATGCCCGGCCGGGCGGTCTACGACTACACCGCGCGGCTGGACCCGCAGGGCCTGCGCGGCAAACGCCTGGGCCTGCTGCAGACGCCGCTGCTGAAGTACCGCGGCATGTCGCCGCTGATGGACCAGGCCGTGAGCGAGCTGCGCCGTGCCGGCGCCGTGGTGGTGCCGGTGGCGATGCCCAACCAGGGCGCCTGGGAAGAGGCCGAGCGCACCGTCCTGCTGTACGAGTTCAAGGCGGGGCTGGAGCGCTACCTGGTCACCTACAAGGCGCCGCTGCGCAGCCTGGCCGCGCTGATCGCCTTCAACCAGGCCCATGCGAAGCAGGAACTGGGTCTGTTCGGCCAGCAGCTGCTGCAGGAGGCCGACGCCACCCCCGGCCTGGCCGACCCCGTCTACATCCGTGCCCGCAGCGATGCGCGCCGCCTGGCCGGCCCTGAGGGCATTGATGCGGTGCTGGCCACGCACCAGCTCGATGGCCTGGTCGCGCCCACCACCGGCATTGCCTGGCCGTTGCGCAGCAGCGGCGATGATTTCCCAGGCGAGAGCTACAGCGCCGCCGCCGTGGCCGGCTACCCCAGCCTGAGCGTGCCGATGGGCCAGATCGACGGCCTGCCCGCCGGCCTGCTGTTCATGGGCACCGCCTGGAGCGAGCCGAAGCTGATCGAGATGGCCTATGCCTACGAACAGCGCACCCGCGCACGGCAGCCACCGCGGTTCGCCACCGACGCATTGATCGACGCCGGCGATCCGTAGTCACCTGGCAGCGCCGGGCCATGCCCGGCGGACGGCACGTGCCGCTGCGCTCGCCGGGCATGGCCCGGCGCTACGGTCCGGGTTCCGGCTCCCCCGGCACGATCGCCGCCTCACCATCCTCCGCCCCCGGCGAACGCACGTCCGCCGTGCGCGCACGCGGTCCGCGCGGCATGTCCAGCTCGTCCTCGTGCTGCAGCCGTGCACGCACCTGCGGCAGCGACTGCGGGTGTTCGCGGGCAAGGAAATCCAGCATCCGTTCGCGCACCAGGCAGCGCAGGTCGAACGCATCGCCGGAGCTGCGCGCACTGACCAGCAGGCGCACCTGGATCGCACGCTCGCTGGTGTCGGTCACCTGAGTCACGCACACGCGGCCATCCCACAGCGGCTCGCCACGGCAGATGCGCTCCAGCTCGGCACGGATGGCCGCAATGGGCGCGCGATAGTCCAGCCAGAAGAACGCGGTACCCAGCAGGTCGGCGCTGCGCCGCGTCCAGTTCTGGAAGGGGTTTTCGATGAACCAGGTCAACGGCACCACCATCCGCCGCTCATCCCAGATGCGCACCACCACGTAGCTGCTGCCGATCTCCTCGATGCGCCCCCACTCGCCTTCAACGATCACCACGTCATCCAGGCGGATCGGCTGGGTCACCGCGATCTGCAGGCCCGCGATCAGGTTGCCGAACA
Organism: Stenotrophomonas maltophilia; assembly: GCA_002364755.1. Classification (GTDB taxonomy): domain Bacteria; phylum Pseudomonadota; class Gammaproteobacteria; order Xanthomonadales; family Xanthomonadaceae; genus Stenotrophomonas; species Stenotrophomonas maltophilia_AX. The sequence goes on from DEZI01000019.1 coordinate 75,102, forward strand.
CCGGCTTGGCGGCGATACCGGCGACCAGGCCGATCAGGCCCGCCGACGCCAGCAGCGCCGAACCGATCTTGGCCACCATGTCGAACTGCAGCAGCACCAGCGAGGCGCCGAGCACGATGATGCCGCCCATGATCACCCGGCTGAGCACCCGGGTCTGGGTCTGGATGCGGCGCGCTTCCAGGTTGTCGGCCACGTCGATGGGATGGCTGCGCAGGATCGCGCGCTCGATGGCGCCGACACCGCGCACCAGCAACCAGATGAAGCAGGCCACCAGGCTGATGTGCAGGATGCGCTGCAGATTGCCCAGCAGCGGATCCTGCAGTGGCGTTGCCTGCAGTGCGGGTATCAGCAGCAGCAGCGGCAACGCCGTCGCCAGCGGCAGGCCGAGCACGCGACCGATGCGCGCACGACGCCGATCGCGCCCCTTCAACCGGTGATAGACCCAGAGGATCACCCATGCACCGATGCCGCCGATCACCAGCGCCAGCCCCAACGGCCATGCATAGGCCTGCATGTGCTCCCAATGCACCCTTGCCACCTCCACTCGAACACGCGGATGGACAGGGTCGCGCATGGGGCATGAGTGTGTTGTATGCAGGGCCGATGCCCTGCACCCGCAGCGGCAACGTCAACGTCAACGTCAACGTCAAAAGCTGGTTTCCTGAGGGTTGGCGGGGTGGGTCCGGTTGAGGGGGACGCTGCAAGTACGTCCATGTAAGCTCGGTCGCCGCATCCATGCGGCTCACGCCC
>DEZI01000019.1:76043-76262 GCA_002364755.1 Stenotrophomonas maltophilia
CCCGCCTTCGACAGTTTCCCGCTGCTGATGGTGGGTGCCGACCGTTGGTCGGTACGGGGGTCGGATCCCGTTGCTGCGCAACGGACTCCAACCCCATTTTGAATATTGATATCTGACAGAAAAATCGTGTCGACCAAGGTCGACACCTACCAAAGGCCTCGCGCCCCATTAGATCCACGCCATGCGGGGATGATTCATTCGATATCCGACAGATGTGCC
>DEZI01000029.1:0-64889 GCA_002364755.1 Stenotrophomonas maltophilia
TAGCAAGGACGAGGGACAATTGCGACATCCAAGCCGCCCCGCGAGCACCGCGGTAGAGCCACGCCATGCGCGGATGTTTTTTGGATATACCCATCAGCCGGAGCAAAGCCGCCGGGCACGGCCCGGCGCTACCGGAATGCGTACAGGCCGCAGTAGAGCCACGCCATGCGTGGATGCTTTTTTGCAGACACCCAACAACCGCAGAAAAGCCGCCGGGCACGGCCCGGCGCTACCGCAATGCATGCAGGACGCAGTAGAGCCACGCCATGCGTGGATGCTTTTTGCAGATACCCAACAACCGCGGAAAAGCCGCCGGGCACGGCCCGGCGCTACCGGAATGTGTACAGGACGCAGTAGCGCCACGCGATGCGTGGATGCACTTTGCAGATACGCAACAAACGCAGAAAAGCCGCCGGGCACGGCCCGGCGCTACCGCAGGCATGCAGGACGCAGTAGAGCCACGCCATGCGTGGATGCTTTTTGCAAAAACCCAACAAACACAGAAAAGCCGCCGGGCACGGCTCGGCGCTACCGACATGAGCACAGGACGCAGTAGAGCCACGCCATGCGTGGATGCGCTTTGCAGATACCCAACAAACGCAGAAAAGCCGCCGGGCACGGCCCGGCGCTATCGACATGAGCACAGGACGCAGTAGAGCCACGCCATGCGTGGATGCGCTTTGCAGATACCCAACAAACGCAGAAAAGCCGCCGGGCACGGCCCGGCGCTACCGACATGCGTACAGAAGCGCAGTAGAGCGGCGTCATTCCCCGCCGCAGGACAGTCCCCCAAAAACATCAGGCCGCCTTCCGGCGGCCTGATGCGTGCTCGTTCAACGTCGCGGTATCAGAAGAAGATCGCGTACAGGATCAGCAACGGAATCGGCACGCCCAACAGCCAGAGCAGAATCATTTTCATGGCAGATCTCCTTGCATGGGATACGGATTACAGGTCGCGGCGGCGGCCGCCCCAGGTGGCGCTGAGGCTGGCGAAGAACGCGCCGATCAGCAGGGTGATGAACAACCACAGCGCAGCGTAGGCCGTCGCCTTGCGGGCATCGTCTGCGGCCTGCTTGGCGGTGTTCTTGGCCTTCTCCAGCGCGGCACGCATGCGGGTCTGCACATCGGTTACGCGGGCCTGGGCTTCGGCCTGGCCCATGCCGGTCTCGCGGGCGATCAGGCTGGCCAGGTACTGCGTGTCGGCCGGATCCAGGCCATCACCCTGCAGGCTGTTGACGATGATGCGGTTCACTTCGGCACGCACCTCACGACGGTCCCCCGTCGGGCCATTGCCCGGCATCGGGCGCGGCGGCGGGGCCATGCGGGCATCACGCGGCCCGGCAGTTGCGGCAACCGGCGGCGGCGGTGCAGCCGGGTCCATCGGGGCATTGCCCGGGGCGGCGCCCGGTGCAGGCGGGGCCGGCGGCGCAACGGCTGCGTCCGGGCCAGGAGCAGTTGCATTACGGAAAAGCGAATCCACCCAATAGTTGAGGTCGCCTTCCGGCGCACCCGCAGCCGCCGCACCGGCACCGGCCGCGGCAACACCTGCGGTGGACGCTGCAGCACCTGCAGTGGCGCCTGCAACCTTGGCGCCGGCACCCAGCACACCACCGATGGCCGAGGTCAGCAGACCAGCGGTAAGCAGGGTGGCTACGGCCCACGACACGAAGCCATGTGCGGTATCGCGGAAGTAGGTCTCGTCACCGTGCAGTTGGGTCCACTTGGTACGCAGACGGCCGGCGATGTAGCCGCCCAGGCCGGAGGCGGCCAGTGCGGTAAAGGTCAGCCAGGCCACACTGGACCAGCCGAAGGTTTCCTTGCTGACGCCCTCGAATGACCACGGAGACACCGACGACAGGCCAAGGCCGACGCCAAGAATCAGCAGGATGAGGGAGAGTGCGGCGGCAGCGGCGGCACCGGCAAAGATGGCGCCCCAGGACACGGCGCTCTCGCTGGGCGGCGCCACGATGGGTGCGGTGACGACGGTGGCGACGTCAGGACCAAGCGGTCCGCGCTCGGGTGGGTCGAATCGGGTGTTCATGCGGTTGACGCTCCATGGCAGTGCTGCGGGTGCAGCTGGCCACGACGAGGCTGCGCGAGGGCTTGTGAAGCTGGTGAGACCTGTAAATCACGCGGTCTTGCCGCGTTGACGCCGACGGACATGGTCCGGCGCTGTCGGGCGTGCGGATCCACGCCATGCGTGGATGTTTTTTGCGCGAACGCATATGCCTGCCGACCAAGGTTGGCATCTACCACGGCACGGTGCCGACGCCGAGCGTCAGTAGATCCACGCCATGCGTGGATGGTTTTGCGCGGGCGCCGAAATCGTGCGCACCAACGGTCCGCACTACCAGGGCACGGTTCCGGCGCCGAGCGTCAGTAGATCCACGCCATGCGTGGATGGTTTTGCGCGGGCGCCGAAATCGTGCGGACCAATGGTCCGCACCTACCAAAGCAGGAGCCGCCGGGCATGGCCCGGCGCTACCGGCTTGCGGTGGAATTGACGAGCACGGCAGTAGATCCACGCCATGCGTGGATGGTTTGCGCGGGCGCCGAAATCGCGCGGACCAATGGTCCGCACCTACCAAAGCAGGAGCCGCCGGGCATGGCCCGGCGCTACCGGCTTGCGGTGGAATTGACGAGCACGGCAGTAGATCCACGCCATGCGTGGATGGTTTGCGCGGGCGCCGGAATCGTGCGTACCAGTGGTCCGCACCTACCAAAGCAGGAGCCGCCGGGCATGGCCCGGCGCTACCGGCTTGCGGTGGAATTGACGAGCACGGCAGTAGATCCACGCCATGCGTGGATGGTTTGCGCGGGCGCCGGAATCGTGCGCACCAACGGTCCGCACCTACCAAAGCAGGAGCCGCCGGGCATGGCCCGGCGCTACCGGCTTGCGGTGGAATTGACGCGCACGTCAGTAGATCCACGCCATGCGTGGATGGTTTTGCGCGGGCGCCGAAATCGTGCGGACCAATGGTCCGCACCTACCAAAGCAGGAGCCGCCGGGCATGGCCCGGCGCTATCGGCTTGCGGTGGAATTGACGAGCACGGCAGTAGATCCACGCCATGCGTGGATGGTTTTGCGCGGGCGCCGAAATCGTGCGGACCAATGGTCCGCACCTACCAAAGCAGGAGCCGCCGGGCATGGCCCGGCGCTACCGGCTTGCGGTGGAATTGACGAGCACGGTAGTAGATCCACGCCATGCGTGGATGGTTTTGCGCGGGCGCCGAAATCGTGCGCACCAACGGTCCGCACCTACCAGGTTTGCTACAAAAAAACGCCCCGCGGATGCGGGGCGCTCTCAGCACAACCTACCGCAGGCGATCAGCCCTGGTAGTCGCGCACGTCGCTGCCGGTGTAGACCTGGCGCGGACGGCCGATCTTCATTTCCGGGTCGACCTGCTGTTCCAGCCAATGCGACACCCAGCCGGAGGTACGGCCCAGAGCGAACATGACGGTGAACATTTCGGTCGGGATCTGCAGCGCCTTGTAGATGATGCCGCTGTAGAAATCGACGTTCGGGTACAGCTTGCGGGCGACGAAGTACTCGTCCTGCAGCGCGGCCTGTTCCAGCTTCACGGCCACGTCCAGCAGCGGATCCTGCACGCCCAGCTGCTTGAGCACCTTGCCGGTCATCTCACCGATGACCTTGGCGCGCGGGTCGAAGTTCTTGTAGACGCGGTGGCCGAAGCCCATCAGACGGAAGCCGGAGGTCTTGTCCTTGGCCTTGACCACGGCGGACTCGACGTTGTCGGCGGTGCCGATCTCTTCCAGCATCTTCAGCACGGCTTCGTTGGCACCGCCGTGGGCCGGACCCCACAGCGCGGTGACGCCAGCGGCGACCGACGCGTACGGGTTGGCACCGGTCGAACCGACCAGGCGCACGGTCGAGGTCGAGGCGTTCTGCTCGTGGTCGGCGTGCAGGATGAACAGCAGGTCCAGCGCCTTGACCACGTCCGGGTTCAGATCGTACTGGCCATCGGCCGACTCGAAGGTCTGCTTCAGGAAGCGGCTGACGTAATCCAGCGAGGTGTCCGGCTTGTTGGCCGGCAGGCCCTTGCCGTGGCGGTAGATCAGCGCCGACAGGGTCGGCACCTTGGCGATCAGGCGAACGGCGGCCTGGCGGCGCTGTTCGGCGTCGGACAGGTCCAGCGAGGCGTGGTAGATGCCCGACAGCTGCGCGATGGCGGCGGTCAGGATGGCCATCGGGTGGGCATCCTTGGCGAAGCTGCCGATCAGGGTGTTGATCGAGTCATCGACGTTGGCTTCGGCAGCCAGCTCGTCGGTGAAGGCCTTCAGCTGCTCGGCGCTCGGGCGCTCGCCGTTGATCAGCAGGTAGGCCACTTCGACGTAGCTCGACTTTTCCGACAGCTGCTCGATGGGGTAGCCGCGGTACAGCAGCACGCCCTTGTCGCCGTCGATGTAGGTGATGGCAGACTTGCAGCTGGCCGTCGCGGTAAAGCCGGAATCGTAGGTGAAATACCCCGTTTCCTTGGTCAGCTTCGCGATGTCGACGCAGTCGTTGCCGAGGGTGGGTTTGATGACGGGCAGAACGACCGACTTTTCGCCGGCGTTGAGCGTGACCTGATCAAGATCGGACACTGTGTGCGCTCCTTCATGGGAAGGCGCCTGCCCAAGCGCATTGGTCAGGCACGTGAATGACGTCCTCGGCCTGTGCCGGGGATCAGGTCATTATCGCACAGCAGCATTTGTCGGGTGCTAGACGGAAGTCGTAGACGACGGGCACGGGCAACCCTGCCTTCAAGCGGCCTTGATGGGCAAAGACGCCATCCCCTGAACGGTCTGTTCCGCCATTCCAAACGCCCGTTGGGCGGGCGCCGGACAAAAACAAACGGCCGCGCAAAGCGCGGCCGTCGGTTCGAAGCTGGATCGACGGATCAGCGCGCGTAGCGCTTCTGGAACTTGTCGATACGGCCCGAGGTGTCGATCACCTTGTGCTTGCCCGTGTAGAACGGGTGCGAAGCCGAGGAAATTTCGACCTTGACCAGCGGGTATTCATTACCGTCGGTCCAGGTGGTGGTTTCCTTGGTCGCCATGGTGGAGCGGGTCAGGATCTTGAAATCGGAAGTGACGTCTTCGAAGACGACGTCGCGGTAGTTCGGATGGATATCGGCCTTCATGGGCTCACACCGTAAATGGGCTGGTGGTCAAGAGCGGCATTATAAACACCGGTTGCCGCGCGGGGCAACCGGTGTCCGCACATCGGAATCAATTGGCGCCCAGCGCCTGCCGGACCAGGGCCTCGAAACGGGCCTGGTCGTAGGCCATCAGCAGGTCGCAGTTGTCCGGCTGGCCGGTCTGGCGGTTCCAGTCGACGATGGTGGCGCCGCGGCTGAACGTACCGTTCAGCTCCACGTTCAGCGGACGCGATTCCACCTGCAGCTGGCCTTCCGGGTTCAGCGCCCAGGCCATGGCCACCGCATCGGCGGTGTACCAGCGGCCACCCTTGGCGTCTTCGGACAGCGCGCGGGTCTTGCGCGAGATCAGCTCATAGAAGCGTGCGCGGTCGGAATCGGTCTGCAGCCACTGCTCGGCCTGCTCCAGCGGCAGGCCGTGGGCGACCGTGGCCTCCCAGTCGGACACCAGCAGGTGCTTGAACGAGGTGAACACCACATGCGCGGCTTCGGGGTCGAAGGCGATGTTGAATTCGGCGGCCGGAGTGATGTTGCCGTGGCAGGTGACGGCACCGCCCATCACCACGATGCGCTTGATGCGCTGGGGCAGGGTCGGATCCAGTTTCAGCGCCAGCGCCAGGTTGGTCAGCGGGCCGAGCATCACCAGCATCAGCTCGCCGGCGTACTGGTGCGACAGGCGCAGGATGGCCAGCGCGGCGTGTTCGGCCTCGGCCTGGCGGCTCGGCGGCGGCAGGTCGACATCGCCATAGCCGTCGCGGCCGTGCACGTGGGCAGCGTCCATCGAGGGGTGGATCAGCGGATCGGGGCTGCCAGCGAACACCGGCACGTCGGTGCGGCCGACGATGTCGCAGAGCTTGAGGGCGTTGCGGACGGTGTAGTCGAGGCCGACATTGCCGGCGGCGATGGTCAGGGCCACCACGTCGTGCCGTTCATCGGCGAAGGCCATCAGCAGGGCCAGTGCGTCGTCCACACCGGGGTCGGTGTCGATCAACAGCGGGATCTTGTGGGTCATCGTTGCCGTCTTCAGATCGGCAACGAAGTGTGGACCGGGTTGATGACCGTTGCAAGACCACCCTGTGCCGGGGGGGGATGAACATGAAACTGGTCGGCTGCGGCCTCTGTAGAGTCGAGCCCATGCTTGACTTACGCGCGCAGCGCGAAGGGCAGCCGAGCATGGGCTCGGCTCTACAGGTGGTGCGCGAACGGCCGCCGGGCATGGACCGGCGCTACTCGAGGGTCGGATCCCGTGCCCACCAGGCAAGGGCTCTGCCTCCTTGCGCCCGGGCCACGCGACTTGACGCGATCAACCCAAACACGCACCCACCCTCCGGTTGCACGCATTTTCCAGGTTTCAAACAATCCTCATTGAGACCACAAGGGCCGCTTGGAAATTGCGTGGCGTCCGGCAGGCGATCCGTCCGCACGTTCCATGGCGGGCGGTGCGTGGGGGCCTCGTGCCCACCGGCTTATCAGCATTGGTCACCGGTATTGCAACCACTCACCGCCCGCCACCTACGCCTGCGCTTTGGTGGCTTCCTGGCTTGTGCATGAGGATTGCCGACATGACTGCTTCCCACTATCCCCTGCTGTTCGCCACCCTGGGCGATGCCACCGCCAGCATCCCCGATGCCTTGGCGCGCACGCTGGAAGCGGCATTTGGCGGGCCAATGCATGGCCCTGGCCCGCATCGACCGCGCGGCGGCGGGCCTGACTTTGCTGCTGGAAATGCTGCACGCCGGTGAACGCCTGCGCGTGGATGGTGAAGAGGCGCAGAACGTCGGCGATGACGTGCGCGAAGGCCTGCTGCTCGCCTGCCGGGGGTTGTCTGAATATGTGGGCACGCAGTTGACGGCGGCGTAGCCCGTTGCCCAGCAGATCCACGCCATGCGTGGATGATCGGTCGCGTCGTGGATGGGGTCAGAGGCCTTTGCGCAGCAAAGGGATCCGACCCCGGTGCGCGAACGGCCGCCGGGCATGGCCCGGCGCTACCGATTCGTCGTGCGCCCGGCGCCTTACGCTGAGGCGTAACGGACGGCGGTGCCGATCCAGCGGTTGACCACGCGGTCGGCCAGCGCGGGCTGCTGCGCCAGCAGGCGTTCGGCCAGATCGTGCACGCCCGGCAGCAGGCCGGCGTCGCGCGCGAGATCGGCAATGCGGAAACCGGCCAGGCCGGTCTGGCGGGTACCCAGCAGTTCGCCGGGGCCGCGCAGTTCCAGATCCTTCTCGGCGATGACAAATCCATCGTTGGTTTCGCGCATGGTCTGCAGGCGCTCGCGCGCCATCTGCGAGAGCGGCGCCTGGTACAGCAACACGCAGCGCGATACCGCCGAGCCACGCCCCACCCGCCCGCGCAGCTGGTGCAGCTGGGCCAGGCCGAGACGCTCGGCGTTCTCGATCACCATCAGCGAGGCATTGGGTACGTCCACGCCTACTTCGATGACCGTGGTGGCCACCAGCAGGTCGATCTCGCCGGCCTTGAACGCGACCATCGTCGCCAGTTTTTCCGCGGCTTTCAGGCGGCCATGCACCAGGCCCACGCGCACGCCGGGCAGCAGTGCCTGCAGCGATTCGTAGGTGGCCTGCGCCGGGGTGGCATCCAGCTCTTCGCTTTCCTCGATGAGCGTGCAGACCCAGTACACCTGGCGCCCTTCCTGGCAGGCCAACGCGATGCGTTCGATCAGTTCGGGACGACGATCGTTGTTCAGCGCCACGGTCTGCACCGGGGTGCGGCCGGGTGGCAGTTCGTCGATGGCCGATACATCCAGGTCCGCGTATTCGGACATCGCCAGCGTGCGCGGGATGGGCGTGGCGGTCATCACCAGCTGGTGCGGCACGCTGTGCGCGCCCGCGCCCTTGTCACGCAGGGCCAGCCGCTGGTGCACGCCGAAGCGGTGCTGCTCATCGACGATGGCCAGGGCCAGGTCCTGGAACACCACCGCGTCCTGCATCAGCGCGTGGGTGCCGACCACCACCTGCGCTTCGCCGTTGGCGACCTGCTCGATTACCTTGGCGCGCGCCTTGCCGGTGACCTTGCCGGCCAGCCAGCAGACGCGCACGCCCAGCGGCTCCAGCCAGCCGCGCAGATTGTTGAGGTGCTGTTCGGCCAGCAGTTCGGTGGGTGCGGCCAACGCTACCTGCTTGCCCTGCTCCACCGCCAGCATGGCAGCCAGCGCGGCCACCACGGTCTTGCCGGAACCGACGTCACCCTGCACCAGCCGCAGCATCGGGCTGGGGCGTGCGAGGTCTTCGCGGATCTGCTTGAACACGCGTGCCTGCGCGCCGGTCAGCGCGAACGGCAGCTGCTTCAGCAGGGCCTTGGCCAGCTTGCCCGGACCTGCCAGCGGCGGCGCGTGATGCGCCTGCAACGCGATGCGCTGGCGGCGCAGGCTGAGGTGATGGGCCAGCAGTTCTTCCATCGCCAGACGCCGCTGCGCCGGATGGGTGCCTGCGGCCAGCGCGGCCAGATCGGCATCCGGTGGCGGCTGGTGCACGGTCAGCAGCGCGCTGCGCAGCGAGGGCAGGCCCAGGCCATCGAGCCAGCCCGTGGGCAGCAGTTCCAGCGTACTTTCCTCGGGCAGGCGGTCCAGGGCCTGGCCGATGAGCTTGCGCAGGGTCATCGGGCCGACGCCTTCCACGGTGGGATACACCGGGTCGAGGCGGTCGCCGAGTTCGGGATCGTCGTTGCGGCCCAGCACCTGGTAGCTGGGGTGGACGATTTCCAGGCCGAGGTGGCCGGGCTTGGGCGTGCCGAAGCAGCGCAGCCGGTTGCCCACCGCGAACTGGCCGACCTGCTGCTGGCGGAAGTGGAAGAAGCGCAGCACCAGGGTGCCCCGCCCTTCGTCTTCCACCGCCACCTTCAGCATGGGCCGGTACCGCATGCCGCGTTCGACCGCGGTGACCCGCACTTCCACCTGCGCAGGCACGCCCGGGCGCAGGTCTTCGATGCGGGTCAGCCGGGTGCGGTCTTCATAGCGCAGCGGCAGGTGCAGCCACAGATCCTGCAGGGTGGCCAGGCCCCGCGCCTGCAGTTTGGCGGCCACGGCCGGGCCCACGCCGGCCAGCATCGCCAGGGATGCTTCGCCGGACGGTGACAGTACCGGGGTGACCGCCGCCTTGCGTGCCACGGGTGGGTCAGTCGATGACCATCACCGCGTCGACCTCGAAGTTGGCGCCCTTCGGCAGGCCGGAGACTTCGATGGTGGAACGGGCCGGGAACGGGGCCTGGAAGTAGTCCTGCATGACGGCGTTGACCTTGGCGAATTCGGCCAGGTCGGTCAGGTACAGGCCCAGGCGCACGACCTTGTCCAGCGAACCACCAGCGGCTTCGGCCACGGCCTTGAGGTTGTCGAAGGCGCGGCGGGCCTGCGCTTCCACGTCACCCACGCCGACGATATCGCCAGTGGCCGGGTCCAGCGGAATCTGGCCGGAGAAGTACACGGTGTTGCCGGCGCGCACGGCCTGCGAGTACGGGCCGATGGCGGCAGGAGCCTTTTCGGTGTTGATGATCTGGCGGGACATGGTCGCTCCGGTGCGTTGGGGGAAAACAGAGCGGTGATTGTAGCAACCCGGTAGCGCCGGGCCATGCCCGGCGACGTCGGGCTCATGCCGCGCGGCGCGCTCGCCGGGCATGGCCCGGCGCTACCGCAACGTCATCCACGCATGGCGTGGATTTACTGGCGGCGTACCGACTGCACCACCGACAGGCGGCGCAGGCGTCGCATGACTTCGGCCAGGTGGTTGCGGTCGCGCACCTGGATGTTGAACGCCAGCACGGCGGCGTTGAAGTCGCGGTCCAGGTAATCCACGCGTTCGATGTTGGAGTGGCTCTGCGCGATGGCCGCAGCCAGCTGTGCCAGCACGCCGGTGCCGTTCTCCACTTCCACCACCAGCGAAGTGTTGTAATCGCCGGACACAGTGGTGTCCCAGCCGATCGGCACCCAGCGTTCGGGTGACTTGCGCAGCTCGGCCAGGTTCGGGCAATCCACGCGATGCACCACGATGCCCTTGCCGGCGGTGTGGTAACCCATGATCTCGTCGCCGGGAATCGGCTGGCAGCACCCGGCGAAGGTGACCACGCCCCGTTCGCTGCCGTTGATGAGGATTTTTTCCTGCGAATATTGGCGGGAATTCGCACCACCACGCAGCTCGGCATAGGCCATCAGCGCCTGCGCGGCCTGCGTCGGCATCCAGTTGCCCAGCGCCACTTCGGCCAGCAGGGCCTCCAGGCGCGGGAAACGGTGTTCGGCCAGGAACGCATCCAGGCGCCCCTTGGGCAGGCGTTCCAGCGAGGAATCCATCGCTTCCAGCGCGCGGTCCAGCATGCGGTGGCCCAGCTGCACGGCATCTTCGTGCTCCAGCTGCTTGAGCTGGTGGCGGATGGCGGTGCGCGCCTTGCTGGTGACCACGAATTCCAGCCACTGCGGCTTGGGCGTGGCCGAACGCGCGGTGATGATTTCCACCGACTGACCCGAAACCAGCTTGGTACGCAGCGGCACCAGCTTCTTGTCCACGCGCGAGGCCACGGCCATGTTGCCGACGTCGGTATGCACCGCGTAGGCGAAATCGAGCGCGGTCGAGTTGCGCGGCAGGGCCAGGATCTTGCCCTTCGGGGTGAACAGGTAGACCTCGTCCGGGAACAGGTCGACCTTCACGTTGTCGAGGAATTCCAGCGAGGAACCGGCGGCGCGCTGCGAATCGATCAGTTCGACGATCCAGGCATGGGCACGACTCTGCGCGCTGTTGGGCGAATCGCCACCGAACTTGTAGGTCCAGTGAGCAGCCACGCCGCGCTCGGCGATCAGGTCCATTTCCTCGGTGCGGATCTGCACCTCGATGGGCGAACCGTAGGGCCCGAACAGCACGGTGTGCAGCGACTGGTAACCGTTGGCCTTGGGAATGGCGATGAAATCGCGGAAGCGGCCATCCAGCGGCTTGAAGGTGGCATGCACCGAACCCAGCGCGTGGTAGCAGCTGGGCACGCTGCGCACGACCAGGCGGAAGCCGAACACGTCCATCACCTGGTCGAAGGATTTGTTCTCGTCGTGCATCTTGTTGTAGATGCTCCACGGCGTCTTGATGCGGCTGACCAGGCGGTGTTCGATGCCTTCCTTGGCCAGCCGCTGCGACAGCTGCACTTCCACCTGCGCCATCGCCTCGCGGCGTACCACCGGCTGGCTGCGGATGTGTTTTTCCAGGATGGCGTGGCGCCACGGGTACAGCGCCTTGAAGCCCAGGTTCTGCAGCTCGCTCTTGACCAGACTCATGCCCAGGCGCTGGGCGATGGGCGCATAGATCTCCAGCGTTTCGCGGGCGATGCGGCTGCGCGCTTCACGACTCTGCGCGCCCAGGGTGCGCATGTTGTGCAGGCGGTCGGCCAGCTTGATCATGATCACGCGGAGGTCGCGCGACATCGCAAGCAGCATCTTGCGGAAGCTCTCGGCGGCCGCTTCCTGGCGGTCGCGGAACTTCAGCTTGTCCAGCTTGGTCACGCCGTCGACCAGCTCGGCCACGGCCTCGCCGAACTCCGAGGCCAGCTCTTCGCGGGTCAGCGGGGTGTCTTCGATGGTGTCGTGCAGGATCGCAGCGATCAGCGCCTCCACGTCCAGGCCGAGCTCGGCCAGCACCTGGGCCACGGCCACCGGATGGGTGATGTAGGGCTCGCCCGACTTGCGCGTCTGCCCAGCATGCGCCGACGCACCGACTTCCCAGGCACGGCGCAGCAGCGGCAGCTGTTCCGGCGGCAGGTAATGGGCGGCGCGTTCGAGCTGGAGGACGTAATCAGGTACGGCCGCGGCGGTGGGCGCGGCTACCTTGGCAGTGGGGCCTGGGTTCATGCCAGAAGCCTATGCCAGCGCGCCGATTACGGCAAACCCTGAATGCGAAACAGCCCGCACGGAGCGGGCTGTTCAGCGGTCAAGCAACGGCATTGATCGATGCGATCAATCGTCGTTCTTGGACATGTCTTCGTCGGCGACCACTTCAGCGGCGGCCCACTCCAGCGCTTCACGCTCGGCACGCTCGCGCTCGGACTTCTCGACTTCGTCGATCAGCGCGTTGTCGATCTTGCGGGCGGCGATTTCGCGCAGTGCCAGCACGGTCGGCTTGTCTTCGGTGTCGTTGTCCAGGGTGGCCTGCACGCCGTTGGCGAGCTGACGGGCACGCTTGGAGGCCATCATGACCAGCTCGAAACGGTTGTTAACGACTTCCAGGCAATCTTCTACGGTGATGCGGGCCATACGGGCTCCCGGCGACCGGTCGGCCGCTCAGTCGAATGAGGGAAAGGGGACGGAGTGTACTGGCAGGGGCTGGGCAAAATCAAGCCAACCCCTACTCGATTCTTTTGGAATCAGTCAGTTGCGCCGGCATCGGGGGTCAGCAGGGCCTGGATCAGGCCGGCGTGGCGGACCTTCTGGACCTCCCGGCGCAGCCGGCTGGCGGTGAAGATGGCGCACAGCTCGTCCACGGCGGTGTCGAACACCTCGTTGACGATGACGTAGTCGAACTCGTTGAAGTGCAGCATTTCATCGCGGGCGGCGCCCAGGCGTTGGGCGATGACCGCCTCGCTGTCCTGGCCGCGCTTGCGCATGCGGTCCTGCAGGGCCTGCTTGGACGGCGGCAGGATGAACACCGTCACCGTGCCCGGCACCAGCTGGCGCACCTGCTGGGCGCCCTGCCAGTCGATCTCCAGCAGCACGTCATGGCCGGCGGCCAGCTGCGGTTCCACCGACTGGCGGGCGGTGCCCTTCCAGTCGCCGTGCACCCAGGCATGCTCGAAGAAATCGCCGTCGGCGATCATTTCCTCGAACGTCTCGGCGCTGACGAAGTGGTAGTGCTCGCCGTTCACCTCACCCGGGCGCATGGCGCGCGAGGTGAAGGAAATGGACAGGGCGATCTGCGGGTCGCGCGCCAGGGTGGCGTTGACGATGCTGCTCTTGCCGGCACCCGAGGGGGCGGCAACGATGTACAGCGTGCCGCGCGCAACGGCGGCCGACGGGGTGGACGGGGTACTCATGCGCGGAACCCAAATTGTTGATTTCGCAAAATTTATCCTCGATGTTCCAGAACCGGCGCGGAGGATCGCGCCAGCACGGCGGGAGCTGCGCGGAACATCCTGGAACCAGGCCCGGCAGATGGCTCCCCGGGGTGCGGGCACGCAACTTTAACAGAGCGGCTTGCAATCGCTGATCTGGCCACGGAGCCAGCGGACCAGAATGTACGCCATTGACGCACGTACGCCAGTGGCGTACTCACACAAAAAAAACGTTGCCCAACGTCATCCAAAACGGGAAGTGAGCCATGGACAACCATCTTCTTGCCGAACTCATGGGCAGCGTTACCGAAGCCAACGGGATCCTGAAGGGTGGGCGCAGCCTGTCGCGCGAGCGCCATGTCAGCCCGATGGAAGTTCGGGGAAGCAATCTGGAGAATCGGGCCGGAGAAGGCGCCAAGGAAGTACGCAGGTTGTTGAAGGAGGCCTGCATCGCCGGGATGTGACAACTCCTCAAACAGAACTGCAATGCATCATAAGGGCTCAAGCCGTGCTGCCGTTCGAGCCGGGAAAGATAGACAGCGTGCCACCGGCGCCGCCCTGCCCCGTCCTGCCGGTTCCAATAGCAGCGCGCGGCGTCGACCGCCGCGCGTCGACCGGCATCCAGGCGGTCCCCCAGCCGGTCGCAGAAAGCCAAGGCCAGCGCCGCCTGGGCGCGTGCGTCATTTTCCAGCCCGGCGACATCCAGAACCTCATCCAGCAGGTCCACAGCGCGACGTATCGCCAGATGAGGGTCGTTCGCGTCATCGATGCGTGGCTACCTGCACTCAACCCAATGAAGAAGGGCGCCCGAAGGCGCCCCGCTGCACATCACTCGATGTTCTGCACCTGCTCGCGGATCTGGTCGATCAGCACCTTCAGCTCCACCGCGGCATTGGATGTGCGGCTGTCCACCGACTTCGAGCCCAGCGTATTGGCTTCACGGTTGAACTCCTGCAGCAGGAAATCCAGGCGGCGGCCGACCGGCTCGCGCTGCTTCAGCACGCGGCGGATCTCGACGATGTGGCTGCCCAGGCGGTCCAGCTCCTCGTCCACGTCCAGCTTCTGCAGCCACATCACCAGCTCCTGCTCGGCACGGCCGGGGTCGACCGGGTGGGGCAGGTCGGCCAGGCGGGCGGCCAGCTTGGCGCGCTGTCCGTCGCGAATGGCCGGAATCAGCGTGCGCACGTCAGTAGCGATGCGCTCGATGCCGTCCACGCGCTCGGAGATCGCTGCGGCCAGCTTGTCACCCTCGCGTTCACGGGCAGCAACGAAGCCGTCCAGCGCCTGGTCCAGCAGCGACAGCGCCTCGGCCTGCAGGGCCGCCGCGTCGGTGGCCTCGCCCTGGGTCACGCCCGGCAGCTGCAGCAGCTCGGTGAAGCTGACCTGCAGGTTGGGGAAATCGGAGGTCAGGCGGTGCGCGAGCTGGCCCAGCTGGCCCAACAGCGCTTCGTTCACCTGCAGGCTGGCCGCACCTTCCGGCGCACGCAGGCGCATGACCAGGTCCAGCTTGCCGCGGCTCAGGCGGGCGGCGATGCGCTCGCGCAGCTGCGGTTCAAGCGCACGCAGTTCCTCGGGCAGGCGGGTGCCCACTTCCAGGAACCGGTGGTTGACCGAGCGCAGCTCGCAGCCCAGCGTGCCCCACGGGGTGACGCGCTCGCCGCCGGCATAGGCGGTCATGCTTCGAATCATGGAATGTGTCCGGTGCGTGCAAAGGGGGAATGGTACCCTAGCGCCCTCACCTGAGCCCCCCTGCCCGCCCCGTCAAGGTCGCGGGCATGGCGGCGTACTCCCCTGCCCTTACGGAACCCGCACCATGTCCGATTCCCGCCCCAGTGGCCGCCAGCCCGACCAGCTCCGCCCGGTCGTCATCCAACGCGGCTTCACCCGCCATGCCGAGGGTTCGGTGCTGGTGTGCTTCGGTGAAACCCGCGTGCTGTGCACCGCCAGCGTGGAAAACCGCGTGCCGGGCTTCCTGCGTGGCAAGGGCGAAGGCTGGGTGACCGCCGAATACGGCATGCTGCCGCGCGCCACCCACACCCGCAGCGACCGTGAAGCGGCGCGTGGCAAGCAGGGCGGGCGCACCCTGGAAATCCAGCGCCTGATCGGCCGCAGCCTGCGCGCCTGCGTCGACCGCAACGCCCTGGGCGAACGCACCATCACCCTGGACTGCGACGTGCTGCAGGCCGACGGCGGCACCCGCACCGCCGCCATCACCGGCGCCTACGTGGCCCTGGTCGATGCGGTGAACGTGCTGATGAAGCGTGGCGACATCAAGCGCAACCCGATCCTCGGCGCAGTGGCGGCCGTGTCGGTGGGCGTGTACCGCGGCACCCCGGTGCTGGACCTGGACTACGCCGAAGACAGCGACTGCGACACCGACATGAACGTGGTGATGAACGACGGTGGCGGCTTCATCGAGCTGCAGGGCACCGCCGAAGGCCACGCCTTCCGCCGCGATGAACTGGACGCGCTGCTGGGCCTGGCCGAAAAGGGCGTGGGCGAGCTGCTGGCCGCACAGCAGGCGGCGCTGTCGGCATGAACCGGCGGATCGCCCTGACCACCCTGGTAGTGGCCGACTACGACGAAGCCATTGCCTGGTACACCGGCAAGCTCGGCTTCGCCCTGTTGGACGACATCAACCAGGGCAGCAAGCGCTGGGTGGTGGTCGGGCCGACCGATGGCAGCGCTGCCGCCCTGCTGCTGGCCCGCGCAAGCAACGAGGAACAGCGCAGCCGCATCGGCAACCAGACCGGTGGCCGCGTCGGCTTCTTCCTCAACACCGATGACTTCCACCGCGACCACGCGGCGATGGTCGCCGCCGGCGTCGAGTTCCTGGAAGCGCCGCGCGAAGAAGCCTATGCCACCGTCGCGGTGTTCCGCGATCTGTACGGCAACACCTGGGACCTGTTGGAGCCCCGCTGATGAAGACGCTCGTGCTTGCCAGCCACAACGCCGGCAAACTGGTGGAAATGCAGGAGATCCTCGCCGACCTGCCGCTGCAGATCACTTCGGCTGCCGAGCTGGGTCTGGGTGACGTGGAGGAAACCGGCCTGACCTTCGTCGAGAACGCGCTGCTGAAGGCACGCGCGGCCTGCGAGGCCACCGGCCTGCCGGCACTGGCCGATGATTCGGGCCTGATCGTCGATGCGCTCGGCGGAGCGCCCGGTCTGTACAGCGCGCGCTACGCCGGCCATCCGACCAATGCCGCGGCCAACAACGCCAAGCTGCTGGAGGCGATGGCCGACATTCCCGATGGCCAGCGCACGGCCCGCTTCTATGCGGTCATCGTGCTGCTGCGCCACGCCACCGACCCGCAGCCGCTGATCTGCGAAGGCCGCTGGGAAGGCCAGATCATCCGCGAACTGCGCGGCACGAACGGCTTCGGCTACAACCCGTTGTTCCTTGATACCACCCACGGCCTGACCGCCGCGGAGATGGAGCCGGCGCTGAAGAACGCCATCAGCCACCGCGCCACCGCCCTGCAGCAGCTCAAGCAGCAGCTGGCCCGCTGGCTCTGACGCCCCTCTGATTACCCCAGGGAAGCCGGCCAGCGGCCGGCACTACCGATGACGCCCATGCCGCACGACCACGACCACTGCAACCACCTGCCCGGCGAAGCCTGTTCCGCCGACCACGCACACGACACCGCGCCGCGCCTGGTGCCGCCGCCGCTGTCGCTGTACGTGCACCTGCCGTGGTGCGTGCGCAAATGCCCATACTGCGATTTCAACTCGCACCAGGCCAAGGGCGAGCTGCCGTTCGAGGCCTACGTCGACGCCCTGCTGCGCGACCTCGACCAGGACCTGCCACTAGTCTGGGGCCGGGTGGTGCACAGCGTGTTCTTCGGTGGCGGTACGCCCAGCCTGTTCCCGCCGGAAGCGATCGACCGCTTCCTGCAGCAGGCCAGCGCGCGCCTGCGCTTTGCGCCCAATGCCGAGATCACCCTGGAAACCAACCCGGGCACCGCCGAGCACGGTCGCTTCGACCGCTACCGCGCGGCCGGCGTGAACCGCCTCAGCTTCGGCATCCAGAGCTTCGACGATGCCGCACTGAAGCGCCTGGGCCGCATCCACGACAGTGGCGAAGCCGAGCGCGCGGTGAAGATGGCGCAGGACGCGGGCTACGACAATTTCAACATCGACCTGATGTACGCGCTGCCGGAACAGACCCTGGCCGGTGCCGAAGCCGACCTGGAACGCGCCTTCGCGCTGCAGCCGGCACACATCTCGCACTACCAGCTGACCCTGGAACCGAACACCGTGTTCTTTGCGCGGCCGCCGCAGGGCATCCCCGACGAGGACAACGCCTGGGACATGCAGGAGCACTGCCAGGCGCTGCTGGCGCAGGCCGGTTTCGGCCAGTACGAAGTGAGTGCCTATGCCCGCCCCGGCCGGCAGAGCGCACACAACCTGAACTACTGGCGCTTCGGCGATTACCTGGGCATCGGCGCCGGCGCGCACGGCAAGATCAGCTCCGGTGCCGAGGAACACGTGCTGCGGCGCTGGAAGCTCAAGCATCCGCAGGCCTACATGGACAGCGCCGGCAGCCCGGCCTCGTTCGGGGGCGACGAAGTGATCGCCGCCGACCGCCTGCCCTTCGAGTACATGCTGAACCTGCTGCGCCTGCACGAGGGCTTCGGCCTGCGCGATTTCGAATCGCGCACCGGCCTGCCGCGCAGCGTGCTGGACGCACCGCTGGCCGAAGCCGTGAAACGCGGCTGGCTGGAGGTGGCCGGCGACCACGTGCAGCCGACCGAACTGGGCCGCCGCTTCACCAACGACGTGGTGAGTCTGTTCCTGTAGCGCCGGGCCATGCCCGGCGGATGCGGCCGCTGGCCGGCCTTCGCTGCGTTTGAACGGGCGCCCACCGCAGAAATTGCTCAAGTAGCGCCCGCGGCTGCCGACACGGTAGATTCCCATGTCGATTCGCGGGAATCCCGGAACTGCACCCGATGTCTGCCGCTTTCCCCTTTGCCACCCCTGACAGCGCGCGCCTGGCCGCCGCAGACCTGCCCCCACGCGTGCGCGAGCTGCTGGGTGAACTGCTGGTGCTGTGCCGCCATGTGCTGACCGCGCCGCTGATCCTTACCGTGGAAGCGGCCGAACAGGCGTTGCTGCACGATGCCGACCACGCACGCAATCCGCAGATGCAGGCCGAGCTGCTGGCGCAGCGTGGCCAGCTGCATGCGTTTGCCGGCAGCTTCTGCGACCGCATGCTCGATGCGCTGGCCGACAGCCTGGTGCAGCTGCGCGCGCCGCAGGACACCGCGCCGCCGAGCGCGCCCGCCCGCCCGCCGGGCCTGCTGGGCCTGTCGCTGGTGGATGACCACGAAGTGGACCGCAACCTGGTGCTGACCGAGATGGTGCGCCGGGAAAACCAGCGTTCGGGCAATGCCCTGAACCTGCTCGGCCAGCGCCTGGCAGTGTTGGCCGCCGCCCCGGCATTCGACAACGACACCCTTCCGCTGGCGCCGCAGGCGCTGTGCACCCTGGTGCGGCGCCTGGCCGAACAGGATGGGCTGAGCGCGGAACTGCAGCTGGCGCTCTATCGCAGCTTCGAACGCCAGCTGCTGGAACGCCTCGGCGATGTCCTGGAGCGCTCCAACAACCTGCTGGCCCAGCACGGCGTGCTGCCGGGCCTGGTCTACACCCCGTACCTGGCGCGCTCATCCAGCACCCGCCGCATCATCACCCAGTCCGTCGGCGGTGGCCGCGCCACGCAGCCTGCACCGCGTTCGGCCGAGCCGTTGACCGGCTGGGGCAGCTCCGGCCGCGCGGGTTCGTGGTCGGCGCTGATGCAGAACGCCTTCGCCGACACCGTTCCACCGGGTGCGGCCAACCCGGAACTGACCACGCCCCCGGCCAACCTGCTGCACGACCTGCTGCAGCAGGCCCGGCATGCCGCACCGATGGCCATCGAACCGCCCTCGGTGCCCAGCGGCCTGGTGGATGCGGTGCTGGCGCGCCTGCAGGCCCAGGCCGGCGCCGCCACCAGCATCACCGACCTGCAGAGCGCGGTGACCGCGCAGCTGCGCAGTGAGCACGGCGCACAGGCCCAGCTGGCCAGCCACGATCGCGACCACCTCGACCTGCTGCGCCTGCTGCTGCAGCAGGTCCAGCAGCAACAGCGTCCCGACCCCGTGCCGGCCGCCCTGCTGGCCCGCCTGCAGGTGCCGCTGGCGCGCGCGGCGATGGCCGACCCCGCCTTCTTCGTACGCGACGAACATCCCGCGCGCGAACTGCTCAACACCATCGCCGAAGCCGGTGCCAACTGGCTGGGCGACGACGACGTGGACCCGCAGCTGATGCAGCGCCTGGCGCAGAGCGTGCAGGGACTGCTGGGCCAGGACGCGCGCACGCCCGAAGCATTCGCTGCGGCCAACGAGGAAATCCAGCAGCACCAGCGCGCCGCCGCGCATCGCGCCGAGCTGGCCGAACGCCGCCATGTGGAAGCAGCGCGCG
Source organism: Stenotrophomonas maltophilia (assembly GCA_002364755.1). Taxonomy (GTDB): domain Bacteria; phylum Pseudomonadota; class Gammaproteobacteria; order Xanthomonadales; family Xanthomonadaceae; genus Stenotrophomonas; species Stenotrophomonas maltophilia_AX. Next base: position 19,651 of record DEZI01000029.1, read on the forward strand.
GCAAGGAGCGGTTGGCCCTGGCCCGCCGCGAAGCCAGCGCGCAGATCGACCAGCACTGCCAGGCACAGGAGCCGCCCCGCTTCGTGCAGACCCTGCTGCGCGAGGCCTGGGCTGACGCCCTGACCCTGACCCGGCTGCGCCACGGCGATGACTCGGCGCAGTGGCAGGAACGCCTGCAGCAGACCGAACGCATTGCCGCAGTCACCGCCGCGCCCGCCGAGGCCGACAGCGTGCCCGACGCGCCGCTGGCCGCGGAAGTGGAAGCGGCCCTGCTGCAGGTCGGCTACCACCCCGAGGAAGCCTCGGCGGTGGCCCGCCGCCTGGCCACGCCCGGCGGCGAGGACGAGCACACCTCGCGCACCGAACTCAGTGCACGCCTGAAGGCGCGCGCGCGCCTGGGCGAGCATGCGACGGGCAGCACCAGCACCCACGACGCCGCACCGCGCAGCGCGGCCGAGCAGGCCTGCCATGAGCAGCTGACCAACCTGCCCTTCGGCAGCTGGTTCGACCTCGCCGGCGAAGATGGCAGCGTGCGCCGCCAGCGCCTGTCCTGGTACAGCCTGCTGACCGGGCACGTGCTGTTCGTCAATCCGCGCGGGCAGAAAAGCAGCGAGACCGACCTGGATACGCTGGCCCGGCAGATGGCCGCAGGCCGGGCGCAGTTGGTCACCGAAGAAAAAGGCCGCCTTGTCGACCGCGCCTGGCAGGCCAGCCTGTCCGCCCTGCGCACGTTGGCCGGTGGTCGCCGCCAGGAGCCTGACGCATGAGCCAGCTACCGCCGCAGGACACCCGCCGCGCGCCGCGCCGCCAGGTGTCCGACCTGGTCCCGGTCACCGACCAGATGCGCGCGAGCGTGGTCGGCCGGCTGGGCAATGTTTCCGAAACCGGCATGCTGATGCTGGCGAGCCAGCCGCTGCGCGACGACGCGCTGTACCAGCTGCGCTTCCCGCTGCCACTGGGCGACGGCCGCAGCGCGGCCATCGATGTGGGCGTGCACCTGCTGTGGAGCGAGCCGGCGCATGCCCCGGGGCAGAGCTGGGCCGGTTTCCGTTTCCTCACCCTGTCGCGCGAACATCGGCAGCTGTTGCGTGCATGGATCGGCGAGGACAGCGACGAGGCGCCGGTTTCGACAGGCTGAGTGCCGGTTCCTGCACAGCGGTTTTTTGCGGTATGCGGCAGAATCTAGGGCCGTTTCCCGTGTCGAGCCACCGCAATGATCCAGCAAGACCCTGGCGCCCTGTATTCCGACCACCTGGCCGTGCTGTGCCGACGCGCCGAACAGGCGCTGGCCGGCGGCGGCTTCGACCACCTGGTGGTGCCCAGCGGCACCCTGCACTACCAGATGTTCGACGATCGCGATTACCCGTACGCGGTGAACCCGCAGTTCAAGGCGTGGCTGCCGCTCACCCGCGTGCCCAACAGCTGGGTGGTATTCACCCCGGGCAAGCGCCCAGCGGTGATCTTCCACCAGCCGTTCGATTACTGGCACGTGGTGCCGGATGCCCCCAGCGGCTGGTGGGTGGAGCACTTCGACATCCACATCATCCGCAAGCCGGAAGAGGCGCTGGCGCTGCTGCCGGCTGATCCGTCGCGCTGCGCGATCCTCGGCGAGCCGCAGAGCGCGCTGGGTGCCTACGTGCCAAACAACCCGGCGCCGGTGGTGAACCATCTGGAATGGCACCGCGCCTACAAGACGCCGTATGAAATCGCACTGATGCGCCAGGCGCAGGTGCTGGGCGTGCGCGGCCATCGTGCTGCAGAGACGGCGTTCCACAATGGCGCCGATGAATTCAACATCCACATGGCCTACTGCCAGGCCGTGGGCCAGGATGCCAACGAGCTGCCGTACGGCAACATCGTTGCGCTGAACGAACACGCCGCGGTGCTGCATTACACCGAACTGGGCCGCACCGCACCGCAGCCGCTGCGCAGCTTCCTGATCGATGCTGGCGCCAGCGCGCATGGCTACGCCAGCGACATCACCCGTACCTACGCGGCCAAGGGCCATGACGAATTCGCGGCGATGATCGAGGCCGTGGATGCCGCCCAGCAGCAGATGTGCGCGGCGGTGCGTGCGGGCTTCGACTACAAGCAGCTGCACGTGGATGCGCATCTTTCGCTGATGGGCGTGCTGAAGGACTTCGGCGTCATCAAGGTCTCGCCGCAGACCGCGCTGGAAACCGGCGTCAGCGCCGCATTTTTCCCGCACGGCATCGGCCACCTGATCGGCCTGCAGGTGCACGACGTGGCCGGTTTCGCGGCCAGCGAGGAAGGCGGCCGCATCGAGCGCCCGGCCGGCCATCCCTACCTGCGCCTGACCCGCGTGCTGGAACCGGGCATGGTGGTGACCATCGAACCGGGCCTGTACTTCATCGACATGCTGCTGGACGAAGTGAAGGCTGCCGGCCATGGCGATGCGGTGAACTGGGACCGCGTGGACTTCTTCCGCCCGTATGGCGGCATCCGCATCGAAGACGAAGTGCTGTGCACCGAGGACGAAGCGGAGAACCTGACACGCCCGGAGTTTGCGGCAGCCAAGGGCTGAGCCCCTCCTGGCTGGGCGCTGGGTGCGGCAGGATTACTGAGGTCTGGCCGGGCGGATGGGCTGCGCAGGGGACGCTGCAAGTACGTCCATGTAAGCTCGGTCGCCGCATCCATGCGGCTCAAGCCCCTGCGCAACCCATCCGCCCGGCCACGGACAGTTTCCGTGCGCGCCAGCCACGGAAAAGAAAAAGAAAATCAAATGCGGGTCGCTCGCTGCGCTCGCTCTGTGTCGACCAAGGTCGACACCTACCCGTAGATCCACGCCATGCGTGGATGATTCATTCGATATCCAATAGATGTACCGACCAACGGTCGGCACCCACCACCAGCAGGTTCCCACAGCCGCGTGAACCTGTCGAAGGCGGGGCACTGTGGGTTTGCGGGGTGTGAGCCGCATGGATGCGGCGACCAAGCCCCCATGGATGGGTTTACGGCGTCCCCGCACACCCACAGTGCCTTGCCATCCCACGGAATGCCCGCTTTTGACGTTGAAGTTGACGCTGCCGTTGCAGTGAGCAGGTGCAGGGCTGCAAGCCCTGCTACCCCAAAACCCTCAACCCGCCATCACCGCTTCAATCTCATCCGCACTGCGCGCCAGCCCCTCGGTCAGCACGCGGTGGCCGTCATCGGTGATCAACACGTCATCCTCGGTACGGATGCCGATCCCGCGCCAGCGCGGCTCCACCGTCGTATCGTCCGCACCGATGTACAGGCCCGGCTCGATGGTGAAGGCCATGCCCGGCTCCAGCAGTCGCGAATCGCCGGCCAGGCGGTAATCGCCCACGTCGTGCACGTCCAGGCCGATCCAGTGACCGGTCTTGTGCCGGTAGAAGCGCTGGTACAGGCCCTCGGCCAGGTTCTTTTCCAGCGTGCCCTTCAGCAGGCCCAGCCGCAACAAGCCTTCGGTAAGGGTCTGCACTGCCGCCAGGTGACCGGTCTCGTAGGCCACGCCCGGCTTCGCCTGTGCAAGCGCTGCCGCCTGCGCCTCGCCTACCAGGTCATGCAGCGCGCGCTGCTCGGCACTGAAGCGGCCATTCACCGGGAACGTGCGGGTAATGTCGCTGGCGTAGCCACGATACTCGGCACCGGCATCGATCAGCACCAGCTCGCCATCGCGCGAACGCGCGTTGTTGTCCCGGTAATGCAGGATGCAGCCGTTGCGGCCGGCACCGACGATGCTGCTGTAGGCCGGCACCGCATCACTGGCACGGAACACGCGCTCCAGTTCGGCCTGCAGCTCGTACTCATGGATGCCCGCCTTCGCCGCCCGCATTGCGGCCAGGTGCGCACGCACGCTGATCTGCGCGGCGTGGTGCATCAGCGCCACTTCCGCACCGGATTTGAACAGGCGCTGCTCGTGCAGCAGGTGGCCCAGCTCGAGGAACTCATGCGGCGGCTGCGCGCCGTGGCGCACCTGCGAACGCACGCGGTTGACCCAGCCGATCAGCTTCAGGTCGAAGTCCGCGTCGCGGCCGAAGTGGTAATAGACGCGCGAACGCCCTTCCAGCAGGCCCGGCAGGATGTCGTCCAGGTCGTCGATCGGGTACGCATCGTCCATGCCGTACTGCGCCACCGCACCGTCCTGGCCGGCGCGACCGCCGTCCCAGGCTTCGCGCTCGGCGTCGCGCTCGCGGCAGAACAGGAGGGCCTCGCCATGGCGGCGTCCCGGAATCAGCACCAGCACCGCTTCCGGTTCCGGGAAGCCGCTCAGATACTGGAAGTCCGAGTCCTGCCGGTACGGGTAATGGGTATCCAGGCTGCGCACCTTCTCCGATGCGGCCGGCAGCACCAGGATCGCGTCGTCGCCGGCCATGTCCATCAGCTGGCGCCGGCGACGCTTGTACTCTCCGGCCGCGATGCCGGTGCGCTGCTTGATATCCATCAGTTCAGGCGCTGGCGGTGGCGCGCGGCCAGCACAACGTCACCGTGCAGCAGGAGCACCGCTACGCGGATGAACTCCTCGATCTCGGACAGGGCTTCGTCGTCGTCCTCGCCACCGGCCTCGAAATCCTCGCTGGAGGCACGAGCCAGGCTCGCCATGTCGGTCAGCGCTTCCTCGCCCTCTTCGGACAGGGTCGGGCGGCGGCCGCCGCTGCCCAGGCCGAAGCCACCGAGGAAGCTGCGGGTCCAGGCGAACATCGCGTCGGCCTGCGCGGCCACGTCGTCGTTGTCGGTCAGAAGCAGTTCGAAGGCGAAGTCGCGGTCTTCCAGCTGCTTGATCGTGGCTTCCAGCAGCTGCGCCAGCGCACTGCCCTCAGGTACCGGGGCCAGGTTGTCGTCGGCCAGCACGCGTGCCGGCCAGTCATTGCCGGGGGCGCCGCCTGCAGCCAGCCAGCCGCACAGGCCGCCATGCAGCTCGGCAGCGGTGGCGCCCAGGCCCAGTTCCTGGCTGGCGCGGGAAACGTCGTCGACGGAGGGAAGTTCGGTCATCGTGCGGCTCGTTCGTAAGGGAAACCCGGGGTGCGCACGCGCGCGCCCGTGAGCCCGGTAGTGTAGCAACCCGACCGGGTCCTCCCCGTGGCAGCCCGGCCCTGCTGCGGCAACGCTTGACCGCCCTTGCCCGGCTTGCCTATCGTGCGGCATGGAACCCGCCGACCCCCTTGCCCAGTTGCAGGCCTTTGCCGCCCGCGTGGACGCGTTGCTTGAACGTAACCAGCGCCTGGCCGAGGAGAACCGCAGCCTGCGCCACCAGCAGGAACAGCTGGTGACCGAGCGTTCGACGCTGCTGGCCAAGAACGAGCAGGCCCGCTCGCGGGTGGAAGCGATGATCAGCCGGCTCAAATCCCTGGAGCAGCACACATGAGCGCCGAACCGGTCAGTGTCCGCATCCTCGATCGTGAATACACGGTCGGCGTGGGTGGCGATGAACGCGACAGCCTGATGGCCGCCGCGCGCCTGCTCGACGCGCGCATGCGCGAGATCCGGGGCAGCAACCGGATGGCCGCGGTCGACCGCGTGGCCGTGCTGGCCGCGCTCAACCTGGCCCACGAACTTCAGCTGCTGCGCGACGAGAACGCCCGCCAGGCGGTGGCCCTGCAGCAGACGCTGGCTGATCTGAACCGGCGCCTGGACCGCGCGATCGACAGCAGTACGTGAGAAGGGTGTGCATCGCGTCTTTTCATAACTGAATTGGCACGTACTGTTGCCGACGAACGGCCTATCCAGATCCTGCGCGCTGGCTATAATGGCCACGCGTTCTCTGCGGTACTCGACGGCATGTGCAAACATTCGCCTTGTCCCTTAAGAACGACACCGGGAGCGCGACAGCGCCGGGAGTGCAGGTCCGCCTTGTAGCGGGAAGCCCGATGGTTCTCCAGCGTTCCCACTTGAGCCCCCGGGTTCAAGGTCGTTTCGCATGCATCGACATTGCGGAGAATGCAATATTCCAGCAAGGGCGGCGTCTTCGGGCGTCGCCCTTGTTCTTTCCGGCACAATGACGGCTGTTCCCCCCGCCGCACGCTGCCATGACCGACCCGCGCCAGGCCCTGCGCCACGACCTGCGGCAACGCCGCCGTGATCTTTCTGCGCCCGCGCGCATCGCCGCCGCCGAATCGCTGGCCGATGCCCTGCTCGCCCTGCCCTTCGCCCCACGCTCCGGCCCGGTGGCCGGCTACTGGGCGCTGGATGGCGAGATCGCCCTGCACCGCTGGCAGCTGCAGCTGCCCGAAGCCCTCACCTACTGCCTGCCGGTGCTGGCCGGCGAAGTGCTGCGCTTCGCGCCGTGGCGTCCCGGCCAGCCGCTGACCAGCAACCGCTACGGCATCCCCGAACCGGACGTAGCCCTGGAAGACACCCTGGAGCCGGCACGGATGGCGCTGGTGGTGACCCCGCTGGTCGGCTTCGACAGCCAGTGCCGGCGGCTGGGCATGGGGGGCGGCTGGTATGATCGCAGCTTCGCCTTCCGCCACGACCGGCCGGCGCCGCCCTGGCTGGTCGGTGCGGCGTTCGCGGTGCAGCAGGTCGGGTCCTTGCCGGTGGCGTCGTGGGACGTGCCGGTGGATGCGATCTGCACCGAAGACGGCACCCTGTTCCCCTCCGCTGCCCCCGTGAACGCATGACCGCCCGCAAGCGCTATTGGCTGATGAAGTCCGAACCGGACGCTTTTTCCATCGATGACCTGGCCAAGGTGAAGGTCGAGCCCTGGAACGGGGTGCGCAACTACCAGGCGCGCAACTTCATGCGCGATGGCATGCAGGTCGGCGACGGCATCCTGTTCTACCACTCCAATACCAAGGTGCCGGGCATCGTCGGCCTGGCCACGGTGGCCAGCGCGGCCTACCCGGACGACACCCAGTTCGACCCGGCATCCGATTACCACGACCCCAAGAGCACGCGCGAAAACCCGCGCTGGATGCTGGTGGACGTCGGTTTCGAGCGCAAGCTGAAGCAGGTGATCGCGCTGGACGAGATCAAGCTGCATGCCGACGAACTCGGCGAGGGCTTCCCGCTGGTTGCCAAGGGCAACCGCCTGTCGGTGTTCCCGGTGACGGCCGCGCAGTGGAAGCTGCTGCTGTCGCTCGAAAAGAAATCCTGATTCCCTGCCTGAGAGTCCTCCCATGACCGAAGCCAAGCGCCTTGCCGCCGAGAAAGCCATCGAATACGTCCAGGACGGCATGATCGTCGGCGTCGGCACCGGTTCCACCGTTGCCTACTTCATCGATGCCCTGGCCCGCATCCAGCACCGCATCAAGGGCGCGGTGTCCAGTTCCGAACAGAGCACCGCCCGCCTGAAGCAGCACGGCATCGAGGTGATCGAACTGAACCACGCCGGCAGCCTGTCGCTGTACGTGGACGGCGCCGATGAGTGCGATGCCAACAAGTGCCTGATCAAGGGCGGTGGCGCCGCGCTGACCCGCGAGAAGATCATCGCCGAGGCCAGCGAGCGCTTCGTCTGCATCGTCGACCCGAGCAAGCAGGTGCCGGTGCTGGGCAGGTTCCCGCTGCCGGTGGAAGTGATCCCGATGGCGCGCAGCCTGGTGGCCCGCCAGATCCGCGACATGACCGGCGGCCAGCCGACCTGGCGCGAGGGCGTGGTGACCGACAATGGCAACCAGATCCTGGACATCCACAACCTGGAGATCACCGATCCGGAAAAGCTGGAGCGCGAGCTCAACCAGCTGCCGGGCGTGGTCTGCGTGGGCCTGTTCGCGCGCCGTCGCGCCGATGTGGTGATCGTCGGCGGCGAACCGCCGGTCGTGCTCTGAATTTCCCGAAGGACGCTGACATGTCGCTGCGCTCGCTGCTGATCCTCCCCCTGCTGGCCCTGACCGGCTGCGCCACCGATGCCGCCCGCCACTGGGTAGAGCTGGACGGCGCCCGTTACCAGGTGGAGCTGGCCACCAATGATGAAACCCGCGCCCGCGGGCTGATGTTCCGCGACCAGATGCCGGCCGACAACGGCATGCTCTTCATCCACGAGCGCGAGGAAATGCAGGCGTACTGGATGAAGAACACCAAGATCGCGCTGGACATCCTGTACTTCGACAGCGAGCGCAGGCTGGTCAGCCAGCAGCGCGACGTGCCGCCGTGCTCGGCCGGCGACATGTGCCCGCCCTACCCCAGCGCTGGCCCGGCGCGTTACGTGCTGGAGCTCAACGCCGGCCAGGCGGAGAAGCTGAAGCTGAAGGACGGCACGCCGCTGACCTTCGGCCCGGGCATCGAGTAGATCCACGCCATGCGTGGATGAGCACGGATCCGGGGCCGGATCCCTTTCGCGCGCGAAAGGGCTCTGACCGCGTTTCTTCAAGGCGCGGTTCTTTTCACGCCACACCGCTTGAAACCACCTGCGATTGCCTCCAGTCTGTGGCCATGCAGGACCGGATCACACTCCCCGACTGGGATGCACTGGCCGACGTCGATGACGAGGCGCTGCCACTGTTGCCGACCGCGTTGCTGATCGCGCGCGATGAATACCCCGACCTGCAGCCCGGTGTGTACGACGCACTCGTGCAGAGCCATGTCGACCACCTGCGCGCGGAAGTGGACACCATCGAGCGCTGGCCGCTGAAGATGGCCGCGGTCAACCGCCACCTGTTCGACGAACTGGGCTACAGCGGCGACCACCAGGAGTACTACGACCCGCGCAACAGCTACCTCAACCAGGTGTTCGAGCGGCGGCTGGGCAACCCAATCTCGCTGGCCCTGGTGCAGATGGAAGTCGCCCGTCGCCTGGGCATTCCGCTGGACGGCGTGTCCTTCCCCGGCCACTTCCTGGTGCGCCTGCCGGTGGACGACGGCGTGCTGGTGATGGATCCGTTCAACGGCGGTCGCCCGCTGGACGTGGACGAGCTGCGCGAGCGCGCCAAGTCACACCTCGGCGGGCAGGCCCCGGACGACCAGGTGCTGGCCCAGATCCTCGACCCGGCGCCGACCCGCGCGATTCTCATCCGCATGCTGCGCAACCTGCACGGTGTGTATGCCGAAGCCAGCGAGTGGGACCGTGCCGCGCGCAGTGCCGACCGCCTGCTGAAGCTGGCCCCGGAACAGGACGATGCCCTGCGTGACCGAGGCCTGGCCTACCTGCAGCTGGACTACGTGGCCGGTGCCCGCCACGACCTGGGCCAGTACCTGCGCCGCAACCCCGAAGCCAGCGATGCGCAGTGGCTGCGCGAAAAGCTGATCGACCTCGGTGGGCCGATGCCGCGCTTGCATTGATTTAGCGGTGTGCGGACCAGCGGTCCGCACCTACCGGTAGCGCCGGGCAGTGCCCGGCGGCCCTCGCGCTCAATCGATCTCGACCATCTCGAAATCGTCCTTGGTCACCCCGCAGTCGGGGCAGGTCCAGGTCTCGGGAATGTCCTCCCAGCGCGTGCCCGGGGCGATGCCCTCTTCGGGCAAGCCGTCCGCTTCGCGGTAGATGAAGCCGCAGACCACGCACATCCAGGTACGCACGGTGGTGGGGGTGGCGTCGCTCATCGGATAATCAGGGCTGGATTCACGGGCCGCCATTGTCCCATCGCGGCCCACTCACCGGTAGCCATCAATGATTTCTGCTTCCCCGGCGCCCCGCGGCGTCTACCTGATCACCCCGGATGAACCCGATACCGCACGCCTGCTGGCGCGCACGGCGCCGCTGCTGGCCGCCGGTGCCACCTGGCTGCAGTACCGCAACAAGACCGCCAGCGACGCGCTGCGGCAGGAACAGGCCGCGGCCCTGCAGGCCCTGTGCGCGGCCCATGGCGTGCCGCTCATCATCAACGACGACCCGCAGCTGGCCAAGGCCGTGGGTGCGGCCGGCGTGCACCTGGGCGGCACCGACGGCGACATCGCCAGCGCGCGCGCCCTGCTCGGCCCGGACGCCATCATCGGCGCATCCTGCTACGACCAGCTGGCCAACGCCGAAAAGGCCGTGGCCGCCGGCGCCAGCTACGTGGCCTTCGGCGCCTTCTACCCCACCACCACCAAGGTCACCAGCAGCCGCGCCCACACCGACCTGCTGCGGCAAAGCGCCGCACTGGGCGTGCCGCGGGTGGCGATCGGCGGCCTGACGCCGGACAATGTCGGTCCCATCATCGATGCCGGCGCCGACCTGGTGGCCGTGGTCAGTGGCATCCATGCCGCGCAGGACCCGGTCGCGACCCAGCGCGCCTTCCTCGCCCAGTTCGCGTAACACCCAGGAAAGCCCCATGAACCACGACCAGTCCCACGCCCTGTTCTCCCGCGCCCAGCAGCTGCTGCCGGGTGGCGTCAATTCGCCGGTGCGCGCGTTCAAGTCCGTCGGCGGCGAGCCGTTCTTCGTCGAGCGCGCCGATGGCGCCTACCTGTACGACGTCGACGGCAACCGCTACATCGACTACGTCGGTTCCTGGGGCCCGATGATCGTCGGCCACAACCACCCGGCCGTGCGCCAGGCGGTGAAGAAGGCCATCGACAACGGCCTGTCCTTCGGTGCGCCCTGTGCGGCCGAAGTGACCATGGCCGAGACCATCACCCGCCTGGTGCCGTCCTGCGAGATGGTGCGCATGGTCAACTCGGGCACCGAGGCCACGCTGTCGGCCATACGCCTGGCCCGTGGCGCCACCGGCCGCAACCGCATCGTCAAGTTCGAGGGCTGCTACCACGGCCACGGCGATTCGTTCCTGGTCAAGGCCGGCAGCGGCATGCTGACCCTGGGCGTGCCGACCTCGCCGGGCGTGCCGGCCGGCCTGAGCGAACTGACCCTGACCCTGCCCTACAACGACTTCGACGCCGCCACCGCGCTGTTCGAAGCGCAGGGCAGCAACATCGCCGGCCTGATCATCGAACCGGTGGTGGGCAACGCCAACTGCATCCCGCCGCGCGACGGCTACCTGCAGCACCTGCGCGCGCTGTGCACGCAGTACGGCGCACTGCTGATCTTCGATGAAGTGATGACCGGCTTCCGCGTGGCCCTGGGCGGCGCGCAGGCACACTACGGCATCACCCCGGACCTGAGCACCTTCGGCAAGATCATCGGCGGCGGCATGCCGGTGGGTGCCTACGGTGGCCGCCGCGAGCTGATGCAGCAGATCGCCCCGGCCGGCCCGATCTACCAGGCCGGCACGCTGAGCGGCAACCCGGTGGCGATGGCTGCTGGTCTGGCGATGCTGGAACTGGTCTCGCAGCCGGGCTTCCACGACGAGCTCGCCGCGCGCACCGCGCGCCTGTGCGAAGGCCTGGAAGCGGCCGCCGCCGAAGCTGGCGTGGCCGTGACCACCACCCGCGTGGGTGCGATGTTCGGCCTGTTCTTCACCAGCGAAAAGGTGGAGACCTATGCGCAGGCCACCGCCTGCGACATTCCCGCGTTCAACCGCTTCTTCCACGCGATGCTGGACCAGGGCGTGTTCCTCGCACCGTCGGCCTACGAGGCCGGTTTCATGTCCAGCGCGCACGACGATGCCGTGATCGAAGCCACCCTGGCCGCCGCCCGCGTGGCGTTCATGGCTGCCAAGGGGTAAGCAGCCTCCGGTGGGTGCCAACCCTGGTTGGCACCGCCTTTCACCGTATCCACGCATGGCGTGGATCTACCACGCATTGCCGGGGCACAGTAGAGCCACGCCATGCGTGGCTGCGATCAACCGAAGACGAAGCTGCCCTTCATCATCGCGAAGTGGCCGGGGAACGAGCAGAAGAAGGTGTAATCGCCGCCCTTCTGCAGGCCCTTGGTCGAGAAACGCACGCGCGCGGTGTCGCCGCCGCCGATCACCTTGGTGTGCGCGAGCACGCGCTTGTCGGCCTTGGGCAGGTAGCTGTCGGCCAGGGTCATGCGCATGCCGGCCATCGCCACCGGCTGGTAGTCGGCCGTGCGGGTCAGCACCCAGTTGTGGCCCATCGCCGTGGCCGCCAGCTTGCCGGTGTGGCGCAGGGTCAGGTCCACTTCGCTGCAGTCGGCAGCCACCTTGATCTGGCGCGTGCTGAAGCTCATCTGGTCGGTGCTGTCGATGCTCACCGCACACACGCGTGCCATTGCCGACGGCGCCAGCATCAGCGCACCCAGTCCCACTGCCACCATCCAAGCCTTCATCGTTGCGTCTCCTGCGGGTTCACCGACCATTCTAGGCAGGGCCATGCGTTACCGGCTGCGACCGTCTGTCGCACGCGCACGGCAGGGTGTTCGCGCTTCCACGGCGATGGCATGCTCAGGCCATGCGGATCGACCTGTTGCTGCTCGATGTGGATGGCGTGCTGGTGCAGTACCAGCGCGCGCAGCGCGTGCTGCATCTGGCGCAGGCGCTGGATGTGAGCGCCGATGCCGTGCAGGCGGCGCTGTATGACAGTGGGCTGGAAGCGGCACACGACAGCGGCGCGCTGGATGGAACGACCTATCTGGCACGTCTTGGCGGACTGCTGGGCCGCAGCGTGGATACGCAGACCTGGACCGCCGCACGCCAGGCCGCCAGCCATCCGCAGGACGCGGTGCTGCAGCGCCTTGCGCAGCTGCAGGTGCCGCTGGCGGTGCTGACCAACAACGGCGCGCTGATGGTGCAGGCGCTGCCGCAGCTGCTGCCGGGCCTGTTTCCTGCGCTGCACGGGCGGGTGTTCTGCAGTGCCGATTTCGGCCTGCGCAAGCCGCAGCCGGCGGTGTTCCAGCGTGTGCTCGATGTGCTGCAGGTGGCACCTGCGCACACCCTGTTCGTCGATGACCTGTTCGCCAATGTGCGCGGTGCACGCGCCGCCGGCCTGCACGCGGAAACCGTGCGCGACGGGCGGGGCTTGGGGAAGGTGTTGAAGCGCTACGCGATCCTGTAGGGCCGAGCCCATGCTCGGCTTGCGTGCAGCAGCCGAGCATGGGCTCGGCTCTGCGGGGGTTCGGCAGCAGCGGGATCAGCGCGCGGCGACGAACGCGGCCACTGCCGCGCGCAGGCGCTTGAGGCCTTCGGCCACTTCTTCGTCGGTGATGTTCAACGACGGCACGAAGCGCAGCACGTCCGGGCCGGCCTGCAGGGTCAGCAGGCCCTGGTCGGCGGCGTGGTCGAGGATGGCACCGGCCTGGCCGGCGAAGGCCGGGCTCAGCACCGCGCCCAGCATCAGGCCGCGGCCACGCACGCCACTGAACACGCCGAATTCCTCGCTGATGCGGTCAAAGCCATCGCGCAGCGCCTTCGACTGGCGGCTGACGTTGGCGGCGATCTCCGGCGAGGCCAGCTTGCGCAGGGCCACGCGGGCGACGGCCGCGGCCAGCGGGTTGCCACCGAAGGTGGTGCCGTGGGCGCCGAACTGCATGGTTTCGGCCACCTTCGGGCCGGCCAGCATCGCGCCGATCGGGAAGCCGCCACCGAGGGCCTTGGCCAGGGTCACCATGTCCGGCACCACGTCATCCTGCCAGTGCGCGAACAGGGTACCGGTGCGGCCCATGCCGGCCTGGATCTCGTCCAGTACCAGCAGGGCATCGTGCTGGTCGCACAGCTCGCGCACGCGCTTGAGGAAACCGGACTTGGCCGGCATCACGCCGCCCTCGCCCTGCACCGGCTCCAGCATGACCGCAGCAACGTCGCCGGCGGCCATCGCGGTTTCCAGCTGCACCTCATCGTTGAAGTCGATGTAGCGGAAGCCACCGGGCAGCGGCTCGTAGCCTTCCTGGTATTTCGGCTGGGCGGTGGCGGTGACCGCGCCCATGGTGCGACCGTGGAAGCTGCCGCGGAAGGTGATGATGACGCGCTTGTCGGCCGGGCGCCCCTTGCTGGAGGCCCACTTGCGGACCATCTTGATCGCCACTTCGTTGGCTTCGGCGCCGGAATTGCACAGGAACACGCGCTCGGCGAAGCGGCTGGCCTTCACCAGTTCCTCGGCCAGGTGCAGCGGCGGCGCGCTGTAGAAGACGTTGCTGGTGTGCCACAGCTTGCCCGCCTGCTCGACCAGCGCAGCCACCAGGTCCGGATCGTTATGGCCCAGGCCGCACACGGCGATGCCGGCGGCCAGGTCGATGAACTCGCGGCCCTGGCTGTCCCACACGCGGGCGCCCTGGCCTCGCTCCAACACCACCTGGCGGGGCTTGTACACCGGCAGGTAGTAGTGCGACAGGGAGATCAACGGGTCGGTAGCGGCGGTCATGGCGGTGAGATGGTTTCGGGAATGCCCATTCTCGCCCCCCTAGCCCTGCGGCACAATGTGCGGATGCGCCCGTTCTCCGCCCCCCAGCTGAACCCCGCCACCGCGTCCGGCTGGCGCCGGACCTGGTTCGACATCATCTACCGCCACGACACCCGGCCGTCGCGCAATTTCGACCTGATCCTGGTGGTGGCGATCATCGCCAGCATCGGGGTGGTGATGATCGACAGCGTCCAGCACCTGCACGTAGCGTGGTCGGACGGGCTGTACGTCATCGAGTGGGGCTTCACCGCCCTGTTCACGATCGAGTACCTGCTGCGCCTGGCGGTGGTGAAGAGGCCGCTGCGCTACGCGGTCAGCATCTGGGGCATCATCGACCTGCTGTCGATCCTGCCTGCCTACCTGTCGCTGTTCATCCCCGGCGCGCAGAGCCTGCTGGTGGTGCGCGCGCTGCGCATCCTGCGGGTGTTCCGCATCCTCAAGCTGACCCGCTATATCGAGGAAAGCGGCATCCTGCTGCAGTCGCTGTGGCGCAGCCGGCGCAAGATCCTGCTGTTCCTGTTCACGGTCATTACCATCACGATCATCGCCGGCACCCTGATGTACATCATCGAGGGCCCCGCGCATGGGTTCAGCAACATCCCGGCCAGCATGTACTGGGCGGTGGTGACCATGGCCACGGTCGGCTTCGGCGACATCGTGCCGCAGACCGTGCTCGGCCGCTTCGTTACTTCGGTTCTGATCCTGATCGGCTACAGCATCATCGCCGTGCCCACCGGCATCTACACCGCCGAACTGGCCAACACCATGCGCGACGCCGATCTGGCCGCGCGCCGGGATGCACGTGGCTGCCCGCAGTGCGGGCTGGAAGGCCACGAGCCCGACGCGCGCCATTGCCGCCGGTGCGGCAGTGCCCTGCCGGATGCGTTCAACAACTGAACACGGCCGCCGGGCATGGCCCGGCGCTACCGGATGGCGATGCTGCCATCAATGCATGCGGTTGCTGGTGGTCACCAGGTCGTTGTACGCGTCCAGGATGTCCGACTGCGCGCCTTCCGGGGCCGAGGTGAGCCAGCTGCCCGAAGCCTTACGCTCGGCGGCCAGCCCTTCGGCGCTGATCGGCTTGCCCTGCTCGATGCGTTCGATGCCACGGCCGGCCTTGCGGATCAGCATGTCAGCCGAGCGCTGCACATGGCCCCACATCGGGTCGTCCTTGCCGATGCCGGCGGCCTGCATTTCCTTCACCAGCGCCTCGTAATCCGACAGCCGCGTGCGCAGCGCGGCGACGTCCGGCTTTTCGTCCTGGAAGGCCACCGCAAGCTGCTTGCCGTCCCCCACCAGGCGCAGGTGGTAATACGCCGGCGAACGGCCCTCGCTCGCTTCAATCTGCTTCAGCTGCGCCGCACGGCGGTCTTCCTCGTTCTTTTCCAGCGCCACGTCCAGTGCGTCGCTGGCCTTGAAGAAGGCCGCATAGGCCTGCATCAGCGGTGCGTGCTGGCTGCGCATGCCTTCGCCACCATCACGGCGGAACTCCTCGCGGCTGAAGTAGCCATCGGCCTGCTCGATCTTCGCGTACAGGGCCTGGAAGGCCTGCTGGTAGTCACGCACCGGCGCGTCCATCGGCATCGCCGGCGTCATCGCCAGCGCGTCGGTCAGCGGCTGGCCGCAATACTCCACGCGGTGCGACAACACCTTGCCGGGCGAACGCGGCTGCGCCTCCTTGCCGGTCGGGCCGGCCTCGACATCCTTGATCCAGCCGGTATAGGTCTCGAAGCCTTCGTGGATGGGCTGCTCGACGCCGTTGTAGCACTCGATATAGGCGTTGACCTTGGCCAGGCTGGGATCGGCCAGCGCCAGACCGGGCGACTTGTTGCAACCGGCCAGGCCGGCCACGGCGCCCAGCAGCAACACCGGCAGTACACGTACAGAAGCGTTCACTTCAGTTCCTCGCATGCAGAAAACGGGGGGACCTTACTGGCGGTTGCTCTGGAAGACCAGCGCGTTGTATTCCTGCATCAGCTTGCCCGGAGAGCCCTGCGGCGCCATCGACGGCGAATCGAGCATGCCGCGCTCGAACCTGCTGTAGGCCCTTTTTTCGCTGACACGCTGCAGTCGTTCCTTGCCCTGGCGGCGGAAGTTCTCCGCCTCGCGCTCGAAGCCTTCCCAATCGGATTTACCGGGCTCCTGATCTGCCACCCTGGCATGCGCTTCGTCCGAAATGCGGTTGAATGCGTCAAGACGCTCCTGCGCCTTGGCCGTGTCGAACGCATCCTGCGTCATCAGTTCCACGATGGCCTTGGCTTCCAGCATCATCGCCAGGCGGTAGTACTCGCGGGTGCGGCCCTCGGCCTGCTCCAGCACCTTCAGCTGCTCACGCTGCGCGGCATCATTCTGGCGTTCGAGTTCAGCGCTGAACTGCTCGCTCGCGGCCACAAACTGCTTGAACGCGGCCATCAGCGGGCCGTGCAGCTGCTTGCCCTTGGCAAACTGGTCGTCTTCGTAATCCTGCCGATCATAGTAATCGTGGGCGTCCTTGCTGACCGGCGCCAGCGCCTTCAGCGCCTGCTGGTAGCGGCCGGCAGCATCATCGAGCTCGGCCAGTGCAGGCTTGGCCGCGATCGCTTCAGTCACCGGCGCACCGCACTGCTTCATGTCGTAATCGCTGATCTCGAAAGGCCCGTAGATGCTCGATTCGCGGCCGGTCGGCCCTGCGTCGACATCCTGGATCCATCGCGTATAGGACTGGATGCTGTCATGCGTTTTTGAATCAAGTGCGTTGAAACAGCTGATGTAGGCGTTGAGCTTGGCGGTGAGCTGCTGCTGTGCGTCCACGGCGGCCGTCGCAGCGCGCTGCTCGGCCGAGCCCGTCGTGGCCGGGTCGCCCGCAGGTGTGTTGCCGCAGGCAGACAGGGCAAGCGCGAGCGCAGCCGCCAGCGCGGTGGAAGAAAAAATACGGGGCATTCGGGCCATCCTTGAAAACGATTACAGCCGCGTATTCTAGCCGAGCCCGCCGTGATGGCCGGCTCAATCCCGTTGCGCTTCCTCCCTCAATCAGTCCAGGAACAGATCCGGCAGCAACGGTCGCGACGCGTCAACGGCATACCCGGACAGATCGATCACCCCGGCTTCCCCCAGCACCTCGTCATCAATCAGGAAGCGGCCGTGGAAACCGGCGGCCTCGCGCACCAGCACCGCATGCGCGGCATCGGCCATGATCTGCGGCGTGCGGCAGCCCGCCGCATCCACACCGGGAATCATGTTGATCGCATCGGTGGCGATGACGGTGCGCGGCCACAGTGCATTGACCGCCACGCCCTGCGGGCCGAACTCCGCAGCCAGGCCGAGGGTGACGAAGCTCATGCCCATCTTGGCCAGCGTGTAGCCGGTGTGCGGGCCCCACCATTTCGGTTCCAGGCTGGGCGGCGGGGCCAGGGTCAGGATGTGCGGATTGGGCGCCTGCAGCAGGTACGGCAGGCAGGCCTGCGCGCACAGGAAACTGCCGCGCGAATTGACCTGCTGCATCAGGTCGAACCGCTTCATCGGCGTATCCAGCGCGCCGCGCAGCCAGATCGCACTGGCATTGTTGATGAGGATGTCGATGCCGCCAAAGGTATCGACCGTGGCGGCCACGGCCGCCTTCACCTGGTCCTCTTCGCGGATGTCGCACTTCAGGGCAAGGCCCTGGCCGCCGGCCGCGGTCACGGCTTCGGCGGCGCTGTGGATGGTGCCCGGCAGCTTCGGGTTGGGCACCGACGACTTTGCGGCGATGGCCACGTTGGCGCCGTCGCGCGCCGCGCGCAGTGCGATGGCCAGGCCGATGCCACGCGAGGCACCGGTGATGAAAAGGGTTTTGCCCTGCAGACTGCCCACGTTCCACACTCCAGCGCATGCCATGAGCCGCTAGTATGCCGCGCCGACGTGGAATTCACCGCGCGTTGACGATACTGGCGCCCCGGTCACCCGCACGAGGTATACGCCATGCGCCGTTCCCGCCTGCTGCTGCCTACCCTGGGCCTGGCCCTGCTCACCGCCTGCCAGGGCCGTTCGCCGGAACCCGGCACCGAAGCCACCACAAGCGATGCGCCCGCCGCCAAGGCCGCCGACGGTTCACTGCGCTGGAGCGAGTCGGTGGTGTGGGATGGCGACCTCAACGCCTGCCGCCAGGGCGAGAACAGCGCAACGCGCGAATGCCTGGCCGAAACGATGAAGTCCGCCGGCGCCAGCGCCGATGCCGTGGCCGCTGCCGAGCAGCTGTCCACCGGCGGCGAGTTGGCCTACGTGACGGCCTGGCATGAACACGACGGCCTGGGCGTGGCCACGGTGGAGTATCCGTTCCGCGCCAACACCAACGAGGGCACGCGCCTGGTGGATGCCGGCGGCAAGCGCATCGATGTCGACGCGGTACAGCTGGACGACACCCTGCGCGCCGACCCGGGCGTACAGGCCGTGCTGGCCGCGCATCCGCAGGCCACGCCGTTCGCGCCCGCACAGGCGGCCGGTACTGCGCCGCTCGATGGCGGTGGCATCCGCCTGCTGTACCGCACGCCGCTGCGCGACTGCCATGCCTGCCCGGATGTCGGCCAGCTGCAGATCGGCTATGACTTCGATGGCAAGCGCAACTTCATCGGCCAGCAGGTGGTGCCGGCGCGCCGTAGTCCCGGAACGTTGCGTGCCCGCCGGGCATGGCCCGGCACGCGGCATTGAATCAACGGTACGCCTGCACCTGCTTCTTCAGAAGATGCGGCACGATCCATCGATGCACCGGCGCCACCGGCAGCCTATATACCCGGCCAAACGCGTTGTGGGTATGCACCACGGTGGCCACTTCCAGCACGTCGCCCTGCCACTGCAGCGCAAGCTGCACGCGCAGGTGGCGGTCGTTGTCTTCCAGCACGATGGCGTCCTCATCCAGCGACTGCAGGGTGAAGATGCCCAGCCGCTGGCCCGGCCGCGGCGCGGCGGTGTGCTGCACCGCACGCAACGAGCCCAGGTCCTTCATGCCCAGCAGGCGCATGCCGCGGTTGCGCAGCGCCATCAGGCCATCGAACCAGCCGGGGATGGACGCGGCCATGTCCCTATAGGCCTGCAGCGCGCTGCGGCCGTTGCGACGGGTATGGGCCTGGCAGGCGTGCACGAAGCTGGCGCCGGGCAGCTGCCCGCGCAGCACGCTGGCCGCGCTCGGCGGCGCGGTCACCACCTGCGCGGCGGTCACGGCTTCGGCCCCTGCCCTTCGTTGTCTTCCCAATGCAGGATGCGGCGGGTGACGAAGCGGTAGACCGGCTTGCCGGTGGCGAACCACAGCTCGCGTACCCACGAGGTGCGCTTGAGCACGC
The DNA here is from genome assembly GCA_002364755.1 of Stenotrophomonas maltophilia. Lineage (GTDB taxonomy): Bacteria > Pseudomonadota > Gammaproteobacteria > Xanthomonadales > Xanthomonadaceae > Stenotrophomonas > Stenotrophomonas maltophilia_AX. The sequence continues at coordinate 39,033 of DEZI01000029.1, forward strand.
GCTTCTCCACCGGGGTGAGCGACTCGCGGCAGTACATGCGCTTGTGCTTGAGCAGATGCCGCAGGTCTTCGCGCGCCAGCAGGCGCATCCAGCGCGAACGCGGGTTGCCGATCACCGCCAGCTGGAAATCGATCAGCGCCGGGCGGCCGTCCTCGGTCACCAGCCAGTTGGCTTCCTTGGCCAGGTCGTTATGGGCCACGCCCCGACGGTGCAGCTGCTGCAGCAGCCGGCGCGCGGCACGGAACCAGGCCAGGTCGCCACGCGGCGGGCGCTGGTACATGGCATCGCCGGCCATGAAGCTGCGGTCGAGGTGGCGGCCATCCCAGTCCAGCAGCTGCGGCACGTCGGCCATGCCGTGGATATGCCGCAGCGCGCGTGCTTCGCGGCGTGCCAGCCACCACGCCGGCACGCGCAGCCACAGCGGCGTTGCGCCCAGGTCGCGGCGTACGAAGGGGCCATGCGGCCCCTGCACGAGCAGGATGCGGCCGAAGCTGTCGGCCTTCAGGGCATGCGTTGGAGCGTCGGTCGAGTGCGGCATGCGCCCATTCTAGGCGATGGCGCTGGTTGCAAACGGTCACCAAGCCGCTGGGAACCAGTCACCTTCACGCCTCTATAATCGGGCAATGGACTCTTCATGGATCGACGCCACCCTCGCGTGGATTGCCGCCCATCCCGTACTCGCGGGCGCGGTTATTTTTCTGATCGCCTTCTGCGATGCGGTCATCATTCTCGGCGCCATCGTGCCGGCGCTGCCCCTGCTGTTCGCGGTGGGCGTGTTCATCGGCCTGGGGCAGATCTCCGGGCCATATGCCGTGGCCGCGGCGGCGCTGGGTGCGTTTGCCGGTGATGGCATCAGTTACTGGATCGGCCGCCGCTGGGGCGACCGCCTGCGCGGGTTCTGGCCGTTCAGCCGCTACCCGCAGCTGCTGGACCGCGGCGAGAATCTATTCCGCCGCAATGCCTTCAAGAGCATCCTGATCGCGCGCTATGTCGGCGCCATCCGGCCGTTCGTGCCGGCCATCGCCGGCATGCTGAAGATGCCGGCCAGCCGCTACGTGCAGGCCAGCGGCATCGCCAGCCTGTCGTGGGCGGTGCTGTTCCTGGCCCCGGGCTGGATCCTCGGCGAGGCCTATGACGCCGTCGCCGCGGTCGCCGGGCGCCTGGTCGTGGTGATCGGCCTGCTGGTGGTCATCCTCGGCCTGGTCTGGGCCATCGTGCTGTACGGCTACCGCTGGTCGGCCGCGCGCATGGACCACTGGCTGGCGCGCCTGCTGGACTGGTCCAACCGCCACCCCACGCTGGGCCGCTACACCGTAGGCGTGCTCGACCCCAAGCGCCGTGAATCGGTACCGCTGGCGATGCTGGCGCTGATGCTGCTGTTGCTGGGCTGGGGCTGGTTCGCGCTGCTGACCGTGGTGGTCGCCCATGGCGAACCGCTGGCCATCGACCTGCTGGTGCACCAGGCCATGCTGGCCCTGCGCAACCCGCTGGCCGACTACCCGATGGCCGCACTGGCCTCGCTGGGTGCGTGGCAGGTGCTGATGCCGGCCACCGCCGCGGCCATGGGCTACCTGGTCTGGCGCCGGCGCTGGATGGCGGCCGCGCACTGGCTGGCCGCACTGGCCTTCGGCCTGGCCCTGACCAAGCTGCTGGGCGCCACCGTGGACGTGGTGCGTCCGGTCGATGCCAGCAGTGGCTTCGGCTTTCCTTCGGTGTCGGTGACCATGGCCACCATCACCTTCGGCTTCTTCGCGGTGCTGATCGCCCGCGAGATGCCCGGCCGCACCCGCGTCTGGCCATATCTGGTGTCGGGCATCGTGGTCAGCCTGATCGGCTTCTCGCGCCTGTACCTGGGCGCGCACTGGCTGAGCGACGTCATCGGCGGCATGTTGTTCGGCACGTTCTGGCTGCTGGTGCTGGGCATCGCCTACCGCCGCCGCTTCAACCGCTCGTTCTGGGTGAAGCCGGTGGCGTGGCTGTTCTACGGCGTCTTCGCAGTGGCGGCGATGTGGTACGCGCCGCGCAACATTCCAGTGAAGCTGGAACGCTTCGAACCGACCCTGCCGGCACCGGTGGCGATGGACATGCAGGCCTGGTGGCAGCACGACTGGGCCAAGCTGCCGGCGCGCCGCAACGAGTTCGACGATGACCAGCGCTGGCCGCTGGACGTGCAGGTGGCCGGCCCGCTGGCACCGCTGCAGGCGCAGCTGGAAGCGCGTGGCTGGACCGTGCAGGCGCAGGCCGGCTGGGAAGAAGCCCTGCTGATGCTGGACAAGAACACCGGCGCCGACGAGCTGCCGGTGCTGCCGGCCACGCTGGAAACGCGCGTGGAAGCCCTGCTGATGGTACGCCAGGGGGCAAAGCCGGAGGAGCGCTACGTGCTGCGCCTGTGGCCGGCACCGGGCCAGCTGCAGCCGGGCGACGTGCCGCTGTGGCTGGGCAGTGCGCAGACCCTGCGCTACGAGCGCCACTTCGAGTGGATCGGCATGTGGCACCCGGTGCGCGGCATCGACCCCGCGTTCAATGCGGTGAAGGACGCCGTGCAGGGCATGCCGCAGCACGAGGATGTGCACGCCGAAACCGGGTTGCCGGTGCTGCGATTGAAGACGCAGCCGTGATGGATGCGCCGGGCATGGCCCGGCGCTACCGGAACGTCTGGAGCCGAGCCTGTGCTCGGCTGATCTTCGCGCGATCCGGCAAGCCGAGCATGGGCTCGGCTCTACAGTAGATCCACGCCACGCGTGGATGGCCGTTGCCGTAGATCTACGCCATGCGTGGATGGCCGTTCCCGTAGATCCACGCCATGCGTGGATGGCCGTTCCCGTAGATCCACGCCATGCGTGGATGGCCGTTCCCGTAGATCCACGCCACACGTGGATGGCCGTTCCCGTAGATCCACGCCACGCGTGGATGGCCGTTCCCGTAGATCCACGCCATGCGTGGATGGCCGTTCCCGTAGATCCACGCCATGCGTGGATGGCCGTTGCCGTAGATCCACGCCACGCGTGGATGGCCGCTTACGGCATCCACCCCAGCAACTGTTGCAAGCGCTGGTGGGGGTCGTCCATCTGCAGCAGCTGCAACCGCTGCTGTTCGCCCAGCGGCAGCAGTTCGGCCAGCCGCCAGCCGACCCAGCTGGCCTGGTCCAGCAACGCCGGATTGGCCGGCGCGTAGGCTTCGCCGGCCTGCTCGATGATGTGCTCCAGCACCGTGGCCAGCAGCGCATGCTGCGGCTTCAGCTCGTCATCGGAGTCTTCTTCGCACCAGCGCACATCGGCCACGACCAGGCCGTTGTCGCGCACGCGGGTACGCTCGACATGGAAGCGGCGGGTGCCGCGCAGGCGCAGCTGCAGCACGCCATCGGCGCCGACATCGAAATCCTCGATGCGGACCTGCACGCCGTAGGCCGCCGGCGTGGCCGGCTCCCCCACTTCCTGCCCTTCCAGGATCAGGCAGACACCGAAGCCCTCGCCGCTGCGGCCGGTGTCGCGCACCAGGTCCAGGTAGCGGCGCTCGAACACGCGCAGGCCAACCGCCGCGCCGGGCACCAGCGTGGTGTGCAGCGGAAACAGCGGCAGCGAAACGTCGGTACTCATCGGCCCTGCAGGGCGGCCAGGAAGCGGCGCGGCGCGCCGTCGAAGCCACCATTGGACATGAACACCACGTGGTCACCGCTGCGTACGCTGGACTGCAGCTGTGCCAGCAGCGCGTCGGTATCAGGCACGGCATGGGCCTGGCCACGCACGGCGGCGATCACCGAAGCGGCATCCCAGGCCAGTTCCGGGCGGTGCAGGAAAACGACTTCGTCGGCCAGCGCCAGCGACGGGGCCAGCGCCTGGGCGTGTGCCCCCAGCCGCATCGAGTTGCTGCGCGGTTCCATCGCCACCACGATGCGCGCGTCGCCGACCTTGGCGCGCAGGCCGTCCAGCGTGGTCGCGATCGCGGTGGGGTGGTGGGCGAAATCATCGTAGACGGTGATGCCGTCATGGCTGCCGATCACTTCCATGCGGCGCTTGACGCTGCGGAAGCGGGCCAGCGCCGGGATCACCTCGGCCGGGGCCACGCCCACCGCATGCACGGCGGCCAGTGCGGCCAGGCCGTTGAGTACGTTGTGGCGACCCAGCAGCGACCAGTGCACGTCACCCAGCGCCTGCCCGCGGTGATGCACGCGGAAGGCGCTGCCATCGGCGGCCAGCAGCTCGGCATGCCATTCCAGCGATGGGTCGAAACCGAAGCGCTCGACCGGGGTCCAGCAACCCATCTGCAGCACCTTGGCCAGGTGCGCGTCCTCGCCATTGACGATCAGGCGGCCGCGCGCGGGCACCGTGCGTACCAGGTGGTGGAACTGGCGCTCGATGGCCTCCACGTCCGGGAAGATGTCGGCGTGGTCGTATTCGAGGTTGTTGAGGATGGCCACCAGCGGCCGGTAGTGCACGAACTTGCTGCGCTTGTCGAAGAAGGCGGTGTCATACTCATCGGCCTCGACCACGAACTCGCGGCCCTGGCCCAGGCGGGCGGAGACGCCGAAATCCTCGGCCACGCCACCGATCAGGAAGCCCGGCGAACGCCCGGCGCTTTCCAGCAGCCAGGTCAGGATGGTGGTGGTGGTGGTCTTGCCATGGGTGCCGGCCACGGCCAGGGTGTCACGACCCGGCAGCACCTGCTCGGACAGCCACTGGGCACCGGATATGTAGCGCTGGCCGGCATCGAGCACGGCTTCCACGGCCGGGTTGCCGCGCGACAGGGCGTTGCCGATCACCACCTCGGCGGTGCCCGGCGGCACGCTGTCGCCACGGTAGCCCTGGTCCAGGACGATGCCCAGCTGCTCGAGCTGGGTGGACATCGGCGGATAGATGGCCTGGTCGCTGCCACTGACCGTATGGCCCAGTTCCCGCGCCAGGGCGGCCACGCCACCCATGAAGGTGCCGGCGATTGCAAGGATATGTACGCTGCTCATGACCGGGGATTGTGACCGATCACGGCTGTATAGGGCCATTGTCGGCCGCGGGGTCAGACAACTCCTACACCGCTTATGAGAAAAGTCCATTCGTCTGTCAGGGAATTCCTGATGGCGCAGGTATGTGAACCCGTACACAATTCAGGAAGCCAGCCGTAGTACCCGAACCGGTCCTACTCCCCAAGAGGCCATCCCCAAGGGAGCTCATGCTGCGGAGCCCTGAGCAAGCTCATCGCTGGCACCTATGAAACGAAACAGGCCTGGTCCGCAAGGATCAGGCCTGTTTCGTTGTCGCTGCACGGAGGCGGGCGCAGGGCCGGCCGACCGCCATCAGCCCTTGATCGCGGCCAGGATGCGGGCTTCGATCTCGTCCAGGTCACCGACACCATCGACGCGGGCCAGGGTGCCACGGCCGGCGTAGAAGTCGACCACCGGGGCGGTCTGGTCGTTGTAGACCTGCAGGCGCTGGCGCACCGCTTCCGGGTTGTCGTCGGCACGGCCCTGCTCCTGGGCGCGGCCGGCGATGCGCTCGACCAGCAGCTCGGTGGCCACGTCCAGCTGCACCACGGCGTCCAGCGGCTGGCCGATCTTGGCCAACAGGCCGTCCATCGCATTGGCCTGGGCCACATTGCGCGGGTAGCCGTCCAGGATGAAGCCCTTGGCGACATCGGCCTGGGTCAGGCGCGACTCCAGCATGCCCAGCAGGATGTCATCGGACACCAGGTTGCCGGCATCCATCACCGCCTTGGCCTGCTTGCCCAGCTCCGAGCCCGCGGCGATTTCCGCGCGCAGCATGTCACCGGTCGAGATATGGGCGATGCCCAGCTTTTCCTTCAGGCGCGTCGCCTGCGTCCCCTTGCCCGAACCGGGCGGTCCCAACAGAACCAATCGCATTGACCTGACTCCAACGTGTTGAAAACAAAGAAAGTTCGCGCCCCGGACGGACCGGTATCGCTGCACCGCAATAGCGCCACTTTAGCGCATCCGGGTAATGTCTCTGCAATGTCCCCCTCAGCGAGCAGGTAGAAGCATGCGCAACGGCACCCTCCTCTACGCCCAGTCCGGCGGCGTCACGGCGGTCATCAACGCCACCGCGGCGGCGGTCATCGAGCAGGCCCGGGCCAAGGGCATCAAGGTCCTGGCCGCCCGCAACGGCATCCTCGGCGCCCTGCGCGAGGAGCTGATCGACACCAGCAAGGAGAGTGCCGCCGCCATCCGCGCCCTCGCCCACACCCCGGGCGGCGCTTTCGGGTCGTGCCGGGTCAAGCTGAAATCGCTGGAGGCCGACCGGGCCCGTTACGACCGCCTGCTGGAGGTGCTGCGCGCCCACGACGTGCGCTGGTTCCTCTACAACGGCGGCAACGACTCGGCCGATACCGCGCTGAAGGTCTCGCTGCTGGCCAAGGCGTCCGGCTACGACCTGACCTGCATCGGCGTGCCCAAGACCATCGACAACGACCTGGCCGTGACCGACACCTGCCCGGGCTTCGGCTCGGCGGCCAAGTACACCGCGGTTTCGGTGCGCGAGGCCGCGCTGGACGTGGCGGCGATGGCCGAGACCTCCACCCGCGTCTTCATCTACGAGGCGATGGGCCGCCACGCCGGCTGGCTGGCAGCTGCCGCGGGCCTGGCCGGCAACGGCGAAGACGAAGCTCCGCACATCATCCTGCTGCCCGAGCGTGCCTATGACGAGGCGACCTTCCTGGCCAAGGTCAAGGCCGTGGTCGAGCGCGTCGGCTACTGCGTGGTCGTGGCCTCCGAGGGCATCGCCAGCGCCGATGGCCGCTTCGTCGCCGATGCCGGTGGTGGCAAGGATTCCTTCGGCCATTCGCAGCTGGGCGGCGTCGCCGCGCACCTGGCCGGCCGGGTCAAGGACCAGCTGGGCCTGAAGGTGCACTGGGCCCTGCCCGACTACCTGCAGCGCTCGGCCCGCCACCTAGCCAGCAAGACCGACTGGGAACAGGCGCAGGCGGTGGGCAAGGCCGCCGTGCAGCTGGCGCTGAAGGGCCAGAACGGGGTGATGCCGGTGATCGTGCGCAGCAGCGATGCGCCCTACCGCTGGAAGATCGAAGCCGCGCCGCTGGCGAAGATCGCCAACCATGAGAAGAAGATGCCGGCCGGCTTCATCCGCCGCGACGGCTTCGGCATCACCGCCAAGGCACGCGCCTACCTGCAACCGCTGATCAAGGGCGAAGCCCCCCTTCCCTATGGCACTGACGGCCTGCCCAAGTACGTCACCCTGAAGAACGTGGCGGTGAAGCAGAAGCTGCCTGCGTTCGAGGGCTGACCGTCAGTAGATCCACGCCATGCGTGGATGCGACATCGGTGCCGACCAACGGTCGGCACCCACCTCACCTGTATCAATTACAGGCCTTGCCTTCCACCTGCAACTGCGCGGCGAACATCGTCACCTGCGGGATCTTGCCGGCGGCTGCCTGCTTCTTCGCTTCTTCCAGATAGATGCGCGACTGGCCCTGGCCATCCAGCGCCTGGGTGTTGTTGACCGGCAGGCGCCATACCCGCACCACCGCCTGCTGCGCCGGGCACGCGGCATTGGGCACGCGGATCACGTCGTTGAGCTTCCAGCCCTTGTCGGCACTCGGCTGCGCCTTGGCGTAATCGACGAAGCGGGCGCGCGGCTGGCACTGCTCACTGGTGCGCACGGCGGAGAAGCGGTACGGCTCGGCGGCCTGGCCGGTGAAGACGCCTTCCAGGCGTGCGCAGGCTTCGGGAATCTGCCGTAGCGTATGCACCGCGCCTACGGCCTGGGGTGCGCCGACCGCCCGTTGCAGTTCGGGAGTTTGCGCGGCCAGGGCCGGCAGCGCCGGGACCAGGGCGGCAAACATCAGCAGGGACAGGCGCATGGGGGAATCTCCGTCAGGACTGTGCGCAGGCTTGCAGAAGGCGGCTTAACGGGGTGCAAAGGGTCTGTTGCTCTCAAAGCATGCCCATGGCCCGGCGGCGGGTTACGCACGCATGGCGATGCGTTCATCTGGAGGGCGCCCACGGGTCATGCGGCGCGGCGCGGCCCGGCGCTACCATCCTGGCGCGGAGGGACGCATACTGCGGGCACCAGGGAATGCTGAACACCGCCATACGTCGGACGACCGTTTCGGTCGGTACGGGTTGGTTCCAGGCTGCAACCCGTCGTCCCCCTCGTGGTGCCGTTCATCGCCACTGGATGCTCACCATCCATTCTGCGGAGGGGTCTGATGCTGGAACGTCATGGGCTGTCACTGGCGCTGGGCTGCGCCATTCTCGCGATCCTCTACGGGATCATCTCGGCGCGCTGGATCCTGCGTCAACCCACCGGCAATGAACGCATGATCGCGATCGCCACCGCGATCCAGGAAGGCGCGCGCGCCTACCTCAACCGCCAGTACCTGACCATCGGCGTGGCCGGCGTGGTGCTGTTCGTGCTGGTCGGCGTGTTCCTCAGCTGGTACACGGCCATTGGTTTTGCGGTCGGCGCGGTGCTGTCCGGCGCGGCCGGCTACATCGGCATGAACGTCTCGGTACGCGCCAACGTGCGCACCGCCGAGGCCGCGCGCAACGGCATCAGCGCGGCGATGGACGTAGCGTTCCGCGGCGGCGCCATCACCGGCATGCTGGTGGTCGGCCTCGGCCTGCTGGGCGTGGCCGGCTACTACGCACTGCTGCTGCGCATGGGGCTGGCGATGGAACAGGCGCTGCACGCGCTGGTCGGCCTGGCCTTCGGTTCCTCGCTGATCTCGATCTTCGCCCGCCTCGGCGGCGGCATCTTCACCAAGGGGGCCGACGTCGGCGCCGACCTGGTGGGCAAGGTGGAAGCCGGCATTCCCGAGGACGACCCGCGCAATCCGGCGGTGATCGCCGACAACGTCGGTGACAACGTCGGCGACTGCGCCGGCATGGCCGCCGACCTGTTCGAGACCTATGCGGTCACCGTCATCGCCACCATGCTGCTGGGCAGCCTGATGCTGAGCGAAGCCGGTGCCAACGCGGTGCTGTACCCGCTGGTGCTGGGCGGCGTGTCGATCATCGCGTCGATCATCGGCGCGTTGTTCGTGAAGGTGAAGCCCGGTGGCTCGATCATGGGCGCGCTGTACAAGGGCGTGATCGTCTCCGGCGTGCTGGCGGCCATCGCGTTCTATCCCATCACCACCGGGCTGATGAGCGACAACGTGCATGGTCCGCTGGCGCTGTACGGCTGCGCGCTGATCGGCCTGGTGCTGACCGGCCTGATCGTGTGGATCACCGAGTACTACACCGGCACCCAGTACAAGCCGGTGCAGCATGTGGCGCAGGCCTCCACCACTGGCCACGGCACCAACATCATCGCCGGCCTGGGCATCTCGATGAAGTCCACCGCCCTGCCGGTGGTGGCGGTGTGTGCGGCGATCTGGGGTGCGTATGCGCTGGCCGGCCTGTACGGCATCGCCATCGCCGCCACCGCGATGCTGTCGATGGCCGGCATGATCGTGGCGCTGGATGCCTACGGTCCGATCACCGACAACGCCGGTGGCATCGCCGAGATGGCTGAGCTGCCTTCGGACATCCGCGACATCACCGATCCGCTCGATGCGGTGGGCAACACCACCAAGGCGGTGACCAAGGGCTATGCGATCGGCTCGGCGGCACTGGCCGCGCTGGTGCTGTTCGCCGATTACACGCACAACCTGCAGGCGGCCAACCCCGGCCAGGAGTTCCGCTTCGACCTCAGCGACCACACGGTGATCATTGGCCTGCTGATCGGTGGCCTGATTCCCTACCTGTTCGGCGCAATGGCGATGGAAGCGGTCGGCCGCGCCGCCGGTGCGGTGGTGGAGGAAGTGCGGCGCCAGTTCCGCGAGATCCCCGGCATCATGCAGGGCACCGGCAAGCCTCAGTACGACAAGGCGGTGGACATGCTGACCCGCTCGGCCATCCGCGAAATGATCGTGCCTTCCCTGCTGCCGGTGGCCGTGCCGGTGGTGGTGGGCCTGCTGCTGGGGCCACGCGCCCTGGGTGGCCTGCTGATCGGCACCATCGTCACCGGCCTGTTCGTGGCCATTTCGATGACCACCGGCGGCGGCGCCTGGGACAACGCCAAGAAGTACATCGAGGATGGCCACTTCGGCGGCAAGGGCAGCGAGGCGCACAAGGCCGCGGTCACCGGCGACACGGTGGGCGACCCGTACAAGGACACCGCCGGCCCGGCGATCAACCCACTGATCAAGATCATCAACATCGTGGCGCTGCTGCTGGTGCCGCTGCTGTAGATCCACGCCATGCGACGACTGGGGTCGAAGCCCCTGCCGCAGTAGATCCACGCCATGCGTGGATGGCATCCGGATCGGGGCAGAGCCCTTTCCTGCGGAAAGGGATCCGACCCCGTTGTCGATTCGCCCTGTAGAGTCGAGCAAGCTTGACTCTACAGGGCCGTTCAGCGAGCGAATTCCTTCTCGACGTGGGCGTGGACGCTACGGAAAGCGATGTTGGCGGCGTCGATCATCTGCTCGATCTGCGCAGGTGTCAGCGCCACTGCATCCAGCGCCGTGGTGAAGCAGCGCCAGTGCGCCGCCACCCCGCCAGGGTGCCCGGCCAGGTGGCGGGCTCCGAACTGGTGGTCCAGCCCCAGCGCGGCGGCCATCCGATAAAGCACGGCGGCCCCGAGACTGGACCCTTCCACCACGTACATCCAGCCCAATGCTTCCGGCAGCGATGCGCCCGGCAGCCGGGCATCGGGATCCTGCGCAGGCAGATCCACGCCCAGATCCTGCAGGTCGCGGCAGACCTGCTGCAGCCGGCGGCGCTCTGGCAGATCGGGCAGCAGAGCCATCAGCGTCGGCATGCCATAGAGTGCATCAACACTGCAATGCAGGCGGTACTGCACTTTCAGGAAACTACCGAAGCGGGCGCGGTCAGCAAAAATGCCTTCGGCCATGATGCGCTTGTCCAGCGCGTCGTGGCTGGCCCGCGTTGCGGCTTTCAGAAGGGCGCTGCGGTTGCGACCGCTCGCGTCTGGGGTGTTCATCACGGGACGACGGAAGACATAGATAATGCAGCTTACCTTTCCTTTGCCAGGCTGTCGCAATGATCACCACCGAACCGAGCATGACCAATCTGTTCCTGCAGCTGGGCCTTGAAGAGACCCCCGAGGCGATCGCCAGCTTCATCAGCAGCCATCAGCTCGACACCGGGGTAGAGGTGGCCGACGCCCCGTTCTGGAGCGATGCACAGCGTCAGTTCCTTGCCGAATCGCTGCAGGCGGACGCTGCCTGGACGACGGTGGTGGATGAGCTGAACGAAGCGCTGCACCAGGACGCTGTTCAGGCCACCGCCGCGACCTGAAATCCCTTGGTTACAGGCACTCGGTCAGACCGTCGTAGACACTGACCGACGTACCGGGCAACGGCACATCGATGGACTCCCGCGGAGGCGCGGCTTCCAGCGCCTGCAGCAGGCTCTCCAGCGGCGTGCCCACAGCCAGCGGCAACGCGCAGGCATAGCTGCGCAGGTCCATATCGATACTACCGTCGCCCAGTACCGAGCTGTTGCTGCCGGCAAAGGTCCAGACGCAGCCGGCCACCGTGCCACTGGCCCGCTCCACCGCGCAGCGCAGGCGCATGGCCTGCAGGTTGTAGTACTCGCCTTCGCAGAAGGTGTCCCCGCAGACGTCATCGAAGCCGGCCACCAGCGCGCGTTCAACGGCGAGGAAGCGCTGCCAGCCACTGCCGGCGTCCGGGTAGAGGCGGGCATCGACATAGCGGTCCGCGGCAGTCGCGGCCGGGCCGGCAAGGCACAACAGCAGGCCGGTCATCATCGACAGGGCGCGCATCATCCCTTCCTCCTCTGGCCACCGGGCCGCTGCAGGCACTCCGAAAGGTCGTCGAACAGTCCGTACTCAAGCCCGGGCAAGGGCGCCATCAGCCCGTCCGGGGCGTCCAGCGATGCATGGAAGGCCTCTACGGGAACGCCCGGCCGCAGTTCCACCGGGCATTGCCAACCCGCGTTGTCGACCTCGACGTCGCCCGTGCCGGGGTTCACCCGCAGCTCGCTGGCAGCAATCACCCACGCGCAGCGCTGCACGGTGCCGGCACCCGCTTCCACGGCGCAGCGGAACTGCATGACCCGGTAGTTGCTGTAATCCCCTTCGCAGAAGGTATCGGCGCACAGCGCGTTGAACTGACCGGAAAGGGCGGCTTCCAGGTCGTAGAAGCGGTCCCAGTTGGCTTCGCTGGTGGGGAAATCGATGAGATCCACATGGCTGCCGGCGAGCGCCGCTGGGGCGGCGGACAGCAGCGCGGCAAGGCCACAGCAACGCATCCAGGTCATTACGGCACCTCCTCGGGAATGAGGCTCCAGCCTGCGCCGCCACACGGCCCGGCCCCATCGGGGAACCCCGCCCCGCCCCCTCGGCCGGGGCCCACTACGAAGGTCGGCCCCGCCCTACCCTGCACAGCGCCCTGCAAAGGCATAAAATGGTGAGCTATCCGTCCACATCCCCCACCTGGAGCACACCATGGGCCTGGAACTCGTCTCGCCCGGCAAGAACCCGCCGGAAGAAATCAACGTCATCATCGAGATCCCGAAGGACTCGGAGCCGGTGAAGTACGAAGTGGACAAGGAGACGGGCGCGATCTTCGTCGACCGCATCCTGTCGACCCCGATGCGCTACCCGTGCAACTACGGCTACGTGCCGAGCACCCTGTGTGGCGATGGCGACCCGGCCGACGTGCTGGTGGTGCTGCCGCTGCCGCTGGTCCCGGGTTCGGTCGTGCGCTGCCGTCCGGTCGGCGTGCTGAAGATGAGCGATGAGGCGGGCAGCGACGAGAAGATCCTGGCCGTGCCGGTCTCGAAGATCTTCAGCGGCTACGCCCACGTCGAGGACATCGCCCAGGTGTCCAGCCACTGGCTGGAGCGCATCGGCCACTTCTTCGAGCACTACAAGGATCTGGAGAAGGGCAAGTGGGTCAAGCTGGACGGTTGGGGTGGCGCGGCCGAGGCCAAGCAGATCCTGATCGAGGCGCACCAGCGCCACCTCGACAGCAAGGCCTGAGTCTGAACAGGATCGCTCCGGTGCCACGCGCCGGAGCGATGCTGGTCACGTTTCAACACTGCGGCCCATCACTGTTGGCGCCGTATTAGGTAAATTGCGTCACTTCACACGTCATCGACGCGCGCCGTCGAGACAGCCAGGGGAATGTGTCGTGCGTATTCTGCTAGTTGGGGATTCAGCCAGCCTGCCGGCTGAGCTGAGCGAGTTCATTGCCGATCTTGGGGAAGAGTGGCAACCGCTGACCGCCTTCGATGGCCACACCGCGATGTCTGCGGTGGCCGCGCAGGGCGTGGATGCGGTGATCGTCTGCCCGCAGCTGCCCGACCTCAATGCAACCACGTTGCTGGGGCAGATCCGCACGCTGCGGCCTGAAACCATCCGTATCGCACTGGTCGATGCCCAGCAAGGCAACCGTCCACCGCCGGCGCGCCTGATCGGCGTGGCCCACCGCTTCCTGCCGCTGCCGCTGGCGCCGGAAGTGCTGCTGGAAGCGCTGACCAGCCTGGAAGAGCTGCGCGAGGTGCTCGACAGCCCTCGCCTGCGCGATGCCATCGGCCGTATCGAGAAGCTGCCCTCACCGCCGCACCTGTACCTGAGCCTGACCCAGGCGCTGGAGCATGACGACGACACCGACAGTGCCGACGTGGCCAAGCTGGTGGCCGCTGATCCGGCGATCGCGGCCAAGGTGCTGCAGCTGTCCAATTCGGCGTTCTTCAGCCAGGGCCGCACCATTGCCGACCTGCGTACCGCGGTGACCCGCCTGGGCCTGGCCACGCTGCGCGACCTTGTGCTGGCCAGCGAAGTGTTTTCCGCGCCGACGCTGTCGGCTGCCGAACGCAATTCGCTGCAGCAGCGTGCGCTGATGGCCTCGCGCCTGGCCGCGCGCCTGCTGCCCGAATCCAGCGCCGAGCTGGGTGCGACCGCCGCCCTGCTCGCCGATATCGGCCTGCTGCTGCCGGGCGTGCGCAACGAGCGCAGTGAACCGGCGCTGGCCGATGACCCGCGCCCCGGCCATGCCGAGGCCGGTGCCTATCTGCTGGGCCTGTGGGGCCTGCCGATGCCGATCATCGAAGCAGTGGCCTTCCACCTGCAGCCGCAGCGCGCCAACACGCGCAGCTTCTGGGTGACCGGCGCGGTGCACGTGGCGCTGGCGCTGGTCAACGGCGACCCGGTGGACGAGGACTACCTGCAGCGTGCCGGCGTGCTGAACAAGCTGCCGCAGTGGCGCGAGCATGCCAACAGCCTGATGGGACTGGTACCCACCGAAGCCTGATCCTGCCCTCGCGGCAGACCGATGGCGCGCCCGGTTGGGCGCGCCATCCGCGCATCAGCGCTGCGGACAGGCGTCACGGCGCCATTGCGCCTCACAGAACCATTCCTTGCCGCCAGCCGCCAGGCACTCCTGGCGGACCAGGGTGCAGTACATGCCACCGCCACAGATGATGATGGTGTTCTGCGCCGAAACGGCGCCGACCAGGGTGGCGTACATCAGGACCGCGGCCGAGATCTTGCGGATGAGCGTCGACTTCATGGCCATCTCCAGGCGTCCGTCATTGGACAGGCCTGACTGTGCTGATCGCGACAGCACGAGACCATGACTCACTGCTCCCTCCGGGCCCGTTGGGATTTCCCCTACCGCAGATTCAGAAGAGCCTCATCCGCAAACGAAAAGAGGGCGGACCTTGCGGTCCGCCCTCCTGTGCTGCGTGTTGCGACGCTTCGATGGATCAGAAGCGCTGGGTGTACTTCATGTACAGGAAGCGACCCACGTCGAAGCCGCCGTAGTAGGCAAACGCCGAGTTCGGGGCCGAGTACATCAGCGGACCCTTGTGATCGAACACGTTGTTGGCGCCCAGGGCGATGGTGGCGTCCCACGGTGCCTTGTAGCTCACCTGCAGGTCGTGGAAGGTGTTGGAGCCGGTCTTGCGCAGCGGATCAGCCTCGCCGTTGGCGTAGTGGTTCGGCGCATTGCACCAGAACTCGCCGGTGTCGATGCAGCCTTCCTTCATGCCGGAGTAGTAGCGAGCGGTGTAGTTCACGCCGAAATCGCCGTACTGCCAGTTGACCCCGAGGTTCGAACGCACGCGGAACAGGCCGGGTTCACCGACGCGACCGATCATGATGTTGTCGCCGTCGCTGTTCTGACCCTGCTCGTCGTACTTGGCCGTGTAGCTGGTGGTCCAGTCGATGTTGAACTGACCGATGGCCAGTTCCGGCAGACGGTACTTCACGCCCAGGTCGTAACCTTCGGTTTCCATCTTGCCGAGGTTGGCGGTGCCGTAGGTGATGGCGCTGACGTGGCCGTCGTCGGCACGGACAACGTCCGCACAACGGGCCGAGTTGCCCAGCACGTAGCAGTCGCGCAGGATGCGGTCGACGCTGTCAGCGATGATCATGTCGCTGATTTCGTACTTGTACCAATCCAGCGACAGGTCCAGGCCCTGTACGAACTGCGGGCTCCACACCAGGCCGAAGGTGGTGCTCTTCGAGGTTTCCGGCTTCAGGTTCGGGTTGGCACCCGAAATGAACTGGTCACCCGACTGGCACGGCAGGGTCGAGCATTCCTTGTTGCCCTGGCCCAGCTG
Organism: Stenotrophomonas maltophilia; assembly: GCA_002364755.1. Classification (GTDB taxonomy): domain Bacteria; phylum Pseudomonadota; class Gammaproteobacteria; order Xanthomonadales; family Xanthomonadaceae; genus Stenotrophomonas; species Stenotrophomonas maltophilia_AX. Next base: position 54,595 of record DEZI01000029.1, read on the forward strand.
GGTGTAGCCCACCGGCACGCCCGCGTTGGAGCAGGCAGCATTGCCGTTGACCGAGCCCGGAGCGGTCACGCCGCACGGATCGATGTACGACTCGAAGCTGGAGCTCAGGCCACCGTACAGATCGTTGATGGTCGGCGCACGGAAGCCCTCGGCGTAGGTGCCGCGGACCAGCAGGCCATCCATCGGACGCCAGGTCAGGCCGAACTTGCTGTTGGTGGTGCCACCGAAGTTGCTGTAGTCCGAATAACGGCTGGCAACGTTCAGGGTCAGTTCCTTGGCGAAGGCCACGTCGGCCAGCAGCGGCACGTTCAGTTCGAGGTAGACCTCGTTCAGATCGTACTCACCACGGGTCGGCTTCTGGCCCAGGCCGGTGGACTGGCCCGACTGCGCGAAGGCGTCCGGCACGTAGCTGCCTTCTTCCTTGCGGTGCTCGACACCCAGGGCGAAGCCCAGGTCACCGGCCGGCAGGGTCACGATGGAGCCGGCCAGGTTGGCGGTGAAGCTGGTGGTCTTGGTGATGCCGCGGGTGGTGTAGGTCGGGAACAGGAAGTCCTGCAGCTCCTGGTTCGCCAGCGAACCCTGGCCGTCAACACCGTACGGCAGCAGCGGGTTCCACGGGCGGCAGTCACCCAGCGCGATCGGGTCGGCAGCGGTACCGCACTGTGCCACGCCGTCACCGTTGATGAAGGACGGGCCCAGCGCCTGCTTGGCGCCGATCAGGCTCATGTCACCGCGGTTGGTCTTGATCGACTCGTTGCGGTTCCACAGCGCGCCGACGTCCCAGTCGAAGGTCTTGCCTGCGAAGTCGAAGTAGCCGCTGACGGTCGGCGCGAAGCGCAGGGTCTTCAGCTGGCTGTCGGTGGTGCGCGGCACTTCCCACAGGCGACGGCGGAAGCTGACGTCCTGGTTGACCGGGTTGAAGGCGCTGCTGCCGCTCAGCGGGGTGCCGAACGAGCTCGACTGGTACGGGTAGCCGGCGATCTGCTGGAAGGTCTGACGCTCGTTGTAGAGCAGGTCGGTGTTCAGGCTGATCGAATCGGTGAAGTCGTAGGTGCCGTTGATGTAGACGGACTTGCGCTTGACACCGGTCAGCAGGGTCATCTGCTCGTTGGAGTTGGCGTACTCGTCTTCGGTCAGCTCGTGGTAGTCAGCTGCGTTCGTCGGGTTGCCACCCTGGTTCAGGGTCTGCCACACGGCAGTCTTGGAGGTGCGCGAGCAGTCGTACTGCAGCGGGTTGCACCAGCTACCGTTCTGGCTGATCGGGCTCCAGTCAGCCGAGGTCGAGTTCGGACCCAGCGCGCCATCGCGGCTGTACCAACGGTCCTTGGCCCACACCGGATCCTGCTTGTTGTACTCGGCCGACAGGGTCAGGCTGCCACGCTCGCCGCGGGCACCGAGGGTCATCGAGTAGGTTTCGGTGTCGCCGTCGCCGTTGCCGTACTGGCCAACGTAGACCTGGGCTTCGCCACCGTCGAAGTTCTTGCGGGTGATCACGTTCACGACGCCGGCGATGGCATCCGAACCGTAGATCGAGGACGCGCCGTCCTTCAGGATCTCGATGCGCTCAACGGCCGACATCGGGATCTGGCTCAGGTCCTGCAGACCCGAGGTGGTCGCGCCCAGGCGCTTGCCGTTCATCAGCACCAGGGTGCGCTCGGCGCCCAGGTTGCGGATGTCGACGTAGTAGCCGCCGACGTTTTCGCCCGAAGCCAGGGACTCCGAACGCGAGATTGCCGGCGAACCCGCCGAGGTCAGGTTGTTCAGCACGTCAGCGACGCTCGAGAAGCCCTGCTTTTCCAGGCTTTCACGGGTCATCGTCAGGATCGGCTGCTGGGTCTCCATGGCGGCGCCGCGGATGCGCGAACCGGTGACCGAAATACGATCGAGGTCGGTGGTGCCAGAGGCCGCTTCCTGAGCGGAAGCAAACGCCGGCGTCAGCGCCAGCGCAATGCCGGCCGGCAGGAGGCCGAGCCGCACTGCGGGATTACGGAAGTTCATCAATCTCTCCAAGGTACGTGTTAGCAGCGTGTTAAAACACCCCAGCACGTTACGATTGCGTTGCAGCGCTGTATTTGCGCGACACACCCGGAGACTTTGCCGATTGTGGCGGAAGCTTCTCGCCGTTTTCACGAAAACGCGAAGCGGAGGTGCCATAGCGCGCACGGAAGGCCCGGGCGAAGCTGCAGCAGTTGTCGAAGCCACTGGCCGCCGCCACTTCGCCAACCATCATGTCGGTGTCGCGCAGCAGATCCGCCGCACGTTCAAGGCGAAGGCGCGCCGACAGCGACTGCGGGCTTTCCTCGTACAGGCTCTGGAAGGTCTTGGAGAGATACCAGCTGGAGAAGTTGGTCAGCTCGGCCAGTTCGCCGATGCGCACCACGCGGTGGCTGTTGCCTTCCAGGTACAGGCGGGCGCGCTGCATGCGGCCGAACACCTGGCGCTTGCGGCTGCGCGAGCGGCCCGGGCAGCGCTGCACGTTGTCGGCCAGGCTGCGCTGCAGGCCGGCCAGGTGCAGCAGCAGCGGGCGCAGCGACGGCGCCGGCAGGCCATTGGCCAGCGCCTCACGCCACAGGCGCAGACCGACGCGGGCGTCGCTGCGGCTCATCCGGCCACGGCCGGCGTAGAGACCACAGTCGGCCATCTCGGCCAGCACCCGCAGCGCCTCGGGGTTCAGGCTCAGGCCCACGCACAGGCCATTGCGGCCGGCCTGCACCAGCGGGCGCGATTCCTTCTCGAACGCGATCCACTCGCCCTGGCGCAGCCGGAACCGGCCTTCCTTCGCTTCCACCCAGGAGGTGCCACGCACCTGCATCCACACGGTGAAGTTGACGCCGGCGGTCTGCAGGCTGCCCAGGCGGGCAACGCCCAGGCAGGTCGGGGCGACATCGTCGACAGCCTTGTCGAGGCACACGGTTTGGCCGCGATCGGCCAGGGAGAGTTGACGCATGAGGGCACCACGGATTTGCCAAGTACAGGCCACCGTTTTGCCCAATCAGGCGCTTCCGCGTCAGGAAAGTCTGACGAGATCGCCACGAATTCGCGACGAGATCGTCACGAAGAAATTACGAAGGCCCATTGTCGTTGAAAATCAGCAACTTGCTGAAGGCCGGAAACAGCGGCGGCGCCGCCTTGGGGAGGCGCATGACGCCGATGTCGGCCCCGTCGGTGACGGCCAGGGCCAGGTACAGGTCGTTCCCATCAGCGCTGGCGCTCAGGCCGTTGCCGGCACTGAGCCGCTGTGCATCGAGGCAGCGCTCCGGCTGCTCCTGATTGCCGCGCAGGCGCACCAGGGTGGTGGCGCAGGCATTGCTGGTGCCGAGGTAATCCACGGCGCCCTGCCCAGCCACGGTCCAGGTCCGGTAGCGCCAGCGGCTGGGCCGGTCCTGGCTGATCTGCTGGACACTGGCCTGGTCCAGGGCCGGATCGATGGACCACAGCCCACTGGCCGCCAGCCGGGTGAACACCACCCGCCCGCCGCTGCGGTCGAAACGCGCCTGGGAAACGCCTTCCACGCTGGCCAGGCGGCGCCACGGCTGGCTGCTGCGGTCGAACAGGCTCAGGCGGGTGTGCTGGTCCGCGTCGCGCTCAAGCACCAGCAGCTGGTCCGGGTCCGCCCCGTACAGCACCTGCAGTGGTTGCTCGACCGGCACCGGCAGCAGCTGCAGCCGCTCGTCACGGGGCGCGATCTCATAGACCACCGCCTTGCCGTGGTCATCGCGGCCTACCACCAGCACCTGGCGGCTGTCTTCTGACCAGTCCGGGGCCTGCCGGGCTTCCGGGCGCAGGCCCTCGATCGGCCGCAACGAATCGGGCCGCTGCAGGTCGGCCCACCACAGCGCGAAGCTGCCGGAGCGGTCGGAGCTGAAGACCAGCTGGTGGCCATCGGGGGCCAGCATCGGCTGGGCGTCACGACCGCTGGAAGCGAACAAGCGCTCGCTGCCACCGGTCGACGGCATCCTGAAGACACCGAACTGGGCACGCCGATGGACGAAGGCGAGCATGTCGCCGCGGCGCGACACCGCCGGCCACTGCGCATCATCCAGGCCTGCGTCACGCAGGGTGCGCCGTGCCACGTCCAGATAGTACAGACGGGCTTCGCTGTCGACGCGGCGACCGAACACAATGGTGCGGCCATCGCTGAGCCAGGCCCAGCCACGCAGCTCGGCCGATTCATTGGTCAGCTGTTCGGGCGTGCCGCCCGTGGCCGGCACGCGCCACAGATCGCCCAGCTGAGGATTACGCACGAACACCAGCCAGCGGCCATCGGGCGAATAGCGCGGCGCATAGTCGAAATCGTCCTCGTCCACCGCGTAGTCGATCGCCCGCCACTGCCCGGTGGGCAGATCCAGCACGCGGATGCCGCGATGGGCGTAGCGGCCGACCATGCTGCCGAACACCAGGCCACGGCCGTCCGGCGTCCAGTCGAAGCTCAGCAGTTCGGTGCCATCGCAGCGCGTGGCCTGGCGCAACGCGCCGCCGGTGGCACTGGCCACCAGCACCTGGCAGCTGCCGTTGGCAGCAAAGCGTGCAAAGGCGATTTCGCGGCCATCCGGTGACCAGGTCGGAAAACGATCATTGGCGCCTTCCGGCGGCGACAGCAGCTGGCGTGCAGGCGCGTTGCCCGAAGTCTGCACCTTGATCGCGTTGCCGCCCTTGCCGTCCTCGTTCGCGCCTTCATAGGCAACCTGCGAACCGTCCGGCGACAACGTGGGATAGGTCTCGAATCCGGCGGTCGCGGTGATCAGGCGATACGGGCGTTCGGGGCTGCCGATCACGCGCGTGCCATCTTCCACTGCCGCATCCACCGGCGAGCTCACCGGCGACGGACGCCGTACCAGCAACACCGTCAGCACCAGCAACGCCAGCAGCATCGCCACGCCCAGTGCCAGCAGCAGGCGACGACGCCAGTAGCGCCAGCGACGGCGCGCCGCCGCATTCGCTGCCGGCTGCAGCACTGCCACGGGTTCATCGACGGCGAGCGCTTCGGGCGAAGCCGCGTCTTCCGCACCTTCAGGCACGGCATCGGCCAGCACCTGCACCGGCACCAGCAATCGATAGCCGGTCTTGGCGATGGTTTCGATGTAGGTCTGGCCGTTGTCCTGGCCGGTGCTGAACGCCTTGCGCAGCTGCGTCACGGCCTGGGTCAGCACATCATTGGTCGGCAGCGTATCCGGCCACACTTCCGCGAACAGTTCTTCGCGGGTGACCACGCGACCCGGTTGCCGCAGCAGCACGCGCAGCACGCCCAGCGCTTTCGGCGTGAGCCGGCGCGGGCGACGCGCACCCACAACGTCAACCTCGCGCGAGGACAACGTCACTGTGCAATCGCCGATCCGTATGCGGTCGGCTTCAGGCGGCTGGGTTTCGCTGGTCATGTGTTGCTAAAAGTCTGAAACGGGCCACGGAGGCAACTGCCAATCGACACGATTCCGTCCGAGGCACAGCGAGAAGCCAGATTCCGCAAAAAGCATCGGCGCATACCGCAAAAAAAACGAAGCGCGCGAATATTAGCCTATGCAGGTTACCTCGCCTACGCGTGGTGGACATCAGGCTCTCTCTCGCCGACGCATTCACATAAGCAGCAACATCATTCGCGCCCCTTTGGGCGCGAAATTTTTATCTGGGGTTCATTTTCAGAGCCGCCGGATCATGGTCAATCCGACCAGTCGCGAAACCACCAGAGCGACGTACATAACGCCGGAAAACTGCTCCAGCATGACCAATGCGCGCGCCTGTGGATGCAGCGGAACGACGTCGCTGAGCCCCACCCCTGACAGCAAGCTGAAGCTCAGATAAAGCAGCTCCATCCAAGTGCGCTGCGGACCCTCTCCACTGCCCTGGAAACTGCCCGGATACCACTGCTGGCAGACCGCAAATGCGAACGCGAAGCCCCACGCGAGCAACGTGAACGTAGCACCAACAGCAAACAGCTCATCGCGGGTGACCTTATGGTCCTGCAGCATGTAGGCGATCAACGCGCCTGCCGTATAGAAATACAGCAGGCTTTCCAGCAGCTGCGCCGTGGTTCCGAGCGCGGGTCGGTCCAGCAGTGCCGCGGCAATGGAAAACACCACCGACGGAATCGCCAGCAGCAGCGCCAGCCACGTTCCCAGCGGGCTGCGCTGCACCACCCACAGCGCAAGCCCCAGCACCGCAATGCCGAACCCACCCAAGGCGGCGCGCCCGCCTGCGGTGTCATCCAGTGCCGGGTACAACATCACCGCGATCAGCTGCGCACCCAGCAACCAGGCCGACGGATGACGGCGGGCGATGGCCAGCCAGCGGGTGGTGATGGCAACGGGCATGGCGTTCTTCCCCTGGGTGATGGCGCGAGGATAGCCGGTGCAGCGTGGATGCGTGGTGGCAGCGCCGGGCCATGCCCGGCGGTTTCCACAGGCCGCTGCGCTCGCCGGGCATGGCCCGGCGCTTGCGTTGCCAACCGGCGGACGGGCGCTACCGCTGCCACCCCGCTTCGGCATGGTCACGCACATCCTGGGTGATCTTCATCGAGCAGAAGTTCGGGCCGCACATCGAACAGAAGTGCGCCTGCTTGTGCGCAACCTTCGGCAGCGTCTCGTCATGGAACGCCTTCGCTTTTTCCGGGTCCAGGCCGAGGTTGAACTGGTCTTCCCAGCGGAACTCGAAGCGCGCCTTGCTCAGTGCGTTGTCGCGCACCTGCGCACCCGGGTGGCCCTTGGCCAGGTCTGCCGCATGCGCGGCGATGCGGTAGGCCATGATGCCGTCGCGCACATCCTGCCGGTTGGGCAGGCCCAGGTGTTCCTTCGGCGTGACGTAGCAGAGCATCGCCGTGCCGAACCAGCCGATCATCGCCGCGCCGATGGCACTGGTGATGTGGTCGTACCCTGGTGCAATGTCGGTGGTCAGCGGCCCCAGCGTGTAGAACGGCGCTTCACCACATTCGTGCAGCTGCTTGTCCATGTTTTCCTTGATCAGCTGCATCGGCACGTGCCCGGGGCCTTCGATCATGGTCTGCACGTCGTGCTTCCAGGCGATCTTCGTCAGTTCGCCCAGCGTCTCCAGTTCACCGAACTGCGCCGCGTCGTTGGCATCGGCGATGCAGCCCGGGCGCAGGCCATCGCCCAGCGAGAAGGTCACGTCGTAAGCCTTCATGATTTCGCAGATGTCTTCGAAGTGCGTGTAGAGGAAATTCTCCTTGCGGTGCGCCAGGCACCACCTGGCCATGATCGAGCCGCCGCGGCTGACGATGCCGGTAACACGCTTGGCCGTGAGTGGCACGTAGCGCAGCAGCACGCCGGCATGGATCGTGAAGTAGTCCACGCCCTGCTCGGCCTGTTCGATCAGCGTGTCGCGGAAGATTTCCCAGCTCAGCGCTTCGGCACGGCCGTCGACCTTCTCCAGCGCCTGGTAGATCGGCACGGTGCCGATCGCCACCGGCGAGTTGCGGATGATCCACTCGCGTGTTTCGTGGATGTGCTTGCCGGTGGACAGGTCCATGACCGTGTCGCCGCCCCAGCGGATGGCCCACACCAGCTTCTCCACCTCTTCGGCAATCCCCGAGGACACCGCGCTGTTGCCGATGTTGGCGTTGATCTTGGTGAGGAAGTTGCGGCCGATGATCATCGGCTCGCTTTCCGGGTGGTTGATGTTGTTGGGCAGCACCGCGCGCCCGCGGGCGATTTCATCGCGCACGAATTCGGGGGTGATGATGTCCTGGATGGCGGCGCCGAACGACTGCCCTGGATGCTGCTGCAGCAGCGCCGCATCGCGGATCGCCTCGAGCCGCTGGTTCTCACGGATGGCGACGAACTCCATTTCCGGCGTGATGATGCCGCGCCGTGCGTAATGCATCTGGGTGACGTTGGCACCGGCACGCGCACGCCGTGGCAGGCTGCGCGCGGGAAAGCGCACGGGGGCGAGCTTCGCATCGTGTTCGCGGTCGCGACCGAACGCCGAGCTCAGGCCATCGAGCTGTTCGGTGTCGCCCCGCTCCTCGACCCAACCGCGGCGCAGCGCCGGCAGACCTGCTGAGAGATCGATCCGCGCCTCCGGGTCGGTGTAGGGGCCGGAGGTGTCGTATACCGTGACCGGCGCGTTGTCGCCGCCGCCGAACAGTGCGGGCGTGCGGGACAGCACGATTTCGCGCATCGGAACGCGTACGTCGGGGCGCGAGCCCGGCACATGGATCTTGCGCGAACCGGCAATCGGCTGGATCACCGACGTGGAGAGTTGCTGGGCCTGCTGCTGCAGGGCGGAGAGCTGTGCGTTCATCGGGCATCGTCCAGGAAGGGTCAGGGACGAAGCGGCGGCGCACTGCGCACCGCGCCAGGACGGTCCTTGGGCGGACTCCGGGCACGGCTGCACTGCAAAGCTTCCCTACGCCGGTATGAGCCGGATCAGGTTCCAAGGGACTATCTCAACCGCGACCACCGGGCCGCGGTACCCCCGCTTCTTGCCGCGCATTAGAGCACGAAGGTGCGGGGAAAGGGGCCAGAGCCCCGTTGCGGAGCAACGGGACCCAACCCTCGTTAACGGCACGATGACATTCCGTTCAGTAACGTGATCCGGCGCCGCATGCACGGCCCTCGCTGCAAGCTCTGGCTCGCTCCCCTCACTCGCTTGATCGGAGAAGCTCCTTCATGGTGTTTCGCATTTCCATCGCACTGGTGCTCGTCCTGGTGCTTCTTGCCGGCTTCGCGCCAGGCCCCTTCAATACCTTCGTGCAGTCGGTCCTGGCCGATGTCATCCGCAGCGTTGGCTGGCTCTATCTGCTGGTGGTGTTCCTTGCACTGACCTTCCTGATGTACCTGGCCTTCGGCCGCTTCGGCAACCTGCGCATCGGCGGAGAAGACGCTGAGCCCGAGTTCTCACGCGCGAGCTGGATGTCGATGCTGTTTGCGGCCGGCATGGGCATCGGCCTGGTGTTCTGGGGCGCGGCCGAGCCCATTTCCCACTTCACCAAGCCACCGGAAGGGCTGGCACCGCAGAGCATGGATGCTGCGCGCGCGTCCATGCGCTATGCATTCTTCCACTGGGGACTTCATCCTTGGGCGATCTATGCGCTGATCGGCCTGGCAATGGCGTGGTTCCAGTTCAATCGCAATGGACGCGGCCTGGTCAGTGACATGCTGCAACCGATCATCGGCCACCACCACCGCGGCTGGATCGGCAAAGTGGTCAACGTCGCGGCGGTGGTCGCCACGGCCATTGGCGTGGCCACCACGCTGGGCTTCGGTACCATCCAGATCGGCGCCGGCGTGGAGCGCATCTTCGGCCTGGAGGCGGGCGTGCCCTTGCAGATGACCATCATCGCGGTCGCCTTCGTGCTGTACATGGCATCCACCGCCAGTGGCGTCGAGCGCGGGGTGAAGTGGCTGTCCAACTTCAACCTGGCACTGGCGGCACTGCTGGCCGCCATCGTGCTGGTGCTCGGCCCGACCGGTTTCATCTTCGACACCTTCACCACCACGTTGGGGTCCTACCTCAACCAACTGGTGACCATGAGCCTGCGCATGTCGCCGTTCTCGGGCAGCACCTGGGTGGCCGACTGGACGATCTTCTACTGGGCCTGGTGGATCTCCTGGGCCCCGTTCGTTGGCTCCTTCATCGCCCGCATCTCGCGCGGGCGCAGCGTGCGTGAGTTCGTGATCGGTGTCGTGCTGGCGCCGACGCTGCTGGGCTTTTTCTGGTTCACGGTGTTTGGTGGCACGGCGCTGTGGTCGCAGATCTTCGGCCATGCCGATCTGGTGCAGGCACTGGGTAACGGTTACGAGACGGTTCTGTTCACAATGTTTGACAGCATGCCGATGCCCTTGCTGCTGTCGTGCATCGCCCTGGTGCTGCTGATGATCTTCTTCGTCACCTCGGCTGATTCGGCGGTACTGGTGCTGGCCAGCATGTCGACCGACGAGGCGGGCGATCCGCCGCTGAAGCGCAAGCTGGCCTGGGGCGTAGCGGTGGCATTGATCGCGGCGGCTCTGCTGTTGGCCGGCGGCCTGGATGCGCTGCAGGGGATGATCACGATCGCGGCGCTGCCGTTCGCGCTGTTGATGGTGCTGGTGATGGTGTCGCTGTACCGGGTGCTGGATGAGGAGTACACGCGGGAGCGGCGGCAGGCGCTGCGGCAACGGCACATGATCGATGCGTGGATTGCGCGGGAGATGGCGGCGCAGGAGGAGACGCAGGCGGAGGCGGCGCGGGCGCAGGATCAGGGTTGAGTGTCGTTTGCAGGGCTTGCAGCCCTGCACCTGCTAAATGCAACGGCAACGGCAGAAGCGGCTCTGGGTTGATGCTGGTTTGGCGGGGCGGGGGGGGGG
>DEZI01000029.1:65067-100193 GCA_002364755.1 Stenotrophomonas maltophilia
GGTGTGGGTGGGCAGGACACGCCGTAAACCCGTCCATGGGGGCTCGTAGGCGCCATCCATGGCGCCTGCGGTCCTGCCCACCCGCACCGCCCCACCCCCGACAGTTTCCCGGTGACGGTTGGTTTTCCACATTTTGCGTGGATGAGGTGTATTGGGAAACAAGAAGGGGTCAGAGCCGTTTTCCTGCGGAAAACGGATCCGACCCAAACCCAATGCGCGCGGCTGTTGCTTCTGCCTTTGCTCTTCTTCTTTCTTTTCCTGCGGTGATGGCCACGGAAACTGTCCGTGGCCGGGCGGGTGGGTTGGGGGGGCGTGAGCCGCATGGATGCGGCGACCGAGCCTGCAGAGACGTATTCACGGCGTCCCCCAGGCAACCCACTCGCCCGGCCAAGCCAAGCATCACTGAAACCACCACCACCGCAGAGGGGGCTCAGCCCGTTGGCCGGAAACCTCAGTACCCCGCCGCCTGCCCATCCTTGCGACTCTCCGAGGCGCCGTAATACACGCCCGTGTCCGGATCACGCATGATCGCCTGGTAGCCACCATACGGCCCGTCGGCGAACACGATGCGGTGCCCCTTGCGCATCAGCGCGCGCACCGTCTCGTACGGGAAACCGGTTTCCAGATTCACTTCACCGCCGTCGCTCATTGCCGTCGCCTGGCCGGTCGGTTCGGTCGAGCCCTCGTGCTGGATGCGCGGTGCATCGCCGGCCTCCTGCAGGTTCATGCCGAAGTCCACCAGGTTCATCACGATCTGCGCGTGGCCCTGCGGCTGCATCGCGCCACCCATCACGCCGAAGCTGGCGTACGGCTTGCCATCCTTGGTGATGAAGCCCGGGATGATGGTCTGGAACGGGCGCTTGCCCGGTGCGTAGCCGTTGGGATGGTTCTTCTGCAGCACGAACATCTCGCCGCGGTCCTGCAGGATGAAGCCCAGGCCCGGAGGAGCCATGCCGCTGCCCATGCCGCGGTAGTTGGACTGGATCAACGACACCATCATGCCGTCGGCGTCGGCCACGGTCATGTAGATCGTGTCGCCCTCCTCCAGCTGCTTGGGCGTGCCCGGCTGCACTTCCTTCAGCGCCTTGTCCATCGAGATCAGCGCGCGGCGCTGCGCGGCGTAGTCCTTGGAAATCAGCTTCTGCACCGGGGCCGGCTGGAAGGCCATGTCGGCGTAGAAGCGCGCGCGGTCGGCGAACGCCAGCTTCTTGGCTTCCACGAACAGGTGCACGTGCTCGGGCGAACCGAACGGGATCTTCGAGAAGTCGTAGCCTTCCAGCACATTGAGGATCTGCAGCGCGGCGATGCCCTGGCTGTTGGGCGGCAGCTCCCACACGTCGTAACCGCGGTAGTTGCTGCTGACCGGCTCGACCCACTCGCCGTGGTGATCGGCCATGTCCTGGTAGCTCAGGTAGCCGCCGTTGGCCTTGAAATAGTCGCCGATGGTGTGGGCGATGGCGCCCTTGTAGAAGGCATCGCGGCCGCCGTCGGCGATCTGCTGCAGGGTGCTGGCCAGGTTCGGGTTCTTCCACATCTCGCCCTTGCGCGGGGCGTGGCCGTTGATCGTGAACTGTTCCTTGAAGCCGGGGTACTGCGAGAGCTTGGGCACCGAGCGGTCCCAGTAATAGGCGATGACTTCAGCCACCGGATGTCCCTCGCGGGCATAACGGATGGCCGGGGCCAGGTTGTCGGCCATCGGCTTGCGGCCGAAGCGCTCGTGCAGGGCGAACCAGCCGTCAACCGCGCCGGGCACCGAGACCGGCAGCGGACCGGTGGCCGGGATGTCCTTCAGGCCGCGGCGCTGGAACTCGGCCAGGGTCAGCGACTTCGGCGAGCGGCCCGAGCCGTTGTAGCCGTACAGCTTCTGGGTCCTGGGGTCCCAGACGATGGCGAACAGGTCGCCGCCCACGCCGTTGCCGGTTGGCTCCATCAGGCCGAGGGTAGCGTTGGCGGCGATGGCGGCGTCGACCGCCGAGCCACCGGCCTTCATCACGTCCAGCGCGACCTGGGTGGCCAGCGGCTGCGAGGTGGCGGCCATGGCATGCGGGGCGATCACCTCCGAGCGGGTGGCGAAGGTATGGCCGGTGATGCGGTCGGCGGCGGCGGCCAGGGTCGGCAGCGTAGCCAGCACGGCAGCGGCCAGCAGGGAACGGGCAAGGCGTCGGGACACGGTCGGGTTCCGGGGAAAGGGTGGTGCCCCGATCTTCGCCGCTGCGGCCTTCACGCGGTATCGGGCAGAGGTCATGGGCGGCGGTCACACGCCGCTGGACGTGGCCCGGCGATACCTGCACGAGACCCGGTAGCGGCGGGCCATGACCGGCGAGCGCAGCGGTGAAAGCCCCTCGATGCCGCGCAAAAAACCCGCTGAAAAGAGTGAATTCGGGTTCACCGAAACACTTTCTCTGGAAACCATCCTTGTGCCACAAGCGATTGCGCCGGATGCAGCGGAAACAAAAAAAATATCCGTTGCCAGGGTTGACACTGCCGAATCGCACATGTTTCTCTCGATCACATGTTGCACCACACCACGCCACTGCGAACCCACGTTGAAGCCGCCGACACCGGCGCCGCCTCGCTGCGTTCGACTCTCGTGCTCGTACTTATTACCCAGCCAACAGGTGCGGGACGAGCCAGCGTGTAAGCAACAGATACACCGGAACTCGACAAAACCCGCACCCGCCCCGGTGCGGGTTTTTTCATTTCAAGACCTGGTTTCAGACGCAACCACCATGAACACCGCCAACTGCAAAACCCGGACCTGCCACACCACGACGCCTCGTGGTGGCAGTGCCCGTGCGATGCGCGGCGCCTCCCCCACCGTTCTCCCCTGACCGGCCGGTACGTCACTTCGACTGCCGGCCGTCTTTTTTCTTCCCACCGCAAGGAACCTCCCCCATGAGCACCAACGATCTGCCCCAGACCAAGATCGCCGTCATCGGCTACGGCAGCCAGGGCCGCGCCCACGCACTGAACCTGCGCGAATCCGGTTTCGACGTGGTGGTAGGCCTGCGCCCGGGCGGCCCGACCGAAGCCAAGGCCCAGGCCGACGGCTTCAACGTGGTGGCCCCGGCTGACGCCGTGAAGGACGCCGACCTGGTCGCCGTGCTGACCCCGGACATGGTGCAGAAGAAGCTGTACAACGAGGTGCTGGCGCCGAACATGAAACAGGGGGCCTGCCTGCTGTTCGCCCACGGCCTGAACGTGCATTACGGCATGATCGAGCCGCGCGCCGACCTGGACGTGGTGCTGGTCGCGCCAAAGGGCCCGGGCGCGCTGGTCCGTCGCGAATACGAAATCGGCCGCGGCGTGCCGTGCATCTGGGCCATCCACCAGGATGTCACCGGCAAGGCCGAACAGCATGCCAAGGCCTACGCGGCCGGCCTGGGCGGCGCCCGCGCGAACCTGATCCAGACCACCTTCAAGGAAGAGACCGAAACCGATCTGTTCGGTGAGCAGGCAGTGCTGTGCGGCGGTGCCTCGGCGCTGGTGCAGGCCGGCTTCGAAACGCTGGTGGAAGCCGGCTACCAGCCGGAAATCGCCTACTACGAAGTGCTGCACGAACTGAAGCTGATCGTCGACCTGTTCTACGAAGGCGGCATCTCGCGCATGCTGGAATTCGTCTCCGAGACCGCCCAGTACGGCGACTACGTCAGCGGCCCGCGCGTGATCGACGCCAGCACCAAGGAGCGCATGAAGGAGGTCCTGAAGGACATCCAGGACGGCACCTTCACCAAGAACTGGGTGGCCGAGTACGAAGCGGGCCTGCCGAACTACAAAAAGTACAAGCAGGCCGACCTGGAGCACCCGATCGAGAAGGTGGGCAAGGAACTGCGCGCCAAGATGGTCTGGTTGCAAGGACAGGCCGCGTAACCACGCGGCCACCCCCACCCGCTCTGCAAGGTTCCCCCATGAACTCTTCCACACACCGCAGCGTGCCGCCCAACGGCGCGCGCTGGCTGACCCAGGCGCTGGAGGCCGAGGGCGTCCGGACGCTGTTCGGCTATCCCGGCGGCACCATCATGCCGTTCTACGACGCGCTGGTGGATTCGTCGCTCAAGCACATCCTGGTGCGCCACGAGCAGGGTGCGGCGCTGGCGGCCAACGGCTTCGCCCGCGCCAGCGGCCAGGTCGGCGTCTGCGTGGCCACCTCCGGCCCCGGCGCGTCGAACCTGGTCACCGGCATCGCCGATGCGATGCTGGATTCGGTGCCGATGGTCTGCATCACCGGCCAGGTCGGCACGCCGCTGCTGGGTACCGACGCCTTCCAGGAACTGGATGTGTTCGGCCTGACCCTGCCCATCGTCAAGCACAGCTGGCTGGTGCGCAGCGTCGATGACCTGCCGCGCGTGGTGGCCGACGCCTTCCGCATTGCCCGCGAGGGCCGCCCCGGGCCGGTGCTGATCGACCTGCCCAAGGACGTGCAGCTGGCCGATGCCAGCCACCTGCCGGCGCACGTGCCGTCCCGCGTGGAGCCACCGGCGGCCGCCGCCGATGCGGCCATCGCCGAGGCCATCGCCGCCCTGGCGGCGGCCGAGAAGCCGGTGATCTACGCCGGTGGTGGCATTGCCCTGGGCGAGGCCGTGCAGGACCTGCGCGACTTCGCCGAGGCCAGCGCCATCCCCACCGTGATGACCCTGCGTGGCCTGGGCGCGCTGCCCCCGCAGCACCCGCAGTCGCTGGGCATGCTGGGCATGCACGGCACCCGCGCGGCGAACATGGCGGTGCAGGAAAGCGACCTGCTGCTGGTGCTGGGTGCGCGCTTCGATGATCGTGCCACCGGCAAGCTGACCGAGTTCGCGCCGTTCGCCCGCGTGGTCCACATCGACGCCGACGCCTACGAGATCTCCAAGCTGCGCAGCGCCGATGTCGCGGTGCCGGGCAATGTCAGCCATGCCATCCGTGCCCTGCGTGCGGCCTTCCCCTCCCCCCAGGCCCACCAGGACGCATGGCGCAAGCGCTGTGCCCAGCACCGCGACCGCTTCACCGCCCGCTACGACGCGCCGGGCCAGCACATCTATGCCCCGGCGCTGCTGAAGCGCCTGAGCGAAGTGGCGCCGGCTGACACGGTCATCGCCTGCGATGTCGGCCAGCACCAGATGTGGGTGGCCCAGCATTGCCGCTTCAACCACCCGCGCAACCACCTGACCAGTGGCGCGCTGGGCACCATGGGCTTCGGCCTGCCGGCGGCGATGGGCGCGCAGTTCGCCTGCCCCGACCGCACCGTGGTGCTGGTGTCCGGCGATGGCAGCTTCATGATGAACGTGCAGGAGCTGACCACCATCGCGCGTTGCCGGCTGCCGGTGAAGATCGTGCTGCTGGACAACAGTTCGCTGGGCATGGTGCGGCAGTGGCAGGAGCTGTTCTTCTCCGAGCGCTACAGCGAGATCGACCTGTCCGACAACCCGGACTTCGTGGCCCTGGCCAAGGTGTTCGGCATTGCCGCCACCCGCATCGACAACCGCGACGACGTCGAAGGCGGCCTGGCCGCGCTGCTGGCCGAACCGGGCCCCGCCCTGCTGCACGTGGCCATCGATGCACGCGCCAACGTGTGGCCGCTGGTGCCGCCCAACACCGCCAACAGCACCATGCTGGAAAGCAACCCCGCCCACGCCCGCCAGGAGACCCCCAATGCAATACCGGCTTGACCTGGTGCTGCACCCGGCCGAAGGCGCGCTGCTGCGCGTGATCGGCATGGCCGAGCGTCGCGGCTTCGCCCCGCGCGCGATCAGCGGCGCGCCGGTGGCCGCCGATGACGGTCGCTGGCACCTGCAGCTGGTCGTCGATGGCCAGCGGCCGCCGGAAACCCTGTGCCGGCAGATGGAAAAGATCTACGACTGCGTGTCGGTACAGCTGACACCCGTGGAAGGAGCAGCATGATGAACACCCGTACCGTAGCGACCACGGTGCCGGCACGGAGGCGTCTTCTTCGTCGCCCGTGCCCGCGCCCGGCGCAGTCCGGCAACCCGCTGGTGGCCCATGCCGGCCGCTGATGCCAGCCAGGAAAGCGATGTCGGCGACGTAAGCGTCGCAGACGTACTGGCTGCGCAGGCCCGCCTGCGCCGCTTCCTGCCGCCTACCCCGCTGCACCATGCCGAGCGCTTCGGCACCTGGCTGAAGCTGGAAAACCTGCAGCGCACCGGTTCCTACAAGGTGCGCGGCGCATTGAACGCGCTGCTGGCCGGCCGCGAACGCGGCGACACCCGGCCGGTGATCTGCGCTTCGGCCGGCAACCACGCCCAGGGCGTGGCCTGGGCCGCCTACCGCCTGGACGTGCCGGCCATCACCGTGATGCCGCATGGCGCGCCGGCCACCAAGATCGCCGGTGTCGCCCACTGGGGCGCCACCGTACGCCAGCACGGCAACAGCTACGACGAGGCCTTCGCCTTCGCCGTCGAACTGGCCGAGCGCCATGGCTACCGCTTCCTGTCCGCCTTCGACGATGCCGACGTGATCGCCGGCCAGGGCACGGTCGGCATCGAACTGGCACCGCATGCGCCGGACGTGGTGATCGTGCCGATCGGCGGCGGCGGCCTGGCCTCCGGCGTGGCGCTGGCACTGAAATCGCAGGGCGTGCGCATCATCGGTGCGCAGGTCGAGGGCGTCGATTCGATGGCCCGCGCGATCCATGGTGATGTCAACGAGATCGCACCGGTGCCGTCGCTGGCCGACGGCGTGCGGGTGAAGGTGCCCGGCTACCTGACCCGCCGCCTGTGCGCCTCGCTGCTGGACGACGTGGTGATCGTGCGCGAAGCCGAGCTGCGCGAGACCCTGGTCCGCCTGGCGCTGGAAGAACACATCATCGCCGAAGGCGCCGGTGCGCTGGCCCTGGCTGCCGGCCGCCGCGTGGCTGGCCGCCGCAAGTGTGCGGTGGTGTCCGGCGGCAACATCGATGCCGGCGTGCTGGCCGGCCTGCTGACCGACATCCGCCCGCGGCCGCCGCGCAAACCGCGCCGGCGCCGCAGTGAAACCCCACGCTCGCCCAGCAAGGCCAGCGCCCTCGCCTCCCCCACCTCTTCCCCTTCCCACCTGCAAGCCGTCGCGCCCGCTGTCGAGGAGATTTCCCTGTGACCACCATCGAACGAATTACCACCCCGCGCATCCGCATCTTCGACACCACCCTGCGTGACGGCGAGCAGTCCCCCGGCTGCAGCATGAGCCCGCCGCAGAAGCTGGTGATGGCGCGTGCGCTGGACGAACTGGGCGTGGACATCATCGAGACCGGCTTCCCGGCCAGCTCGCAGTCCGACCGCGAAGCGATGGCCCTGATCGGCCGTGAGCTGCGCCGCCCGAGCCTGACCCTGGCGGTGTTGTCGCGCTGCCTGCAGGCCGACATCGAAACCTCGGCACGCGCCCTGGAAGCAGCAGCCAATCCGCGCCTGCACCTGTTCCTGTCGACCAGCCCGCTGCACCGCGAGCACAAGCTGCGCATGACCCGAGAGCAGGTACTGGAGTCGGTACGCAGGCACGTCACCCTGGCCCGCACCTACGTCGACGACGTGGAGTTCTCGGCCGAGGATGCCACCCGCACCGAGCTGGACTACCTGATCGAAGTATCCCGCGTGGCGATCGCCGCCGGCGCGACCACCGTCAACCTGCCCGATACCGTCGGCTTCACCACGCCGGAAGAAATCCGCGCGATGTTCCAGCAGGTCATCGCCGGCGTGGCCGACGTGCCGAACGCAGCCAACGTGATCTTCAGCGCGCACTGCCACAACGACCTGGGCCTGGCCGTGGCCAACTCGCTGGCCGCCGTCGAAGGTGGCGCACGCCAGGTCGAGTGCACCATCAACGGCATCGGCGAACGCGCCGGCAACTGCTCGCTGGAAGAAATCGCCATGGTGCTGAAGGTGCGCCAGGCCTTCTACGAGCAGGACACCGCGATCAACACCCAGCGCATCGTCGGCACCTCGCAGCTGCTGCAGCGCCTGGTCGGCATGCCGGTCCAGCGCAACAAGGCCATCGTCGGCGCCAATGCGTTCGCCCATGAATCGGGCATCCACCAGCACGGCATGCTGCGCCACCGCGGCACCTACGAAATCATGCGTCCGGAAGACGTGGGCTGGGAAGATTCGCAGATGGTGCTGGGTCGCCACAGTGGCCGCGCCGCGGTCGAATCGCGCCTGCGTGCACTGGGCTTCTGGCTGGAAGAAGACGAGCTGAAGCTGGTCTTCGAGCAGTTCAAGGCGATGTGCGAGCAGCAGCGCGTGGTCACCGATGCCGACCTGCAGGCCTTGATGCAGGGCGGCGCCAACAACCAGGGCTACCGCCTGGCCTCGATGACCATCAGCGACGTCGGCAGCCGCGCCAATGCGCTGGTCGAACTGTCCGACCCGGAAGGCAACCGCGTGGCCGAAACCGCGCAGGGCGATGGCCCGGTCGATGCCCTGTTCGGCGCACTGTCCTCGGCCACCGGCGTGCAGCTGCAGCTGGACAGCTACCAGGTGCACAGCGTCGGCATCGGTGCCGATGCGCGTGGGGAAGCCAACCTGAGCGTACGCCACGAAGGCGTGGAGTACGACGGCACCGGCACCAGCAAGGACATCATCGAAGCCTCCGCGCTGGCCTGGCTGGACGTAGCCAACCGCCTGCTGCGCCAGCGCCAGGCCGCCGCCAGCAGCACCGAAACCCCGACCGCCGCCACTGCCTGAGGAAACTGACATGAGCGCCTTCGACACCGCCACCACGGCCGCCGGCCAGCAGTGGAACGCCCAGGACTATGCGATCGATGCCGGCTTCGTGCCGCTGCTCGGCGGTGCGGTGTCGCGCCTGCTCGACCCGCGCACCGGTGAACGCATCCTCGACCTGGGCTGTGGCGATGGCGTACTCAGCACCGAACTGGCCCTGAGCGGCGCACGCATCCACGGCGTGGACGCCTCGCCGGAACTGGTCAATGCCGCCCGCGCGCGGGGCGTCGACGCCCAGGTGATGGATGGCCGCGCGTTGACCTTCAACGCCGAGTTCGATGCGGTGTTCAGCAATGCCGCGCTGCACTGGATGGGCAGCCCGGACCGCGTGCTGGAAGGCGTGCGTCGTTCCCTGCGCCCCGGCGGCCGTTTCGTCGCCGAGTTCGGCGGCCATGGCAACGTGGCCACGATCATCGCCGCGGTGCAGGCCGCACGCGTTGCCCATGGCCATGGCGCCAGCACGTTCCAGTGGTATTTCCCCACTGCCGATGCCTACGCCGACCGCCTGCGCCAGCATGGGTTCCAGGTGCAGCTGATCGAAACCACGCCGCGCCCCACCGCGCTGCCGACCGGCGTGGCCGGCTGGCTGCGGGTGTTTGCCGCGCCGCTGCTGGACGATCTGCCGGCGGCCGCCCGCGCCACCGTGCGCGAGGCCGCCGTGGCTCTGCTGGACGATCTGCCGCGCGACGCAGCCGGCCAGCCGCTGGCCGACTACGTGCGCCTGCGCGTGCTCGCCCGCCGTCGCTGACTTGACCGTTCCACTTTCTTTATTGATGTTCGCTCTCTCGTACTTCTGCCAGGCATACGCATGACTTCCGCACCCCGCACCCTGTACGACAAACTGTGGGACGCCCACGTGGTGGTTCCCGAATCCGACAGCGCCCCCGCCGTGCTGTACATCGACCTGCACCTGATCCACGAGGTCACCTCGCCGCAGGCGTTCACCGAGCTGCGTTCGCGCGGCCTGACGCCACGCCGCCCGGATCGCACCAAGGCGACGATGGACCACTCCACCCCAACCCTGCCGGCCGGTGCCGACGGCAAGCTGCCCTACGCCAGCGCCGCCTCCGAAGCGCAGGTCGCCACCCTGGCACGCAACTGCGCCGAGCATGGCATCGAACTGTTCGACATGGCCTCGGACAACCGCGGCATCGTCCACGTCATCGCCCCGGAGCAGGGTTTCACCCA
The DNA here is from genome assembly GCA_002364755.1 of Stenotrophomonas maltophilia. Taxonomy (GTDB): domain Bacteria; phylum Pseudomonadota; class Gammaproteobacteria; order Xanthomonadales; family Xanthomonadaceae; genus Stenotrophomonas; species Stenotrophomonas maltophilia_AX. The sequence continues at coordinate 74,940 of DEZI01000029.1, forward strand.
GCCCGGGATGACCATCGTCTGCGGTGACAGCCACACCTCCACCCACGGCGCGTTCGGTTCGCTGGCCTTCGGCATCGGCACCAGCGAAGTCGGCCACGTTCTGGCCTCCCAGTGCCTGCTTCAGCGCAAGGCCAAGACCTTTGCGATCACCGTTGATGGCCCGCTGGCGCCCGGCGTCGGGGCCAAGGACGTAGTCCTGCACATCATCGGCGTGATCGGCGTCAACGGTGGCACCGGCCACGTCATCGAGTTCCGCGGCAGCACCATCGAGGCGATGGACATGGAACAGCGCATGACCCTGTGCAACATGTCGATCGAAGCCGGTGCGCGTGCCGGCATGGTCGCCCCGGACCAGATCACCTTCGACTTCGTGGCCGCTACCCCGCGCGGCCCCAAGGGCGCCGACTTCGACGCCGCGATGGCCCGCTGGCAGCAGCTGCGCAGTGATGAAGGGGCATGCTTCGACAGCGAAGTGCGCATCGATGCCGCCGACATCCGCCCGACGCTGACCTGGGGCACGCACCCGGGCACCGCCATCGCCGTGGACATGCCCATCCCCGCCGCCAACGATGCTGCCGCGCAGAAGGGCCTGGACTACATGCACTTGCAGGCCGGCAAGGCTCTCGCCGGGACGCCGGTGGACGTGGTGTTCGTCGGCTCGTGCACCAATGGCCGCCTGAGCGACATGCGCGAAGTGGCGCAGGTGCTGCGTGGCCGCCACATCGCCGAGGGCGTGCGGATGCTGGTGGTGCCGGGCTCGGAAATCGTCAAGCGCCAGGCCGAGGCCGAAGGCATCCACGAGATCGTGCGCGCGGCCGGTGCCGAATGGCGCGAGCCGGGCTGCTCGATGTGCATCGCCATGAACGGTGACCTGGTCGCGCCCGGCCAGCTGGCGGTGAGCACCAGCAACCGCAACTTCGAGGGTCGCCAGGGTCCCGGTTCGCGCACCCTGCTGGCCTCGCCGATGAGCGCGGCGTGGGCCGCGGTGAAGGGCCAGGTGGCCGATACCCGCGAACTGTTCGCACAGGAGGTCGCGTAATGGCCGGTTTCCGTACCCTGACCTCGTCAAGCGTGGTGCTGGCGCAGACCAACATCGACACCGACCAGATCATTCCGGCGCGGTTCCTGTCCACCACCGAACGCGCCGGCCTGGGCCGCAACGCATTCAATGACTGGCGCTGGCAGGCCGACGGTTCGCCGGTGGCCGACTTCGCCTTCAACCAGCCGCACAACGCCGGCCGCAGCATCCTGCTGGCCGGCCGCAACTTCGGCTGCGGTTCCTCGCGCGAGCATGCGCCGTGGGCACTGACCGACCTGGGTCTGCGCGCCATCGTCAGCAGCGAGATCGCCGACATCTTCCGCGGCAACTCGCTGAAGAACGGCCTCCTGCCGATCGTGCTGGATGAAGCCGACGTGCAGGCGCTGATGCAGCGCCCGGACGACGCGCTGACCATCGACGTGGCCGCGCGCGAGCTGCGCACCCCCGACGGCCGCGTCTATTCCTTCCCGCTGGACGGCTTCTCGCAGACCTGCCTGCTGGAAGGTGTCGACCAGTTGGGGTATCTGTTGGGCCGTGTCCCTGAAATCGACCGTTATGAGAGTGAGCATGCACGCTGAAATTGTTGTCCTGCCCGGTGATGGCATCGGCCCTGAAGTCGCCGCCGCCGCGGTTGCCGTCCTGAAGGCCGTCGCCGAACGCTTCAACCACACCTTCACCTTCAGCGAGCACGATATCGGTGGCATCGCCATCGACCGCCACGGCGAGCCGCTGCCGGCCGCCACCCTCACCGCCTGCCAGGCCGCCAACGCGGTGCTGCTGGGCGCCGTGGGTGGCCCGAAGTGGTCTGACCCGAACGCCAAGGTGCGTCCGGAACAGGGCCTGCTGGCGATCCGCAAGGCACTGGGCCTGTACGCCAACCTGCGCCCGGTGCGCACCCATGAAGCCGCGCTGCATGCCTCGCCGATCAAGGCCGAGCTGCTGCAGGGCGTGGACTTCGTGGTGGTGCGCGAACTGACCGGCGGCATCTACTTCGGCGACAAGACCCGCGACGCCGACAGCGCCAGCGACCTGTGCCGCTACACCGTGGCCGAGATCGAGCGCGTGCTGCGCAGCGCCTTCCGCCTGGCCCAGCAGCGCCGCGGCAAGGTCACTTCGGTGGACAAGGCCAACGTGCTGGAAACCTCGCGTCTGTGGCGTGACGTGGCCGCGCGCATCGGCCGCGAGGAATTCCCGGACGTTGCACTGGAACACCAGCTGGTCGATTCGATGGCCATGCACCTGCTGGCCAAGCCGCGCGAGTACGACGTGATCGTCACCGAGAACATGTTCGGCGACATCCTCACCGATGAAGCCTCGATGCTGGCCGGTTCGCTGGGCCTGCTGCCGTCGGCCTCGCTGGGTGAGCCGGGCGCGGTGGGCATCTACGAACCCATCCACGGTTCGGCCCCGGACATCGCCGGCAAGGGCATTGCCAACCCCTACGCGACCCTCTTCAGCGCCGCGATGCTGCTGCGCCATTCGCTGGGCCTGGAGGCCGAAGCCGCTGCGGTGGAAGCCGCCGTGCACGCGGTGCTGGATGACGGCGTGTTCACCGCCGATCTCGCGGCCAAGGGGCAGGCAGTCAGCACCGCTGCCGCCACCGACGCGGTGCTTGCCAAGCTGAAGTGATGCCAGGAAGGGGTCGGATCCTTTTCTGCAGGAAAAGGCTCTGCCCCCGGCAACTGCCGTCGAGCATGGCTGCACTGCCCCCTGCCGGTGCAGCCACCCATGGGCTGGCTGCACTGTAGATCCACGCCATGCGTGGATGGGGTCGGGTCCTTTCCGCAGGAAAGGCTTCCACCCCGCCAACCGCAGTCGAGCATGGCTCGACTCTACAGGGGTCGGGCTCCGACCCCGGCAACGGCAGTCGAGCAAGCTCGACTCTACTCGCCCGGCTTGACCCTGAACCATGCCGCGTACAGCGCCGGCAGGAACACCAGGGTCAGTACGGTGCCGACGATCAGGCCGCCCATGATCGAGATCGCCATCGAGCCATAGAACGCGCTGCGCGACAGCGGGATCATCGCCAGCACGGCAGCGAGCGCGGTCAGCACGATCGGGCGGAAACGGCGGACCGTGGCGTCGATGATCGAATGCCAGCGGTCATGCCCGGCATCGATGTCCTGCTGGATCTGGTCGATCAGGATCACCGAGTTGCGCATGATCATGCCGGCCAGCGCGATGGTGCCCAGCAGCGCCACGAAGCCGAACGGCGCGCGGAACAGCAACAGGAACAGGGTGGCACCGATGATGCCCAGCGGCGCGGTCACCAATACCATCGCCGCCCGCGAGAAGCTGCGCAGCTGCAGCATCAGCAGGGTCGCCACCACGATCAGGAACAGCGGCATGCCGGCCTTGATCGAATCCTGGCCGCGTGCCGAATCCTCCACCGTGCCGCCGGTTTCCAGCAGGTAGCCGCTGGGCAGCTGCGCACGGATGCCATCCAGCGTCGGCAGGAGCTGCTGCACCACGTCCAGCGGCTGCATGCCATCACCGATGTCGGCCCGCACGGTCACCGTCGGCAGGCGGTTGCGGTGCCAGATGATGCCGTCCTCGAAGCCGTACTCCATCGTCGCCACCTGCGACAGCGTGATGCTGCCACCGTTGGCGGTGGGCATCGCCAGGCTGGACAGCAGCTCCAGCTGGTCACGCTCGTCGGCCGGGCCACGCAGCAGCATCTCGATCTGGCGGTTGCCTTCGCGGTACACGCTCACCGACTGCCCGGCCAGGGAACTGGCCAGGAACTGGCTGACCTGCGCACTGCTCACGCCCAGCGCGCGCGCGCGCGCCTGGTCGATCACCAGGCGCACCACCTTGCTCGGCTCGCTCCAGTCCAGGTTGACGTTGATGACGTGCGGGTTCTCGCGCACCTTGGCCTCGACCTGACGCGCGATGGCCTGCACCTGCTCGATGTGCTCGCCGGACACGCGCATCTGCACCGGGTAGCCCACCGGCGGGCCGTTTTCCAGGCGGGTCACGCGCATCTGCACGTCGGGGAACTGCGGGATGACGTCCTTCATCAGCCAGGTACGCACGGTTTCGCGGGCGTGGGTGTCCTTGGCCAGCACCACGAACTGGGCGAAGTTGGTCGCCGGCAGCTGCTGGTCCAGCGGCAGGTAGAAGCGCGGCGAACCGGTGCCCACGTAGGACACGTAGTTGGCGATGCCCTCACGCCCGTGCAGCAGCTTTTCCAGCTTCTCGGCCTGGGCCTGGGTCGAGCGCAGCGAGGCGCCTTCGGCCAGTTCGATGTCGACCATCAGTTCCGGCCGGGTCGAATCGGGGAAGAACTGCTGCGGCACGAAACGGAACATCATCAGCGAGAGCACGAACAGGCCGATGGTCGCGGCGATCACCCACCAGCGATGGCGCAGGCAGGCATCCAGGAAGCGGCGGAAGCGCTGGTAGAACGGCCGCTGGTAGGGGTCGTGGTCGTGGTCGTGACCGTGCTGCGCCGGGGCGATCAGGTAGGCCAGCGCCGGGAAGCGGTCGGCCCACTGCCGGCGCCGGGCCAGCCAGCGCGCGGACAGGCTGCCCGGCTTCGGCGGCTGCGGATTGAACAGGTCCGGCAGCATCTTGTCGCCAAGGTAGGGGATGAACAGCACCGCTGCGATCCACGACACCACCAGCGCGATGGTCACCACCTGGAACAGCGAGCGGGTGTACTCGCCCGTGCTCGACGCGGCAGTGGCGATCGGCAGGAAGCCAGCCGCGGTGATCAGCGTACCGGTCAGCATCGGGAACGCGGTCGATTCCCAGGCGAAGCTGGCCGCACGCAGGCGGTCGTAGCCCTGCTCCATCTTGGTGGCCATCATCTCCACCGCGATGATTGCATCGTCCACCAGCAGGCCCAGCGCCAGCACCAGCGCGCCCAGCGAGATCTTGTGCAGGCCGATGCCGAAGTAATGCATGACGAAGAAGGTCATCGCCAGCACCAGCGGAATGGTCACGCCCACCACCAGGCCGGTACGCAGGCCCAGCGAGAAGAAGCTGACCAGCAGCACGATCACCACGGCCTCGGTCAGCACCTGCACGAACTCGCCGACGGACTCGTCCACCGCCTGCGGCTGGTCGGAGACCTTGCGCAGCTGCATGCCGGTGGGCAGGGTCTTCTGCAGGCGCTCGAACTCCGCATCCAGGTTCGCACCCAGCTTGAGAATGTCGCCGCCGTCCTTCATCGCCACGGCCAGGCCGATGGCCTCTTCACCCATGAAGCGCATCTTCGGCGAGGCCGGATCGGCGAAGCCGCGCTTGACCTCGGCGATGTCGCTCAGGTGCACGGTGCGCTCACCGGCACGCACCGGGAACTGGCGGATCGCCTCGATGCTGTCGAACTGGCCGGTCACGCGCAGCTGCACGCGGTCGGTCGGCGTTTCGAAGAAGCTGGTACCGGCAATCGCGTTCTGGTCAGCCAGCGCCTGCTGCACCTGCTGCATCGACAGGCCCAGCGTGGCCAGGCGGGTGTTGGACAGCTCGATCCACACCTTCTCGTCCTGCAGGCCGACCAGATCGATCTTGCCCACGTCGGGCACGCGCTGCAGTTCCAGCTGGATGCGGTCTGCGTAGTCACGCATCACCGCATAGTCGAAGCCCTTGCCGGTGAGCGCGTAGATGTTGCCGTAGGTATCGCCGAACTCATCGTTGTAGAACGGACCGACGATCTCGCGCGGCAACGTCGCGCGGATGTCGCCCACGCGCTTGCGCACCTGGTACCACAGGTCCGGGATCTGCCTGGAACGCAGGCTGTCGCGGGCCATGAAGATCACCTGCGATTCGCCCGGGCGCGAGTATGAGCGGATGAACTCGTATTCGCCGGTGTTCATCAGCGCCTTTTCGATCGGCTCGGTCACCTGCCGCGACACCTGCTCGGCGGTGGCGCCGGGCCATTGCGTGCGGATCACCATCGCCTTGAAGGTGAACGGCGGGTCCTCGGACTGGCCGAGGTGCTTGTACGACCACGCGCCGATCACGGCGAAGGCGAGCATGGCGAACAGCACCAGCGGACGATTGGCCAGCGCCCACTCGGAAAGATTGAAGCGGCTCACCGGCTTACTCCTTGGCCTTCGGCGCGGCGGCCGGCGTGGCCGGCTTCAGCACCGGGCGGTTCTGCCGGTCCACGGCGGTCACCGGCTGGCCGGCGCGCAGCAGGTGGCCACCCGCGGCCACCACCCAATCACCTGCAGCGACGCCGGACAGCACCGGCACGCTGTCGCTGGCATAGGCACCGGTGGTGACGGCCACTTCCTTCAGCGTGCTGCTGGCCGGGTCCACCACCCAGACACTGGAGGCGCCGTTGGCACCGCGCTGCAGGGCAGCCAGCGGCAACTGCAGGGTGCCGTTGCGTCCGGCGCTGCTGAACACCCGCGCGCTCTGCCCCAGCTCGACATCGGCCAGCGCTTCGGCGGCCAGGCTGACGCGGGTGGCGTAGGTGCGCGCCTGCGGGTCGGCCGCAGCGGCGATCTCGCGGATCGTGCCCGGCAGGCGCTGGCCCGGCCGGTTCCACAGTTCCACCTGTACCGGCTGGCCCACCGCGTAGTCGCGGAAGGTCGCTTCGGGCAGGTCGATCAGCACTTCGCGGGCGCCATCGGCAGCCAGGTTGAAGATGGTCTGGCCGGCCGACACCACCTGCCCGGCCTCGGCCTCGCGGCTGGCGATCACGCCGTCGGCCGGTGCGCGCAGCTGGGCATAACCCGCCTGGTTGCGCAGCACGTCGAGGTTGGCGCGGGCCGCGTTGGCCTGGCCCTGTGCGGCCTTGAAGGCGGCACTCTGCTGGTCCAGCTGCGAGCGGCTGACCAGCTGCTGGTCGGCCAGCACCTGGTAGCGCTTGAGGTCATCGCGGGTACGCGCCAGGTCGGCTTCGGCCGCAGCCAGCTGTGCCTGCGAGGCGCGGGCCTGCAGGGCGAAGTCGGCCACGTCCAGCTCGGCCAGCACGTCGCCCTTCTTCACCCGCTGGCCGGCATCGACATGGCGCTTGACCAGGTTGCCGCCCACGCGGAACGACAGCGGACTTTCCTGGCGGGCCCGGATGGTGCCCGGGAACGACGCCGCGCCCTGACCGGCCTGCTCGCCCGGATGCAGCACCAGTACCGGCACCGCGGCCTGCGGCGCCTGCTCCGGCCCCGAACAGGCGGCCAGCGCCACCACCCACACCCAACTGCCCAGCCAGCGCACGCTCTTCATCGATCAACGTCCTGAAAACACAGGGTTCAAACGCGGGGGAGCCGGCACGAGGGCCGACCCCAATTTAGTAAACTGGCCGGTATAGTATAAATATCGAACCGCTTGGTCTAGTATTAGGGAATGAGTTCTCCCACTTCCCGCAAAGCATCGGCCAAGCCTGCTGGCAAGGCCGCCGGTCCCGGGCGTCCGAAGGACCTCGGCAAGCGCGCGGCGATCCTCGAAGCGGCCAAGACCCTGTTCGTCGAACAGGGCTATACCGGCGTGAGCATGGACAGCATCGCCGCCCAGGCGGGCGTATCGAAGCTGACCGTTTACAGCCATTTCGGCGATAAAGAAACGCTTTTCACCGAAGCTGTGCAGTCCAAGTGCATGGAGATGCTGCCGGACGCGCTGTTCGTGGCCGATGCCGAAGGCCCGCTGCGCGACCAGCTGCTGGGTATCGGCCAGGCCTTCTTCGAGATGATCACCTCCGATGCGGCGATCTCGGTGCAGCGAGTGATGATGGCCCCGGAGACCGACGAACGCCTGCGCGAACTGTTCTGGCAGGCCGGCCCGGAACGCACGTGCGAGGCGCTGGCCGATTTCCTGCGTTCGCGCACCGCGCGCGGCGAGCTGGAGATCAGCGATTTCCGCCTGGCCGGCCAGCAGTTCCTGACCCTCATCAAGGGCGAGGTGCACATGAACCGGATGTGCGGCATGCCGCTGTCACCGGGACAGTGCGATGCTTCCAGCCACGTGCCCGACAGCGTCGATTTCTTCCTTCGCGCCTATGCGCCGCGAGGGCCGGGGACCGCCTGAAACACCAAACTGAACGAACCGGAGGTCGCGATGACTTCCGGCACTGCGACCCCGGCCGCCCGAAAGCTGATGCTCTGGGCGCGCCGCCGGCCTCCGGCACCGGTAAAATGGCCGGCCCACTGCGCTGGATTTGAACCTCATGACGATTGATTACGCCCACGCCCGCGAACTGATGGTGGAACAGCAGATCCGTCCCTGGGATGTGCTGGACATCAAGGTGCTCGACGTGCTCGCCCGCCTGCCGCGCGAGGCCTTTGTCGCTGACGCGCACCGGGCGCTGGCCTATGCCGACGTCGAACTGCCGATCGGCAACGGCCAGAAGATGATGAAGCCGGTCATCGAGGGCCGTACCCTGCAGGCGCTGGATCTGCAGCCGGGTGACGAAGTGCTGGAAATCGGCACCGGCAGCGGCTTCCTTTCGGCCTGTATCGGCGCGCTGGCGCGCGACGTGCTGAGCCTTGAAATCGATCCGGAGCTGGCCGCCGCTGCACGCGCCCGCCTGGATGCTTCGGGCCTGGGCACCAACGTCCGCGTCGAAGTGGCCGATGCCCTGACCTGGCAGACCGAGCGCCGTTTTGACGTGATCTGTGTCACTGGCGCGGTCGACGTGGTGCCGTCACAGTTCGCCTCGTGGCTGCGTCCCGGTGGTCGCCTGTTCGTGATCCACGGCCGCTCGCCGGCGATGGAAGCCCTGCTGGTCAAGGCCGATGGCAGCACCGAATCGCTGTTTGAAACCGATATCGATTACCTGCGTGGTGCCGCCCCGGCCCCCCAGTTCCACCTCTGAGTCCAAGGAAGCCGCAATGATCCGCCGATCCCTCGCTGTTGCGCTGGCCACTGCCCTGCTGCCGTTGTCCGCCCATGCCGCCGACCTGCTGCAGGTCTACGAAATGGCACGCAATGGCGATCCGCAACTGTCGGCCGCCGAATCAACCCGGCTGTACGACAAGGAAGGCGCCGTGCAGGCGCGTGCCGCGCTGCTGCCGCAGATCAACGGCACCGCCTCGTTGAACCGCACGCGCACCGAGGCCGATGCCGATGCCAACACCGGCACCGTCACCAGCAAGCGCCGCAACTACACGATCGACGGCAGCCAGACGCTGTTCAACTGGACGCAGATCAGCAACCTGCGCTCGCAGCGTGAGCTGAGCAAGGCGGCGGATTTCACCCTCGATTCGGCCAACGACAGCCTGATCGTGCGCACCTCGGCAGCCTACTTCAACGTGCTGGTGGCGATCGAATCGCTGAACGCCGCACAGACCAATGAAGCGGCCGCGAAGAAGCAGTTCGACTTCGCCGACAAGCGCCTGGAAGTGGGCCTGGCGCCGATCACCGACGTGCACGAAGCGCGTGCCCAGTATGACCAGGCGCGCGCCAACACCATCGTTGCGCAGAACACCCTGGCTGATAACTACCAGGCCCTGACCGAACTGACCGGCCAGCCGGTGATGAACCTGAAGGGCCTGCCGGCCGACTTCCGTCCGGAAGTGCCGGCCAACCGCGGCAACATCAGCGAACTGGTGCAGCAGGCGACCAGCCAGAACCCGGCGCTGAAGGCGCAGGAACTGAAGGTCAGCGCGGCTGAAGCCGGCGTGCAGGCTGCACGTGGCGGCCACTACCCGACCCTGTCACTGGGCGGCAGCTGGGGCAAGAGCGCGACCTGGGGCGACAGCGTCGGTTCCGGCTCGCTGTCCCCGGATGCGCGCACCAACAGCATCGGCCTGACCCTGAGCGTGCCGATCTTCTCCGGCGGTGCCACCCAGTCCGGCGTGCGCCAGGCGCTGGCCCAGCGTGACATCGCCCAGGACGGCTACGAGCAGCAGAAGCGTGCCCTGGACCGCAACACCCGCAATGCCTACCAGACCCTGGTGCAGGGCATCAGCGAAGTGGAAGCCCGGCGCCTGGCGGTGGTTTCGGCGCAGAGCGCGTATGACGCGTCGCAGGTCGGCCTGGAAGTGGGTACCCGCACCGTGCTGGACGTGATCCAGAACCAGCGCATCCTGTTCTCGGCGCAGCTGGACTACGCCAACGCCCGCTACACCTTCCTGCAGAACCGCCTGCTGCTGAGCCAGTCGCTCGGTGCGCTGGATGTGGCCGAACTGCAGGACATCAATCGCCTGCTGACCCAGGATGCCGGCAACCCGGCCACGACCACGAACTGAGTCGTCGCCTGCTGGTAGAACGAAGAAGCCACCCGCGAGGGTGGCTTTTTTGTGGGTGCGGGTCGCGAGGCCTGCATCCACGCATGGCGTGGATCCACGGGGGCGCGTGCAGCCACGCATGGCATGGATCCACGGGGGCGCGTGCATCCACGCATGGCGTGGATCCAGGGGCAGTAGAGTCACGCCATGCGTGGCTGCCGTCCGCGACCGCGCCGCCCTACGCCAGCCAAAGCTGGATCTGCCGGGCCAGCGGCGCCAGGCACAACACGGCCGCCAACGGCGCCAACAGGTAGATCAACACCGTGCGCTGCCGCGGCACCTGGCCCTGTGGGCGCAGCAGACCCAGGCACATCACCGCCAGCAACGGCAGCACGCCAAGGCCTGGCGGCAGCACCGCGCGCTCAGGCAGCCAAGGCACCAGCAGCATCCCCAGCGCAGCCATACCCAAGGCCAGCGTCGCCCGCCCCGGCTCACAATCATCGTGATCAGCGGCACCGGCACCCGGCCGCCACCACAGCGCAGGCAGCAGTTCCACCGCCAGCAGCACCACCACCACCTGCAGCGCCATCAGCCCGGCCCAGCCTGCCACCGGCAGCAGCGGCAGCATCCACTGCAGCTGCGGTACCGCCTGCACGGCCACCGACAGCGGTCGCGTGCTGTCCAGCGCCACGAACTGCACCAGGCCCGACTGCAGCACCGCCAGCCCCATCAGCAGCAGCATGGCCGCCAGGACCGCACTACCCGCCACCTGGGTCAGTTGCCGGTGCGGACGCTGCACCCGGGGCGCCACGCCCAGCAGCAGCCCCGCGCTGGCAAACACCCCCAACAGCGGCACGGCCGCAGCCACCACGCCACCCAGGCCGAAGCGATGCGGCCCGGTGGAGGACGGCATCCACGGCACCCAGTTGCCGTAATGCACGTAGCGCGCGGCCAGCAGCACCAGCAGCAGGCCCAGGCCCACTTTCACGGTCAGCAGCACGCAGGCGACCAGCAGTGCACGGCGGGGCCGCAGCATGGCCGCAAGGCCGACCGGCAGCAGGCCCAGCGCCGCCGCCATGGATATCGGCAGCCAGCGCTGCGGTGGTTCGCCCAAGGCACTGGCTGCGGCGTACAGGTGGCGCACTCCCGACTGCGCGGCGCCAGCCAGGGTCGCCAGAAGGTCCAGCAGCAGCAGGGTCAGCAGAACGGCCGCAAGCCGCCGCCCGCACACACCCTGCAACAACGCAGGCAACCCTGCCGCATCCGCCGTGCGGCGCATCACCTCACGCAGGCAGAACAGCAGCGGCGCCGTGCCCACGGCCGCCAGCAACAGGCTCAGTACGATGGCCGGTCCCGCGCGCGCCGCGGTGTTCTGCCCCACCAGCGCGATCACGCTGCCCCCGATCAGCAGGGTGAGCGCCAGCACCAGCAGATGGTCCCTGCCCAACCGGTCGAGCGCCGCGCGCCCACTGCGCAGATCGGCACCGCTGTCGTCCTTCATTGCAAGCTCCCTTGATGCTGTCCAAGCATGGTGGACATCAGGCTGGCAGCCTGGAGCGAGGGACGGAATCAGAATCGGCTGAATGTATGTCGCGCTGTGATGGCAGACACGGCAGGCAAGAATCAACGGTGTGACTGCGACAGCGCAACGGGCGTCAAGCAGGCTTGAATCTGTTGAACGCGACAGTGCCGGGACGGCAGCGTGCGCTGGCCTCAGTCGCGCGGCGGCGGCAGATGCGGCGCGACCAGCGCCAGCGTGCGCTGCAGGGCCCCGCGACCGTTGCTCACGAGCGTGCATCCGGCCCGCGCCATGTCTTCGCGGGCCTGCGCGTCGTCCAGCAGGTGCTGCAGCAGATCGCCCACCGCCTGCACGTCCTCGCCGATCAGCAGCGCCCCGGCCTCGCGCATGCGCCGCGAGATCTCGGAGAAATTATGCAGGTGCGGCCCGGTCACCGCAGCCGTGCCCATCGCCGCCGGTTCCAGCAGGTTGTGCCCGCCGATGGCCTGCAGGCTGCCGCCGACAAAGGCGACCTGCGCGCAGCCGTAGAACGGCATCAGTTCACCCAGCGTATCGATGACGAACACCTCGGTGCCCGCACCCGGCCATTGGTGCGCACGGCGCGTGGCCACGCTCCAGCCCTGCTCGCGGGCCAGCGCTTCGACCTTCGGGAAGCGTTCGGGATGGCGTGGTGCCCACAGCAGCAGCAGGTCCGGATGGCGCTCGCGCAGGCGCCGATGCAGGTCGATCACCGCCTGCTCTTCGCCATCGTGGGTGCTGGCAGCGATCCACACCGGCCGCGAAGCCGGCACCTGCGCATGGAACTGGGCCACGAACGGCCGCACGTCCGGCGTGGTGATGTCGAACTTCAGGTTGCCCAGCGCCTGTACCTGCTCCGGCGCCGCGCCGAGCTGCACGAAGCGCGCCGCATCGTCTTCCGACTGTGCGGCCACGCAGGTGACGGTGCGCAGCGCGCGGCGGATCAGCGCGGCCAGCACCCGGTAGCCGCGCAGCGAGCGGGCCGACAGGCGGGCGTTGAGGATGTAGACCGGGATGCGGCGGTCGCGGCAGCCGAACAGCATGTTCGGCCACAGCTCGGTTTCCAGGATCAGCGCCAGGCTGGGCCGGAAATGGCCGAGGAAACGATTGACGCTGCCCGGCACGTCATACGGCAGGTAGACGTGGTCCAGCGCATCGCCCCACAGGGCGCGCACCCGCTCCGACCCGGTCGGGGTGATGGTGGTGATGACCCAGCGGATGTCCGGACGCTGCTCGCGCAGGGCGTTGACCAGTGGCGCGGCGGCGTTGACCTCGCCCACCGAGACGGCGTGCAGCCAGACCCGCGGCTGGCCGGTGGGCTGGGGATAGGACGCATAGCGTTCATCCCAGCGCCGGAAGTATTCACGGACCCGGAAGCCGCGCCACACCAGGTGGTACACGGTGATCGGCAGCAGGATGTAGAGCACGACCGAATACAGGCCGCGCAGGATCCATTCGACAGGGTCTTTACGCATGCGGCAAGGATACGGGAGCCCCCCGGGAAAGACACGCGGCGGGGTTGGTAGAATGGCGGCATGTCCGATGCCTCTACCGCCGTCCGCCCGTCCCTGGCCGATCCCCGCAACTGGCCGATGTTCGCGGCCATGTTCGCCGCCTTCGGCATCGCCCGGCTGCCCTGGATGCTGCAGCGCGCGCTTGGCCGCGGCGTCGGCTGGATCACCTGGCGCCTGCTCGGCAGCCGCCGCCGTGCCGCCGAGGTGAACCTGAAGCTGTGCTTCCCCGAGAAGGACGAAGCCTGGCGCAACCGCCTGGTGCGCGACAGCTTCGACGCCCTCGGCGTGGGCATCTTCGAGTGCGCGCGTTCGTGGTGGGGCAGCATCGACAGCATCCGTCCGCAGGTGCAGATCGAGGGCCTGGAGCACCTCAAGCAGATGCAGGCCGAAGGCCGCGGCGTGCTGCTGGTGTCGGGCCATTTCATGACCCTGGAGATGTGCGGCCGCCTGCTGTGCGACCACGTCGACCTGTCGGGCATGTACCGCAAGCACAAGAACCCGGTGTACGAATGGGCGGTGAAGTTCGGCCGGCTGCGCTACGCCAAGGCGATGTACGCCAACGAAGACATCCGTGCCACCGTGCGCCACCTGAAGAAGGGCGGCTTCCTGTGGTACGCGCCGGACCAGGACATGCGCGGCAAGGACACCGTGTTCGTGCCGTTCTTCGGCCACACCGCCGCCACCATCACCGCCACCCACCAGCTGGCGCGGATGACCGGCTGCGCGGTGATCCCCTACTTCCACCGCCGCGAAGGCGGGAAGTACTTCCTGAAGATCGGCGCGCCGCTGCAGAACTTCCCCAGCGAGGACGTGGAAGCCGATACCACGCGGGTCAACCAGGCCATCGAACAGATGGTGCGCGAGGCCCCGGACCAGTACCTGTGGATCCATCGGCGGTTCAAGCGCCAGCCCGGCGGCCGCAGCGATTTCTACAAGTAGATCCACGCCATGCGTGGATGATGCCCGGCCGCACCCGTCACCGCGCCGTCCACGCATGGCGTGGATCTACAGCGGCCACCGGCACCACGCATAGGGGTACTCCCCCACCTCGCCGGCCAACCCGGCGCGGATCGGGTTGGCCATGATGTACATCGCCTTTTCGTGCAATGACTCGTCGCTGCGCACCGCATGGCCGTGGTACCCGTGCTGCCATAGCGCGCCGCGTCGGCCCAGCTGCTGGTTCAGCAGGCGGCTGCTGCGGGATTTGAGCAGGGACATGCACTCGGCGAGCGTGCCCTTCTGCAGTTCCATCAGCCAATGCAGGTGGTCGGGCATCACCACCCAGGCAAGGCTGTGGGTGATGCCCGCCCGCTCGACGAAGCGCAGGGCGTCGACCAGAACCGCGACGTTGGCGGCATCGGCGAAGAAGGCTTCACGGCCGATGGTGATCGTGGTCAACGAGTACACGGTGCCGGTGCTGGAGTGGCGATAGTAGCGGAGTCTTGGGCTGGCCATGGCGCCAGCGTGCGATACGTTTGAGCACGCCGGTATTGGGAGGTTGCCCGTATTGGTGTCGGGAAAGCTCCATCCACGCATGGCGTGGATCTACTGCAACGCCCTCGGCGGATCCACGCCACGCGCGGATGATTCCAGTACATCCACGCCATGCGTGGATGCGCGATCACACCGCTTTCGGTGCGTCGTCCGGTTCGCGGGCCAGCAGGGTGCCGACGAACAACGCGGCCAACAACACCGTCACCCCGCCCCAGAACGCGGAATAGAACGCGAGGTGGGTGTTGAGCGGGAACACGGTGGCGGCCAGCGCCAGCATCGCCGGGCGCGCGCGATCACGGGCCGCGGGCGGCGCGAAGCGCCAGGCCCGCCACGCCTGGGCGACGGCGGCCAGCCACAGCAGCAGGCCGAGCACGCCGGTTTCGGCGATGATTTCCAGCACGATCTGATGTGCGTGCAGCGCCGGTTCGGCGCCCCACACTGCGGGCCCATCGTCACCGACGCACTGCGGGTACGCATCGCGGAAGCCGCGTGCGCCCACGCCGTTGATCGGGTGCCCGGCAATCATGCAACCGGCCGCACTCCAGATGCGCCCACGCCCGGACAGTGCCCGGTCGACGCCCTCGGTGCCACCGTCCCAGGCCAACGCGGTGCGCGCCACGCGCTCGCGCAGCTGCGGCACGCTGGCGGTCAGTGCCGCCGCGGCCAGCAGGCCGGCCACCGCCAGCAGGCCCAGCCGCTGCCAGCCGAGCTGGCGCACGCCGCTGTAGGCCACGATCACCGCGAAGGTGATCCACGACGCGCGCGAACCCGCCAGCAGCAGCACGATGGCCAGCGCCGCACCGGCGAGCAGCCAGCCCGGCGTGCCGAAGCGGCGTGCGGCGGGGAGCAGCAGGAACGGCGAGAGGCTGGCCAGGACCTGGCCGAACTTGAGGTTGCACGGCCCCAGCGGGCCACTGAGGCGGTCAGCCAAAGCCATTTCCTCGGCCGGGCACAGCGCATGGCCGCTGACGGCGAGCTTCAGCTGCTGCAACGACCAGAACCACGGGCTGGTGCCCGCCACTGCCTGCACCAGCGCATCCAGCGTCCACAGGGCGGTGATCAGCGCCAGGCCACCGAAGATCAGGCGGCGCCGCTGCGGGGTGGCCACGGCAATCGCCACCAGCCACATGAAGGGCAGGTAGCGCAGGCCGGCGGCCGCCTTGGTCCACGACGCCGCCGGGTCGATCGCATCGAAGGCAGAAAACGCCTGCGGCAACCAGTAACCGAGGAACAGGATCGAGGTCAGTGCCCACGCGGCGGGTGTCAGCAGGTGCGGGCGGCGCTGCAGGCGGCGCATGATCATGCGCACCGCGGCATACACCGCGCCGAGGCCGAGCACGGTTTCGGCGATGCCCGGCAACGGCCACAGGGCTACGTAGGCCAGCACCCACCATGGTGCCCAGCGCCCGGCGCGCTCGTCACCCGCGATGGGTGCGGCGTCAGCCTGCAAGGTCGGCATAGAGGCGGAGGGTGTCGCGCTGCATGGTCTGCAGGGTAAACGGGATACGGCTCGGCAAGGACGGCGGCTGCGCCAGCAGGGCCAGCGCACGTTCACCCAGCGCCTGTGCATCGCCCGGCGGCACGGCGCCGGCCGGCTGCAGCTGCTGCAGCAGTTCGCCCACGCCACCATGGTCCCAGCCCAGCACCGGGCGGCCGACCGACAGCGCCTCGACCACGGTTCGGCCGAACGCCTCTGGCTTGTCCGACAGCTGCAGGACCAGATCGCTGGCCGCATAGGCCTGGGCGATGCGCGCGGTCGGGGTGCTGATCTGCACCGCCTCGGCCACGCCCAGCGCGGCCGCCTGGCGGCGCAGCTCGGCCACGTAGCCTTCGCGGCCAGGCTCGTCGGTGCCCAGCATCCACACCTGTGCCGGCACGCCGGCAGCGCGCACGTCGGCCAGCAGCTGCAGTGCGTGCGCATGGCCCTTCAGGCGGGTGCCACGGCCCGGCAGCAGCAGCAGCGGGCCGTCGACCCGGGCCAGCCAGGGGTAATCGGCGGCCAGCGCCAGCCGCGGCCGGCGGTCGGCACGGGCCACGCGGGGGAACTGGCTGACATCGACGCCGCGCGGAATGACCTGCAGGTGCTGTTCCGGCACCGTCGGGTAATGCTGGCGCACGTAGTCGCGCACCGTGTTGGATACGCAGATGACGCGCTCACCGCTGGTCATCACCGCGCTGTAGCGGCTGGGCGAGTTCAGGCCGTGCACGGTGGTCACCCAGTGCGGACGCTGCGCGACCGGCATCGCGCGGATCGCGTACAGGCCCAGCCACGCCGGCAGGCGCGAGCGCGCATGCACGATGTCCGCGCCGACCTCGGCGAACAAACGCCGCAGGGTGGGCAGGTGGCGCAGGGTCAGCAGTGATTTGCGGCCGATATCAAGGGTGAGGTGCTCGGCACCGCTGTCCAGCAGCGGCTTCACCAGGCGGCCACCGGCGGACACGACCAGCGCGCGATGGCCAGCGGCGACCAGGGCCGCAGCGATTTCCAGGGTCGAGCGCTCGACGCCACCGGAGTGCAGCGCCGGCAGCAACTGCACCACGGTCAGTCGGCGCATCGAGGTGCCTGCTTAGTCGGCCAGCACGAAGGTGGAACCGCAGTACGGGCACTTCGCCTCGCCATTGGGCTCGTCTTCGATCGGCAGGTACACGCGCGGATGCGAGTTCCACAGCGCCATTTCCGGGGTCGGGCAGCTCAGCGGCAGGTCGCTGCGGTGCACGGTGTAGCGCTTTTCGGCGTTGGCGGGCGCGGTGGCGGTATGGCTCATGGCGGGTGTCGATGAACGGATTGCGAGGCCTGCGATTCTAGCACCTTGGGGCGGTCCGGCCGCCCCCCCCTGCCCGTTCAAGGCCCCCGGGCGTACCCGGGGGCCAGCGGCCCTACTGGAAGTCCAGCGCCAGTTCCAGGAAGGCCGAACGGCCGAAGGCGTTGTAGACGCCCTGGTCGTAATACGGCCAGTTGCCGTTGCTGCGGTCGATCGGCGGCATCTCGTCGGTCAGGTTGTTGACCGTCAGCAGCAGGCTGGCCAGGTCGTTGATGCGGTAGCCGACCGTGGCGTTCCAGGTGGTCCAGGGGCCGATGTTGCGCTGCTCGCCGCGGCTGTCCCAGGTGGGGGCGTTGCGTATGCCGAAGGCGCTGGCGGTGAACGGCCCGCGCTTCCAGTTCACGCCCAGGGTGGCGCGGTACTGCAGTTCGTTGGAGTTGGCGCAGCACAGCTGGTCGTAGACCGGGTCGCCTTCCTTGTCCTGGGTGGTGTGCTTGAGCGGCCGGTAGTAGCCGGCGTTGACCGCGAAATCACCCACCGACTGCGTGCCCCAACGGTAGTCCAGCGCCGCCTGAACGCCGTTCTGGCGTTGGCTGGCGATGTTGATCGGGTACGAGAACACCTTGTCCACGCCATTCGGGTTGAGCGGATCGGTGGCCGGCTTGCGCTGCACCTGGCCCAGCACCTGCTGGCAGGTGGGCGAGGTGATGTCGAACTGGGTCTGCCCGTTTTCCGAAACCCCCAGGCGGCAGTTGGCCTCGGTGTCGAGGATGCTGTCGGTGCCGAGGATGCGCACTTCGTTCTCGATGACCACCGAGTTGTAGTCCACCGACAGGGTCAAGGCGTTGTCCAGCGTCGACCACACCACGCCATAGGTGAAGGTGCGCGCGGTGATGTCCTTCAGGTCGCGGTTGCCGGTGCTGGAGGACAGCACCGAGAGCCCGGACTGGTCGCACTCGTCGAAGTTGTCGGAGGTGTACCCGGCCTGCCGGCATTGGTAGAGATCGGTGTTGGTGGTGTAGCCACTGCTTTCGCGCGAGAACAGGTAGAACATGTCCGGCGAGCGGAAGGCGGTGGCGTAGCTGCCGCGCAGCAGCAGCGATTCGATCGGCCGGTATTCCAGGCCCAGCTTCCAGGTGGCCTTGCCGTTGCCACCGCCGCCCTGCAGCGCGTACTTGTCGTAGCGACCGGACAGGTTGGCGCTGAACGTATCGATGATCGGCACCTGCAGTTCGGCACCCAGCGCGTACAGGTCACGCTGGCCCTGCGCCGAGGTGCCGGCGGTCTGCCCGCGGAACAGCACGCCCGCGTTGGGATCGGCCGACTGGTTGAAGAACTTCTCGCGCTGGCCCTGCGCGATCAGCGCGAAACCGACGTCGCCGGCCGGCAGGGTGAACAGCGAACGATCGGTCAGCAGCGCCGTCACTGCGGTGCGCGACGCGCTGGATGCAGCACGGTTGAGGCCGCTGAAATTATCGTACTGCTCGCGGCTGATCGGCTGGTACAGCCGCGACAGATCCGGCGCGTAGACCTCGTAGCCATCCTGCATGCCGAGCATCGGCCCCAGGTAGTAATCATCCACGCCGTTCTTCGCCAGGAAATCGGTGGATTTGCGGGTGACATCGGTGCTGGAGCGGTTGACGTAGACGTCGTAGTCGAAGCCTCCCAGCACGCCGCGCACGCCTGCGGTGATGTTGAGCGAGCGGGTGTAGACGCGCTGGTCCTTGGCATCCAGGCCGACTTCCTCCGGCGCGTAAATGCGCTGCCACTGTTCGTACTGGCCGCTGGTCTGGTTGTAGAAGGTCTTGTTCCAGAACGGGCTGCCACCGCTGTAGGTGGGCCGGCCGAAGCCGAACAGGATGTCCGAGTACAGCTCGGTGTCCGGGCTGAGGTGGTAGCGCAGGAAGGTGGTGGCGTTGACGTCCTGGCTGGAGTTGTACAGCGACGCGGTGCCGACGTTGTCAGGCGTGCCGCAGTAGTAGCCGCCACCGGAAATGTCGCGGTGCGCGTAAACGGTGCTGCCGCCGAACAGGTCCGACAGCGGCGCGCGCAGGTGGCCGCGCCCGGGTCGATGTAGGCGTTGGGGCCCATGCGCATGCGCAGGAAGCTGCGCGAAGGATCCTGCGGGCCGGTCGGGTTGTCGTTGACGCTGTCGATGCGGCTGCGGTCGAAGGCGTAGATCGCCTTCTGGTTGGTGTATTCCAGCCCGTAGCTGATATCGAGGTTGCCGAAGGTCTGGCCGCTGCTGGCGCTGAAGCGCTGGCTGGAGCCGCCGCCCTGGCTGTAGCCGCCGACGCGGTAGCGCAGGTGGGTGCCTTCCACGCGGTCCTTCAGCACGATGTTGACCACGCCCGCAATCGCCGAGGAGCCATACACCGAGGACTGGCCACCGGTGAGCACGTCGATGCGCTCGACCATGCCCAGCGGGATGTTGGCGATGTCGGCGATGCTGGTGTTGCCGTTGTAGGCCAGCGGGTAGCTGTTGATCGGCCGCCCGTTGATGAGGGTGAGGGTGTAGCTGGGGTCCAGGCCGAACAGGCTGATGGTCTTGGCGCCCGGGGTGTAGAAGCCGGTGCCCTGCGAATCCTGCACCGAGCCGTTCGATACTGGCAGCGAGCGCAGCGCGTCGAACACGGTGGTGAAGCCCTGCGCCTGGATCTGCTCGGCGGTGATGGTGGTGACCGGCGAGGGCCCCTCCACCTGCGCGCGCGGGATGAGCGAGCCGGTGACCTTGACCGCATCAGGTCGCGGGTGCGCGGCGGATCGGTGCCCTCCCCCTGCGGGGTGGACTGGGCCTGTACGGCAAGCGGCGACAACAGCAACGACGACATCAACAACGACAACAACCGGGGTTTCATCAAGCTCTCTCCAGAGGCGGATGACGGTCCAGCCGGTGGGGGACGGACGGGAAGGTCGTGGATGGACGGCAGTGGCGGGCAACAGCGGGACGGCCATGGGGCCGGCCAGGATCAGGACATGCGGGGCATTCCGGTACAGGGGGTAAGCTGGCCACTTTTAAATCGATCCAAGGCAACCTGTCAATAATTCGAAATGAAACGGTTTTGCCGGGTTTGGATCGAACTAATTGCACTTGTCAGGGGGCAATGGGCTGAGGCACGATCAGGACGATTCCGACCCCGACCCGATCGCATGGCCCGACCCCCACCGGACCGGCATCGTCCCCTCCACTGCCCTCTGGGCGGCGGGCGCGATGCTGTCCGTGGTGCGTGCCGATGCGGGTTCTGCCTGCCGCCTGCCCTCCCGGGAGACCCTGCATGACCCTGTCCGATCCGCGCCGCGCCCTGCTTCCGCTTGCCCTCGCCCTGGCCTGCGCCACCCCCGCCCTGCCCGCACTGGCGCAGGGCCTGCAGACCTCGTTCGAAGCAGGCGAACCGGCACCGGCCAAGGCCGGCGGCGCCCTGCAGGTACAGGTTGGCAACGGCCCGGCCGAGCCCTATGCGGCCAAGCGCAACGTCGGCTACAGCGGCCTGCGCGCCCTGCACTACCGGGCCGGCGGTGGCAGCGCGCGGCGCGAACTGTTCAACACCGACCTGGCCATCGACGCCGATACCACGCTGTCCTGGCTGGTCCTGCCTGAAATCGTCGGCAAGGACACGGTGGCCTCCACCTACGTATCGCTGGACCTGCGCCTGGACGATGGCAGCCGCCTGTCCGCCAGCAACGCGCGCGACCAGCACGGCATCGCCCTCGGCGCACAGGCGCAGGGCGATTCGAAGACGCTGTACCCGCAGCAGTGGGCACGCAAGGCCGTGCGCCTGGGCGACGTGCCGGCGCTGCGCGGCCGCCGCGTGGTCGCCATCGAGCTGGAGGTGGCCAGCGCCGACGGCGCGCCGGTCTCCGGCTGGATCGACGACGTGCGGCTGGATGCGCAGCCGCGCAACGTGCCGCAGCGGGTTTCCGACTGGGTGCTGACCACCCGCGGCACCCAGGCCAACGGCACTTTCTCGCGCGGCAACAACTTCCCGGCCACCGCAGTGCCGCACGGCTTCAATTTCTGGACCCCGGTGACCGATGCCGGCGCGCTCAACTGGCTGTACCGTTGGAACGAGCAGAACGATGCGAAGAACCGCCCGCAGCTGCAGGCGCTGGCGCTGAGCCACCAGCCCAGCCCGTGGATGGGCGACCGCCAGACGTTCCAGGTGATGCCCTCGGCCAGCCGTGGCGTGCCCGAGGCCGACCGTGGCAAGCGTGCGCTGTCCTTCGACCGCAGCCACGAAAACGCGCGCCCGTACCGCTACGACGTGCGCTTCGACAACGGCATCGCCGCGTCCATCGCGCCGACCGACCACGCCGCGCTGTTCCACTTCGCCTTCCCCGAGGGCGGTGATGCCAACCTGCTGTTCGACAACGTCGATGCGCGTGGCGGCCTGAGCCTGGATGCGGCCACGCAGACCCTGAGCGGCTACACCGATACCCGCAGCGGCCTGTCCAATGGCGCCACCCGCATGTTCGTGGTCGCCCGCTTCGACAAGCCGTGGCACAGCAGCGGCCGCATCGACACCGGCCGCCCCACCGGCTACATCAAGTTCGATGCCGGCAGCGACCGCCAGGTGACCATGCGCATCGCCACCTCGCTGATCTCGGTCGAGCAGGCGCGGCACAACCTGGACCTGGAAATCGCCGCCGCCGATACGCTGGACAGCGTGGCCGGCCGCGCACAGGACGCCTGGGATGCACGCCTGGCCCGCTTCGACATCGGCAATGCCAGCGACGATGCGAAGACCACGCTGTATTCCAGCCTGTACCGCCTGTACCTGTACCCCAACTCCGGCCATGAAAATGCCGGCACCCCGGCCGCGCCCGACTGGCGCTATGCCAGCCAGGCCAGTGCCGAAGACAACAACACCGACGGCAGCGCCAGCCGCAGCTTCGCGCCGGTGCGCGATGGCCAGGTGTACGTCAACAACGGCTTCTGGGACACCTTCCGCACCACGTGGCCGGCGTATGCGCTGTTCACCCCGGACGATGCCGGCAAGCTGGTGCAGGGCTTCATCGAGCAGTACCGCGCGGGCGGCTGGATCGCACGCTGGTCCTCGCCGGGCTACGCGGACCTGATGGTCGGCACCAGCTCGGACGTGGCCTTCGCCGATGCGTGGCTGAAGGGCATTGGTGGCTTCGACCCGGCCGAGGCCTACGCCGCCGCGCTGAAGAACGCCACCGTGGTACCGCCGGACCGCCATGTCGGCCGCAAGGGCATGGACCGTTCGACCTTCCGCGGCTACGCCAGCGCCGACGTGCATGAAGGCATGTCGTGGACGATGGAAGGCGCGTTGAACGACTTCGGCATCGCCAACATGGCCGAGGCCCTGGCCAAGCGCGCGACCAGCACCGCAGAACGCGAGCGCTACAGCACCGAGGCCGACTACTTCCGCTACCGCGCGGCCGGCTATTCGACCCTGTTCGACCCGGCCGCCGGCTTTTTCCAGGGCCGCAAGGAAGATGGCCGCTGGCGCCTGGATTCGAAGGCCTATGACCCGCGCGTGTGGGGCTACGACTACACCGAATCCAACGGCTGGACGTTCGCCTTCACCGCCGCGCACGACGGCGAGGGCCTGGCGGCGCTGTACGGTGGCCGCGACAAGCTGGCCGCCAAGCTCGATACGTTCTTCTCGACCCCGGAAACCGCCGATCCGGCGCTGGCCGGTTCCTACGGCGGCACCATCCATGAAATGACCGAAGCGCGCGACGTGCGCATGGGCATGTACGCGCACAGCAACCAGCCGGCGCACCACATCCCGTGGATGTACCTGTACGCCGGGCAGCCGTGGAAGACCCAGCAGCACGTGCGCGAGATCCTGTCGCGCCTGTATGTCGGCAGCGAGATCGGCCAGGGCTACCCGGGCGACGAGGACAACGGCGAGACCTCGGCGTGGTACGTGCTGGCCTCGCTGGGCCTGTACCCGCTGCGCATGGGCGCGCCGGAGTACGTGATCGGCTCGCCGGCCTTCGAGCATGCACGGGTGGAACTGCAGGGCGGCGCGGTGCTGACCGTCAACGCGGCCAACAACTCGGCGCAGAACGTCTACGTGCAGTCGCTGAAGATCAACGGCAAGCCTTGGACCAGGACCTGGGTGCCGCACGAGGTGATCGCCAAGGGCGCGACGCTGGACTTCGTGATGGGCCCGCAGCCCTCGCGCTGGGGCAGCGGTGCCGACGATGTGCCGCGTTCGCTGACCGCGCCGGGCAAGCGCCCGCAGATGCTGCATGACCTGCTCGGCAACGGTGCCCGCGCGGCGCTGGCCGATGGCCGTGCCCTGCCCGCCCTGCTGGACGACGATGCGACCACGGCCGTGCCGCTGGGCGCGGGCGCCACCATCGCACTGACCGCGGTGAGCGATGGCACGCCGACGATGTACACGCTGACCAGCGGTGAAGGCGCGATCCGCGGTGCCGGATGGACGCTGGAAGCGCGTACGGCCGGCGGCCGCTGGACGACACTGGATGAGCGCCGTAGCGAAGATTTCACCTCGCCGCGGCAGACGCGTCCGTTCCGCATCGCCTCGCCCTCACGCTTTGCAGAGTATCGTCTGCGCGTCGCTGCGCCGGGGCGCCTGCAGCTGGCCGAGATCGAACTGTTGTCGCCCTCCACCGTAAACTGATCCCATGCGCCTTCGCCTGCTGACGCTTGCCCTCGCTGCATTCACCCTGCCCTGCATCGCGCAGGCCCAGCCATCGCAGACCGATGCCTTCGATGGCCAGGTCAGCCGCGAAGGCGTGACCCTGTCCTACCAGGACCCCACCGGCGCGCTGTCCGCGCCGGTGCGGAAGCGGATCATCGACACGTTCTACTTCGCCTACCTCCGCGAACGGGCGGATTTCCACCCGAAGGCGCCGGCCGACGTGCGCATCGTGATCGATCCCGCCTACAACGGCGTCGCCTACGTGGGCGACAAGGACAAGGCCACCACGATCACCATCAACCCGGGCTGGCTGCTGCAGCACCCCGATGACATCGACCTGGTGACCCACGAGGCGATGCACATCGTGCAGGGCTACCCGAGCTACGGCGACAAGCGCGTGCCGGGCTGGCTGGTGGAAGGCATCGCCGATTACGCACGCGACCGCTACGGCATGGGCAATGCTGCGGCAGGCTGGGCGCTGCCGCAGAAGGTGGGCAAGGGGCAGACCGTGGAAAGCGGCTACCGGGTGACCGGTGCGTTCCTGAAGTGGGCCGAGGGCGAACACCCCGGCCTGGTGCTGGCGCTGGACAAGGCCCTGCGTGCAGGCCAGTACACTCCGGCGCTGTGGCAGAAGCACGCCGGCAAGGCACTGCCGGCGCTGTGGACCGAGTACGCCAAGCCGCGTTCGGATGCCCCGCCGCCGGCACCGGCACGACGCGGAAAGCGCTGACTCGCCGCGCTGCGCTCGCCGGGCGTGGCCCGGCGCTACCGGCGGCCGTGCATGAAATAGAAAACACCGGGCATTGCCCGGTGTTTTTGTGTGCACGTTTCCCACCGCGCCAGCACCGCACTGCTTCCGTCCAGGAGCCCCTTCTTGTTGAAGGGGCGCGCCGAAGGCGGGGGTAGAGGAGGAATGCGTCGTACCGATGCCCAGCCGCCGCCGGCACGACGCGGAAAGCGCTGACCGGTAGCGCCGGGCCATGCCCGGCGGAATGCCTGATTCGCCGCGCTGCGCGCTCGCCGGGCATGGCCCGGCGCTACCGTCGACCCACTACACAGTTAGCGCCGGGCCATGCCCGGCGGATCTCAAGCAGCGACCGGCTGCGGGGCGCGCTGCTGCAGGGCCCAGATGATGCCGCCGCCGAGCAGGG
>DEZI01000004.1 GCA_002364755.1 Stenotrophomonas maltophilia
CTTTTCCGCGGTTGTTGGGTATCTGCAAAAAGCATCCACGCATGGCGTGGCTCTACTGCGTCCCGCATGCATTGCGGTAGCGCCGGGCCGTGCCCGGCGGCTTTTCTGCGGTTGTTGGGTGTCTGCAAAAAGCATCCACGCATGGCGTGGCTCTACTGCGGCCTGTACGCATTCCGGTAGCGCCGGGCCGTGCCCGGCGGCTTTGCTGCGGCTGTTGGGTATCTGCAAAAAACTTCCGCGCATGGCGTGGCTCTACTGCGGTGCGCGCGGTGCGGCTTGAATGTCGCAATTGACCAGCGTCGTCGCTACACCCTCCGCTCTGCAATGCATTTAATTGCATTCTTGATTGAGGAAAGTTGTATCTCTCGAAATATTTGATTGCTTTCAAGAATTGCGCTTAACAGGCCCACATTTAGGAATCGTTGAATAGATTCGGAAGCCAGAGAATTCCTACCATTCTTCCCGTCACCTCCCCACCCACCACGGGCTTGGTGACGCTCCCCTCCCTCCCTCCTTCCTCCGGGAGGGGAGCTTCTTCCTTTCATTGTCCGAGAGAGACAACACCGATGAATACGTTCCTGAAGAAGTCCGCGCTTGCTGCAGCGCTGGCCACCGCTTCGCTGTCCGCGAATGCTGCCGAGTCCCACATCACCGTCTACACCAATGTGGATATGAGCCTGGCCCTGCTGAAGGAAGACGGAAGTGCACTGCCTGATGAAATCGCACTGACCCACCAGCCTGGCCTTGGCCTGCGCCCGCACACCGAACGTGTGCGCATCTTCACCAATGCCGAAGACAAGGACGTGGAAATCCGATTGGGGTCCGCACCTTCGCTGGTTCATACCGAAGGAAAGGGCGTGCCGGTACCGCTGAAGGTGTCGCTCAATAATACGGTGCTGACCGATGCCGCCCAGGATTTCTTGGCCTCGGATATCTTCGACGGCGCCATCGAGGGCCGTTCGATCATCATGCCGTTGCAGATCGCGCAGACCACGCAGGCTCCCATCCCGACCGAGGGCCGGTTCGAGGGCATGGTTAGCGTCATCATGGCGCAGAAGCCGTAAGGGAGCGCTTCGCATCACCTGTGCCGGCCCTATCCCGGGCCGGCCTCTGCAGGCAGCATCAATGAACGTTCACGCACCCGCCCTGACCCGGCTGGCGGTGGCGCTTGCCTTGTCGTTGGCCACGCCGCTGGTCGCGGCGCGCAGCGTGCCCGCAGGTTTCGAAGATCTGGTAGAAGGCCAGACCGAGCAGTTGGACATACGTCTGTTCAGCCGTTCGGCGGGGCTTTCGCCGGTGCACGTCACCTTGGAACACGTGCGGCTGGAAGATCCCGCGCGCGTGCTGCAGGCGCTTGACCTTTCCGCCGAAGCGCAAGCTGCGCTGCTGCCGGCACTGTCGCAGCCACTGCTGCGCAACAGCCACCTGGCCTGTCGTTTTGGCGGGGCCGAGGCCGGGTGCGGGTACCTCGACCCGCCCGACGATCCCACTGCCGTGCGTGCGGTGTATGACGAAGGCGAGGGCGCGGTGCGCCTGTTCGTCGCCAGGCAGTGGATCACAGGCGAACCCGCAAACGATCGCTACCACCGCGTCAGCAGCGATGCGGAAAACGCCTTCCTGCATCAGCAGACCGTCAACCTCAGTGGCGGCCGTGGCAACCAGACGCTCACCGCGCAGGGCGCCGGTGCACTCGGCCTGTTCCAGCGCGGCCACCTGGCGGTGGACTGGAACTTCAATCGCCAGCAGTACCGCAACGGTGCAAGCCGCCAGCAGTTCCAGTTCGACAACGCCTACTACCGCCATGACCTGGGCCAGCAGCACTACCTGCAGGCCGGACGCATGGACCGGCGCAACCTGTCCAGCCCACAGGGCGGCACCTTCAGTTTCAGCATGCTGCCGATGGACCGCTTCGCCGGCCTGCGCATCGGCACCACGCAGGCGTACGTGGACACCGACGCCGCCGTGCAGGCCAATCCGCTGACCGTGCTGCTGGCGCGCGACGCGCGCGTGGACGCCTTCGATGGTGAGCGCCTGCTGCAGACCTTCTACCTGCAGGGTGGGATCAACGAACTGGATACCCGTCGGTTTCCGTTTGGCACCTACACCGTCACCCTGCGCATCTACGAAGACGGCGTGCTGGTGCGAAGCGAGCAGGCGCCGTTCGACAAAGGCGGCGACTGGGCCAACAGCAGCATGCAGTGGTTCGCGCAGGGCGGACGCCGCAACGAGCGCCGCAGTGACCGTTTCGATGGTGAGATGGCCCTGATGGCTGGCCTGCGCGTGCCGTTCGGGCGCGACATGTCCGCAACGGCAGGTGTTGCCGACCTGGGCGGCTTCAGCTACGGCGAACTGCGCCTGGACCTGCGCCGGGTGATGGCCACCCAGGAAGTGCGGGCCAGTTTCAGCGGCCTGCGGGGCAGCGATGGCAGCACGGGGCAGCAGCATCAGCTGTCCTACCGCCGCACGGCCTCGTGGAACGTCTATCACCAGCGCCTGCGCGGGCAGGCGTGCACCTTCGACGATGACGCCCGCGACCGCTTGGGCTGTGCCGATTCGCTCAGTGCCTCGATGTCGCTGCCGGTGGCCGGTGGCAACGCCTACGTCGCCTATACCCGCCGCCAGACCTGGAGCCGCGGCACGCTGCTGGGCGGGGACGACGAAGACCCCATGGCCGCGCTGGACCCGCTGTTGCCATGGGCGCCGCGCTACAGCCGCGAACCGCGCCTCAGCCGCACCTGGCAGGCCAGCTACAGCCGGGTGCAGCGGTGGCAGGAATTCAGCGTGTCCACGCGCGTCGGCGTGTGGCAGCAGCATACCCAGAACCGTCTTGCGGCCGACCGTGACCGCGGCATCTACCTCAACCTCACCCTGGCCCGGCTGCAGCGCCGCGACCTGGGCACTTCGCAACGGCGCTACAGCATGGATATCCGCCAACCGCAGCATGCGCGGCCCGACGTCAATTACGGCGCCACGCAGACCCTGCGCCAGGACGTGGACGCGCAGTACCGCGAGGCCACGTTGGATCTGCGCGGCAACAACAGCGACCGCTACAGCGCCTCGCTCGGCGGGCAACTGCAGAACAGCATCGGTCACACCGGCGTGAACATCGCGCGCTACCAGCAGCCGGGCCGCAGCGAGATGGCCTACAGCGCCACCCACAGTTCCGGACTGGCGCTGGGCCGGCGCGGCCTTTACTGGGGCGGCGGCATGGGCGCTGAAGCCGGCCTGGCCGTGCAGGTGGACGACGTGGACGACATTGAACTGAGCGGCGTCGCCGCCGAACTGAAGGTGGGTGGCCTGCGCCGCCAGCGCCTGGCGCTGGGAGAGCGCCGCCTGCTGCCACTGGTGGCCTACCAGACGCACCGCGCCGATGTGCAGGACGCCAGTGCACTGGACAGCGACGCGGCCATCCGCGTGGCCGGCATCGTCAGCGCCCGCCCCATATTCCTCACCCCGGGGCGCCTGATGCGCCTGCCGGTGCCGATTGAAGTGACCTACACCTTCATTGGCAATGCACGCGACATCGCCGGCGCACCGCTGCACGGTGCCCGCATTCTCAATGCACCGGTGCCCGGCACGGGCGCGCAGGGGGGCTTCGTGGCCGAATTCCCGCGGCGCGAGCGCGTGTTGTACCTGCTGCAGAACGACCGCCTGCTGCACTGCCCGTTGAAGGTACGCGAGCGGCGCAGCGTGGTGATGCTGGTGGGCCCGGTGCAGTGCGAGCCGTTGGCGGTGGCGCAGTTGCCCGCGGAGATCCGCCAGCAGGCGCGGGTGACGCGGCTGTTGCAGGAGCAGGCGCTGATTGCCGCTACGCCACAGACGGCCGCTGCGGGAGGTGTGCCATGAGGTGGGGTTGGGTGTTGGTGTTGGTTGGGTTGGTGGCGGGGGTGCCGGAGGCTTGGGGGCAGAGGCCGCCGGAGACGCATCCGGCAAGTTCCATTCAGGACATCGTGATGAGTTGGGATAGGTCGGCGCTGCCGGGGGATGTGCAGCTGTGGGCACCACGCACCGTGTTGGCATACGACAGCACAGCGCCCTTCCCGTATGCCGTTGCTCATCTGACATGTACGTCCTCCAGTAATCCAGTGAATGGCATGTGCCCTGAATCTGGACAGCCCAAGCCAGCGTCGGGAGATGGGGAAATCTCGCTCTTGATGGTGGAGTCGCGCTCAGGAATGCAGGCGACCGTTGCGCTTTTGGGTAGCTCGCTACGTCCTGCGTCTGGCACTTCTTGCTGGTCAAATTATTGGCCAGGAGTAGAAAGTCCGCTTTGGACAGCAAGTCTCGACACTTGCGGAAGGCATCAGGCCGCGGGGATCGGCACAAAGTTGGTAATCCCTGGAGAGCGACTGGCACAGCTGGTAGCTGGACACTGGAAAGCCAAGCTGATCCTCAGAATGCATACCACTATCGGCTCTGCTCCGGTGGCCACTTACGCGTTTAACTTTGACTTCACCATTACCGATCACAACGCCGCCTCGATCTACTTTCCGCAGTACGAGAGCGCCACACCGCTAGTCAACCTCGACGCCCGCTTCGACCCCGTCCGCCAGACCATTGGTGGGCGCGTGGTCGTGGACATGTGCCTGTATGACGGTCTGGGCTCGCAGGCATCGTTCCTCGGCGTCACCGCACGTCATACCAGTTCACGTGCACCCGGACCCACCGGCTTTGCGTTGTGGCACGAAACGCCCGGCAACACAGACAGCCAGCGCCTGGACTACACGGTCAGTCTCGACCACAGCGGTGCAGATGTTGCGCTGGCCAATGGCGTTGAAACCGAACTGCACGGCATCGACAGCGCCCGCCTGCGGCTGGTGTTGCTGCCTGGCATGAGCCAGCCGGTCTTCTGTGTGCCCACCCCCATGACGCTGGACATGCCACGGGTACCGGTGTCCGGAAAGCAGTCCGGCGTCTATTGGGGCGATCTGACCATCGAGCTCCGTGTGCCCACTTCCTCACCCTGACCCAACGGGAACCTGCCATGAAAACCCCCCGTTTCTATCTGTTGCCGCTGCCCCTGCTGCTGGCATTGCCGGCGCACGCCAACCTCACGGTGCACCCGATGCGTTCGACGGTGGATGGCAAGCGCGCCACCCAGATCCGCATCTATTCGCAGTCCACCCAGCCCCAATACATCCAGGCAACGCTGCGCCGCATCGACGATCCGGCCGGCCCGGATGAACACGAAGTCGAGGTGGAGCCGAGCCAAGCCGCCATCGCCATCACCCCCGGCAAGTTCGCGCTCAGTGGGGGCGGCAATCGCTTGATCCGGGTGATTCCGCTGCAGCCCGTGGAGCGCGAAACGGCGTACCGCGTGTACTTCGAAGGCGTGCGCGGGCCGGATGCAGGCGGGCCGATGACCGGCGAGGGGGCACAAGCCAGCGTGGGCGTGAACCTGGTATGGGGTGCGTTGGTGAACGTGCTGCCCGCCGGCGGTGAAGCCGTGCCGCGCGTACAGGGCCAGACACTGCGCAACGACGGCACCCTGCGGATGGGTGTCACCAGCATCGCCGACTGCGACGGCAGCCGCTGCACCGCCCATGACGTGTCCCGCAGCCTGTACCCGGGCAGTGCCATGCCGCTGCCTTTCACCGTTACCCCCGGCCACACCGTGCAGCTGCGCTACCGCCTCACCCGCGACGGTTTCCGCGAACACGTACAGACACTGGCCCCCTGATCCCAGCGCTCGCCGGGCACGAGTCGCGGCGGGTGCCTTCACTTTTCACCGTTGAGGAACTTATCCATGAACAAGATCTATCGCCGACTCTGGTCCACTGCCCGGCAATGCTGGGTGGTGGCAAGCGAGCTGTCGGCCCCCCGCGGCAAGGCCAGCCAGGCCGTGGCTGCAACGCTGCTGGCTGTTTCCGCGCTGGCGGCCTCACCCAGTGCCTTGGCGGCCGCGCAGGAGGGTGAGGATGAAGCGGCCTTCGACAACACGCAGCTGGCGTGGGCCCTGCAGGCGGCCTTCGGTGCGCGAATCATCTCTGCATCTTCAGCAGTGCCCTCCGCTGTCGGCGCGTTGAGCAAGGTCCACACCCAGCTTGCACTGACCACCGATGACAACTACCGCGATGCGACCGTGAGCGGGAATCACCTGGTGGTCCTTGGGTCGAGATCGACACTCTCCGGCAACCAATCGGTCGCCTACGGCAGTTACATCACCAGCCAAGGCGACAACAATACTGCCATTGGCTTCGGCGTCCAGATCACCGGCGGCGGTTATGCGACCGGAGTTGGATCGGGTGCGGTGGCTCACGGTATTGGTACTACCGCAATCGGAAATCGTGCCATTGCACAGACGGAGAATTCCATCGCGGTCGGCAGCGGGTCGGCCACCGCCGCCGGCGCGGGGGTCTCTAGGATCGCCATCGGCGGAGATGCCTATGCAGGCTCTTCGGGGTACACCGGCGCTATCGCACTTGGCGGGGCGTCCCGCGCTGAATATGACGGCGTGGCCGTGGGGCACGCGGCAAAAGTTACCGCGAGCAAGGCGCAGGCGCTGGGCCGTAACGCTACGGCCACGGCTGAAGGGGCCATGGCACTGGGCGCAGATGCGAGGGCCACTGGCAACAGCGGTATCGCTCTAGGACGAGATGCGCAGGCGCTCGGCCGTCAGTCATTCGCGCTGGGGCAGTCTGCACGTGCAGATGGCTGGGCATCCCTTGCCATGGGAGCCGGCGCACGTTCCAGGGCCGAAGGCGGTCTGGCCTTCGGTTACGAGGCGCAGATATCGAATGCGGACGCCAAGAAGTCCGTCGCACTGGGCGAAAAGGCCAACGCCAGCCATGCCAATGCTGTCGCACTGGGTGCCGGCTCGGTCACGACCGGGGTCAACCAGATTTCCGTGGGCACCAGTTCATCCAGGCGCAAGATCGTGAATGTCGCTGATGGCACGGTCAGCGCTTCCAGTGCCGACGCAGTGACTGGGCGGCAATTGTTCGCCACCGACCAGAAGCTGGATGCCGCAGGACGCGCATTGGCGACCGGCAACGTCATTGATGCCAATAAGAGGGCCAGCGCGAGCGGCAACCTCGCCCTGGCGGTGGGCCAGAGTGCCAACGCCAACGGCGTTGCCGCATTGGCAGTAGGGCACATGGCTGTCGCCAGAGGCGGTAATGCCATCGCGATAGGCAGCGCGTCGGACGCAACGGCCGAGTTTGCCGTTGCGCTGGGTGGCAACGCCGAGGCGGCGCACAGGAATTCGGTAGCGCTTGGTGAGAAATCCGTCACTACGGGTGCACAGCAGGTGTCCGTTGGCAATGCGACGATGAAGCGAAAGATCGTCAACGTCGCGGACGGGACAGTGGGTGCCGGCAGCAGTGATGCCGTGACGGGCAGTCAGCTGCATGCAACCGAGACCCGGGTTACGACGAACAGGAATGCTGCCACCGCCGCCCAGGCGTCAGCCAACCAGGCACTTTCTGACACGCGGCTGCTCAATGGCCTGCTCGGGCAGACGGCGGTTGGTGGCAGCGTTCGACTGGGCGCCGAGAACACCGGTACCGTGCTGGATGTGAGCAACAAGGCCAACGTCAATCGAAAGGTGAGCGGAGTGGCCGATGGCGCACTTACCACCGCCAGCACGGACGCGGTCAATGGCAAACAGCTGCTTGATACCAACAACAGCGTTACCACCGCGCAGAACACCGCCACCATCGCGCAGAACACGGCCACCAGTGCGCGGACCACGGCCGAGAGCGCTGTGGCCAAGGCTGACGTGCTGGGTGGCCTGGTGGGCCAGGTGGCCGCCAATGGCAACATCCGGCTGGGTGCTGAGAACACCGGCGGGTTGATTGATGTCGCGAACAAGAATGGGGGCAACCGCCGCATCAGTAATGTTGCGGAAGGCACGGTATCCAACGGAAGCGCGGATGCGGTGACGGGCCATCAGTTGTATACCACCAATAACATCGTGCGGGTACAGGGAGAGACGCTTGCCGCCTACGGTGTCCAGCTTTCACACCACGACGGGCGGATCGCCGGCAATCTCGATGAGCTGCAGAAGCTGCGTGCTGAGTTCGAGGACTTCGATCCGGATCTGGATGGGGTGGTGAAGTTCGATGCTGGCGGCAACATAGACGTCGGTGGCGGTAGGGTGACTGGCATTGCTGCGGGGGATATCAGCTCAGCGGGTAGCGCTGATGCGGTAAATGGTGGGCAGTTGTTCTCGACTAATCAGCGGGTCAGTGAACTTGAAAGAGAGTCCAGGCTCGCTGCCTTCGGAGCAGAAGCAGGCGCAGAGGATGCCGAATCTGGAAATTTCGGTGTCGCAATTGGTAATGGGGCTCAGGCAGCCCTCAAAACCGACGGTGGAACAGCCATCGGTAGCTTCTCTAGTGCTCTAGGTGAAAACTCGGTCGCAGTTGGACGGGGCGCTTTGGTAGAGGAGGCCGCGACCCTTGGTTTTGCGCTTGGCACCGCTGCGAAGGTGCAAGGCGCGCAGGGCGTGGCGTTGGGGACCTATGCTAGGGTTGAGAATGCTGCTACGGGGTCTGTCGCACTTGGTGCTTACTCTGAGGCCAGCGAGAGAGATGTGGTCTCCGTAGGAAATCAAACCAATAAGCGCAAGATCGTGAACATGGCGCGAGGCGGCAGGGCCGACGATGGCGCGACGGTCGGCCAAATCTCCGACACCCTGTCATTGCTAGGTGGTGGTGCGGTGGTCAACTCCAGCGGCGACGTCATAGCACCCACCTACAACATCCAAGGTGGCACGCAGAACACAGTCGGTGACGCACTGTCGGCACTCGACAGCGCCGTGGTCGCGGCGGACAGCCGTGTAGACAACCTCGAAGGCAAGCTGCGCTCCACATTCCACGATGGCCCGTCGGTGCGCGCCGATGGTCTGAACCAACTGGCGCTTGCAGGCACCCACGGCTCGGTGCTGACCAACCTGGCCGATGGGCGCATTGCCGCAGGCAGCCGTGATGCGGTGACCGGTAGCCAGTTGTTCGAGGCGAAGGAGGAGATTGCCCGTAATCGCAATGATCTGAACGACCTGCGGGGTGAGCGTGATGGACTGCTGTCGCGCGGGCTGATGGCTGCGGAGCAGGGCAGCGTGATCGACTACGGCGGCGCGCGATTGACGGGTGTTGCTGATGGAGTGATCTCTGCGGAAAGCCGCGATGTGGTCAACGGCCGGCAGCTCTTTGAATTTGACGGCCGCTTGATGGGAATAGAGAGTGAGCGTCGCTTCTTCAAGATCGGAACGGACGAGTACAGCGAGAACGCCTATGCCGGTTTGATCGGCGTTGCCATAGGGGAATCTGCAGAGGCATCCCGTTCGGGCGAGGGCGGGGTCGCCGTCGGTGGTTTTGCTAGAGCGCAAGGTACTAATTCTGTGGCTTTGGGGCGTGGCTCCCGAGTTATCCAAGCTGCAACCAA
This sequence comes from Stenotrophomonas maltophilia, assembly GCA_002364755.1. Classification (GTDB taxonomy): domain Bacteria; phylum Pseudomonadota; class Gammaproteobacteria; order Xanthomonadales; family Xanthomonadaceae; genus Stenotrophomonas; species Stenotrophomonas maltophilia_AX. The sequence goes on from DEZI01000004.1 coordinate 9,388, forward strand.
CGGCTTCGCACTTGGCGCGAGCTCTCGTGTTGATGCGGAGGGTGGGCTGGCTGTGGGTGCAAACTCTCGGGTTCTGGCTGGAGCGAAAGGCAGTATTGCACTTGGAGAGGGTTCCATCGCAGATGTAAGCGGCACAATCTCTGTTGGTGGTGACGGCATCCAACGCCGCATGGTAAACGTAGCCAACGGCCGCAACGCCAACGACGCCACCACCGTAGGCCAGCTCCGCAGCGCTCTCGCCACGCTCGGCGGCGACATCGACGCCAACGGCAACATCATCAGTCCCAACTTCAACGTCCAGGGCGGCCAGCAGTCCACCCTCAACGAAGCCCTGTCCACCATCGACGCCGCCGTCGTCACCAACACCACCCGCACCAACCGCGTCGAATCCCAGCTCAACGCCGTCTTCCAGGACAGCCCCACCGTCCGCAACGACGGCCTGAACCAGCTCACCTTCGCCGGTGCCAACGGCATGGTGCTGTCCAACGTCGCCAATGGTGCCATCGCCGCCGGCAGCCGCGATGCAGTCAACGGTGGCCAGCTGCATTCCATGCAGCAGCAGCTCAACGGCCGCATGGATGGCCTGGAAAACCGCATCGACAGCCAGCCGCAGTCGCGTGCAATGACCGTGGCCTCGGCCGACGCCGGTAGGCCGGCTGCCGATGACGCGCCGCCGTCCACCGGGGGCAACCCGCCGCTGGCCGATGCAGGCAACGCGCCGAAGTCCGCACCGCAGCCGCAGGCCGGTGCGCCCAAGCCGGAATCACCCACGCCGCAGGTGGACACCGCCGAGCTGGAAAAGATGCTGGCCCGCGCCAACGAGTACAGCGATGGCATCTCCCGCGAGGTGGACCGCCGCCTGGACAAGATGGACAAGCGCTTCAACCGGATGGCGGCCATGACGAGCGCACAGAGCGCGATGGCCATGAACACTGCCGGCCTGAATACCTACAACCGCCTGGGCGCGGGCGTGGGCTACAGCGAGGGCGAATCGGCCATGGCCGTGGGCTATCAGCGCGTGTTGAACGACAAGGGCTCAGCCACCTTCAGCCTCAATGGTGCCTTCACCAACAGTGGTGAACGCAGCATGGGCGTGGGCGTGGGCATCGGCTGGTAAGCCGTGCAGCCCCGGCGTGGCGCGCAGAACCAGGCCCCTCGCGCCGGGGCACTTCAACGGGAGATGGCGATGTACAGCAGGTTCAGCAGGTTCATGACCTACCGGCGCTTCTATGTATGGCGCGCGCGGTACAACTATGTGGCGCGCAGCATCAACGGGTGGACCTGGGTGTATGCGCTGTTGGTACTGGGGTTGATCTATTCCATCTGGATCATCTGGAAGCTGAGCGATCCGCCGGTGCCGCGCGTCCATCCGGAAGCGGCCAGGCTGCAGGTGCAGAGCATGGGGGAGCAGGCGGCACACCACGTCGCGGTGGCGATGGATGGCGGCGGGACGCGGGGAACGCCGTACACCTCGGCCACGCAGCTGCGTGACGCCGCGCGGCGGTCGATCCGCGTGCGAGAGGTCTACCTCAGCCAGGAGTCCAGACAGCTGCAGGCGCACATGCTGGCGGATGTGGCCGACTACATCACCGTATCGGGGGTGTGCAAGCCCTACCTGTGCTGGCATGTGGGTGAAAACATCGCGGGCCTGCGCCGGGCGCACCAGCGCACGTCGGAACTGGAAGCCGCCCTGCAGCCTGTGCTGGGCATGCGCGATGGACCCGTACCAAAACTGGGCGGTGAGCTTGAGCGGCTGCAGAGTTCATGGTCGGAGAATTTCCGCGATGTTTCGACGTATGGAATGGCCATGCATGACGTGCAGGTCATGCACGAGAAGATGATGGCCGAGTATCCCCAGCGGGCCCCGATGCCATGGCTCTCGCGGTTGATGGACAAGCCGGTGGACCCGACCTACATGTTCTGAGTTGGTGCTGTAGAGCCGCTGATACAGCCGAGCGTGGGCTCGGCTCCACCAACGCTTTGACTATCCAGCATCGGTGGCGTCGGGCAGCCACAGCACGACGGCGGCACCGCCCAGCGCGCTGTCGCCCATGCGTGCATGGCCGCCATGGCGCTCGGCGATTACACGCACCATGGCCAATCCAAGGCCAAAGCCTCCTGGCTGCTCGCTCAATCGCACGTAAGGTGCAAATACCTGCTCCCGCTGCGAAGGGTGCACCCCGGCTCCGTCGTCTTCCACTGTCAAACGCATGCCTCCATCGTGCTCGGCGGCGATCACCTGCACCTGACCGCGAGCGTGGCGCACGGCGTTTGCGATCAGGTTTCGTGCGGCCAGCTCCAGCGCGGCGGCATTGGCATGGACCTGCAACGCCGCATTGCAGGCAAGCGTGATTGCCGGTACTCCCCCAGCGTATGCAGCGATCGCGGCTTCCAGTACGCCGCGTACCTCCACGCGGCTGCGCTCTACAAGGGGCATGCGCCCAAACCGCATGTACTCCACGCTTGCCGCCGTCAGATCCTGCAGCAGCTGCAGATCGGTCTGCAGTTCCCGCAGCAGCGCGGCTTGCTCCCCCTGCAGCGCTTGCGTGTGCTCATCCATCAGCTGCGCGGTGAACCGCAACCGGGCCAGTGGTGTCCGCAGCTCATGCGCCATGGCCTGGCTCATCAGCCGCTGCCCATCCAGCAGGATCCGCAGCTGCTGTGCCAGGTCGGCCATCGCATGCCCCAAGGGCCGCAGCAGTCGCGTGCGCAATGCGGGCGTGACATGCTGGAAGGTATTGGCGCGCAGGTGCTGCACGGCCTCGTGGAGCATCCTGACATCGTGCCAGAAGCGGTAGATGAGAAAGTACAGGGGAAGCGCGATGGCGGCGCCAAGCGTGCTCATCAACGCGATCCAGGACAACTCATCTCCCACGTCGTGGGGGCTGGAGTCGGCGGGTACGTCGCCAAAATCGCCCAGTGTCAGCACCGAGGTAGTGCCCGCCAGCCGCTGGTGGCTGTACGCGCCGCCATCAGAGATGACGATCTGGCCGTCCCGCAGACGGTCTGCATCCTTGCCGGGCAATTGCCTGGCGACGGTTTCCAGCGGTTGCAGATGCAGGGGGTAGGCGAAAAGATGCTGCAGCTTTTCAAGCATCGCCGGCCGCTGTGCATCGGGTACCTGCAGAAGGCGTTCTGCCAACAGTGCGTGGCTGCCCTGCACACGATAGTGCAGGGTCGATACGGGGGTGGTGTCCAGCACCCGCTCCCACAGCAGGGTGCCCGCCAGCAGCAACAGCAACTGGGCGATAAGGAAGGCCATGCAGTAGGGCAGAAACAGCGGCAGGAGGCCACGCGGGCGGCGATACTTCACGGCCACGCCGTGGGGTTGAACAGGTAGCCGCGGCCACGGACGGTGCGGATGCGCACTGGCTCGGTTTCCAGATCACCCAGCTTGCGGCGCAGCCGCGATATGCGTGCGTCGATTGATCGGTCCATGCCATCGAACCCTATGCCGCGCAGGCCCTTGAACAGCGCATCGCGGTGCATGATGTGGCCCGCGTTGCGGGCGAGCAGGACCAGCAGGTCGAATTCGGCAGTGGTCATCGCAATTGACTCATCACCAAGGCGCACGCTGCGACTGCCCGGATCGATCTGCAACTGCCCAAAGGAGAGCAGGTCAGGGCGACTTTCGGCCCCGGCGGCTGTTCTCCGCAGGTGTGCACGCAGTCGAGCCAGCAGCACCGGGGGCTCGATCGGTTTGGTGAAGTAATCATCCGCGCCCAGTTCCAGGCCCACTACCTGATGGAGGTCGTCCGCGCGTGCGCTGAAGATGCACAGCAGACCCCGGTAGCTGGCACGCAGGCCACGGCAGACATCCAGCCCGTCCACGTCGGGCAGGCCCAGATCGAGCAGCACCACGTCGGGTGCCTGTTCCTGGACGTGCCGGAGTGCGCACGCGCCACTCGCCGCGCGATGGATCTCGAAGCCATGGCTTTGCAGATAACGGGTGATCAGCTCAGCCAGACGATCGTCGTCCTCAACAAGCAATAGACGGTGCATGTTTATCAGGATGTTTGCAGATGAAGGGCGATGGTAGGCATCTGCACGCAGTGGCGAGACTGCTGAAAGCGTCATTATTGATCGCTGGCAGGGGTGTGTTCAGGCGTGCCTGCAAGCGTACAAAGCGTCACATCCGCACAAGAGACCGTTACAGCTGCTGTACGGTTGCGATGAGGCGACACGCCCGCGCGTGCGCCAAGCTGTGGTCTCCAAGTCAACGTGGAGTTCCATGTGAAGAGCGTGCTTTCTCCTCTGCCTGCCGCATTGGTTCTGGCGCCACAGCCTGCCGCGGCGGGCGGCAAGCGCTTGTGTACCTCACAGCTCACCGTGACCTACGGCGACACCTTCTGAAGGTGCGGTGGGGCGGGCAGCTTCTCTCCCTGCCCGTCCCGCCCCCGCGATGATGAGGCGCGAACACATGAATGGTATTGCAGGCGTCTGGACGCCCTACGCCCGCTCTCTGGCTCCGCAGCAACGTGCCATCAACATGCTGGTGCGCCGGGCTACCGGTTCTGCGGAGGTATCACGGTGGCAGGATCCGCTGGCGACTGTTGGCATGGCGCAGGGGGAACGGCGAGACAGGGGCAACACTGGCCGGCCAGGCCTGTCGCCCTGTGGGCGCTATGTGGTGATGGTGGATGGTCTGCTGATGACGCCGGGGGGGCAGGATGCTGGGGCGATGATCAGCGCGCAGGGCGTTGCTGCGGTGCTGCCGCAACTGCGCGGCGCATACGCGCTGGCCGTGTTCGACATTCATGCGCTTGAACTTTGGCTGGTCCGTGATGCGGCCGGCCAGCACCCGCTCTACTACGGGTGGGTGCAGGGCGATTTTGTCTTTGCCACGTCGCTGGACAGGTTGGCCGCAGATCCGCGGTTCCAGCCGGTCATCAACCGGGATGTCGTTGCCCTGTACATGCAGCGTGGCTACGTGCCTGCTCCGTATTGTGTGTTTGACGGGATTTTCAAGCTGCGCGCAGGCAATGTGCTGCGCATGGATGCGCGAATGCTGATCAGCGGAGACCGCATGCACCATGCCGGTGTCGATCAACGTGCGCTGCTGCCAGTGTTGCCGCCTTCATCTGCGTGCGCAGGCTCTTCATCCAATGACGAGGAGGCGATCGCTCGACTGGATGCAGGCCTGCACCGCGCAGTGGCAGCAGCATACGAGGCTGGCGCGCGTGCCTGTTTCCTTTCTGGAGGCGTGGACTCTTCGCTGGTTGCTGCCGCGCTGCAATCCAACTGTGCCTCCCCCATCGATACCTTGTGCGTCGGATTCCACGATGATGCCCACGACGAACGCCCGTGGGCGGCGGCGGTGGGCAGAGTGCTTGGCGTCAACCATCACCAGGTGCTGTTGTCGGGCGGCATGGTGGCGGACCTGATGCCACAGGTGGCCGACGCATGGAGCGAACCGTTCGCCGATGCATCGCAGGTGCCGACGCTGCTTGCCAGCCAGTGGATGGGGGCACGTTGCGGGCTGGCTCTGGCTGGTGACGGCGGCGATGAACTCTGGCTTGGGCACGGCGCGCATGGCAAGGCCTTGAGAAATGCTGCGCTGGCACGCTGGCTGCCATCGCCCATCCGGCGCATTGCAGGCCACTGTGCGCAACGCTGCGGCGAGCGGCCCCGGCTGGGCGGCTGGCCAGCCCTGATGGCGAACATCGCCAGTGCCGATATCCGCCATCACTTTCATCTGCGTACGGTACGGTGGCGGGATGCTTGCCGATTGGTCAAGGGGGCGAGCATGATTCGAACGCCCTACGACGATCCGTACCCCGCGTCGATCCATGCCGACGACGCATTGCAGCTGCAGCAGCTGGAGGTGTCCATGGAGCTGGCAGAAGGCATCCTCACCAAGACCCACCGCGCAGCACTCCATGCGGGCCTGCAGGTGCACGCGCCTTTGCTTGACCCGGAGATCATGGCGCTTTCATGGCAGCTGCCGCGGCATATGAAGTACCGCGATGGCCAGCACAAGTGGCTGCCCAGGCAGGTGCTGTTGCGCTATCTGCCCGAGGCGCTGGTGCATCGCCCCAAGCGGGGCTTCGGACCGCCGGTGGCCACGTGGTTGCGCGGGCCGCTGCGGCCATGGGCGGACGCCTTGCTGTCGCCCCCGGCCTTGCAGGCGCATGGGTTGTTTGATGACGCCATCATCGAACGTCTGTGGCGGCAGTTCCAGGCCGGCGAGCGCCGCTGGCATCCGTTGTTGTGGACGGTATTGATGTTCCAGGCCTGGCACCAGCGGCATGGGGTCGGCCCGATGCACTTCCTGTAACTCCGAGCGGCATGCTCTGCTCAGGCGCATGCCGTTGTGAAGCCGAGCATGGGCTCGGCTCTACGACTTCGGCGCGACGTAGGGGGTGATCTCTGCTTCCGCCAGCAGCTGTCGTAGTTGCGCAATCGACGCGCGCCGCATCGGCTTCTCGTCCACCGGTGACAGCGGCGCTTGGCGCAGGGCGTCGTAAGGCAGTACGGCCAGGTCGAAGGTCAGTTCTTCGGCGCTGAACACCCAGACCGACACGTCCAGGTTGCGCTCGCGGTCCAGGCGCAGCCGGCGAACGCGCGATTCGGCGGGGATGCCGTGTTCGTCCAGGAAACGGTGCACGGCTTCGGGGTCGTCGCTGTGCAGGTGCAGCTGCACGGGGCTGTTGGCGTCGGCGGTGCCTTCCAGTACCGGCCCGACCAGGCGCGGGGCGAAGCCGTGCAGGAATTCAAGTGCGCGTACGGCGGCCTCGCGGCGGCGCTGCAGCTCGTTGCCGTGCTGGGGCCCGGAGAACAGGCGCTGGTACTCGCGCAGGGCCTCTTCGATCTCGACGTTGCGGGGCAGGGAGGCATCGTCGTGGATGCCGAGGCGGCTGGCGGCCTTCAACTTGGCCTGGTGGTAGTCGCGGATGCCGCCTTCGGCCATGAGGCGGGCGGCTTCGTGGGCGAGGCGGTGGCGCCGCTCGCGGGTCTGGCTGGCAGCATGCTGACGTGCCCGATGCATGCAAAAACTCCTGATGCGACCTGCGGACAGGTTAGCGCAGTGACGTGACATCTGCGTGGGGGCGGGCAACGGCGCCGCTGCGCTCGCCGGGCATGGCCCGACGCTAACGGGAGAGGGCGCGCGACGGGAGGCATGGTAGGCCGGGCCGTGCCCGGCGCATTGCATGAGTGCCAACCAACGGTTGGCACCCGCCCGTGCCGTCCTTAGAAGATATCGAACGCGGCGGCGTCGGCCTGCGGGGTGTTCTGCAGGTTGAGGTCGTAGTCGGTCAGGCGGTCCATGTCTTCCACCTTCACCCACTCCACCGCGCCATTGAGCGTGGCCTGGACCATGCCGGCCGGCGGTTCGTTCTCGGCCAGCGGCACGTCCTTCAGGGCCACGCGCATGTAGTCGATCCAGATCGGCAGGGCGGCCTTGCCGCCGTATTCGCGGTAGCCCAGCGAGCGGAAGTCGTCGCGGCCCACCCAGACGGTTGTGACGTACGGGCCGCCAAAGCCGGAGAACCAGGCATCGCGGTGGTCGTTGGTCGAACCGGTCTTGCCACCCAGGTCGGCGCGGCCGAGCACCTTGGCGGCGGTACCGGTACCGCGCTGGACCACGTCGCGCATCATCGACACCAGCTGGTAGGCCGTGCGGGCGTCGATCGCGCGCGGGGCGGTGCGGGCGTCCGGGTTGACCGGTGCGGCCGGGGTCTCGGTGGCCGGCGTGGCGGCGGCGGTAGCATCGGGCTTGGGCGCCGGGGCGCCGAAGTTGAAACCATCCACGACCTGGTTGACCGGCTGGTCGCTGCTGCCGGCGCACTCGCGGCATGCAAGGGCCGGGTTCTCCTTGAACACCACGGTGCCGTCGCGGTCGGTCACCTGGTCGATCAGCCAGGTGTCCACGCGCGAGCCACCGTTGGCGAACACGGCATAGCCGCGGGCCACCGACAGCGGGGTGAGCGAGGCGGTACCCAGCGACATCGACAGGTTCGGCGGCAGCTCCGATTCGGCAAAGCCGAACTCGCTGATGTACTTGCGCGCGTAATCCACGCCCATGCCATCAAGCAGGCGCACCGAGACCAGGTTGCGCGACTGCACCAGCGCCTCGCGCAGGCGCATCGGGCCACGGAAGCCGCCGCCATCGTTCTGCGGGGCCCAGGTCTTGCCGCGACGGTCGCGGAACACGACCGGGGCGTCGAGCACGATCGAGGCCGGGTTGTAGCCCTTGTCGAAGGCGGCCGCGTAGACGAACGGCTTGAAGCTCGAACCCGGCTGGCGGCGGGCCTGGGTGGCACGGTTGAACTTGTTGCCGGAGAAGCTGAAGCCACCGACCAGGGCCTTCAGGGCACCGCTGTGGGCATCCAGCGAAACCAGGGCGGACTGGCCGCGCGGAATCTGGTCCAGCAGCCACTCGCCTTCCTTCGCACCGGCGCGCACGCGCACGACGTCGCCGCGCTGGACCAGCTTGCCCGGGGTCTTGTTGGTCCACTTGGCGGCACCGGCCGGCAGCACGATCTCGCTGCGGTTGGCCAGGACCACGGTGGCGCTGCCGTCGGCGCCGGTGCTGGCGACGATGGCCGGCAACAGGCCGGCCTGGCCGACGATGCCGCGCAGATGCTCGGCCAGGGCCGCGGCATCATCAGCGGCGCCCAGCTGCACCTGCTTTTCCACGCCGTGCCAGCCGTGGCGGTGGTCGTACAGCAGCAGGCCGTCACGCACGGCCAGGTTGGCCGATTCCTGCAGGGTGGCATCGATGGTCGTGGTGACGTGGTAACCCTTGTTGACCACGTCACCGCCGAAGCGGGCGATCATTTCCTGGCGCACCAGCTCGGCCACGTACGGGGCGTACACCTCCACCGGCGGCTCATGCGGAGTGGCGTGCATCGGCACGGCCTTGGCCGCATCGGCCTCGGCCTGGCTGACGAACTTCAGATCAGCCATGCGCTGCAGCACGTAGTTGTCGCGGCGCTGGCGGGCACGTTCCGGGTTGGAGATCGGGTTGCCGGAGGAGGGGAACTTGGGGATGCCGGCCAGCGAGGCCATCTCGTCCAGGTCCAGCTCGTTCAGCTTCTTGCCGTAGTAGAACTCGGCGGCGGCGGCCACGCCGTAGGCGCGGTTGCCGAAGAAACTCTTGTTCAGGTACAGCTCGAAGATCTCGTCCTTGCTCAGCTCGGACTCGATCTTGCGGGCCAACAGGATCTCGGCCAGCTTGCGCGTGTAGCTGTACTCGGAGCTGAGGAAGAACTGGCGGGCGACCTGCTGGGTGATGGTCGAACCACCCGGCACGCGCCGGTCGCTGGTGGTGGCCAGCAGCCAGACCGCGCGGGCGATGCCCTTGTAGTCCACGCCGCCATGCTCATAGAAGCGGGCGTCCTCGGTGGCCAGGAAAGCCCGCTTCAGGTTCTCCGGCACGTCCTTCATGGTGATGGGGGTGCGCCTTGTCTCACCGAAGACGGCCATCAGCTTGCCGTCGGCGGCGTAGACGTACATCGGCTCCTGCATTTCCACGTCGCGCAGGGTCTGCACGTCGGGAAGCTTGGAGGATACGGCGTAGTACAGGCCGCCCACGGCGGCAGCACCAACCAGCGCCAGGACCAGGGCAACAACAAAGATCCAGCGCAGCCAGCGGCGGAGACGAGTCATCGGTGTCAGATTCCGATTGCGAATTTCGTGGTCGCAGAGTATAGATTACGCAAGGTGGCGGCTGGGGCCGGCACCGGGGAACGCAAGGGGAATTGCCAGGGGCTGCGTGTTCATCCTGTGAGGGATTTCACAGCAGGGCGGTTGCCATTCGCTAAAAATACGTTATTAATGCGCGGACGCAGATCGTGTGTCCAAGTGCCCGTCGGCAGGGGAGAAACCGTGGGGCTCATCCCAAAAAGTCAGTCGCCGCTCATTGGCGTCGACATCAGTTCGACTGCGGTAAAGCTGTTGCAGCTTTCCCGCAGCGGCAACCGTTTCCGCGTGGAACACTACGCCGTGGAACCGTTGCCGCCGAATGCGGTGGTTGAAAAGAACATCGTCGAAGTGGAGGCCGTGGGTGAGGCCATCCGCCGGGCGATGAACCGTTCCGGCAGCAAGGCCAAGCTGGCCGCGGCCGCCGTGGCCGGTTCGGCGGTGATCACCAAGGTGATCCCTATGCCGGCCGACCTCGACGAAGCCGACATGGAAGCCCAGATCGAGCTGGAAGCGGTCAACTACATTCCGTACCCGATCGAGGAAGTGAACCTGGACTTCGAGGTGATCGGGGCGATCCCGAACAATCCGGAGATGGTCCAGGTGCTGCTGGCTGCCTCGCGCTCGGAAAACGTCGAGCTGCGCCAGTCGGCGCTGGAGCTGGGCGGCCTGCAGGCCAAGGTGATGGACGTGGAGGCTTTCGCGGTCGAGAACGCCTTCGCCCTGGTGGCCAGTGAGCTGCCGGTGTCCCACGAAGGCGTGGTGGCCCTGGTCGACATCGGCGCCACGATGACCACGCTGAACGTCCTGCGCGGCGGCCGTAGCCTGTACAGCCGCGAACAGGTGTTCGGTGGCAAGCAGCTGACCGACGAGATCATGCGCCGCTACGGCCTGAGCTACGAGGAAGCCGGTCTGGCCAAGCGCCAGGGCGGGCTGCCGGAAAGCTACGAAGTGGAAGTGCTGGAGCCCTTCAAGGAAGCGACGGTCCAGCAGATCAGCCGCCTGCTGCAGTTCTTCTACGCGGGCAGTGAATTCAACCGGGTCGACCACATCGTGCTCGCCGGCGGTTGCGCCGCGCTGGCTGGCCTGCCGGAGATGGTCGAAGAGCAGCTGGGCGTGCCGACCGTGGTCGCCAACCCGCTGGCACAGATGACCCTGGGCCCGAAGGTGCAGGCGCAGGCGCTTGCCCAGGATGCCCCCGCGCTGATGATCGCTACCGGTCTGGCACTGAGGAGCTTCGACTGATGGCACGCATCAATCTATTGCCCTGGCGCGCCGAACGGCGCAAGCAGCGCCAGCGCGAGTTCGGCGTCATGCTGGGCATGGCCGCGCTCGGTGGCCTGCTGCTGTCCCTGCTGATCTGGTTCTACTACGACATGCAGGTCAGCGGCCAGCAGGAGCGCAACGCGTACCTGCAGACCGAGATCGACAAGGTCAAGAAGCAGAACGAGGAGATCAAGCGCCTCGACGAGCAGAAGAGCCGCCTGCTGGCGCGCAAGGCCGTCATCGAACAGCTGCAGGCCAAGCGTTCGCAGATGGTCCATCTGTTCGATGCCCTGGTCCGCACCATTCCGGATGGCGTGGTGCTGACCGCCCTGACCCAGGACGGCGACATGCTCACCCTGGAAGGCCGCACCCAGTCCAACGCACGCGTCTCGGCGTACATGCGCAACCTGGAAGTGTCCGGCTGGATGACCAATCCCGAGCTGTCGATCATCGAGGCCAGCAACCCGGAGAAGGACAAGGAAATCCGTGCCGGTGGCCCGGTGGCTGACATCAAGGCCTTGCCGTATCTGTTCAAGGTGACGGTGAAGCTGCCGGCACAGAGTGACGAGAGCACCACCCCCGGTCTGAATGCCGATGGCTCGGTGGCGACGCCCGCTGCAGCGGCTCCGGCTGTCGCGCCGTTGTCGGCAGGCCAGGATGCGGCCGCCCCGCCAGCTGGCCAGCCTCCGGCACCCGCTGCTGCCCCGGCCAACGCCCCGGCTGCGCAGCCCGCGCCGACAGCGCCGGCCGTCCAGCCTGCCACCCAGCCGGCAGCCCCGCCCAAGCCTGAGGGCAGCCGCCTGGCGCAGCCGCCGCAGGCCTTCCACGCCCCGCTGCAGGGGGACCGCGCATGAGCAGGAAAGTCGACCTCAAGAGCCTGGACTTCAACGACATCGGCAACTGGCCGCGGAACGCGAAAATCGTGTTCTGCACGCTGATCGCCCTGGTCATCATGTTCGTGGCGTACATGCTGCTGATCAGCGGCAAGCGCGAGGAACTGGAAGGCCTGGAAGGCCAGGAAGCCACGCTGCGCCAACAGTTCAGCACCGAGCAGGCACGCGCGGTGAACCTGGAACCGCTCAAGCAGCAGCTGGCACAGATGGAGCAGGTCCTGCAGCAGATGCTGCGGCAGCTGCCAAGCAAGACCGAGATGCCGGACCTGATCATCGACATCTCGCAGACCGCGCTGTCCAGCGGCCTGACCAACCAGCTGTTCGAGCCGGAACAGGAACAGATCAAGGAGTTCTACGCCGAGAAGCCGATCAAGCTGAAGATGGTGGGCAGCTACCACCAGTTCGGCGCGTTCGTCAGTGGCGTGGCCTCGCTGCCGCGCGTGGTCATCCTGACCATGCACGACATCAATCTGAAGCCGGCCGACAAGACCGGTGGCAGCATCCGCGCCGGCGCGCTGGAGCTGTCCGGTACGGTCAAGACCTACCGGTACCTGGATGAGTCCGAGATCGCAGAACAACAGGTTGAACCCGGCAAGGAGGCACAGAAGTGATCCGTTCCTTCATTGCACGGGGTGGCATGGCGATGGCGGTGTTGTTGCTGGCCGGCTGCGGCCGCGGCATCACCAGCACGCCGGGCGACGCCCCCAACCTGGAAAAGTGGGTTGAAAGCGAGCGCGCACGACCGGCACAGCCGCTGGAGCCGCTGCCGGTGATGCAGCAGTTCGAGACCTTCGAGTATTCCGCGCAGGGCATGCGCGATCCGTTCACCGATGCCTGGGCCAATCCGCAGCAGGGGGCTGGTGGAACCCGTCCGGATCCGAACCGGCGCAAGGAGCCGCTTGAAGGCTTCCCGCTGGATGCGCTGGACATGGTGGGTACCATCGGTACCGGAGGCGGCACGGTCGCCCTGGTGATGGGGCCCGACAAGGTGACCTACCGGGTGCGCCCGGGTGGATACCTTGGGCAGAGCGACGGGCGGGTCACCGCGGTCTACGAAGACCGCGTGGAGCTGATCGAACTTGTGCCGGACGGTGCGGGGGGCTGGCTGGAACGTCCGGCCACGCTCGCGCTCGATGATCAATGATCGTTTACTGGGGATAGCACGATGACTTTTCACCAAGCCAAGGGGCTGCGACCCATCCGGCGCTCTACCTTGAACCGCATCAGCGCGCTGGGAGTCGCGCTGATGCTGGCCTGCGCCCCGGCGCTGGCCGCCGCACCGGCCGAGAAACCGGCAGGCACCGCAGTAGCGACGCAGGCCTCCGCGCCGGCATCGCTGTCGGTGCAGCGGATCGATTTCAAGCGCGGCGATGACGGCAGCGGCCGTCTGATCGTCCAGTTCGACGGCCAGGGCGCGATCCCTGACCTGCGCACGCAGGACAACAGTGTGGTGGTCGACGTTGGCAATGCCCGACTGCCGGCCAACCTGCAGAAGCCGCTGAACGTCACCGACTTCGCCACGCCGGTGCAGCGCATCGACGCCAAGCCGTCCGGCGCGGGCACCCAGCTGGTGCTGAGCACCGGCGGCGCGGTCGAATCGCTGGCCTACCAGAGCGGCAACGAGTACGTGGTCGAGATCAGTGCCCGCAAGGCACCGGCCGCCGTCGGTGCCGTCACCGCAGGCAGCGTCACCCAGGCTGCCAAGGGCGTGCCGGAGCGTGGCTACAGCGGCAAGCCGGTCACCTTCAACTTCCAGGACGTGCCGGTGCGCACCGTGCTGCAGTTGATTGCCGAAGAGTCGAACCTGAATGTCGTGGCGTCCGATTCGGTGCAGGGCAATGTGACTCTGCGCCTGGTCAACGTGCCGTGGGACCAGGCGCTGGACATCGTGCTGCGCGCCAAGGGCATGGACAAGCGTCGCGACGGCAGCGTGATCTGGGTCGCGCCGCAGGCCGAGCTGGCCAAGTTCGAGCAGGAAAAGGAAGACGCACGCATCGCCATCGAGAACCGCGAGGATCTGGTGACCGATTACGTGCAGATCAACTACCACAGCGCCACGCAGATCTTCAAAGCGCTGACCGAGGCCAAGGGCATCGGTGGTGGTGGTGGTGGTGGCAGTGGTGGCGGGAGCAGCTCCAGCCAGGAAGAGAGTGGCTTCCTGTCCTCGCGCGGCCGCATCGTTGCCGACGAGCGCACCAACACCCTGATGATCAGCGACATCCCGAAGAAGATCGCGCGCATGCGTGAGCTGATCAACGTGATTGACCGCCCGGTCGACCAGGTGCTGATCGAGAGCCGCATCGTCATCGCCACCGACACCTTTGCCCGCGAGCTGGGTGCCAAGTTCGGCATCAGCGGCAGTCGGGACAATGTGTACTTCAGCGGTGATCTGGAAGCAAACCGTGAGACGCGCGAATCCCAGGTGACCACTGCAGCCACCAATGCCAACGCCGTGCGTGACTGGATCGCGGGCGGCAGCGTCGGGCCGGCTCCTATACCGGTTGCCTCGGCTATCAAGCGTGGCCTGAACTGGGACCTGCCGGTCGCCTCCACCAGCAACCCCGGCTCGCTCGCCCTGTCCATCCTCAACGCGGGCTACCTGCTGGACGTCGAACTGTCGGCCATGCAGGAAGAATCGCGTGGTGAAGTGATTTCCAACCCGCGCGTGGTGACCACCAACCAGCGCGAGGCCCTGATCAAGCAGGGTAAGGAAATCGGCTACGTCACCATCAGCGGCGGCGGTGCGGCCGGTGGTGCACAGACCCCGAACGTGCAGTTCAAGGAAGTGGTGCTGGAGCTGAAGGTCACCCCGACCATCACCGACGACAACCGCGTGTTCCTGAACATGGCGGTCAAGAAGGACGAAGTGCAGCGCTACATCACCCTGGCCGGCTACGGTGAAATTCCGGAAATCAACCGCCGCGAGGTCAACACCGCCGTGCTGGTGGAAGACGGCCAGACCGTGGTGATCGGTGGTGTGTACGAGTTCACCGACCGCAGCAGCGTCAGCAAGGTGCCGTTCCTGGGCGATGTCCCGTTCCTGGGCAATCTGTTCAAGAAGCGCGGCCGCAACAAGGACAAGGCCGAACTGCTGGTGTTCGTGACCCCGAAGGTGCTGCGCGTGGCCAAGAAGAGCTGAGCCCGCCCGTACACGCTGCACGAGACGGGGCCGCCATGTGCGGCCCTTTCTCGTGGTGGATCCACGCCATGAGGCGATGGCCATTCATCCGTCCTTGATCCAATCCGCGGACCGGCCTGCGATGATGTGGGGAACCCGTGCCGTTCCGCGCCGGTCAAAGGCCCCCATGAACCTGCCACCGCCGATGCCCGAATCCGCCGCGCCGCCGCCCGCGCCGACCACTTCGCAGCTGCATGCCGCCTTCACCGGCCTGCGTGATGCCCTGTCGGCCGAGATCGTCGGCCAGGCCGCGCTGGTCGAGCGCCTGCTGATCGCCCTGCTGGCCGACGGCCACCTGCTGGTCGAAGGTGCCCCCGGCCTGGCCAAGACCACCGCCATCCGTGCGCTGGCCTCGCGCCTGGAAGCCGATTTCGCCCGCGTCCAGTTCACCCCGGACCTGCTGCCGGCCGACCTGACCGGTACCGAGATCTGGCGCCCGCAGGAAGGACGCTTCGAATTCGTGCCCGGCCCGATCTTCCACCCGATCCTGCTGGCTGATGAAATCAACCGCGCCCCGGCCAAGGTGCAGTCGGCGCTGCTGGAAGCCATGGGCGAGCGCCAGGTCACCGTCGGCCGCCACACCTATGCGCTGCCGTCGCTGTTCCTGGTGATGGCCACGCAGAACCCGATCGAGCAGGAAGGCACGTTCCCGCTGCCGGAAGCGCAGCTGGACCGGTTCCTGATGCATGTGCGCATCGGCTACCCCGACCAGGCCGCGGAAGCAGAGATCCTGCGCCTGGCCCGCGACCGTGCACGCGGTGCACTGGACAACGCCGTGCCGGCACCGGAGAAGCTGCCGATGCAGGTGGTGTTCGATGCCCGCCGCGAAGTGCTGGACCTGCACATGGCGCCGGCGCTGGAGCGTTACCTGATCGAACTGGTGCTGGCCTCGCGCGATCCGTCGCGCTACGACGCCGGCCTCGGCCGCCGCATCGCCTGGGGCGCGAGCCCGCGTGGCTCGATCGCGCTGGAGCGCTGCGCGCGTGCACGTGCGTGGCTGGCCGGTCGTGACTTCGTTACCCCGGATGACGTGCGTGCCGTGGCCGCCGACGTGCTGCGCCACCGCGTGCTGCCCAGCTATGAAGCGACGGCCGAAGGCTGGGATGGCGAGCGACTGGTGCAGGAACTGCTGGCCCGCGTGCCGGCGCCCTGAGCCTGCACATGTCCGATCCATCCCCGCCGTACAGTGCCAGCGTGGCCGAAGGCGATGGCCTGCGCCCGCAGCTGGCCGAGCTGGTGGCGCTGCGCCGGCTCGCACAGCGACCGCCGCCGCCGCGGCGAGGGCGTGTGGGCAATGCCGGCCAGGCACCGTCACCGCTGCGCGGACGCGGCATGGAATATGCCGAGTCGCGCGAGTACGTACCCGGCGATGACGCCCGACACATCGACTGGCGGGTGACCGCGCGCACCGGTCGCGCGCACACCAAGCTGTTCCAGGCCGAGCGCGAGCGGGTCAGCCTGATCGTCGCCGATACTTCTCCGGCGCTGTATTTCGGTACGCGCGTGCGCTTCAAGTCAGTCCAGGCCGCGCGCGCCGGTGCCGTAGCCGCCTGGTCCGCGCAGCGCCGTGGCGATCGTATCGGCGCGCTGCGTGGCAGTGACCGTGAGCCGCCGATCGCTCCGGCCGGCGGCCCGCGTGGCGTGCTGCGCGTGCTCGACGCACTGACCCGCTGGTATGCGCAACCGCCCGCCGATGACCTTGGCCTGGAGCGCGCGCTGGATCACGCCGGCCGCGTGCTGCGCCCCGGTGCGCGCATGCTGGTGCTGGCCGATCCCCAGCAGGCCCTGCGCATCGCCCCGGCGCGCTGGAGTGCGCTGGCCCAGCACCATGATCTGAGCCTGCTGCTGCTGGTCGATCCGCTGGAACTGCAGCCGCCTTCGGCACCGCTGCAGTTCCTGGCCGCGCAGCAGCTAATCGGCCTGGACCTGCGCCGCAGCGAGGTGCAGGCGCACTGGCGCGCCCACTTCGTTGAACCGCTGCAGGCCATGCGCCAGCAGCTGGCCGCACGCAGGGTGGATGTGCACATCCTCTCCACCGATGCGCCCAGCGACGCGTGGCTGGCACCTGCACCGACCGAGGTGCCGGCGTGAGCGCGGCCCTGCCACTGCGCGACGTCGCACTGCCGCCGTCACCCTCGTGGTGGCCACCGGCGCCGGGCTGGCTGATGCTGATCGGCGCCGTGCTGCTGGTGCTGGGCATCGTGGTGTTCATCGGCGAGCGTCGTCGCCGTCGACGCCAGCGCTGGTTGCAGCAGTTCGACCGGGAACTGCAGGCTGCCCCCACCTCAGCGGCCGAACTGGCCGCCATCGCCGGCCTGCTGCGTCGCGCCGCGCGCCTGGCCCAGCCGGGCAGCGAAGCGCTGCATGACCAGGCCTGGTGGCAGCGGATCGATCCGAAGGAGCGGCTGGCCGAGCCGGAGCGACGCCTGCTGGCCGAAGGCGCGTACCGCCCGCAGGTGGCCGCGGACGAGGTGGCCGAGGTCCGCCGCTGGGCACGCGAGCGTTACCTGCAGCTGCTGCAGGAGCGTCGCCGATGAGCCTGCTGGCAAGTTACTGGCCCTGGCCGGACCTGCAGCTGGCCTGGCCGCTGGCACTGCTGGCGCTGCCGGTGCCGCTGTTGATGCATCTGTGGAAGCGCCGGGCCGAGCCGGGTGCTGCCCTGCGCGTTCCGTATGCCGCCGCCGAGCTGCAGGCCCTCGCCGGCGGCGGGCGGGTCGATGCGTCCTGGCTGCGCACGATTATCCTGTGGTTGGCCTGGGCCGCACTGTGCGTGGCGATGGCGCGGCCGCAGCAGCTGGGCGAAGCGATCACGCCGCCGCAGGAAGGCCGACAGATGATGCTGGCGATGGACGTGTCCGGCAGCATGAGCGAGCCGGATATGGTGCTTGGCTCGCAGGCGGTGGAGCGTCTTACCGCAGCCAAGGCGGTGCTGGCCGACTTCCTTGACCGCCGCGCCGGTGACCGTGTCGGCCTGCTGGTATTCGGCGATCGTGCCTACACGCTCACCCCGATCACGGCCGACCTGGCCAGCGTGCGCGACCAGCTGCGCGACAGCGTGGTTGGCCTGGCCGGGCGCGAGACCGCCATCGGCGATGCCATCGCACTGGCGGCCAAGCGCCTGCGCAGCCAGCCGGAAGGGCAGCGCGTGCTGATCCTGCTGACCGACGGCGTCAGCAATGCCGGTGTACTGGAGCCGCTGCGCGCGGCCGAACTTGCCCGTGCCGAAGGCGTGCGCGTGCACACGGTTGCATTTGGCAGTGATGGCACCATGCGTCTGTTCGGCATCCCCATCGCCAGCGACCGCGACCCGGTGGATGAAGCCACCCTGCGAAAGATCGCCGAGATGACCGGCGGCCGTTTCTTCCGCGCCCGCGATACCGACGAGCTGGCCGGCATCTACGCCGAGCTGGACCGGTTGGAACCGATCGCGGCGAAGGGCCCGAGCCTGCGCCCGCGCAATGAACGCTATGCCTGGCCGCTGGGCCTGGCGCTGTTGCTGGGCGCACTGGCATGGCTGTGGCCGGAGCGCCGCCGATGATCGCCACCTTCCTGCAGACTTTCCACGCGGCGCTTCCCGATTGGAACGCACTGCATTTCCTGCGGCCCGAGTGGTTGTGGGCGCTGCTCGCGCTGCCGCTGATCATCGCCGCCGCGCTGTACCGGCAACGCCGCAGTGACGCGTGGCGGCAGGCCGTCGACGCCCACCTGCTGTCGCACCTGCTGGCCGCGGGTGGCCGCCGCCGTGCGCGCCTGCCCTGGGCCATCCTGCTTGGCTGGACGCTGGCGGTGCTGGCCCTTGCCGGCCCGAGCTGGCGCCAGCAGGCGCAGCCCATGTACCAGGCCGGCACGCCGCTGGTGGTGGTGCTCGACCTGTCCAGCCGCATCACCGCCACCGATCTGCCGCCGTCGCGGTTGCTGCAGGCGCGGGCCAAGATAGGCGCGCTGCTGCGTGCGCGGCAGGGCGGGCAGGTGGGTCTGGTGGTGTATGCCGATGAT
This sequence comes from Stenotrophomonas maltophilia, assembly GCA_002364755.1. Taxonomy (GTDB): domain Bacteria; phylum Pseudomonadota; class Gammaproteobacteria; order Xanthomonadales; family Xanthomonadaceae; genus Stenotrophomonas; species Stenotrophomonas maltophilia_AX. The sequence continues at coordinate 28,366 of DEZI01000004.1, forward strand.
GCCTACACCGTCGCACCGTTGACCGATGACACCGCCAACGTGGGGCTGTACCTGGATGCGCTGTCGCCGGAGGTGATGCCGCGCGATGGGCAGCATGCCGACCGCGCCATCGACTGGGCGACCCAGCTGCTGCGGCAGACCGGCACGCTGCGTGGGCGCATCCTGCTGATCAGCGACCAGGCCGATGCCGCCGCCGCGCTCGCCGCGACGCAGGCGCGTAGTCTCGGCCTGCAGGTGTCGGTGCTGGGCCTCGGCACGCCCACCGGTGCCGCTTACCGCGATGGCCGCGGGCAGATCGCCCAGGCGGCGCTGGATGAAGGCAGCCTGCGCACGGTGGCTGCCGCCGGTGGCGGCCAGTACGCCCGGATCGCCGCCGATGACCGCGACCTGCGTGCACTGGATGTGCTGGATGCCAGCGATGGCACCGCCCGGCAGCGCCCGGGGCAGGGCAGTCAATGGCAGGATGAAGGCTACTGGCTGCTGCCGCCGCTGATGCTGCTGGCCCTGCTGGCGTTCCGCCGCCGCGCGGTGCTGGCCGCGGTGCTGGCGGTGGGCCTGCTGCCGCTGGCCGGCAACCTGCACGCGCAGCCACGCAGTGCGCCGACGAAAGAAACCGGCACGCTCTGGCAGCGCGCAGACCAGCGCGAGCACGAACGTATAGCAGAAGGCGTGCAGGCCTACCGCAACGGTGATTTCGACACCGCGCGCGCACGCTTCGAGGGCATCGACAGCGATGCCGGCCTGTACAACCTCGGCAACGCGCTGGCGCGGCAGGGCGACTACGACGGTGCCATCGCCGCTTATGACCGCGCGCTGGCCAAGCATCCGGGCATGGCCGATGCCGTGGCCAACCGCGCGGTGGTGGACGCCGCGCGCAAGCGCAAGCCGCCGTCGAACAAGGGCCAGAACAACCGCTCCAACCAGGACAAGGGGCAGGGCCAGCCGCCGCAGCAGCCGAAGCAGCAACAGCAGCCGGGTCAACAGGGGCAACAGGGCCAGCAGGATCCTAAGCAGGGGCAGGGGGATCAACAGCCTCGGCAGCAGGGCAAGCCCGGCGACACGAAGGACGGCCAGAATGCCGGTCCGCAGGCCGCCGATGCGAAGGCGCAGGCGCAGGCCGACGCTGAGCAGCGCCAGCGCATGCAGCGGGCCATGCAGCAGTCCAGGCCAGGCGAGCAGGGCAAGCCCACCACGCGTGGCGACGGCCGCACGCCGCAGCAGCGCGAGGAACAGCAGGCAGTGGAGGCGTGGATGCGTCGCGTGCCCGATGACCCAGGCTCGCTGCTGCGGACCAAGTTCCAGCTGGAAAACGAACGTAGAAAGAGGGAAGGGCGATGATCGGCGTGTCGCGCAGGACATTCCAGGTGACGGCACTGCTGGCGATGCTGCTGGTGTGGCTGCCGTCGGCCGCGCTGGCGCAGACGCGCGCGTGGCTCGACCCGGCCAGCACCACCCTGGGCGAACCGGTCACCCTGCAGGTGGAAACCGACCAGGGCAGTCCGGACTACGCGCCGTTGAATGCAGACTTCGTGCTCGGCGCGCAGGGCAGCAGCCGCCAGGTGCAGTGGAGCAACGGCAGCATGCAGCAGCGCAACGTGTACTCGGTGACGCTGACCCCGCGCCGCAGCGGCACCCTGCTGGTGCCCTCGCTGCAGGTCGGCCGCCAGCGCACCGAGCCGCTGCAGCTGCAGGTGGGCACCGGCACGGCGGCCACCGCACAGAGCAATGCCGCCGCCTTCGTCGAGACTGAAGTGGACGATGCGCAGCCTTACGTGCAGCAGAGCGTGGGCGTGGTGGTGCGACTGTACTTCGCCTCGCAGCTGGCCTCGGGCGAGCTGGTGCTGGATACGCCCGAGGGTGCTTCGCTGCAGCGGGTAGGCGAGGACCGCACTGACGTGCGCCAGGTCAATGGCCGCCGCTACAACGTGGTGGAGCGCCGCTTCCTGCTGATTCCCGAACGCAGCGGGCCATTGCGGCTTCCTGGTGCACGCTTCAACGGGCGCACGGCCGGCGGCTTCTTCGATGATTTCTTCGGCGCGGGTGGCGACGGGCGCATGAATGCCGTCGCCCCCGAGCGCACCCTGCAGGTGCGCGCGCAGCCGGCGCAGGCACCGCAGCCCTGGTTGCCGCTGCACGGCCTGCAGCTGCGCTACACCACGGCGCCGAATGGTGCGCGTGCCGGCGAGGCGGCCACCGTGGTGGTCGAGGCCGTGGCCAACGGCGCGACCCGCGCCCAGTTCACTGACCTGCCGGTGCCCGACGTGGGCGATGCCGGGCAGGTCTTTGCCGAACCGGCCCAGTACGATGAGACGTTCAGCGGCAGCACGCCGCGCCTGAAGATCACCCGTCGCTATTCGATCGTGCCGCGCCAGGCCGGCACGCTGGTGGTGCCGGGGCCGAAGGTGACCTGGTGGAACGTGGACAGCGGCAACGCCGAGCAGGCCACGCTGCCGGACCTGACCCTGACGGTGGCCGCCGGACGCAGCGGCACCCCGGCGCCCCAGCCCCTCGATACCCAGGCTGCGCTGCCGGGCGACGACGCGCAGCCGGACGCAGCGACCGCAGTGGCGCTCGGCGCGGCCGTTGCGCGCCCGTGGCCTTGGATCGCGGCCGCCGTGGGCCTGGCCGTGCTGTGGCTGCTGACCCTGGCCTGGGGCTGGCGCCGTGGCCGTCGTGCAGCGTCTGCCGACGCACCGATCACCGCAGGCACCCGCCACGGCGGCACATCGCGTGGCAGCGTGGCCGCGCTGCGCCGCGCACTCGATGGCGAGGGATTCGACCAGGTGCAGGCGCAGTTGTGTGCGATGGCCGGGGTGGAACGCCTGGAGCAGGTGATCGAGCGCCTGGCCGATCCGGCCCAGCGCCAGGTGCTGCTGGACCTGCAGGCCGCGCGCTGGGGCGGGCAGGGTGAAGCGTCGGTGCTGCGTGCGCGCCTGCGCGAGTGCTTCCGTGACGGACCGCACTGGTCGGCGCCGCAGAAAGCCGTGGACACTGGGCTGGCGCCGCTGTACCCCACGCAGCGACCCTGAACCGGCGCGGCTTGCGCGCTTTGTTAGAGTAGATTCATTTTTCGAGGAATGCCGCGTATGACAGCAGCTGCTGCCGACAGGAAGAAGTTGCCCCTGCACTGGAAGATGGGCATCGGCTTTGCGATCGGCCTGGTTCTGGGGTTGACCGTGCATGCCCTGGGCGGCAGCGTCGATGGTGTGCAGGCCGGTGCCAAGTGGGTCATGGACTACATCACCACGCCGGCGTCGGGCCTGTTCCTCAACCTGATCTTCATGCTGATCGTGCCGCTGATCTTCTCGGCGCTGATCATGGGCGTGTCCGAGATGGGCGATATCCGCGCCCTCGGCCGCATCGGCTGGAAGACCCTGGCCTACACCATTCTGTTGTCCGGCATTGCCGTGGGCATCGGCCTGGTGCTGGTCAACGTGCTCAAGCCGGGCGCCGGCGTCGACCCGCAGACGGCCGCGCTGATGCTGTCGGAGAATGCCGAGCGCAGCAAGGAGATCGTCGCCGGCATCCATGGCACGCCCAAGGGCATGGACATGCTGCTGTCGATCGTGCCGAGCAACGTGCTGCAGGCGGCATCGGACAACGGCGCGATCCTGTCGCTGATGTTCTTCGCGCTGATGTTCGGCATCGGCATGGTGCTGACCGACGAAGCGAAGGTCGCCCCGCTGCGTCGCGCCATCGAAGGCGTGTTCGAAATCTCGATGACCCTTATCAACCTGGTCATCCGCCTGGCCCCGTACGCGGTGGCCTGCTTCATGTTCAACCTGGCCGCGCTGTTCGGCTTCGAGCTGATCCTCCGCCTCGGCGCCTATGTGGGCGTGGTGGTGCTGGCGCTGGGCCTGCACATGGTCGTGACCTACGGCGCCGCCGTGTGGCTGTCGGGCCGTTCGCCGCTGTCGTTCTTCCGCGACACCCAGGAAGCGACGGTGATGGCCTTCTCCACCGCCTCCAGCAACGCCACCCTGCCGACCGCGCTGCGCGTGGCCGATCAGATGGGCCTGCCGCAGCGCGTGTCGCGTTTCGTGCTGACCGTGGGCGCCACTGCCAACCAGAACGGCACCGCGCTGTTCGAGGGCGTGACGGTGATCTTCCTGGCCCAGTTCTTCGGCGTGGACCTGTCGATCGGCCAGCAGGTCATGGTGATGGCGGTCTGCATCCTGGGTGGCATCGGTACCGCCGGCGTGCCGTCGGGCTCGCTGCCGGTGGTGGCGATGATCTGCGCCATGGTCGGCGTGAACCCGCTGGGCATCGGCCTGATCCTGGGCGTGAATCACTTCCTGGACATGTGCCGGACCGCGCTGAACGTGACCGGTGATTTGGCCCTGACCACCCTGGTGGCCAAGGGCGAGGCTGCGGACACCCCGGCCGAGGCGGCCGCCGCCGCGGCGCGTCTGGACAACTGACCGGTAGTGCCGGCCGCTGGCCGGCAAACCCTGAACGGGGTCGGATTCCTTTCCGCCAGGAAACGGCTCCGACCCTGTCTCGTTTTCGGGCGCCGTTGACCTGACCCTGCCGGGCGTCTGTGGGACAATGGCGCGCCCGCAGTTTCGCGGCCGCCTCCCGATTCCGACAGAACCATGACGCAGCCTACCCGTCGCCAGTTGGCCAACGCCATCCGCTTCCTTGCCGCTGATGCGGTTGAAACCGCAAATTCCGGCCACCCCGGCATGCCCATGGGCATGGCCGATATCGCCGAAGTGCTCTGGAACGACTATCTCCGGCACAATCCGAACAACCCGCAGTGGTTCAACCGCGACCGCTTCGTGCTGTCCAACGGCCACGGCTCGATGCTGCAGTACGCGCTGCTGCACCTGAGCGGCTACGACCTGCCGATCGAGCAGCTCAAGCAGTTCCGTCAGCTGGGCAGCCACACCGCCGGCCACCCGGAATACCACGAGACCCCGGGCGTGGAAACCACCACCGGCCCGCTGGGCCAGGGTTTCGCCAATGCCGTGGGCTTCGCCCTGGCCGAGAAGCTGCTGGCACAGCGCTTCAACCGCCCGGAGCTGGAAATCGTCGACCACCGCACCTGGGTGTTCATGGGCGATGGCTGCCTGATGGAAGGCGTGTCGCATGAAGCCGCTTCGCTGGCCGGCACTTGGGGCCTGCACAAGCTGGTCTGCTTCTGGGACAACAACCACATCTCCATCGACGGCAACGTCGCGGGCTGGTTCACCGACAACACCCCCGAGCGTTTCGAAGCCTATGGCTGGAACGTGGTGCGCGATGTCGACGGCCACGACCCGGAAAGCATCAAGGCCGGCATCGAGGCCGCGCTGTCGCAGAGCGACAAGCCGACCCTGATCTGCTGCCACACCACCATCGGCTTCGGTTCGCCGAACAAGGCCGGCAAGGAATCGAGCCACGGCGCCGCGCTGGGCAAGGACGAGCTGGCCGCCACCCGCAAGGCGCTGGACTGGAACTACGGCCCGTTCGAGATTCCGGAAGAGATCTACGCCGGCTGGCGCGCCGGCGGTACCGGCACCCTGCGCCAGGCCGAGTGGGAGCAGCAGTTCGACAAGTACGCCGCGCAGTTCCCGGCCGAAGCCGCTGAGCTGACCCGTCGTTCGCATGGCGAACTGCCGGCTGACTTCGTCGCCCAGGCCGATGCCTACATCGCCAAGGTGGCCGCTGAAGGCCCGACGATCGCTTCGCGCAAGGCCTCGCAGCTGGCCATCGAAGCCTTTGCACCGCTGCTGCCGGAAATCGTCGGCGGCTCGGCTGACTTGGCGCATTCGAACCTGACCCTGTGGAAGGGCAGCACGTCGGTCGCCAGCGATGACGCCAACGCCAACTACGTGTACTACGGCGTGCGCGAGTTCGGCATGACCGCCATTGCCAACGGCCTGGCCCTGCACGGTGGTTTCATTCCGTTCGACGCCACCTTCCTGGTGTTCAGCGATTACGCCCGCAACGGCGTACGCATGAGCGCGCTGATCCCGGCCCACGCCATCCACGTCTACACCCACGACTCGATCGGCCTGGGCGAAGACGGCCCGACCCACCAGCCGGTGGAGCACCTGGCCTCGCTGCGCTACATCCCGAACAACGATGTGTGGCGCCCGTGCGATGCCGTCGAGTCGGCGGTGAGCTGGAAGGCCGCGATCACCCGCCAGGACGGCCCGAGCTGCCTGGTGTTCAGCCGCCAGAACCTGCCGCACCAGCCGCGCAGCGCCGAGCAGATCGCGCAGATCGAGCGCGGTGGCTACGTGCTGGCCGATGCCGACGGCACCCCGGACGTGATCCTGATCGCCACCGGTTCGGAAGTCTCGCTGGCCACCGAAGCCAAGGCCCAGCTGGATGCCGCCGGCCTGAAGACCCGCGTGGTCTCCATGCCGTCCACCGACGTGTTCCTGCGCCAGGATGCGGCCTACCGTGAATCGGTGCTGCCCAACGCCGTGCGCAAGCGCGTGGCGATCGAAGCCGGCGTCACTGGGTTCTGGCGCCAGTTCGTCGGCCTGGACGGCGCGGTGATCGGTATCGACACCTTCGGTGCCTCGGCCCCGGCGGACAAGCTGTTCAAGCACTTCGGCATCACCACCGACCACGTGGTGGCGGCTGCCAAGGCGCTGTAAGCAGCCCCGCGAAGCAGGAAAGGGAAAGGCCGGCGCAAGCCGGCCTTTCTCGTTTCCGGGTGGGAATACTGCTTTTCCCGGAATGACTCATCGGCGAACCGATGATGTCGTGTTGGCCTCTTCCGCCCGTACTGCGCTTTCTGCGAAAACAACGACCTACGTGGCATTCGCCGGGCAAACCCAGTTCGGGTGAAGGAGGGATCGTGCACAGGACGCATATCCAAATTGCAGGATGTAAGGTGATGCCTTACAGTTGGCAGGCGTGATCGTCAGCTTCCGGCATAAGGGGCTGAGAGCACTCTATGACCGGGGTGACGTGTCAGGTGTCCGCGCGGACCATGTCGGCCGCCTGCGACGTCTGCTCCATCAGCTTGATCAAGCCAATCTCCCCGGCGATATGGGATTACCAGGCAATCGTCTGCACCCATTGCAAGGAAACTACAAAGGCTATTGGTCCGTGAGCGTTTCGGCGAGCTGGCGCCTGGTCTTCCGCTTCCGGGGGCTCGATGTTGAATTGGTCGATTACCTTGATTACCACTAGGAGCACCTGCGATGCCGATGCATGACCCGCCTCATCCGGGGCAGTCGCTGCGCGAGGACATCCTGCCTGCGATCAACATGTCCATCAGCGCGCTTGCGCAGCATCTGGGGTACTCCCGCGGACAGCTGTCGACGATCATTAACGGGCATGCAGGCGTTTCTGCGGAACTGGCGTACCGGCTGGAACTGGCAGGTCTGGGAAACGCGCGAATGTGGTTGGCGATGCAGGCAGCCTATGATTTATGGCAGGCAGAACACCGGGAGCATCCCCCGATCAAGCGCCTGTACCTGGCCGATGTTCTGAACTGCCCGCAGTAGATCCACGCCACGCGTGGATGCCCGCTACATCGCCGCGCGCACGTCCATCAGTGCAAACCCCAGCAGGTTCAGCCCACGCCACTGCGCCGGGTTGTGCGCGTCGACGTGGTCCTTGGCCAGGCCGATGCCCCAGATGAAATCCACCGGGCTGGCCTCGACCAGCACCCAGCCTTCGGTTGCGCGCAGGAACGCCCCCAGTTCCGGGTTCTGGGCGAACTTGGCCTTGTTGCCGTCCACCACCAGCTGGTAGCGCGCCTGTACCCAGCGAGCTTCGTCGAAGCCTTCGATCTGGCGGCCTAGTGCCTTGGCCTTGTCCGGCGTGGCGCTGGCGATGATTTTCCCAAGCAGCTCGTTGGCACCGAACAGGCGCGCTTTGCCGGCCATCATGTAGTGCTCGGCGGTGCGGTAGTGCACGCCATCGATGTCGAAGCCGGCGTCATACCACTGGCTGAAGCAGGAGGCGGACACGCCGCTGCGCGGCGGCTGGTGGCCCCAGAAGCAGAGGTAACGCAGGTCTTCGCCTGCAGCCTGGCGCTGCTGCAGTTCATGCAGGAAACGGGAATCGTCTTTCATCGCCACAGGATACCGCGTCAGCGCTGCCGCCCCATTCGCCGGGCATGGCCCGGCGCTACCCCTGCTTACGCGGTGCGGGCGAGGGCCAGGCGAAGCAGGCGCGCGTTGACGCGCTCGCCGAGATCCTTCGGTGCCTGCAGGCCCATGCGCTGCAGGTACACCGCGTCGCCATCGCCGGCGGGCTGGCGCACCGCGGCCCACAGCGTGCGCAGCTTTTCGCCGCGCGTCTGCGTGTTTGCCTTCAGCCAGCCCAGTGCCTTCACCAGCACCTGCTCGATCTCGTTGAAATCGCTGCCCAGCGGATAGTCGGGCAGGGTGCCATCGGCACGGAACGGTGCCAGCGCCGCCGCCAGCGCCTGCGGTGTGTTGCGCTGTTCGCGCTGTGGGTCGGGGTGTCGCCCGGTGCGCAGCTTGCGCGATGCATAGGCCTGCTGCAGCAGGCCGGCCTGGAACGGTGCCTCGGTGATCGCGGTCATCGCCTGCACGCAGTCGTCGTCGGTCAACGCGCGCAGATCGGCAATGCCGTACTCGTTGAGGTAGATGTCACGCAGGTGGCGCGGAATGGTGGTGTGCCCGTAGTTCCAGCGCACGTTCGATGCACGCTGGCCCTTGTCGTCGCGCGCGGCACGGAACATCAGCACGCTGCGCGCTTCCGGCAGCGCATGCGCCATCGCCACGAAGTTGTACTGCCCGCCCACGCCGGACACCACGCGGCCGTCGTCCAGCGCATCGGACACCGCCGCACCCAGCGCGGTGGCCATCATGCAGGAATTGAAGAAGCGCGCATGCCGGCGCTGCAGGCGCTCCAGCGTCTCGTTGCCGCCGTACAGCTGGTTGATCTCGCTGATGCGGCGCATGCCGATGGCGCTGCGCTCGTCGTCGGGCAGGGTGCGCAGCCACTCGTAGAACTCGGGCGAACCCAGGTAGAACGCGCCGTGTAGGTACTCGCCCTCTGCTTCCAGCGTGGCATGGTCGATGGACAGCGTGCTGCCGTTCTCGATGCGCTGCATCAGCGCCAGGTCGTCGTGCACCTTGCGCCGGATGACGCCGGTCTGCACCAGCCGGCGGAAGCCCTCGTTGAGCATCTCGCTGCAGCCATACAGCCCGACCTCGAACGGATCGAGGCCGCCGATTTCCGCCACCAGCGGATGGCTGGCCAGCTGCGGGTCCAGGGCATTCAGCACGCGGCGGTAGCGCTCGTTGTCGGTGTGGCGCAGCACCAGCGCATGGCTGAGTGCGTCGGCCAGGGTGCCGATGCCGATCTGCAGCGTGCCGCCATCGCGTACGAGGGTGCTCGCGTACAGGCCGATGGCGTAGTCCGCATCGGCCACCGGCTGGCGCGGCAGGCCGAACAGCGCCGGGTACGGCGGCGGCGGGGTGATGACCAGATCGAAGAAGGACACATCCACCGTGGCCGTGCCGCCCAGGTAGGGCAGCTGCGGGTCGATCTCGGCCACCAGCAGCGGGCGTGGTAGTCCACGCGCGGCCATCGCGTCCAGGGTGTCCTGGGTGATGTCGTTGTTGCACGACAACGAGAGCCGGCGATCGTTCGGGCGCATCGCCACCTTCTGCACGATCACGTGCGGCGCGCGCTGCGCCACGGCATCGGCGGCATGCGTGTAATTCAGGCTGGTGTAGCTGGACTGCGCCTGACGCGAGCCGAGCAGCGCACCGGACTGCATGTAGAACTCCTCCACCTCCACATGTGGCGGCAGCGCATCGCGGGCGATCGCATCGGCGTAGGCCAGGCGCGGGAAATCCTCGCCGAAATGGCGCTGCACGAACGGCGCCATGAAGCGCGCCTCCAGGCCATCGCCGCGTGCCTTGGGCGGGTTCAATGACAGTGCGGTGTACAGCTGCAGCGGCCGCGACGCATCCCCTTCCACCCGCGCATACAACGCATTGAGCAGCCGGTGCGGCTTGCCCAGTGCCAGTGGTGCCCCCACCCGCAGCGGCCCGTCCACGCGCGCGAACAGCCAGTCAACGGCGGCGTCGAGGTCGGTCAGGTGTTCGGTCATGCGTGGCGGTCCTGCGGCAAGGGGAGTGCTGGCATTACAGCATGTCGGGCTTGAACCGCCGTCGACGCGAGATTTCCTGCCCTGAAACCATGAACCGGCCATCGCCCCGGTAGTGGAACGTGCGTGGCAGCTTCGGTCGCGGTGCGACGTGGGCGCGCACGATTTCCCAGATGAAAAGGTTGTTGGCCTGCACCTGGCTGTCGTCGTGCAGCCGGCACTCGAAGCTGGAATGGCATTGGCCGACCAGCGGTGCGGCGACGTCGCGGGCGGGCACTGCATCCAGGCCAAACCGCGCGAACTTGTCCACCTCGCGGCCGCTGCAGTTGCCGATGTCCACCACGGTGTCCAGCAGCTCCACGCCCGGCACGTTGATCACGCACTGCCGGCTGTCACGGGCCAGGGCAAAGCTGTGGTTCTCGTTCCAGATGCAGGTGGCCAGCAGCGAGGGCGAGAAGCCCATCACCATGTGCCAGCCCAGTGTCATCAGGTTGCGTTGGCCGTGGGCCGCCGTGCTGACCAGTACGATGGGGCCCGGCTCGAGGAAACGCCGGGCCTGGTCTACCGGGTAATCCCGTTTGCGCAGCGGCTTCATGCGGGCTCCGTGGGCAGAGGGGCCGATGCTGGGGCAGGCCGGATGAACCGGCAGTCGAGGGCTTGACATCCCGTTCGATTACGCGCGTAATCTGGCTGTCGATTACGGATGTAAACCATGACCCCGATCAGCGAAGCCGAAGCCGTCGTGATGGAGGTGCTGTGGCAGCAGGCGCCGCGCAGTGCCGATGAGGTGGTGGCCGCACTGGCCCACCGTGAATGGGCCGAGCCGACCATCAAGACCCTGCTCAACCGCCTGCTGACCAAGGGCGCGATCGCCGCAGAGCGCGATGGCCGCCGCTACCTGTACCAGCCGCTGCTGCAGCGCCAGGCCTGGGTGGAAACGCAGAGCCAGGACTTCATCGGCCGCGTGTTCGATGGCCGGGTGGCGCCGCTGGTGGCGCACTTCAGCGAGCGTGGGCAACTGACGGCGCAGGACATTGCCGAACTGAAGAAGCTGATCCAGGAGATGGACGATGAATGAGCTGCTCGATGGACTGTGGCAGGCCAGCCTGTGGCTGGCGCTGGGCGTGCTGCTGCTGGCGGCCGCGCGGCCACTGCTGGTGAAGCTGGGCGGCGCGGAACTGGCCTATCGCAGCTGGTGGCTGCTGCCGCTGCTGCTGGTGGCCCTGCTGCTGCCCCTGCCGGCCTTGCGGGCATTGCCGGTGCTGCAGCATGTGCCCACGCTGCCGCTGAAGGTGGTGCCGGGCACCGTTGAAGGTGTCACCGCGCAGCTGCCGATGTGGCCGTGGCTGCTGGCCCTGGTCTGGGGGCTGGGCGCCGGCCTGCACCTGGCGCGCGAACTGCGCGCGCAACGCCGCTTCGAGCGCGCACTGGGCACGCTGCAGGCGCGCGGCGATGGCAGCTGGCAGGCCAGCGCCGACCCCGGCCTGCCCGCGCTGGTCGGCCTGTGGCAGCCGCGCATCGTGGTCGGCCCGCACTTCGACCAGCAGTTCGATGCCGACGAACAGGCGCTGATCCTGCGCCACGAACGCAGCCACCGCCGCAATGGCGACCACTGGGCCAATGGCGCATTGCTGCTGGCACGTTCCGTGTTCTGGTTCCACCCGTTGTTGCCCTGGGCCGCGCGCCGCTTCCTGCGCGACCAGGAACTGGCCTGCGATGCGCGCACCGTTGCCGCGCAGCCGACGCAGCGCCGTCTTTATGCCAGCACGCTGTTGAAGGCGCAGCTGGTCCGCCCGGTTGCACCGATGGCATGTCATTGGCGCAGCCAACCCGTGTTGAAGGAGCGTATCGCCATGTTGAAGCAGTCGAAGCGGAAGGCATTGCCGAAGGTGTCCGGCCAGGTGTTGCTGATGGGGTTGTGCATGGGTGTTGCTGCGTTGGCCTGGGCCAGCCAGGGCGCGGTGAAGGGCACGCCGTCGGTCAGCGCCGAGCCGTACCAGTACGCCGCGGCGGATGCCGCCAAGGCCGGCCTGGACAGCCCGATCCAGGCACAGAAGATGTCACCGCCCAGCTTTCCGGCCGAGGCTTTCGAGAAGGGCCAGACCGGTGTGGTGAAGCTGATCGTGTCCGTCGATGCCAAGGGCACCGTCACCGATGTGCAGGTGGAAAGTGCGACCAACCCCGGCGTGTTTGAAGCCGCCTCGATTGCAGCGGCGCGTAAATGGACCTATACGCCGGCGATGAAAAATGGAAAGCCGGTGGCCGGCAAGCTGCGCGTCCCGATCACCTTCGCCATGGACAACACCGAATCTGCAGGCGGCCAGGCGCAGTGACGGCTGCGATGAAGGGCGCACCGCTGTGTATTGCAGCGGTGCTGCTGGCAGGCTGCGCCACCCGGGAGCGCGTGACCACGGTCGACACCCGCAGCGAGAACGTCGGCCACCAGCGCCTGCGCACGGCGGATGGGGACGGTAGCGGGCAGATCCAGCCTTACACGCTGGCGGCCAGCGAGGGCTATCGGATGCCGCAGCTGCATACCGCACCCGACCCGGTGGTGGGCGGGAACGACCCACGCACCTCGCTGGCACCGACCACCATCTGCCTGCAGGTGGTGGTCGACGCGCAGGGGCGGGTTGAACGCAGCCAGCCGCTGACCGACCGCAGTGAATGCAGCGCCGGCCTGGCGGCGGAGAACGGGCCGCTGCTGCAGGCTGCGCAGGCCGCGGTCGCGCAGTGGCTGTACTCGTCCGCAGCGGTCTGCCACTTCGCACCGGGCAAGATGCCTGATGACCGTGGCTGCGAGGGCGCGGACCGCATCGAACCGGTGGCGGTCACCCTGCAGTACGCGTTCACCTTCGAGATCGTGAAGGGCCAGCACGTGGTACGCACGCAGGGCAGGTAACGGGTCGCGCCGGGCCACGCCCGGCGGCTATCCACCGCTGCCGTCAGGCGCCGCCCTGGATGTTCGCCTTCACCGCCGGCTGCATCAGCTTCGGTTCGGCCAGGGTCGCATCGCGTGCCTGGCGGACGCTGACGAACGCGGCTTCCTCTACGCCGTCGTGCACATGGATGTTGTGCGCGCGCTGCTCGCCGATGGTGGTCTGGTTGGCGAACGCGCGGCCACCCGGGCCGTAGTCGTGGCAGACGAACACGCGGGTGGCATCGGGAAGGGCAAGCAGGCGCTGGATGGAGCGGTACAGCTGCGCGGCATCACCGCCCGGGAAATCGCAGCGGGCGGTGCCGCCATCGGGCATGAACAGCGAGTCGCCGGTAAACAGCGCATCGCCGATGAGGTAGGCGATGCTGTCGCTGGTATGGCCGGGCACGGCGATGATGCGGCCCTGCAGCTGGCCCAGCGCGAAGGTCTCGCCATCGGCGAACAGATGGTCGAAGTGCGCCTCCTGCGCCGCCAGCTGCAGGCCGTAGCGCGGCGCGAAGGTAGCCTGCACCGCGCGGATGCCTTCGCCGATGGCCAGGGTCGCCTGCGGGAAGCGTCGCTTCAGCCGTCGCCCGGCCGACACATGGTCGGCATGGGCGTGGGTTTCCAGCAGCCAGCGCAGCTGCAGGCCTTGCTGTTCGATGGCGTCCAGCAGCGGGCGCACCGGCGCGTCGCTGCTGGCATCGGTGTCCGGGTCGTAATCCAGGACCGGGTCGATCAGCGCCGCCTCCCTGCTGGCCGGGTCGACGACCAGGTAGCTGAAGGTGTTGCTGTCGCGGTGGAAGAAGGATTGGACCTGGACCGCCATCGGAACCTCCTCAGCGCGTGCCGAGCACGCGGTTCAGCAGTTGTGCGAGATTTTCGCCGGCCAGCCGCAGCTGTGCTTCGGCCACCGGGCGATAGCGCCCGGTGTATTCATCGCCGATCTTGTGCGTGGCCGGGTACACGCCCGGCTGCACAGAGATGCGGCAGCTGGCTTCGGCCCAGCGCTGCGGGTCGCGCTGCGGGCTGGACTGGCGTGCCAGCTTCGGTGCCGGCAACGCACGCAGCACCGGCAGGTAGCCGGCGTCATCCAGCTTGCGGGTGTTGAGCATGCCGCTGTCCCACAGCGAATGCAGGTTGGTACCGCGGTTGCCGGACTGCAGCTGGAAATCGTTGCCGCCCTTGTCGTGGCCGTAGCCGGCGTGCATCGGCTGGTGCACGTCACCGACCATGTGCACGACGAACTTCAGCGCCTGCAGGCGCTCGCCGTCGGTCAGGCTGTGGTCGCCGAGGATGGCGCTCTGCGCCTTCAGCGCTTCGACGATGCAGTTGCCGTTCCTGCAGTGCTTGGCCGGCTCGTACTGGCAGCCGTCCTCGGCGATGTTGACGTAGTGCCAGCCGGCGGAGCGACGGCCCAGGCCGGGGTCCTTGGCACGCAGCTGGTCGGCCCACGGCGCGATGCTGGCCAGAGTGGCGCCGGGCTCGGCGGCCAGCAGGCGGTCAACCTCGGCACGTGCGGCCGGGTTGAGGCGGGTGTCGGCCACTTCGGCCACCAGGCGATGGCCTTGCGCGCCCCAGGCATGGGCGGGGGCGGACAGGGTCAGCAGGGCCGGCGCGAGGGCGGCAGCGAGGATCAGGGAGTGCAGGGCTTTCATGCGCCCATTCTAGCGGGGGGGCGCGGGGACTGGATTGTCGGGATGGGGCCAGTCGCCATCCGGTGTTGACAGTGGACGGGGTAGGGTGGGGCCCGATTGCGGGGAGGAATGGATGATCATTGAAAACAGCCGCGCCGAAGCGGCTGCCGGCGCCGACCAGGACTTTGCCGACAGTTTCAACGCCCAGGTCCTGTGGCGCATGCGTTGCGCCTGCATCCTGGCGGCGTTGCTGGCGCTGGTCTTTGCCGTACTGGACCGTAGCTGGCTTCCGCCCGACGTGAATGCCGCCGTATTCCGGTGGCGCGCCGGCCTGCTGCTGCCGGCGCTGCTGATGGGGGTGATGCTGACCTTCGTGCCGGCCTTCCGCCGTCGTCTGCAGACGCTGGGGGCCTGCGTCGTGCTGGTGGCGGGCCTGGCGCTGGTCATGATGGTCTGGACCGCCCATCGCGCGGGAGTGAACTATCCCTATGAAGGAATCAGCCTGTTCCTGCTGCTGAACTATTTCCTGTGCGGCCTGCGCTTCGCGGTCGCGGCGGTGGCTGGCTCCGTGGTCAGCGCGGCCTTCGCCCTGGCCGAGTTCAGCCTGGGCTGGCAAGGGGCGCTGCAGGGGGTGATGTTCGTGCTTGCCAGCAACACGGCGGGCATCGTGGGCAGCTACATTTCCGAACGGCAGGCGCGGGCCACCTGGCGGGCCGAGCGTCAGCTGGATGCCATGGCAAATCATGACGCGCTTACCGGTCTGCTCAATCGCCGGGCGTTTGCCCGCCGCGCCCGGGAGATCTTCCAGCGCTATCTGAAAACGCCCCACGCACCTGGCGCGCTGCGGATCGCGATGATCGATATCGACTATTTCAAGCGTTACAACGATCACCACGGTCATCCGGCGGGCGACACGGTCCTGCATGCGGTGGCCCTCACCCTGGCTGCGCAGCTGCAGGGCACCGGCTCGGTGGTGGCGCGCTATGGCGGCGAGGAATTCGTGGCGCTGGGTTACTGGACGCCGGGCGAACCGGAAACGGCACCGTTCGAGCAGATGCGGCAGCAGGTGCAGGCGTTGGCGATCACGCACGTGGCTTCGGATGCGGCGCCCGTGGTGAGCGTAAGCATCGGCGTGGCACGCTGGCATGACGAGGGCGGCGACACGCTGGAGCAGGCGTTGCAGCGTGCCGACAAGGCGCTGTACCGGGCCAAGGCAGCCGGCCGCAACCGGGTGGAAGTTGCCGCAGACCCGTAGCTCCACGCCCTGCGTGGGGGCTTTCAATGACCGCGGCGAGGGAGAAAAAAGGCCCCGGCACACACACCGGGGCAACATGCTGCGAGGGTTGCGGGTGCCTCAGAACTTGAAAACGTAAGACACGCCGTAGGCGAGCGGATCGATGTTCACCGTGCCGATCTTCTCGCCATTGAGCTTCACCTTGCTGTCGATGTCGATCCAGCGCAGGTCCACGCGCAGGGCACCCTTGTCGCCAATGGCGAAGTCCATGCCGGCATGCGCGGCCAGGCCCCAGGAATCCTGCAGCTTCAGCTTGCTGCCGGCCAGTGCGCCGGTGGTGTCCTCACTGAAGAAGGTGGTGTAGTTCAGGCCGGCGCCGATGAAAGGCGAAACCTTGCCCGCGCTGTTGAAGTGGTACTGCAGGCTGACCACCGGCGGCAGGTGCTTGGTGCTGCCGACCCGGCCCAGCCCGTCGATGCTGATGTCGTGCTTGAACGGCAGGGCGGCCAGCACTTCAATGCCCAGATTGTCCGCAATGAAATATTCGCCGGTGATGGTCGGCTTGATGTCACTGTCGACGTCCACCTTCAGGGTGCCACCGGCCAGCGAGCCGTTGTTGGACTTCGGGGCGACCTGGTGGACGCCGGCCGAGAGGGTCCAGTCGCCCTTTGACTGGGCCATGGCCGGGGCGGCGGCCAGCGAGACGGCGGCGGCCAGGGCGGCCAGGAGCAGGGGGGAGGTCTTGCGCATGGGGGTGTTCTCGTTGCGGGGTGGATGTGGCCAGTCTCGGCCTCACGCCGCGCTAACGCTTTGATCCGGATCAAATCCTGTCTGGCCGCCTGCCAGACCCCGGGTGCTGGCCCGCGGTGGTCAGGGCGGTGCTGCTAGACTTGTGGGCCCTATCCATCCCGCCGCACCCGTCGCGGCTGCAGGAGCTTCTGAACATGGCAATCAAGGTTGGTATCAACGGTTTCGGTCGCATCGGACGCAACGTCCTGCGCTCGGCGGTGCTGAACTTCGGCGATGACATCGAAATCGTGGCCATCAACGATCTGCTGGAGCCGGACTACCTGGCGTACATGCTGAAGTACGACTCCGTGCATGGCCGCTTCAAGGCCGACGTGGCCGTGCAGGGCAACGACCTGCTGGTCAACGGCAAGAAGATCCGCCTGACCCAGGAACGCGACCCGGCCAACCTGAAGTGGGACGAAGTCGGCGCCGACGTGGTGCTGGAAGCCACCGGCCTGTTCCTGACCAAGGAAACCGCGCAGAAGCACATCGACGCGGGCGCCAAGAAGGTCATCCTGTCGGCCCCGTCGAAGGACGACACACCGATGTTCGTGTTCGGCGTGAACGACAAGACCTACGCCGGCCAGGCGATCATCTCCAACGCCTCGTGCACCACCAACTGCCTGGCCCCGCTGGCCAAGGTCATCAACGACAAGTGGGGCATCAAGCGCGGCCTGATGACCACCGTGCACGCGGCCACCGCCACCCAGAAGACCGTCGATGGCCCGTCCAACAAGGACTGGCGCGGCGGCCGTGGCATCCTGGAGAACATCATTCCGTCGTCCACCGGCGCAGCCAAGGCTGTCGGCGTGGTCATCCCGGAACTGAACAAGAAGCTGACCGGCATGAGCTTCCGCGTCCCGACTTCGGACGTGTCGGTGGTCGACCTGACCGTCGAGCTGGAAAAGGAAGCCACCTACGCCGAGATCTGCGCCGAAGTGAAGGCACAGAGCGAAGGCGCGCTGAAGGGCATCCTGGGCTACACCGAAGACAAGGTGGTGGCCACCGATTTCGTCGGTGAAACCCACACCTCCGTGTTCGATGCCGACGCCGGTATCGCCCTGGACGGCACTTTCGTCAAGCTCGTGTCGTGGTACGACAACGAGTGGGGCTACTCGAACAAGTGCCTGGAAATGGCCAAGGTCGTCGCGGCCAAGTAAGGCCCGCGAAGATCCGCACACGAACCCCGGCCTGGCCGGGGTTCGTCGTATCTGGGCCCGGCTGACGTAGCATGGGCCACGGACCGCTGCCGCTGGGGCGCGGCTGCGTTGGGGTAGACGAAGAATGGAAGCACTGATCGTCCTGTTGGTTCTGGCCCTGCTGGCGATACCGCTGCTGCTGGTGTTGGCGCTGGTGATGATTGCCGGCCTGCGCCGGCGCGTGGCCGCGCTGGAAGGCGCACTGGCCGAGGGCATCACGGCCGCCGCCGCACCGCTGCGTGAAGCCGGGGCTCCCGTGCCACCGGCTCGGCCGGCCGCCGCCGAGACCAGCGAACCGCCGTTCCTGCGCCCGGCCGTTGCCGCGCCGCCGCCGGTACGGCCCCCCGAACCTTCCGTTGCGCCGCCCGCGCCGGCACCCGCACCCGCCGCACCGCCGCCGGTACCGGCATGGCCGCCATTGCCAGCGGAACCGGAGATGCCCAACGTGATCGAACGCGCCGTGGGCGCGGTCAAGCGCTGGTTCACCGAAGGCAACGTGCCGGTGAAGATCGGCATGCTGGTGCTGCTGGCCGGCGTCGCCGCGCTGTTGAAGTACGTCAGCGACCAGGGCTGGCTGGTGGTGCCGATCGAGCTGCGCCTGGCCGGCATTACCGTTGGCGCACTCGGCCTGCTCGGTTTCGGTTGGCACCAGCGCGAACGCCGCCGGTTGTTTGCGCTGGCCCTGCAGGGCGGCGCCATCGGCGCGCTGCTGCTGACCATCTTCGCCGCGTTCAAACGCTTCGAACTCATCAACCCCGGCTTCGCCTTCGCCAGCTCGATCCTGCTGGTGGCGGGCCTGTGCGTACTGGCCGTGGTGCAGAACTCGCGGACGCTGGCGGTGCTCGGCATCCTCGCCGGCTTCATGGCACCGCTGTGGCTGTCCACCGGCAGCGGCAACCACGTGGGCCTGTTCAGCTACTACGCGGTGCTCAATGCGGGCATCTTCGCCATCGCCTGGTTCCGTCCGTGGCGCGCGCTCAACCTGCTGGGTTTTGCTTTCACCTTCGGCATCGGCACGTTCTGGGGCGTGCTGCAGTACCGCGCCGACAAGTTCGCCAGCACCGAGCCGTTCCTGCTGCTGTTCTTCGCCTTCTACCTGCTGATCCCGCTGCTGTACGCACGCCGCCAGCCGGCCGAGCGTCGCGATCTGGTTGACGGCAGCCTGGTGTTCGGCACGCCGCTGATCGCGTTCTCGCTGCAGGCCGGCATGCTGCACGAGCAGCCGATGACGCTGGCGTTGTGCGCGCTGGGCCTGGCCGCGATTTACGCGGTGCTGGCACGCGCGCTGATCCATCGCGCCTCGTACAGCGTGCTGGCGCAGTCGCACGCGGTGCTGGCGGTAGGCTTTGCCACCCTGGCGGTACCACTGGCTGTGTCGGCGCGCGCCACCGGTGCGGTGTTCGCGCTGGAAGGCGCCGGCCTGGCCTGGCTGGGGCTGCGGCAGAAGCGCTGGTTGCCACAGGTGGCCGCTGCGCTGCTGCAGCTCGGCGCCGCGTTCGCGTTCGTGGTGGGTGCCGACTACTGGCACGGCGACACGCGGTTCCTGCTCAACCCGACCGCCATCGGCGCGCTGCTGCTTTCCGTGGCCGGTTTCGCCAGTGCGTGGAGCTACCAGCGCCGCGCGCGGCATGACGTGGCCGTGGTCTATTACCTGTGGGGCCTGCTGTGGTGGCTGGGCGGGTTCGTCCATGAGATCGGCCGCTTCATCGAGCACGCGGCGCAGGCCGACGCGCTGCTGGTGCTGGCGGCGGTCACCGCCTGGCTGGCGGCCGAGGTGCAGCGTCGCCAGCCGGCACGCGCGCTGGGCATGACTGCACTGGTGATGCTGGCCGCCGGCTTCCCGCTGGCCCTGCTGCAGAGCGATGCGCACCAGCAGCCGTTTGCCGGTTACGGCGCGCTGGGCTGGGCGGTGTTCGCCGTGCTGGGCGTGCGCACCCTGCTGTGCCTGCGGCAGGGCGGCGACGGCGTGGCCCGTATCGCCCAGTTCCTGTGGTGGCTGCTGTGGCCGTCGCTGCTGTCCCTGCTTGCGCTGTGGGGCGGCGATACCGCGCACCTGGCCCAGGGCTGGAGCGCGCTGCTGGTGACTCTGCCGTGGCTGCTGCTGGCGGCGTTGTCGCTGAGGCGCTGGGCGTGGCTGCGCTGGCCGCTGGGTGTCGCCTTCGATGCTGCGCGCGTGGCGCTGCAGAGCGTGGTGTTCGGCGTGTTGGCCTGCGCCTGGTGGATCGGCATCACCCTCGCCGGCGATGCTGCACCGCTGCCGTGGCTGCCGGTGCTGAACCCGGCCGAGCTGGCACAGTGGCTGAGCCTGCTGCTGGCCGCGCGCTGGCTGTTCGGCGGCCAGGCCCCGGCGCTGTTGCAGCGCCTGCGCGTGCCGCTGCTGGCCCTGGCCGGCTTCATCGCCCTGACCAGCACCGTGCTGCACGGCGTGCACCACTGGGGCGGTGTGCCCTGGGCGCCGTCGATGGCCCGCGAGAGCCTGGCCCAGACCAGCCTGACCGTGCTGTGGAGCGTGCTCGGCGTGATCGCCTGGGTCTGGGGCTCGCGCCGTGGCCAGCGCGTGCTGTGGATGGTTGGCGCCGTGCTGATGGCCGTGGTCCTGGCCAAGCTGGTGCTGATCGACCGCCAGCATCTGGGCAACCTTCTGGGTATCGCATCGTTCATCGCCTACGGCCTGCTTTGCACGGTCGTGGGCTATCTGGCGCCGGCGCCCCCGGGCACCGCGCCGACCGTGGAGAACACGCAATGAAAAAGTGGAGCACGGCACTGCTGCCGATGTTGCTGGCGCTGGCCGGCGTCGCATCCGCGCAGGCCACCGATTACCGCACGCACTACGCCGAACAGTGGCCGTTGAGCCTGTCCAGCGCGCAGTCCGGCGCCTACCGCGTGGTACTGGAGCCGGCCATCTACCGCCGCGCCGGCAGCGCCGATCTCAGCGACCTGCAGGTATTCAACGCGGCGGGCCAGGCGTTGCCCTCCGCGCTGCTGGCCCCGGACCAGCCGCTGGCGCAGCCGCCGGTGCATCGCGAGCTGCCGTGGTTCGCGCTGCCGCCGTTGGCCGAAGCGCAGCGCAATGACCTGCAGCTGCTGACCGAGCGCGACACCGATGGCCGCGTGCGCCGGGTCGAAGCGCGCGTGGGCGGCGGCGTCGTGGCGAACGGGCAGGGCGGTTGGCTGATCGATGCCAGCGTGCTGGGCCAGCAGCCGCTGGCCGCACTGGTGCTGGACTGGGCCGACAGCGGGCAACCGCTGCAGGCGTTGGTGCAGCTGGATGCCAGCGACGACCTGCAGCACTGGCGCGCGGTCGCGCGCGATGTGCCGCTGGTGGACCTGCAGCGCGCCGGCAAGCGCCTGCTGCAGCGTCGCCTGCAGGTGGATGGCAATGCACGCTACCTGCGCGTGCTGCCGCAGGGCGACGCGCGCCTGCCGGCCCTGCGCAGCGTGATGGCCGAACTGCCGCCGGCGCCGGCGACGCTGCCGTGGGAGTGGCTGTCGCTGGAACCCATGGCGGCCGGCAAGGGTGAATACACCTTTGAGCTGGATGGACGCTTCCCGGTCAGCAAGGCCGACGTGGCCAGCACCGACAACAGCCTGGTGCAGTGGACGCTGTACAGCCGCGACGATGCCGATGCGGAATGGCAGCGCCGCAGCACACCGTGGATCGCCTACCAGGTGCAGCAGGATGCCGTGGGCCAGCGGCAGCAGTCGGCCGCGCAGTCACTTGGCGGCCCCTGGCGTGACCGCTACTGGAAGCTGGTGGCCAGCCCGGTGGAAACGGCCACGGCACCGACCCTGCGCCTGGGCTACCAGCCGGAAGTGATGGTGTTCCTGAGCCAGGGCGCCGCGCCGTACGCGCTGGCCGTGGGCAGCGCCACCGCACGCCGCGCCGAAGCACCGATCGCGGTGCTGATCGAGGAACTGCGCCAGCGCAATGACCCGTCCTGGCAGCCGACGCTGGCGCGGCTGGAAGGCGGCCCGGAGACGCTGGCTGGCGACGCGGCGTTGAAGCCGCAGCGTGACTGGAAGGCGTGGCTGCTGTGGGCGCTGCTGGGGTTGGGCGTGCTGGTGGTGGGTGGCCTGGCGGTCAGCCTGCTGCGGCAGAAGCCTGCGCCTTCGGCGTAGGTTCCCGCGAACGGCGCAGCCCCTCGTGGGTGGGCGTTCTTGAAGCAAAAGCCGCGCTTGGCCGGGCAGGTGGGCTGGGCAGGGGACGCCGTGAACCCATCCATGGGGGCTTGGCCGCGGCATCCATGCCGCGGACACCCCTGCCCAGCCCACCCGCCCGGCCTCTGACAGTTTCCGGTTGCGTCCACCCACGGAAAAGAAAAAAGAGAATCAAAAGCTGCTTCGCCTGGCGCTCTTTGTAGAGCCGAGCCCACGCTCGGCTGCTCTCCGCGAAACCTCCAGCCGAGCATGGGCTCGGCTCTACATTCCTTCTCCATCCGACATCAGAAACCGCTCTTGCCTTCGCCTTCGCCATCCGCTCCGCCTCATGAAGCTGTCGAGGCCGGGGTGGTGTGGGATCCCAGGGGTGTGAGCGGCATGGATGCCGCGACCAAGCCCCCATTGACGGGTTTACGGCGTCCCTTGCCATCCCACACCACCCCGGCCCACCCCCAGCACCACGAAGCGCCAGCGCTTTGGCTGTTGCAGTTGCTGTTGCTGTTGCTGTTGCCGTACGCCTCTGCCTGCCGCAGGCATCGGCAGCCGATACAATGACCGTCTGCCGTACACCGGCATCCTGTCCCCGAGCCAAAGAGTTGCCCATGTCCATCGTCCGCATGACCGACCTCGACCTCTCCGGCAAGCGCGTGCTGATCCGCCAGGATCTGAACGTGCCGATCGAGAATGGCCGCATCACCTCCGAACAGCGCATCACCGCGTCGCTGCCGACGCTCAAGCGCGCGCTGGAGCAGGGTGCCGCCGTGATGGTCACCTCGCACCTGGGCCGCCCGAAGGAGGGCGTGTGGAGCGAAGCCGATTCGCTGGCGCCGGTCGCCGCGCGCCTGTCCGAGCTGCTCGGCCGCGAGGTTCCGCTGGTGCGCGACTGGGTCGACGGCGTCGACGTGCAGCCGGGCCAGCTGGTGCTGCTGGAAAACTGCCGCATGAATGTCGGTGAGGGCAAGGATGACGAAGCCCTGTCCAAGCAGTACGCCGCGCTCTGCGACGTCTTCGTGATGGATGCCTTCGGTACCGCGCACCGCGCCCAGGCCTCCACCCACGGCGTCATCCGCTTCGCCCCGGTCGCCGCCGGTGGTCCGCTGCTGATGGCCGAGCTGGACGCGCTGGCCAAGGCGCTGGACGCGCCGGCCCAGCCGCTGCTGGCCATCGTCGCCGGCAGCAAGGTCAGCACCAAGCTGGAACTGCTGGCCAACCTGGTCGGCAAGGTCGACCAGCTGATCGTCGGTGGCGGCATCGCCAACACCTTCATCGCCGCCGCCGGCTACAAGGTGGGCAAGTCGCTGTACGAACCGGACCTGCTGGATACCGCCAGGAAGATCGTGGCCGATGCGCAGGCACGTGGCGCGGCCATTCCGCTGCCGGTGGACGTGGTCACCGCCAAGCAGTTCCTGCCCGATGCCGCCGCCGAAGTGAAGGCCGTCGACGCTGTGGCCGAGGATGACCTGATCCTGGACATCGGCCCGCAGACCGCCGCGCAGTACGCGCGGCTGATCGAGAAGGCCGGCACCGTGGTCTGGAACGGCCCGGTCGGCGTGTTCGAATTCGAAGCCTTCAGCAAGGGCACCGAAGCGCTGGCCCGTGCCATCGCCAGCTCCAGCGCGTTCTCCATTGCCGGTGGCGGCGACACCCTGGCGGCCGTCGACAAGTTCGATATCGCCGGTGATGTCAGCTATATCTCCACCGGTGGCGGCGCGTTCCTGGAATTCCTGGAAGGCAAGACCCTGCCGGCGGTGGCTGCGCTGGCCGCACGCGGCGCATGAGCGCCGGGCTGCGTGGTGACGGAGAAGAGCGTGTAACGCTCTTCTTCGACATGGATGGCACCCTGATCGATTCGGAAGTGGGCATCACCACCTGCATCGCCTATGCGCTGCAGAAGATGGGCCAGCCGGTGCCGCCGCAGGAAACCCTGCTGGGCTGGATCGGGCCGTCGCTGCGCACCACCTTCGGCCCGCTGTTCGGTGACGACGTGCGGGTGGAGGAGGCCGTCGCCTTCTACCGCGAGCGTTTCGACGTGGAAGGCTGGCGTGAGCACACCATCTACCCGGGCATCGAAGCGACCGTGCGCGCGCTGCATGGTCGCGGCCACCGCCTGGCCGTGGTCACCGCCAAGAACGAGCCGCACGCGCGGCGCATCGTCGAGCACCTGCCGTTCGGCAGCCTGTTCGATGAGGTGGTCGGTTCGACCCCGGATGGCTCGCGCAGCAGCAAGCCGCAGCTGGTCGGCGAGGCGCTGCAGCGCCTGCAGCTGCAGCCCACGCAGTGCTGGATGATCGGCGACCGCCGCATGGACATCGAAGGCGCACGCCACCACGGCCTGCGCAACGTGGGCGTGCTGTGGGGCTTTGGCGGCGAAGCCGAGCTGACCGAGGCCGGTGCCGGCCACCTGGCCCGCGAACCGGCGCAGCTGCTGGCGCTGCTGGCCTGACCTGCGGCGCTGCTGGTTGCCGGGCCATGCCCGGCGGGCCCTGTGCACCTGATGGCCGGGCCGTGTCCGGAACATGTCCGTTCGATGTCCCGCAGAGTCAGTTGCCCCAAGGCTGTAACCGTATACATGGGGCGTGAAGGATGTGCTAATTTCCCACCTTTAACGGGAGAGGCCCAGTCACCATGTTCGAGCGTCAGCGTCGCACCAAGATCCTAGCCACCCTCGGTCCGGCGACCGACCCGCCGGGCGTGCTGGAGGATCTGTTCCGCGCAGGCGTGAACGTGGTTCGCCTCAACTTCAGCCACGGTGATCCGTCCGGCCAGGCCAAGCGTGCCGCCGATGTCCGCGCCGCCGCACAGCGGGTGGGCGTGGAAGTGGGCATCCTGGCCGACCTGCCGGGCCCGAAGATCCGCATCGAGCGTTTTGCCGAAGGCAAGATCAAGCTGAAAGCCGGTGACCGTTTCGACCTGGTCGCCTCGGCCACCCCGCCGTCGGGCGACACCAGCCAGGTGGGCGTGAGCTACCTCGGCCTGCCGCAGGACGTGACTGCCGGTGACGTCCTGCTGCTGGATGATGGCCTGATGCAGCTGCAGGTCGTTGAAGTGGACGGCGAGCGCATCATCAACACCGTGCTCAACGACGGTGTGCTGTCCGACCGCAAGGGCCTGAACAAGCAGGGCGGCGGTCTGTCGCTGGGCGCGCTGACCGAGCGCGACAAGGAACTGATCGGCATCGTCGCCAAGATCGGCGTCGACTTCATCGCCGTGTCCTTCTGCCGCAACGCGCAGGACATGAACGATGCACGCGAGATTGCCGAATCGCATGGCTGCTACGCCGCGCTGGTGTCGAAGATCGAGCGCACCGAAGCCATCGAGAACCTGGAAGAGATCGTCGAAGCCAGTGATGTGGTGATGGTGGCCCGTGGCGACCTCGGCGTGGAAATCGGCGACGCCGAGCTGCCGGGCCTGCAGAAGAAGATCATCAAGGCCTCGCTGGCGCAGAACAAGGTGGTGATCACCGCCACGCAGATGCTGCAGTCGATGGTGGAAAGCCCGATCCCGACCCGCGCCGAAGTGCTGGACGTGGCCAACTCGGTCATCGACGGTACCGACGCGGTGATGCTGTCGGCCGAAACCGCGGCCGGTGCCTACCCGGTGAAGGCGGTCGAAGCGATGGCTCGCATCTGCCTGGGTGCCGAACGCCAGTTCCAGATCGACACCGATTTCGGCGCATCGCCGCGCAACCTGGAACGCGCCGACCAGGCCATTGCCATGGCCACCATGTTCCTGTCGCAGCACGTGGGTGTGCGGGCCATCGTGGCAATGACCGAATCCGGCGGCACCGCACGCTATCTGTCGCGCTTCCGTGCCTCGGCACCGGTGTTTGCGGTCACCCGCCATGATGGTGCACGCCGCCAGATGGCGCTGATGCGCGATGTGTTCCCGATCAACTTCGACAGCCGCGGCTTCACCCCGCGCGAAGCGGCACGCGGCAGCATCCGCCTGCTGGTCGAAGGCGGCATGTTGCAGGCCGGTGACCGCGTCGTGTTCACCAGCGGCGAGCACATGGAAACCCATGGCGCCACCAACACCCTGCGTCTGCTGGAAGTGGGCGATGACGGCCGCGCCAGCGGCCTGGGCGACCTCTGATCGAGCCCTGACGGTATCGGGTCGGCGCTGCCGATCCAGGGTCAGAGGCCCTGCGGGAATCTGACCCCACGCCGACCTGGGGTCGGATCCCCGCAGGGGCTCCGACCCCCAGGGCGCAGGACATCCTTTGTCCTGCGCAGACATGGAAGCGTTTCCATCCTGTCCTCCACGGCGAGGCAACGGGCAGCAGGGCTATACTTACGTTTTTCCCGCACCCGCCACAGGAAATACATGAGCATCGAACAGCTGGCTGAAACCGCCCAGGCCATGGTCGCCCCGGGCAAGGGCATCATCGCGATCGACGAATCCACCGCTACCATCGCCAAGCGTTTCGCCGGCGTCGGTATCGAGAACACCGAGGAGAACCGTCGTGCCTACCGCGAGCTGCTGCTGACCACGCCGAAGCTCAACGAGCACATTTCCGGCGCCATCCTGTACGACGAAACCATCCGCCAGTCGACGAAGGACGGCGTGCCGTTCGCCAAGTACATGGCCGACCACGGCATGATTCCGGGCATCAAGGTGGACAAGGGTGCACACCCGCTGGCCGGCTGCCCGGGCGAGCTGGTCACCGAAGGCCTCGACGGCCTGCGTGAGCGCCTGCAGGAGTACTACAAGCTGGGTGCGCGTTTCGCCAAGTGGCGTGCGGTCATCAACATCGGCGACAACACCCCGTCGGGCACCTGCATCGAGTCCAACGCCCACGCGCTGGCCCGCTATGCCGCCCTGTGCCAGGAATGCGGCCTGGTGCCGATGGTCGAGCCGGAAGTGATCATGGACGGCGACCACGACATCGAGACCTGCTACGAAGTCACCGAAGCCACCCTGCGTTCGCTGTTCGACGCGCTGTACCAGCAGAACGTGCTGCTGGAAGGCACCATCCTGAAGGCCTCGATGGTCATCTCCGGCAAGGGCTGCGATGAGCAGGCCGACGCCGAGGAAGTGGCCGAATCGACCGTCATGTGCCTGAAGAGCACCGTGCCGGCGATCCTGCCGGGCGTGGTGTTCCTGTCCGGTGGCCAGACCGACGAGCAGTCGACCGAGCACCTGAACGCGATGAACCAGATGGGCAACCTGCCGTGGCCGTTGAGCTTCTCCTACGGCCGCGCCATGCAGCAGGCCGCGCTGAAGCTGTGGGCCAAGGACATGAAGGGCAACTATGCCGCTGCCCAGAAGACTGTGTACGAGCGCGCCAAGGACAACGGCCTGGCCGCGCTGGGCAAGTGGAACGGCTGAGCCGCCCGCTTCCCCGCATGAGGTAACAGCGCAGACGCCGGCACCATGCCGGCGTCTGCTTTTGCGGGTATGGTTGCTGCTCCCGCGCGCAGGGCCTGTGCGCGCGGGATGTCCGCCAAGGCCAGGGAGAGGTTCAATGCGTACCACCGCGATCGCGCTGGCCATCGCCACGGTGCTGTCCGTGGCAGGCTGCAACCGGATCGGCCCGGCCGAGCCGGCGGGCAGGGTGCCCGTGCTGCAGTTCGACCGGCCGGTGTCCGGCGAGATCACGTCGCGCAGCGGCATGAACTTCAACAACGGCAGCCGCCATCAGCTTTACCAGATCACCGTGCAGGACAAGCAGCGCGTCGGCATCACCCTGACCGGCACCCTCCGCGGCGCGATGACCGTCTTCCACGACGGCAAGGTGGTGGCCCGCAGCCGCACCTACTACGAGGGCAGTGACATTGCCGTCGCGTTCCGTGCCGAGGGGGGCGGCAGCTACCAGGTGGCGGTGAACGCCGATGCGCCGGACACCTACGGTCCGTTCCGGCTGCGCGCGGAAGTGCTGAAGCCCCACGACGGCACGCCGATCATCAACGCGGGCCATGTGTCCGACCTGCTGCTGGAGTCGTCGCAGGCCTACACGCTGCAGGTGGACACGGCCGGCCTCTACACCATCGACCTGCGTTCGGAGGTGTTCGACACCCTGCTGGCGCTGGAGGGCGAGGGCCAGGACGCCGAGAACGACGATGGCGGCGAAGGCAGTGATTCGCGCATCAGCCTGCTGCTGCAGCCGGGCCGCTATACGCTCAACGTCAGCAGCCTGGATGACGAGGAGAACGGCGCGTTCACCCTGGATGTCCAGCGCAGCAAGGCGCCGGCCACGATAGTCGAGCAGGACGACACGACACTTCCAGCCTCGGGCAGCGTGTTCACCACGCTTGATGGCGAAGGCCGCCGGCGTTTCCTGCTGCGCCTGGATGCACCGGCGCGGGTGAAGCTGGATGCGCTGTCCAGCCAGGTCGACACCGTGCTGCACCTGGTCGGCGGCGATATCGACATCGAGGACGATGACGGCGGCAACGGCACGGACGCGCGCCTGCAGGAGACGTTGCCGGCTGGCCACTACACGGTGGAGGTGTCAAGCGTGGAGGGCGATTCCGGCCTGGTGGAGCTGCGGATCCAGTAGATCCACGCCATGCGTGGATGGCCTTTCGCGCACATCAACGAAAAAAAGGCCGGGCAATGCCCGGCCTTTCATCCACCTGCGGTACTGGGCGTCAATGCGCCGCAGCGAATCCGGCATCACCCAGCGGCGGCAGCGGCAGGATGCGTTCGGCCTCTCCCGGCTGGCCGGCCGCACTCAGCGCCTGCTGGTAGGCCTTCGCCGTGGCGGTATTGAACGCCACCAGCATGATGCGCATCGGCTGCGCATGGCTGCGCTGCCACGCCAGCGTCTCGGTCACGGCCACCTGTGCGGCCTGGTACAGCGGGTAGCCGTAGACGCCGCAGCTGATAGCCGGGAACGCGATCGACTGCACGCCCAGTGATTCGGCCAGCTGCAGCGATTTCCAGTAGCAGTTGGCCAGCAGGGCGGGTTCGTCGCGTTGGCCGTCATGCCAGACCGGGCCGACCGTGTGCAGCACGTGCCGCGCGGGGAGTGCATAGGCGTCTGTGGCACGCACTTCGCCGGTCGAGCAGCGCACACCCGGGCGCAGTTCCGGCAGGCGCTCGCACTCGGCCAGCAATCCTGGGCCGGCTGCTCGGTGGATGGCACCGTCCACACCGCCCCCGCCGAGCAGGGATTCGTTGGCCGCGTTGACGATCGCATCCACCGCCAGGGTCGTGATGTCGCCCTGCCACACTTCGATCTTCATGCGTCCGTCTCCTGCCTGTTGTTGTTGCGCGCCGTGCCCGCGCTGGGTGCCCCCACCGTAGTGGAGAGGGCATCCATGCTGCGTCATGACCGTCTCACGCGCTGCGATTACGGTCGTCACGCACGATGGGGGCAATAACCTTCACGCAGGCTGAAGTGGTAGCGCCGGGCCATGCCCGGCGGAAAAAGAAAACGCCGGGCGTGGCCCGGCGCTACCGTGGGTTGACGACCCCGTGCCGCTTACGGCAGGCCGGCCAGCCAGTCGTCGTCGGAACCTTCGTTCACATCGGCGAACAGCGGGGTGGAGAAGTAGCGTTCACCGGTGTCCGGCAGCATCGCCAGGATCACCGCGCCCGGCTCGGCGCGGTCGGCCACGTCCAGCGCGCTGGCGAGCGTCGCGCCAGCGGAGATGCCGACGAAGATGCCTTCCTCTGCCGCCAGGCGGCGCGCGGTGGCGATGGCGCGGTCGTCCTCGACGGTGAGCAGTTCATCGACCACGTCGCGGTTGAGCACGTCCGGCACGAAGTCCGGGGTCCAGCCCTGGATCTTGTGCGGCTTCCAGTCATCGCCCTTCAGCAGGGCGGCGCCGGCCGGTTCGGTAGCGACGATGCGGGTCTGCGGGCGGGCGACCTTCAACACCTCGCCGACGCCGGTGAGGGTGCCGCCGGTGCCCCAGCCGCTGACAAAGTAGTCCAGGCGCTTGCCGGCGAAGTCACGCAGGATCTCCGCCGCGGTGGTGTTGCGGTGGTAGGCCGGGTTGGCCGGGTTGGCGAACTGGCTGGCGAGGAACCAGCCGTGCTCTTCGGCCAGTTCGCGCGCCCTGCGCACCATGCCGCTGCCACGCTCGGCGGCCGGGGTCAGGATCACCTTGGCGCCATAGGCGCGCATCAGCTTGCGGCGCTCCACCGAGAAGGTCTCGACCATGGTGGCGACGAACTTGTAGCCGCGCGCGGCGGCGACCATCGCCAGGGCCACGCCGGTGTTGCCCGAAGTGGCCTCCACGATCGTGTCGCCGGGCTTGAGCAGGCCGCGTTCTTCGGCGTCGAGGATGATGGCCAGCGCCAGGCGGTCCTTCACCGAGCCGCCCGGGTTGAACGACTCGACCTTGGCGTACACGGTGACGCCCTGCGGGGCCAGGCGCTGCAGTTTGACGATGGGGGTGTTGCCGACGGTGTCGAGGATGGAGTCGTACAGGGCCATGGAAGCGCTCCGGAAGCGGGCCGCGCCGGGGACCGGCGGGCGGAAGGGGGAGGCTGGCCGTTCAGGCCAGCGGCTGCCGGCTGACCGTAGCGCCGGCTTATGACGCCCGGAAATGACCAGATACCTTTCTTAAACAACGTTTGGTTATAAGCTGGTGATGGCAATAGACCCTAGAGTGGACCTCCGCCCCCCGCGCCCCCGCCCGCCATGACGCTCACCCAGCTGCGCTACCTGGTCGCCATCGCCGACGCCGAGATGAACATCACGCTCGCGGCCTCGCGCGTGCACGCCACCCAGCCAGGCTTGTCCAAGCAGCTCAAGCAGCTGGAGGACGAGCTGGGTTTCCTGCTGTTCGTGCGCAAGGGGCGCAGCCTGGAATCGGTCACCCCGGCCGGTACCGAAGTGATCTCCCGCGCCCGCGCGGTGCTGGCCGAGGCCAACAACATCCGCACCTACGCCGCCAACCAGCGGCGCGAAAGCCAGGGCCAGCTGATCCTGACCACCACCCACACCCAGGCGCGCTTCGTGCTGCCGCCGGCGGTGGCGGCGATCAAGCAGGCCTACCCGCAGGTGAGCGTGCACCTGCAGCAGGCAGGTGAGGCCGATGCGCTGGACCGCCTCAACCAGGGTGATGCCGATATCGCGATCATCAGCACGGCCGGTGGCGAACCGACCGATGGCATCGCCGTGCCGCTGTTCCGCTGGCGGCGGCTGGTGGTGGTGCCCAAGGGCCACCCGCTGGACCGCGCCGGCCGCGCGCCGGACCTGGCCGCGCTGTCCCGCCAGCCACTGATCAGCTACGAATCCTCCACCCGCCCCAATTCCTCGCTGCAGCGTGCTTTCGCAGCCAACGGCCTGGTGCCGGACCTGGCGTTGACCGCGCTGGATGCGGACCTGATCAAGACCTATGTGCGCACCGGCCTCGGTGTCGGCCTGCTGGCCGAGATGGCCGTGAGTGCAAACGACGAAGACCTGCGCGCGTGGCCGGCGCCGGAGCCGATCACCGAGTGCATCGCGTGGGCGGTGCTGCCGCGCGACCGGGTGCTGCGTGATTACGCGCTGGAACTGGTCCATGTGCTGGCACCGCAGATTGATCCGCGCGACCTGCGGCGGGTGCTGGATGGCAACCAAGCGGCTGCGTGGCCGGTGCCGCCGACGTGGGAGTCGCTGACCCAGACCATCACGGTGTAGGGTTGGTCGAGCAGGGCTGCGCCCTGCACCTGCTCAAGGCAACGGCCAAAGCCAAAGCCAGAGCGGCATTCCGTGGGATGGCGGGGCACTGTGGGTTTGCGGGGACGCCGTAAACCCGTCCATGGGGGCTTGGTCGCCGCTTGCTCGTGTGCGCTGTCCTGCGCACACGGCAAGACCGGGGTTGGGCGTCCTGCCCAACCCGCCCGAGGCATGCCTCTGGCCCATGCGGCTCACACCCCGCAAATCCACAGTGCCCCGCCTTCGACAGGCTCACGCGGCTGTGGGTAACGGCGACTGTTGTTCCACGCGG
>DEZI01000002.1 GCA_002364755.1 Stenotrophomonas maltophilia
TGCGGGGTGTGAGCCGCATGGATGCGGCGACCAAGGCTACATGGACGTACTTGCGCCGTCCCCGCACACCCACAGTGCCCCGCCATCCCACGGAATGCCGCTCCGGCTTTTGGAGTTGCCGTTGCCTTGAGCAGGTGCAGGGCTGCAAGCCCTGCCGAACCACCCTCCCCTTTGCGCATGTAAACGATTCCAGCGCATTTCAGCGAATCATCATTCGGTAGACACGTCACTGCAATATTGCGCAGCAGCATGCGCAACCCCTCGAGCCATGCTAAAAATCGCCCCGCCATCGCTTAGATCGATCCAAGCGAATTCAGGGATGGCCCGGCGTAGGGGACCGGAACCACACGTACCCGAGCACCAGCGCGTTGCCCCAGGCAGCCGCGCGGCTTAGCAAAAATCGGCACCACAAATTAGATCGATTCAAGTTCCGCGTCAGTCACCGGATCAATCCAGGAGAGAGGGAGAGATGGCAATGAAGCATTCAACTCGTAAGCACGGTCGCGACACCTTGTCGCTCGCCGTCGCGCTGGCACTGGCCGCAGCCGTCGCGCCGACCGGCGCCGCTGCCCAGCAGGCCGCCGCGCAGCCGACCACCGGCGGTACCGATGCCACCACCCTGGACAGCGTCCAGGTCACCGGCTACCGCTACGCGATCGAAAAGAGCCTGCAGCAGAAGCGCGACGCCAACGCCGTGGTCGAAGTGATCACCGCCGAGGATGTCGGCAAGTTCCCCGACAAGAACGTCGCCGACTCGCTGCAGCGCGTGCCCGGCGTGGTCATCACCCGCGATGGCGGCGAAGGCAAGAGCGTCAGCGTGCGCGGCCTCGATCCGGACCTGACCCTGACCCAGTTGAACGGCAACTACATCGCCACCTCCGAAACCAATGACGAGGCCAGCCGTTCGTTCAACTACACCCTGCTGCCGTCGAACATGCTGTCCAGCGCCGAGCTGTTCAAGTCGCCGGAAGCACGCATCGACGAAGGTGGCATCGGCGGCACGGTGATCCTGCACACCCGCCGTCCGCTGGAGATGGAATCCAACTCCGGCTACGTGACCCTGGAAGGCGTGTCCTCCGACACCCACCAGGACGTCGACCCGCAGGCGTCGGCGCTGTACTCGTGGCACAGCAAGGACGAGCGCTTCGGCGTGCTGGTCGGCGTGACCCAGCAGAAGCGCACCAGCCGCACCATGGAAGTGAGCACCGAAAACTACCAGTGGTACGGCACCGACGTCGACGCCCGTGATGTCAACGGCAACGCCCTCACCCAGGGCGGCATCAACTACTGGTGGGGCAACTCCGGCTTCAACGACCAGTTCGGGCACAACTACAGCGACTTCTTCATGCCCACCTCGGTGAATTTCGCCGTGAAGGAAGAGGAGCGCGAGCGCAAGGGCGGCCAGCTGACGTTCCAGTTCAAGCCGGTCGACAACCTGACCCTGACCGCCAACTACTTCCGCTTCGAGCTGGACGGCAACTATGTGCAGAACATGCTCAAGGTGCCCGAGTGGAACATGGCGCGCTACAACGGCGACGGCAACTGGGCTGGCGGCCGCCTGCTCAACGGCCTGACCTTCGACCCCAGCGGCACCGTGGTGACCGGCGCGCAGTTCGAGAAACTGCCGGGCAAGGCCTATTACTGCAGTGAAGACGAAGCCGCGGCCGCCGGCCTGGCCCCGGGTGGCTGGGGTCCGGATGACTGCACCATTCCGACCCCGCAGCTGACCGGCAGCTACAGCCGTGAAAAGGCGCTGTCGCAGACCGCCGACCTGACCATCGACTGGGACATCAGCCCGCTGTGGAAGGCCTCCTTCAGCGGCGGCCGCACCTGGTCCGAAGGCGGCCCGTCGATGAACTTCCGCATGTCGGCCAAGCCGCGTCGCCGCGTCAATGGCGTGTGGGAATCCGGCAACCAGTACACCGCGTGGGACCTGACCGGCACCCCGACGCTGACCGTCTCGCCGAACCTGCAGGAGGTGCTGATGAATGGCATCGCCGAGGTCGACACCGGCTCCACCGATTCCTCGTGGATGCAGACCGAGGTCAAGCAGAACCACTTCCAGGCCGACGTCACCAAAATGTTCGAAAGCGGCTGGCTGGATTCGATCCAGTTCGGCGCCAAGTACCGTGACGGCAAGGTCCACCGCAACACCGGCAACACCTACTGGGTGTGCCAGGGCGCCGATCCGGCTGACTACGACAGCCGTTACCAGGCGGGCTGCGACAACACGGCCGGTATCGCCCAGCCGGGCTTCTTCCTGTCCAACCCGATCACCGGCATCGCCGGCGGCTTCAATGCCAATGTGTTCCCGGGCATCAACTACCCGGCCTACATCGATTACCTGAACAGCACCTACGGCCAGTCGCACAACCGCGTCGAAGACGACTTCGTCTACAACGTCAACGAGAAGATCTACTCGGGCTACTTCCAGGCCAACTTCCGTACCGAGCGCCTGCGCGGCAACGTCGGCGTGCGTGTGGTGCGCACCGAGCAGTTCGCCCAGTCCAGCGATTCGATCGAACGCTTCAACGACTACTTCCTGGACAACGCCTCCGGCGCTCCGATGTCCTGCGATGATCCGGCGGCAGCGGCCTACCCGACCTACGGCTGCGAAAGCGGCTTCGTGCGCCTGCCCGACAACCTGGCCCGCGAGAAGACCTACGAGCTGATCGGTTCGGACCGTACCTACACCGACGTGCTGCCGAGCTTCAACATCGCCTGGGACATCACCGACACGCTGGTCCTGCGTGGCGCGGCATCGAAGGTAGTGGCTCGCCCGAGCTACACCAGCATCGCCGCACCCGGCAGCCTGAGCTACTACAGCCCCGAGTATGTCAACGACCGCCGCGTGGCGGGTGGTGCACCGACCGAAGGCTGGGCCGGCAAGGGCAGCAACAAGAACCTGGAAGCCTTTGAAGCCACCCAGTACGACCTCGGCGTGGAGTGGTACTTCATGCCGGGCGCGGTTGCGGGCGTCGGCGTGTTCCGCAAGGACATCAGCAACTTCACCGTGCCGATCGTGCGTGACGTGCAGATGGAAGTCGGCGGCGAGATGGTGACGGTGCAGGACTACAGCACCCAGGCCAATGGCCGTGACGCGGTGTCGCAGGGCGTGGAAGTCTACGGCCAGTACACCTTCGACTTCGGCCTGGGCGTGCAGGCCAACTACACCTACAACGACACCAACCTGGCCTCGATCGAGCTCAACGGCGAAAATCTCGGCGCCTCGCCGCTGGTAGGCAGCGCAAAGAACCAGGCCAACCTGACGGTGTTCTACGAAACCGACCGGTTCCTGGCCCGTGCCTCGTACAACCGTCGTGGTGAAGTGGTCGGCGGCCTGGTCAACGGCATGACCCAGTACACCGAACCGTACGACCAGCTGGATCTGAACGTGGCGTACAACTTCACCGAAGCGCTGACCTTCACCGCCTCCGTGCTCAACGCCACCAAGTCCGAACAGCGCATCTACCTGGGCAACGACACCCAGTCGCGCCTGATCTCGAACCTGTACTCGGGCCGCCAGATCTACTTCGGCGCGACCTACAAGTTCTAAGCCGGCGCGGGGGTCGGAGCCCTTCTGCGAAGGGATCCGACCCCGTACCACGGTCCTCCACGGCAGCCACGCTTTTACAGGTGGCTGCCGTTTTTCTGCCACCGGTAGCGCCGGGCCATGCCCGGCGCTACCGATGGGCGTTGTTCCGCGCAAAGAGCAGCCGAGTGTGGGCTCGGCTCTACACGAGGCGGCCGCTGCACTCAGAACGTGAATACATACTCCAGCGCGAACTCACGCCCCACCGCACCCAGCAGGCGGGTTGGCGCGAAGTCGTAGTCCACCTTGTACGGATCCTTGTGGTTCCAGCTGGCGGCATTGAAGGCGTTGTTGACGTACGCGTTGATCTTCATGTGCTCGGTCACCTGGTAACCCAGATTGAAGTTCCAGGTGATGAACGGTCCCACCCGCCCGTAGTAGCGCGAGGTCTGCTGGCCTGCATTGGGATTGGGGTTGGCCGAGCCGTCGGGCCGGGTCAACGGCTCCAGGCAGTTCAACGCCGGGCTGTCGCTCGGCACATAGCCATCGGCGAACGGCAGGCAGCCACCGGGATTGTCCAGGCGGTCGGTGCCCCAGTGGTAACGCACGCCCGGCACCGAACCCACACGGTCTGCGTAGACATTGGCGTTCCAGTTGCCATGCTGCCAACCCAGGCTGGCGCGCAGCTTGCTGCGCAGGTCGCGGTCGCGACGCTCGGGATTGGGATCGTTGGCGTAACGCTGCTCCTTGGTCGAGAGCTGGTTGGTGTAGTTCACCCCAAGCTGGAAGCTCCCCCACGCGGCGGTTTCCAGCCGGTAGCGCGCGGTCAGGTCAATGCCTCGGACCTCACGGCTGGCCAGGTTGAAGGGCCCGCGCTCGATGGAAACCAGGCGCCCAGTGCTGTCGCGGTTCACTCGCGCAAGGATGCCGGCGCAGTACTCGCCACCGGCCGGGTTCGTCCACGGCGTGCCGTCGATGTTCTTGCCGGTCAGGCAACCGGCCTCACTGGCCAGCACTTCGTCGGCGCCCACGTCGACAATCATGTCCTGCAGCTTGATCGCCCAGTAGTCGGCACTGACCGACAGGGTGGGCAACACGTCCCAGACAAAGCCGACGGTCCAGGAATCACCCGTTTCAGAACGCAGCAACGGTGTGCCGCGGCGGTTCACATCGAATGCGTACCAGACATCGGGATTGCCCGCGCCGCACTCATTGACCAGGTAGGCACCACTTTCAATACAGCGCAGGCGGTCGTAGGTCAGCACCTGCGAGCTGCTGGGCTGACCCAGCAGATAGTGCATGTCCGGGGCGTGGAAGCTGGTGGCGTAGGAGCCGCGTACCAGCAGCGACTCGAACGGCCGCCATTCCAGACCCGCATTCCAGGTGGTTTCCTTCTGGCTGCCGATGCCCAACGCGTCGGCGCTGTCGTCGGCCTTGTAGCTGCCATAGCGGTCGTAGCGCGCGGCGGCGGTGGCGATCAGGCTGTCGGCCAGTGGAATCTTGAACTCCACACCTGCCGAATAGCGCGTGCGCTCGCCACCGCCACGATCGACGTTCTGCAGGTCGAAGTCGATGCCAGCGCGTGGGTCGGGGCTGAGGTGATAGCCCTGCCGCGCAACTTCCGCCACCGCCGCGAACGATACCGGTCCGGCCCAGGCCTGGAACAGTTCGCCGGTGATATCCGCCGAAGCCTGGTTGACCCAGGACGAGGTACGATTACGCGCCACCGTGCCCATCTGCCAATACTCGTCGGGGGTGATCGGGTTCCACCAGCGCGATTCATTCAAGGCATGGATCGCTTCTCCGTCCGCCGTCGCGCCCAGGCGTGGGCCGAGGAAAAAGTCGTACGACTTCTGCTCGTCCACCACGTTCTGCCGCTCTTCCACCCGGTAGTAGGAACGCCCCACCGAGGCGCTCCAGTCGAAGCGGTCAGCCAAACGACCGCGCAGGCCGGCGCTGGCATCCCAGGACAATTCGCGGTTGGTATTGCGCAGGGTGTCCAGGCCGCCAACTTCGTTGGGTGTGAACTGGCGCACGCCCAGAATCGGCCGATCACGGTTGGCATCCCAGTAGTAGCCGTTGGCATCATCGACGAGGGTGACGCTCGGTGGATTGGTGCCCCACAGCGCTTCGGAACGGTAGACGGCCAGGTTGCTCCATGCCTGCAGGTCGTTGCCGAAATCAAACGTGGCATACAGGTTGCCGGAGAGATTCTCCGAGCCACCGGTCAGCAGCCAGTTGGCGTAGTCGGCGCTCATGCCGCACAGGCGCCCCGTGTTCGTCACGGTATTGGCGTTGTAGTTGTAGACCAGGCGATCAGCGGTGTAGTACTCGCCGTCGAACTTCTCGCAGGTGCCGGTGGGTGGCGCCAGGCGCTCGCCGGTGCTTGGATCGATCAGGGCCAGGCCTGCGGTGGGACGGAAGCCGAGCTTGCGCTGCTCCATGTTCCACGACGGATACGGCGCATCGTCGGCATCGTCCATCTGCGGCCGGTCGCGGCCGAACAGCGGATCGCGCTTGGTGTACTGCAGCGCGTAGGTCACGCTCCAGTGGTCACCAGTCTTGCCGCCGGCCCAGGACAGATCCCAGGTGTCACGGCCGCCTTCGGTGGACGTGCCGCCGCGCACGCGCACTTCATCACCGTCGTAGTGGGTCTTGAGGATGACGTTGACCACGCCGGCGATCGCATCCGAACCATAGATGGCCGAAGCGCCACCGGTCAGCACCTCGATGCGCTCCACCGCGGCAGCGGGAATGTTGCTGTAGTTGGAGAAATTGGTTTCGCCACCATAGGGCAGCGGATAGTCGGCCACGCGCCGACCGTTGACCAGCAGCAGGGTCCGGTTCGGGCCCATGCCGCGCAGGTTCAGGCCGCTGGCATTGGGCGTATGCGAGCCCCACTGCGACGCTGCTTCGACGGTGCCGGTCGCTTCGGTCAGCGTCTTCAACGCGTCGTAGACGGTGACGAAGCCTTCCTTCTGGATCTGCTGGGCGGAGATCACGTTGACCGGGGCGGGGCCTTCGACACTGGCGCGTTTGATGCGTGAGCCGGTGACGGTGACCGCATCCAGATCCTTGGTGGCGGAATCACGGTCGGGCTCCTGTGCACTGGCCGCCAGCGGCAGCAGGGCCAGCAGCAGGGCCTGGGACAACAGATGACGACGGGTACGGACGAACTGAGCCATGGGCGGTTGCTCTTCGTTGGTGTGGGCGCGCGGATGCGATGAACAGCGGCACTACTGACGACAATCAAGGGCGCTTGCATCGATCCATACCGGATCCGCGCCCTCCCCTGTGGATCGATCCAAACTAAAGCATGGCTGAACAAGGCTTGGCATCCCGCGGCGCAGCAATGCGCGCCGCGCCGTCGTAAACAACCGCGTGTCTATCGAAGAATCAATGATTTGCGATGCACGGATGTGTGGTGACAGCAGAACGAGGTGGCACGATCACGACATGCGTGCGCGGAATGCTGTAGGGGGTGCGGCGGCATGCGACGTTGTAGAGCCGAGCCGATGCTCGGCTGCCGTTGCTTGCCGCAAAGAGCAGCCGAGCGTGGGCTCGACTCTACGCAAAAAGCGGGTCAGCGCGCGCCGTCCAGTGCCTTGCGCAATGCCGCCACGGTGGCGGTGCTGGTCTGGCTCCAGTCCGGGTCCAGGCCGCGCAGTGCCGGGTTCTGGAACTGCATGTCCGAACGGCGCAGGCCCTTCGCGGACGCGTGCAGTTCGACACAGCCGGTCTGGCGGGCGACGCCGGCGATGTTGGCCGGGCCCAGGCCGGCACCGGCCATCACGCTGATGCGCCCCGCCGCCTGGGTAACCAGCGCAGCCAGCACCTTGCTGCCGGCCTCTGCACTGACCTGCCCGCCCGACGTCAGCACGCGCTGGCAGCCGAGGCCGATCACCTGCTCCAGCGCCGCGGACAGATCGCGGGTTGCGTCGAAGGCGCGATGGAACGTGACCTGCAGCGGCCCTGCGGCCTGCACCAGCTCGCGGCACAGCGGCAGGTCGATGTCACCCTGCGCATCCAGCGCGCCCACCACCACGCCGTCGCAGCCCAGTGCACGGCACTGCGCGATGTCACGCAGCATCAGCTCGGTTTCCAGTGCGTCGTAGTGGAAATCGCCGGCACGCGGGCGCACCAGCACGAACAGCGGAATGGTCAGCCGCTCGCGGGCAATGGCGATGCTGGCGAAGGACGGCGTGGTCCCGCCCTCGGCGAGGTTGTCGAACAGTTCGATGCGGTCGGCACCACCGGCCTGCGCGGCAAGCGCCGAGGCCACCGAGTTGCTGGCGATCTCCAACCCCAGGCGCACGCTCACGCGTGGGTGCTCGTGTAGATCGAAGGCGAATCGCGCAGGTCGTCCTGGCGCTGCGCATCGCACACCGCGTAGACGAAGCCGCGATGCAGCGCGTACGCACCGACCTCGCCCTGTTTGTTCATCGCCAGGAAGCAGACCTGCAGTGTCCTGCTTGCCTCGGGGCGCTTGCGCACTACCCGGTCGATGGCCTCTCGGCAGGCCTGGGCCGGCGTGCGCCCCTGGCGCATCAGCTCGACCACCAGGAACGAGGCCGCGTTGCGGATCATTTCCTCGCCCACGCCCGAGGCCGTCGCCGCGCCCACTTCGTTGTCCACGTACAGGCCGGCACCGATGATCGGGCTGTCGCCGACGCGGCCGTGCAGCTTCCAGGCCATGCCACTGGTGGTGCAGGCGCCGGCAAGGTTGCCCTTGGCGTCCAGCGCCAGCATGCCGATGGTGTCGTGGTTGTCGCTGTTGCCGGGGATGCCGCGGCGCTCGGCGTTGATCTGCGGCTGATACTTCTCGGTCTTCAGCCACTCGCGCCAGGCCGCCTCGGCCTGCGGCGTCAGCAGGTGCTGGCGCTCAAAGCCCTGCTGCACGGCGAACTGCTGCGCGCCCTCGCCTACCAGCAGCACGTGCGGGCTGTTCTCCATCACTTTGCGGGCCACCGACACCGGGTGCAGGATGTCCACCAGTGCGGCAACCGCACCGCAGCGGCCATCGCCGTCCATGATGCTGGCATCCAGGCTCAGCACACCGTCGCGATCCGGGTTGCCGCAGTGGCCGACGGTGGGATTGCACAGCTCGCTCTCGGCCCAGCGCGCACCGGCTTCAACCGCATCCAGCGCGCTGCCACCGTTGGCCAGTACCTTCCATGCCGCCTGGTTGGCCGGCACGCCGAAATCCCAGGTTGAAACGACCTTTGCCTCGCCCTGCGCGCGCGCCTGCAGGCCCGGCAATGCCGCCATGCCTGCGGCCAGTGCTCCGGCCTGAAGGAACTGCCTGCGATCCACCATGTCCGCCTCCGTCGTTCGTTCGGCCGTTGGCAGGCTGCCGGCAGCCCTTGCTGTTGTTCTTAAGCCGGCGTGCGTGCCGCGTGCCAGACCGCCGCGCCGAGTACGCCCAGCTGGCCGTGTTCGACGCGCCACACCGGCACCTGGCGCAGCACGTCGGTCAGCACGCCCTTGTTGAGGAAGCGCTCGCGGAAGCGGCCATCGGCGAGGAAATCCTGCACGTGCGCTGAGATGCCACCGGCCAGATACACCGAGCGCGCGCCAACGGCGATCGCCGCGTCGCCAGCCAGGCTGCCCAGCCACGCGCAGAACACCTGCAGGGTTTCCACCGCCAGCGGATCCTCGCCACTGCGCGCCGCGCCGATCAGCGCCTCGGTGCTGTGCCACTGCGGAGTCGCGCCGCGCAGCTCGCACAGGCACGGGTAAAGGTTCATCAGGCCACTGCCGGACAGCACGCGTTCGTTGTCCACGTGCGGCCAGCGCTGCAGCAGCTGGCCCAGCACCTGCAGCTCCAGCGCGTTGCCTGCGCCCAGCGCCGCGTGGCCGAGTTCGCTGGCCAGCACAGGGCGGTCGCCATCGGCAAAGCGCAGCGCGGCGCCCAGGCCGGTCCCCGCACCCAGCACCAGCGCCGGGAAGGCCTGCGCCGGATCGGCATCGCCGTTCAACGGCACCAGCGTGTCGGCCTGCAGGTAGGGAATGGCCAGCGCCACCGCTTCGAAATCGTTGATCAGCTGCAGTTCCTGCAGCCCGGACTGCGCGCGGGTGGTCGACAGCGAGACCGTCCACGGCAGGTTGGCGTTGATCAGTACATCGCCATCGAGCAGGCCTGCAATGGCCACCACGGCCGTGCTGACCGGCAGGCCGAGGCTGGCAGTGAAGTCGGCGAGGATCGCGGCCAGGCTCGGGTGATCGGCGCAGGCGTAGGTGCGGTAGCTGCCCAGTCGCGGGGTCTGCCCCGGCGTGGTCTCGGCCAGTGCCAGGCGGGCGAAGGTGCCGCCGACGTCGGCCACCACCAGGCTGCGCGGATCATGGCCGTGGGGGGCACCGCTGCCAGCGGAAGGGCTGGCCAGATCGGAAAGTACCGGGGACGCTGCTGCAACGTTCACACTGGCCTGCTTGAATCGATTGAATCGTGTCGATTCTCAGGCATTGAACGCGCTTTGCCAACGCTGCGGGACCGGGTGCAGCGAACCTGCACCCGGACCGGCCTGGATCAGGGCTGGGCCGTCTGCAGGCTGTAGCGGGTGGCGGCGGTGAACACCGCGCCATCGGGCTGGGTCGAGCGCACCTCGACCTTGTGGCTGCCCACCTCGAGGTTGGTCGGCAGCGCGCCACGCCACAGGTGCGGCGATGCGGTGGCTTCCGGCGAACGATCATAGCCGCGCAGGGCGTCGGCCGTGTCATCGGCCACGTTCTCCACCAGCAGGCGCGGGTCGGGCTGGCTGACCTGCTTCATCGGCTGCCAAGCGCCGCCGTCGACACGGAACTCGACCACGCTGGTGTCCTCGCCCATGTACACGTTGGCGTACACGCCCCATGCCGGGTAGGCACCCTGGCGCAGCACCTTCGGCGCATGCAGGCCGATCTGGTCACTGGCCGGGGCACCGGCCACGCGGTACTGCAGGCGGTAGCTGCCATTGCCGGCGACGTCCAGCAGCGCGTAGCCCTTCGGGGTGCCATCGCTCATGGTGCTGTCCGGCACGCCCGCGGCATTCTTGACGCCCGACCAGAACGCGCCGCAGTTGGCACCGACGTTGTACTCGTGCAGCGGCTTCTCACCCTGCCAGCCCTCGGCCTTGCCGTGGTAGACGTGCTGCTGGGTGTGGCTGTGGCCGCTCAGCACCAGCACGTTGCGGAAATCCTTGAGCAGGTCGAACAGGCGCTGGCGGTCAGCATGGCGGAAAGTCTCGCGACCCGGCGCGGCGTCGAACAGCGGGATGTGCATGCCCAGCACCAGCAGGCGGTCCTTGCGCAGGCCCTTCAGGTAGCCGGCCAGGAAGGCGAACTGGTCCTCGCGCAGGCCACCGACGTACTTCGGCCTGGCGTTGGGGTCATAGACCACGTCATCGAGGAAAACGAAGCTGGCACCGCCCTCTTCCACCGCGTAGGTGTCCGGGCCGTAGATGTTGCGCCAGCTGTCCAGCGAGTGATCGTCGTTGGCGGCATCGACATCCAGGTCGTGGTTGCCCGGTACATGGAACCACGGCACGCCCAGTTCGGTAGTCACCTTGTTGATGGCCGGGTACAGGCCCAGGTCGTCGTTGACGATGTCGCCGAGGGTGGTGCCCAGGCGTGCCTTGGTCTGGCCCACCAGCGGCGCCACGATGGACTGCTGGTAGTAGCCGATGTCCTTCAGGGTGGCGGTCTGCGAATCGGTGAAGACCAGCATCTGGAAGCCGCGGCGGCTGTCATGGCGGTCGGACTGCAGGGCGAAATCCCAGCCACGGTCGGCCGCGGCGGTGGCGGCGATGCCGCCGTACTTCAGCGCCGGCGAACCGTTCGGGCGGTAGTGGCGCCAGAACGTCGGCAGGCCGTCGGCCGCCTTCGGGAAGCTGTAGGCATCGGGCTTGATGACGAACACGGTCTGCCCGTCGCGCACCGGCAGGCTGTAGCTGCCGTCAGCCGCGGTCTTGACGACGGTTTCGCCATTGGAGACCTGCACACCGGCCAGGCCCGGATCGGTCGCGCCGCGACCGGGCCTGCCGTCACGTTCGAGATAGACCTTGCCACTGACCACCGTGTCGGCGGCCCACGCCGGCGAAGTCAGCAACAGGCAGCACAGCCAGGCGGCGGGCAGTTTCATGGGGGCGGTCCGGGAAAAGAAGACGCCATATTGTAGGTGCGGACCGTTGGTCCGCACACCTTGTTCAACGGTGGCGCATTTCCAGCACATCGCGGGCGTCCTGCAGCGAGAGCCCGCGCGCGCGCAGCAGCACCAGCAGGTGGTACAGCAGGTCGGCCGATTCGCCCAGCAGGGCCTCGTCGTCCTGCGCCACCGCGGCCAGCGCGGTTTC
Source organism: Stenotrophomonas maltophilia (assembly GCA_002364755.1). Taxonomy (GTDB): domain Bacteria; phylum Pseudomonadota; class Gammaproteobacteria; order Xanthomonadales; family Xanthomonadaceae; genus Stenotrophomonas; species Stenotrophomonas maltophilia_AX. The sequence goes on from DEZI01000002.1 coordinate 11,860, forward strand.
CACACCCTCCTCGCCCACCTTCTGCGCAATACGGCGAACGCCACCTTCGAACAGCGAGGTGGTATAGCTGCCCGGCGGACGCTGCGCTTCGCGCACGGCCACCAGCTGGCCCAGGCCACCGAGGAAGTCCTTCGGCGCGCCATCGAAGCAGCTTTCAGCACCGGTATGGCAGGTCGGGCCGGCCGGGCGTGCCAGCACCAGCACAGTGTCGGCATCGCAGTCCACACTGATCGACTGCACCGCCAGCACGTGGCCGGACTGCTCGCCCTTGGTCCACAGGCGCTGCTTGCTGCGGCTGTAGAAGGTCATGTGCCCGGTCACCTGGGTGACCTGCAGCGATTCGGCGTTGACGTAGCCCAGCATCAGCACCTGCAGGGTGTCGGCATCCTGCACCACCGCCGGCAGCAGGCCATCGCCCTTGGCCCAGTCCAGCGATTCCAGCGCCTGCGGCGACGGGCGTACTTCAATAGACATCTCGGACCTCGATCTGCTGTTCGCGCAGGTAGCGCTTCAAATCTGCAATGGCGATGGCACCGCTGTGGAACACGCTGGCAGCCAGCGCGCCGTCCACGTCGGCCTGGTCGAAGGCCTGTGCAAAGTGCTCCATCGCACCGGCACCGCCAGACGCGATGAGCGGCACGTTGCACAGCGCACGGGCCTGGCGCAGCTGTTCAACATCGTAGCCACGGCGCACGCCATCGCTGTCCATGCAGTTCAGCACGATCTCACCAGCGCCGCGGCGCTGTGCCTCGACGATCCAGTCCAGCGTGCGCAGCGGCACGGCCTGGGTCTTGCTGGGGTCACCGGTGAAGCGGCGCACCCGCCACTGGCCATCGTCCTCGCGCACCGAATCGACGCCAACCACCACGCACTGCACGCCGAACTCCTCGGCCAGTTCGCTGATCAGTTCGGGACGGCCCAGCGCGGGCGAGTTGATCGACACCTTGTCCGCACCGGCAAACAGCACCCGCCGCGCGGTGTCCACGCTGTCGATGCCACCGGCCACGCAGAACGGGATGTCGATCAGGCGCGCGATGCGCTCGATCCAGGCCACGTCCACCGAGCGTGCCTCGGGGCTGGCGCCGATGTCATAGAACACCAGCTCGTCGGCGCCCTGGTCGCGGTAGCGCCGGGCCAGCTCGGCGATGTCGCCCATGTCGACGTGGTCGCGGAAGCGCACGCCCTTGACCACGCGGCCATCGCGCACGTCCAGGCAGGGAATGATACGCCGGCTCAACATGCCAGTGCCTCGCCCAAATCCATGCGCTGTTCCAGCAGTGCCTTGCCGAGGATGGCGCCGCCGCAGCCGGCGGCGCGTGCTTCGGCCACGTCGGCCACGTCGCGGATGCCACCGGACGCCTGCACCGCCACGCCCGGCAGCAGCGCCGACAGGTGGGTGTAGAGGCTGATGTTGGGGCCGGCCAGCATGCCGTCGCGGGCGATGTCGGTGCACAGCAGGTGGCGCATGCCGGCGCGCGCGTAGCGCTGGGCCAGGTCGTCCAGGGTCACCCCGGCATTCTCGGTCCAGCCGTGCACCGGCAGCTGCCACTGGCCCTGCGCGTCCTGCCGGGCATCGAGGGCAATGGTGATGCGTTCGGCGCCGAACTCATCCAGCCAGCCCAGCACTTCGTCGGGGCGGCGCACGGCCAGCGAGCCGACCACCACGCGGTTGGCACCGGCATCGAGGATGCGCGCCACGTCATCACGGCCACGTACGCCGCCGCCTGTCTGCACCTGCAGCGAGGTGTTCTGGCGGATCGACGCCAGCAGCGGGGCCAGCGTGTAGCCGCCGGCGCGAGCAGCGTCCAGGTCGACCAGGTGCATCCACTGCGCGCCCTGCGCGGCAAACGCCTGCGCGCGCGGCAGCGGATCCTCGCCGTAGGAGGTTTCCTGCGCGTAGTCGCCCTGGCGCAGGCGCACCACGCGGCCTTCGCGGATATCCAGTGCGGGGTAGACGGTGAAACTCATGCAGCAGTGCCCTCAAGGAAATTGCGCAGCATCAGCGAACCGGTATCGCCGGAACGCTCGGGGTGGAACTGGGCGCCGAAATAGCGGCCCTGCTCGATCATGGCGGTGAACAGGCCGCCGTGGTCGCAGGCGGCGACGGTGTGGGCATTCAGCGGCGCGGCGTAGCTGTGCACGAAATAGGCGCTGGAACGGTCCGGCACGCCTTGCAGCAGCAGCGACGGGCGCAGCGCCAGCAATCGGTTCCAGCCCATGTGCGGCACGCGGATGCCACACGCCGGCACCAGCTTGCGCACCGTGCCGGGAATCAGGCCCAGCGCTTCCACCCCGGTTTCTTCGGAACGCTCGAACAGCAGCTGCATGCCCAGGCAGATGCCCATCAGCGGCACCTCCAGCCGGCGCAACGGTTCAACCAGGCCTTGCGCATGCAGGCGCTGCATGCCCGGTGCCGCGGCTCCGACGCCGGGCAGGATCACCCGCTGCGCGCCGACCAGGCCCTCGGCATCGCGCACCAGGCGCACGTTGGCGCCCAGCCGCTCCAGCGCGTAGCGCACCGAACCGAGGTTGGCACCACCGGCATCGATCAGTGCAACCTCGCTCACAGCGCCCCCTTGGTGGTCGGCAGCGCGGTGCCCTGGCGGGCCAGCGCCGGGCGCAGTGCACGCGCCAGCGCCTTGAAACAGGCTTCCACCTTGTGGTGATCGTTGTCGCCGCGCACCTGCAGGTTGAGGTTAAGGCCGCTGGCATCGCACAGCGAACGGAAGAAGTGCGGCACCAGTTCGGTCGGCATGTCGCCCACGCGCTCGCGCTTGAACTCGCCTTCAAACACGAAATACGGGCGCCCGCTGAAATCCAGCGCAGCGCTGGCAAGGGTCTCGTCCATCGGCAGGGTGAAGCCGTAGCGGCCGATGCCGCGCTTGTCACCCAGCGCCTCGCGCAGCGCCTGGCCCAGGGCCAGCCCGGTGTCTTCGATGGTGTGGTGTTCGTCGATGTGCAGGTCACCTTCGGCCCGGATGTCCAGGGCGAAGCCGCCGTGCTTGCCGATCTGCTCCAGCATGTGGTCGAAGAACGGCAGGCCGGTGGAAATGTGCGCGTCGCCGGCGCGATCCAGGTCCAGTTCGACGCGGATCTTCGTTTCCTTGGTGTTGCGCTGGACCACGGCGGTGCGCGGTGCATCGGCCAGGGCGTGGGCGATGCCCGCCCAGTCCCACTCGCCACCGAACTGTTCGGTCCGCAGCTGGAAGCCACGGATGTTGAGGTTGTCGGCGAACTGCAGGTCGGTGATGCGGTCACCGACCATGCCCGAACGCTTCCAGTCGATGCTGCGGTCCTGCAGGTAGGCGGTCATCAGGCCGATGCCCGGCTTGCGTGTGGGCGCGTTGTCCTGCGGCCAGCTGCAGTCCACCAGCACGTCACGGAAGCTGATGCCCTGGCTTTCGAAGATCTGCAGCATCAGGTCGTTGGGGCCATCGAAGCTGGCGCGCGGATAGCTTTCGCTGCCCAGGCCGTCCTGGTTGGTGACGATGACGAACTGGTAGCCGGCGTCGCGCAGCTTCAGCAGCGCCGGGATCACCTGCGGCACAAAGCGCAGCTTCTCGTAGGCGTCGATCTGGAAGTCGGACGGCTCCTCGATGAGGGTGCCGTCGCGGTCGATGAACAGAATGGGGGTCATGCAGCAGCCCTCCGGGCCGACAGGGCCGCGAGCACGCGGTCGTTTTCTTCGGGGCTGCCGATGCTGATGCGCAGGGCATCGCTCAGCTGCGGTGCGGCGCGCTGGTCACGCACCACCACGCCGGCCGCCAGCAGCGTGTCGAACGCGGCCTGCGCATCGGCGAAGCGGACCAGCAGGTAATTGCCGGACGAGCGGTACACGCGGCGCACGCCGGGCAGGCCCGGCAACGCGGCAAAAAGACGGTCGCGCTCGGCGATGACCGTGGCCACGCGCTCGGCGGTACGGGCCAACGCGGCCGGCTGCAGGGCCTGCACGGCCAGCTCGGCACAGGGCGTCGGCACCGGGTACGGCGCCTGGCAGCGACGCAGCACGGCGATCAGTTCCGGCGCGGCAATCAGGGTGCCGATGCGTGCCGCAGCCAGTGCATGCGCTTTCGACAGCGTGCGCAGTACGGCGACGTTGGCGTGCGCGGCCAGCAGCGTGGTCGCCGACGCACGCTGCGCGTACTCGACGTAGGCCTCGTCGACCACCACCAGGGCCTGCCCGCGCAGCGCGGTGGCCACGCGTTCGATATCGGCCAGGCTGATATCGCTGCCGGCGGGGTTGGACGGCGCACACAGGAACACCAGCTTGGCGCACTGCGCCTGTGCCGTGCCGATGACCGCCTCGATGTCGGCGCGCAGGCCGTCGCCGCCCTCAACGAGCGGCACGTCGATCAAGGGCGCACCCTGCAGGCGCGCGCAGACTGCGTACATGCCGAACACCGGCGAGGTCACCAGCACACCGTCGCGGCCGGGCACGCACAGGGCGCGCACCAGCAGGTCGATGGCCTCGTCGCTGCCCCGCCCGACCAGCAGCTGCTGCGGCTGCACGCCATACAGCGCCGCCAGGCCTTCGCGCAGCGCCAGCGGCTGCGGCTCGGGGTAGCGTCGGCTGCTGCCGGCACTGTCGGCTGGATTGGACCAGGCCGATTCATTGGCGTTCAACCACACCTCGCCCTGCACGGCCGCACTACGCGCCGAGCTGTAGCCGGCGAAGGCCTGCAGGTCCGGGCGCACCAGCGCCAGCACGTCATCGATGGCGGCGCTCATGCGGCGGCCTCCATGCGCAGGGCCACGGCACGCTCGTGCGCATCCAGCCCTTCGGCGCTGGCGATGATGCGCGCGCAGCCACCGATCGCGGCCAGGCCGGCGGCGCTGGCGCTCTGCACGCTGATCAGGTTCTGGAAGCTGGCGACGCTGACGCCGCTGTAGGCGCGCGCGGCACCGGCGGTGGGCAGCACATGGTTGGTGCCGCTGCAGTAGTCGCCCAGTGCCTCGGGGGTGTAGTCGCCGAGGAACACCGAGCCGGCGGCCTGCACCTGGTCCAGCCAGTCACGCGGTTCGCGCAGGGCGAGGATCAGGTGCTCGGGTGCGTAGCGGTTGCTGATCGCGAAGGCCTCCGCCAGCGTATCGACCTGGATCAGGCGCGAGGCCGACAGGGCCTGGCGTGCGATCTCCTGGCGCGGCAGCAGCGCCACCTGGCGCTCCACTTCCGCTTCGACCGCCGCCAGCATCGCCCCAGCGTCGGTCAGCAGAAGCACCTGCGAATCCGGGCCGTGCTCGGCCTGCGACAGCAGATCAGCGGCCACGAACGCCGGATTGGCGCCGGCATCGGCGATGACCAGCACTTCCGAAGGGCCGGCCGGCATGTCGATGGCGGCGGCGCCATCCTGTGCGACCTGCTGCTTGGCTTCGGTGACGAAGCTGTTGCCCGGCCCGAACAGCTTGTCGCAGGCCGGAACGCTGTCAGTTCCATAGGCCATCGCGGCGATGGCCTGGGCACCGCCCAGCTTGAACGCGCGCTGCACGCCGGTCAGGCGCGCGGCCACCAGCACCGCCGGATCGGCAGTGCCATCGGCGCGCGGCGGCGTGCACAGCACGACCTGCGGGCAACCGGCCAGCTGCGCCGGCACACCCAGCATCAGCGCGGTGGACGGCAGCGGTGCGCTGCCGGCCGGCACGTACAGGCCGACGCGGCCGATCGGCCGCAGCATGCGTTCGCAGACCACGCCGGGTGCGGTTTCCACCGCATAGCCCTTGCCCATGCCGGCTTCGTGGAAGCGCGTGATGCGCGCGGCGGCTTCGACCATGGCCTGGCGCAGTTCGGCAGGCACGGCGGCTTCGGCTGCAGCGAACTCGGCCTCGCTCACTTCAAACGATGCCAGTTCGACGCGATCAAAACGGGCGGTGATGGCACGCAGCGCCTCGTCGCCCTGCGTCCGTACCTGCGCGATCAGCGCGGCCACGGCATCACGGGTCTGCTGCGCCACGGTCTGCACCGGGCGGGTCAGCGCCGCGCTGCGGGCGGCTTCATCGAGTTGTGACCAGATCAGACGATTCATGCCAGCGACCGCTCCACGCTCAGTACCATCAGGCCCTGTGCGCCGGCGCGCTCCAGTTCTTCCATGCGCTGCCAGGTCAGCGGACCCGGGCACATGGTCTGCAGGCGCAGTGCACCGCCATCTGCAGGCAAACGCACCAGCGGTTCGGCATCGGCCAGCAGCTGCGCCAGCACGTCCACGCGGTCCTCGCTCGCGCGGAACATCAGCAGCTTGCGATCCTGCTTCTGCACCACGCCGTCCAGGCGCCGCAGCAGCATGCTGCGCAGCCCGGCGCGGGCATCGTCCGGCACGCGGACCGCACCGGCCAGCACGGCTTCGCTGTCCAGCAGGTTGTGCACCGGGGTGAGCTGGTTGGCGCGCAGGGTGGCGCCGCTGGAGACCAGGTCGCAGATCAGTTCGGCGGTGCCCAGGCGCGGGGCGATCTCCACCGAGCCGGAGAGTTCGACCACCTGCGCATCCACGCCCTGCTCGACCAGCCACTGCTTGAGGATGGCCGGGTAGCTGGTGGCGATGCGGGTGCCAGCCAACTGCGCCGGGCCTTCCCACTGCCATTCCTCGGGCACGGCCAGCATCAGACGGCACTGGCCGAAGCCCAGCCCGCGCAGAGCCTGGTAGGCGTCGGGCAGGCCGATCTGGCGGCGTGCGGCGGCCTGTTCGTCCAGCTCGTTGCGGCCGACGATGCCGAGGTCGCAGACGCCGTCGGCGATGAGGCCGGGAATGTCGTCGTCGCGCACCAGCAGCAGGTCCACCGGCAGCGATTCGCCGTAGCAGAACAGCTTGTCGCGGCTTTCGCGCCAGCTCAGCCCGCAGGCGCTGAGCAGATTGCGGGCGGGTTCGGCCAGACGGCCACTCTTCTGGATGGCGATACGCAGCCGGTCACGTGCCGGCGCTGCCTGGGTTGCACTCATGGGGGAGGTCTCTAAGTTCGGAACGGGGCGCGGATCAGCGCGAAGCGAGGCGGTCGACGGCGGCGGCATAGCCTCGATGGCCATGCTCGAGGGTGCGTGCCACCCGTCCGGTGGTGGTCACGCTGACGCCGGTGCGTTCGTGGATCTCACGGTAAGGCACGCCCTGCTGCAGCAGGGGGACGACTTTCCAGCGGTCGGCCATGGCTTCGAGCTCGGCCGGGGTGCAGAGGTCGCGCAGGAAGGCGAGCACCTGGTCGGGTTCGCGCAGGGCGGCAAAGGCCTGGGCCAGGGAGTCGAGGTCGGCCTGGGGGTCTTTGGCGGCGATGTCGGGGCGGGCTTTCACGGGGTGGATTTCTTGCATCAATGTAATAGCGCGCTAGTACATTAGCGCATTCTTGCGCGCTGCGTCAAATTTTGGCTTGGGAGCTTGGCAGGGCTGCTGCCCTGCACCCGCCACCGGCAACGGAAAAAGCCGGGTTGCTGAGGGTTGGCGGGGTGGGTCCGGTGGCAGGGGTCGCCGTAAACCCGTCCATGGGGGCTTGGTCGCGGCATCCATGCCGCTCACACCCCTGCCACCGGACCCATCCCGCCCTCGACAGTGTCCTGCGGGCTGTTGGGACCTGCTTGTGTTGGTGGGTGCCGACCGTTGGTAGGCGCGGGGTCGGGTCCGTTTTCCGGTGGAAACGGCTCTGACCCCGGAGCGCGGTCCGGAAACGAAACGCCCACCGGGTGGTGGGCGTTTCGTTCAATCTCTGGGGGCTGCCTTGGGCAGTTACATCACCTTCGACTGTTCCAGCTCGACCTGCAGGGTGCTGGCCAGTTCGTCGCGGGAGACCTCGAACTGCTGCTCGCGCACCAGGTCCTTCACTGCGACGACGCCGCGGGCGAGCTCGTCCTCACCCGCCAGCACCACGAAGCGAATGCCGGCCTTGGCGGCGTACTGGAACTGCTTGCCGATCTTCTTCAGCTCCATCTGCACTTCGGTGTTGATGCCACCGCTGCGCAGGCGTCGGGCGATGTCCAGCGACTGCGCCATGCCCTGCTCGTCCATCAGTGCCACCAGCGCCTGCACGCTGCTGGCTTCGATGCCGTCGATCAGGCCGGCTTCGCGCAGCTGCCAGAACAGGCGCGACAGGCCGATGGAGATACCCACGCCCGGCAGCTTGGACTTGCTGTAGTGGCTGGCCAGGTCTTCGTAACGGCCGCCCGAGCAGATCGAACCGATCTGCGGGTGGTCGGTCAGCGTGGTCTCATAGACGGTGCCGGTGTAGTAATCCAGGCCTCGGGCGATGGAGAAGTTCAGGCAGTAGGCGGTCTCCGGTACGCCCAGCGCCTGCACCAGCTGCAGCACTTCACGCAGCTCGGCCACGCCGTTGCGCAGGGTTTCCGACAAGGCGCCACCGGACTCAAGGGCGGCCAGCTGGGCCAGCGCGTCTTCATGGCCCTTCGAGCGCACGGCGACGAAGGCCAGGATCTTCTCGACCTGCTCGGCCGGGATGCCAAAGCCCTCGCCCACCAGCGTCTCGCGCACGTAATCGGCGCCGCGCTTGTCCAGCTTGTCCACTTCGCGCAGCACGGCCAGCTGGCGCTCGCCTTCGGCCACGCCCAGGCTTTCGAAGAAACCGCGCATCAGCTTGCGGTTGTTCAGCTGGATGCTGAAATCACCGATGCGCAGCTCGGAGAACACGGCGTGGATGACGGCCAGCACTTCGGCGTCATAGCGCACGCTCAGGCTGTCCTTGCCGATCACGTCGATGTCGCACTGGTAGAACTCGCGGAAGCGGCCACGCTGGGCACGCTCACCTCGGTACACGCGCTGCATCTGGTAGCGGCGGAACGGGAAGGTCAGCTCGTGCTCGTGCTCGGCCACGTAGCGGGCCAGCGGCACGGTCAGGTCGAAACGCAGTGCCATCTCCGGCAGCGAGCGGTCGCCCGATTCGGCGGCATTGGCCAGCGCGCCGGTGGACTGCACGAAGTACACCTGGCGCTCGGTCTCGCCACCGGACTTGGTCAGCAGGACGTCGGACAGCTCGAACACCGGCGTTTCCACCGGCAGGAACCCGAAGCGCTCGTAGTTGCGGCGGATGACGTCCAGCATGCGCTGGAACGCAATCTGCTCGCGCGGCAACAGTTCAAGGGTGCCGGGCGGGGTACGGGGCTTGATCACGGGCGGAACTCCTGCAGGAACGGAAACGTGGGAGGGGGCGACATTCTACCGCCCCGCATGGCTCAGCCGCCGATCAGGGGCCATAAGGCCGCATGAAGTATCATAAAGCCCTCCCCCGCCCGTGATACGCCTCCGCACCATGTCCCGGCCTTCAGGCGCTCCGTCCGCCGCCCACGACGACGCCGCGCCGTCCTGCACCACGCTGGACTGCCTGCACTGCTCGGTCCGCCACCTGGCGGTCTGCTCGGCGCTGTCGCCCGATGAAGTGCAGGCGCTGGAACAGGTGACCGTATCGCAGCAGGTGGGCCTGGGCAGCACCCTGGCCCGCACCGGCGAAGAGCGCCAGCATGTCTATACATTGACTGCGGGTGCGTTGCGCCTGGTGCGCACGCTGGCCGACGGCCGTCGCCAGATCAACGGGTTCGTGCTGCCGGGTGATTACCTCGGCCTGAGTGGCAGCGACCACCACCGCCACGATATCGAAGCCATCGCTGACAGCCGCGTCTGCCGCGTAGCCCTGCCGCAGATGAAGGCGCTGCGTGGCCGCTTCCCGCACCTTGAACGCAAGCTGCTGCAGCGCGCCTGCCAGGAACTGGATGCCGCCCAGGACGCCGCGCTGGCGCTGGCCCGCCTGCAACCGGCCGAAAAGCTGGCTGACTTCCTGCTGCGCCTGGCCGCACGCGAGGCCAGGCTGGGCGGCGATGGCCTGCGCGTGTCGCTGCCGATGGGCCGCGGCGACATCGCCGATCACCTCGGCCTGACCATGGAAACCGTCAGCCGCACCTTCACCAAGCTGCGCCAGCAGGGCCTGATCGCCCTGCCCCATCTGAACGTGGTGGAGCTCCTCGACGAGCATGGGCTGCGCACGCTGGCCGGCGAAGGGCTGGCCTGACTCCGCTGCGCTCGCCGGGTATGACCCGGCGCTACCGTTTTGCCGCTGCACTGCCGGGCATGGCCCGGCGCTACCGACGCAGCAACACCTCGCGCAACGCCGCGTAATCGGCGGCCAGCGGCTCGGCATGCGCCGGCCGCTGCAGCAGCGCGTCCAGTGCCGGCGGCACCGCCACGGTTTCACCGGTCAACGGTTCCACTACCGCCTCGAACTTGGCCGGGTGCGCGGTCGACACCACCGCCCAGTCGCCCTTGGCGCCGCGCGCACGCAGGTCCTGCAGCACTTTCACCGCGGTGGCGGTGTGCGGACAGAACAGCTCGCCGCTGCTGGAATGCGCACTGGCGATGGTCGCGCGGATGGTCACGTCATCCACCGCGAACGCGCGGAAGCCAGCGCGCAGTTCGCCATCGTCCTCGGCATACAGCCAGCGCAGGCGCTCGAAGTTGCTCGGCGCGCCCACATCCATCGCGTTGGCCACGGTGGCCACACTGGCCTGCGGCTGGTAGTCGCCGCCGTTGAAGTAGGCCGGCAGCACCGCATTGACATTGGTGGCCAGCACGATCTGGCCGATCGGCACGCCCAGCGCACGCGCCAGCACGGCCGCCATTGCATTGCCCAGGTTGCCGGTCGGCACCACCAGGTTGAGGCGGCGTCGCGTGCGCGCGTGATGGGTCAGCGCTGCATGCGCGTAATAGCTCATCTGTGGCAGCAGCCGACCCAGGCTGATGCTGTTGGCCGAACTCAGCGGCACCTGCGCCTGCAGATCAGTGTCGGCCAGCGCCTGCTTGACCATCGCCTGGCAGTCATCGAACGAGCCGGCCACGCGCAACGCCTGGATGTTGTCGCCGAAGCAGCCCAGCTGGTGTGCCTGCCGCGGGGAAACTCGGCCATCGGGAAACAGCACCACCACGCGCACGCCGGGCTGGCGATGGAAGGCCGCTGCCACCGCGGCACCGGTATCGCCGGAAGTCGCCACGACAATCGTCAGGTCGCGATCCTTGCCCGCCTGCAGGCGCGACAGCGTGCCGGCGAGGAAGCGCGCGCCGATGTCCTTGAACGCGGCGGTCGGGCCATGGAACAGCTCCAGCACATGATCGCCGTCGCGGCCCAGCGGACGCAGCGGCACCGGGAAATCGAAAGCCTCGCGGCAGATCTCCGGCAGTGCGTCCTGCAGCGGATCACCCTCGAAGAAAGGCGCCAGCAGATCGGCAGCGGTCTCGGCGAGTGTGGCACCGGCGTGCAGTTCGCGCGGCGCGGGCACCCCGTCGGGCACATACAGGCCGCCGTCCGGCGCCAGGCCGGCAGCGATGGCGGCACTCAGGCCAACGGCGGGCGCATGGCCTCGGGTCGAAACGAATTGCATGAGCGAGGTATCCAGCAAGGGGGAAGGATTCAGCACAGTCGCGCTCCAGCAGCGTCCAGCGGCGAGACCCAGGCTTCGCTGTCGAAACCCGCGGCGGCAAATGCCGCGCGCACGGGCGCCGCAGCGGCATGGGCCTGGTCGGCATCTTCAAACCAGGCAAACACACTCGGGCCGGCACCGGAAATGCCCGCGCCCATCGCGTTGGCTGCCAGCGCGGCATCGCGTGCAGCGTCGAAGCCGGGGATCAGCGCGGCGCGGCGCGGCTCCACCAGCACGTCGCGCAGGCCGGCACGTACCAGGGCCGCATCACTGCGATGGCAGCCGCTGAGCACCAGGGCAAGGTTGGCGCTCTGCGCGACGAATTCGCCCAGCGCATAGCTGCCCTGCAGTGCCGCACGCGCGCGCCGGGTCTCCAGCACCGCGTGCGGATGCACCAGCAGGCTGTGCCAGCTGGCCGGCACCGGGATCGGCAGCAGGCGATCAGCCGTGCACAGCGCCAGCCCACCCAGCAGCAGCGGCCCGACATTGTCGCCGTGGCGCCCGCCGCTGGCCACTGCCTCACCATCCAGCGCGTGCGGATACAACGCTTCGCGCGGCAGCGGTGCATCGAGCAGCGCATTGGCGGCCACCAGCGCGGCCACGCACGAGGCGGCCGAACCGCCCATGCCCGAACCGAACGGAATGCCCTTGTCGATCTCGACGGCGAAGCCATGCGGAAGGCCCAGGCCCTCGCGCAGCGAGATCAGCGCTGCCCCGGCCGTGTTGCCCGGCGCATCCGGTGGCAGCTCGACGGCGCTGCCACGGATGGCGTCGATGCGCACGGTCGGCTCGGCGATGCGTCGCACGGTCACGGTATCGCCGATGCCGGCAATGGCATGGCCAAGAATGTCGAAGCCCACGGCCACGTTGGCCACGGACGCGGGCGCGAATGCGCGTGCAATCACAGCCGCGCTCCTTCGCCGGCGGCCACGCGCAGCAGGTCGGCGAACACGCCGGCAGCGGTGACTTCCGGCCCGGCACCCGGGCCCTGCACCACCAGCGGGTTGTCGCAGTAGCGGCGCGTGCGGAACTGCACCACGTTGTCGGTCAAGCGCAGGTTGGCGAAGGCGTGGTCGGCCGGCAGTTCCTGCAGGCCCACCGATGCACCATCGGCATCCAACCGGGCGACATAGCGCAGCACCGCGCCGCGCGCCCGGGCCTCTTCCAGGCGCTGCAGCAGGCTGGCATCGGATTCGCCCAGGCGGGCCATGAAGCCGTCCACGCTGCCATCGCGCAGCAGCGCCGGCACCAGGCTTTCCACATGCACCTGTTCCAGGCTGAGCGCGTGACCGGCCTCACGGGCGAGGATCACCAGCTTGCGCGCCACGTCCACGCCGGACAGGTCATCGCGCGGGTCCGGCTCGGTGTAGCCCATTGAACGCGCCTGCGCCACCAGCTCGGAGAACGGCTGGCTGCCATCGAATCGGTTGAACAGCCAGGCCAGCGTGCCGGAGAAGATGCCCTCCACCGCCAGCACTTCATCGCCGGTATCGACCAGGTCGCGCAGCGTGGTGATCACCGGCAGACCGGCGCCCACCGTGGCCTCGTAACGGAACCGCGCGCCACTGGCGGCGGCAGCGGCATGGATGCGCTGATAGCGCGACAGCGGCCCCGAACCCGCCTGTTTGTTCGGGGTGACCACATGGATGCCGGCGGCCAGCCAGCCCTCGTAGCGCTCAGCCACTTCGGCGCTGCCACTGCAGTCGATCACCACCGCATGCGGCAGGTGTGCGGCCAGCAGATGTTCGGTGAAGGCGTCCAGGTTGCTGGCCTGGCCATCGTCGTGCAGCGCCTGCCGCCAGTCGGCGTGCAGGACATCGGCTTCCAGGCGCATGCGCGAGCGCGAGGCCAGCGCACGCAGGCGCAGGTCGACGTTGGCCTTGGCCAGCAGCTGCGGGCGCGCGGCCAGCAGCTGGTCCAGCAACGCCGCGCCGACATTGCCCGGCCCGATCACGCCCACCGCGAAAGTCTGCGGCGAGAGCCAGAACCCGGCATGTGCGGCACGCAGGGCGCGCGTTGCGTCGGCGCTGGCCACAGCCACCGAGATGTTGCGCTCGGACGAGCCCTGCGCGATCGCCAGGATGTTCACCTGGGCACGGCCCAGCGCCTCGAACAGGCGTGCGGCCACGCCCGGCTGGCCGGCCATGCCGTCACCCACCGCGGCCAGCACGCTGACGCCCTCGCCGACCTGCACGCGCTGCACCTGGCCCACCGCCAGTTCGTGGGCGAAGGCATGCAGCAGGGCCTCGCGACCACGCGCAGCCTCGCCGGCCTTCACCACGCAGCAGATCGAGTGTTCGGAAGACCCCTGCGAGATCATCACCACCGACACCTGCGCCTGGCGCAGGGCCGAGAACACGCGTTCGGCGGTGCCCGGCACACCCATCAGGCCCGTGCCTTCCAGATTCAGCAGGGCCAGGTCGGGGCTCAGGGTCAGGCCCTTCACCGGCCCGCGCGGCGAGCGTTCGGCACTGATGCGCGTGCCCGGGTGCACCGGATGGAACGTGTTGCGGATGAAGATCGGCAGGCCCAGGCGGATGGCCGGCGACATCGTCTGCGGATGCACGACCTTGGCGCCGAAATACGCCAGCTCACAGGCTTCGTCGTAGCTGAGCGCCTCCAGCTGCACGGCCTCCGGCACCAGCCGCGGATCGGCCGACAGCACGCCATCGACGTCGGTCCAGATATGCAGTTCATCGGCGTTGAACAGCGCTGCGAAGATCGCGCCGGAGTAGTCGCTGCCGTTGCGGCCCAGCGTGCTGATGCGGTCCTCGCGATCGCGGGCGACGAAATCGGTGGCGACCACGCGCGACTGCGGGTGCTGCAGGCGCCATTTCGCCAGGCGGTCGGCGCTGGCCTCCCAGTCCACGTCCACGCCCAGTTCGCCATGGCCGACCACCAGCACATCACGCGCATCCAGCACCGCGCACTCCTCGCCGAGTGCCTGCAGGTGCATGCCCAGCAGCTGCGCCGAAAACACTTCGCCCAGCCCCTGCACGCGGTCCAGCACCTCGCGCGGCAGCTCACCGATCACCGCCAGCGCGCCGAGCACTTCGGCCAGGTGATCGAAGCGCACGTCGATCCATTCCACGGTCTCGCCCACCTGCTCGCCGAGCAGGGCCACGGCCGCGCCGCGATGGCGCGCACGCAGGGCATGCCAGGCCTCGCGCCAGCCTGCATCGCCGCGTGCCGCCAGCTGGGCCAGCTCGATCAGCGCATCGGTGACGCCCTTCATCGCCGACACGACAGTGACCTGAAGCGGCTCGGGACGGGCCCGCAGCAGGCCAGCCACATGGCGGTATCGTTCGGCGTTGGCCACCGAGGTGCCGCCGAACTTGTGCACGACGGTGGACGGTGCGGCCAGGTCGGCCGGTGCAGCGGGATGGGCGGGGGCGTGGGAAGACATGCAGACCTCGGTAGGAGGCCCCGTCACATGCAGGTGGTGGGTTTCCCCGTCACCTGGATGGTGCGGGGCCGTTGTTTTCGGGAGTTACACGAAGACGACGGGCCGCACCAGGGCAGTGGTGGCGGTGGTGGTAATAATGGTGGTGATGGCGACCGGCGCAGTCGAGCCGCCCGCGGTAGCGGGGGCAATCAGGCTGGCGAGGGCGGCATCGAAGACCATGGGGCACAGAAAACACCGTGCGCCGGGGGGCTGTCAAGTGCTGCGATGCAAAAATCGTTTGTTTCGATCATCGCCCAACGTGCAGCCATTTGGTTGCAATTGAGACAAAGCGGACATCGGAGCGCTTGAGGCCAGCAATCAGCCGGCATGTTCGGCGATTGCACTCGGAGCGCGGTGCGCGTGGGCACACAGCAGCACGCCTGTCACAAGGAACACGATCGCCAGCGCCTCCAGCAGGGTCGGCCAACGCCATTGCCAGGCGAAGGCGTAGAGCAGCGCGAACAGGGTTTCGAACACGATCATCTGCCCGGTCAGGGTCAACGGCAGCAGGCGGCTGGCACGATTCCAGAACGCGTTGCCGAGGATCGAGGCGATGACCGCGACGCCGGCGCTGATCACCCAGAACAGGCTCCACTGCGCGGGGGTGTGGCCGGCGGTCTGGCCGATGAAGGCCATCGGCACCAGCAGCAGCGACAGGCCGCCGGTGGTCACGCCGGTCAGCAGCGACCAGTCATGGCTGGACAGATCGGCACGCCGGGCCAGCCAGCGGCTGTTGCCCACCGAGTACAGCGCCCACGAGAACAGCGCGCCAAAGGCACACAGCAGGCCGATCAGGCGCTGCCGCCACGGCGTGCCCAGGTGCTCGGACATCAGCGATTCCCAGCCAACCAGGGCCACGCCCAGCACGCACAGCCCCAGCGCGGGCAACAGTTGTTTCAACGGTACCGCGCCCTTCTCGCGCACGCCGACCAGAGTCACCACCACCGGGATCAGGCCGACGATGAGCGAGGCCGCCGCGCCACCAGCCCACTGCACGGCCGTCGCCAGCAGCAGGAAATACACCAGGTTGCCGGCCAGGCTGAGCCACAGCAGGCCCATCCACTCCGCACGCCCCAGCTGCGGCGCCAGGCGCTTCCAGCGCGGCAGCAGCAGGATCATTGCGATCAGGCCGTAGACCAGGTAGCGGCCGGCGGACAGCTGCAATGCGTTGAAGGAATGCAGCACGGCAGGCGCGAGAAAGACCACGCCCCACAGCGCGCCAGCGGCAACGCCATTGGCGATGCCCAGAGCCATCGGGTTGTTGCGCATATCAGGTGCTTCGGGGGGAGAGAACAGGCCGCGCAGTGTAGGCGGCGATGGGCGCGGCGTCTTGACCGAGGCTACTGCCCTGCCCCGGCGCTTCATACGTGTAGAGCCGAGCCCATGCTCGGCTGCATGTCACCTCGACGGCAAAAATCAGCCGAGCATGGGCTCCGCTCTACAGTGACCCTTCACCGCGCCGCCAGGCGCTCGGGGTCAGGCCCGTCTCGCGGCGCAGCGCACGGGTCAGTGCGCTCTGCTCGGAGTACCCCGCCGCCAGCGCGATATCGCTGATCGGCACCGCAGTGGTCAGCAGCGCATGCTTGGCCCAGCGCAGCCGGCCGGCGCTGAGCCACGCCTGCGGACTGACCCCGAATTCGCCCTGGAACAAGGCATGCAGTCGGCTTTCGCTGACGCCCACATGGGCCGCCATGCGCGCCACCGGCCACGCCTGTCCAGGTTCGGCCTGCACGGCCGCACACAGGGCCTGCAGCCGCGCGCCACTGCCCGCAGGGGCAAACGCCCGCAGCAGGTCAGGCAGCAGTTCCGGCATGCAGCCACCTACCCGCACCTGAGCCAGGCGCTGGCGCAGTGACAGCGGCAGGTGCAGCCAGCGCTGGCGACTGAGGTGTTCCTGGGTCAGGTCATCGAGCACGCCCGGGCCGCAATCGACGATCACGAAACCGTTCGGCCCATGTGCCACCTGGTCATGCGCCTCGCCGGCGGCAACGAACGCCCCCTGCAGCAGATCCAGGCGGCCGCCGCGCCCTTCCAGCTCGAACTGCAGCTCGCCCTGCAGCGGCAGCACCCACTGTGCGTAGTCGTGGCGGTCCAGGCCCGTTGACTGGCCGTAGTGCCGCAGGTGGAAGATGGCGCCCATCGCGGCAGTGTGCGCGTGCACAGTCCGGCCTGCAATGCAGTCATCAAGGCGGGCAAAACCGCATGCTATGTTCGGACGATGTTCACCCCGCAAGGATTGCACGATGAATATCCGACCGCTGCTGCTCGCCCTTGCCCTCGCCAGCGCCGTCGTGACCCCGCTTCACGCGCAGGAAGCGCGTACGCCGCCGGCGCCGGACTGCCTGGACGCGCGCGATGTGCAGCAGGTGGAGCAGGACACGCCCGGCGCCATCGCCGTCGCCGATGGCCAGGGCCGCGCGTTCCGCCTTGATTTCGCCGCCGCCTGCCCAGGCGTCAACGAAGCCGACACCCTCACGCTGGAGGCCCCGCAGGGCTGGGCCTGTGGTCAGCCAGGCGAACGGGTGGTGGTTGACGGCCGAAGCTGCGCGGTCAGCGCGGTCACGCCGATCGACGGCCGCAGTTTCGCCACCATCGCCCGCGAAAGCAGCCGCCAGTACGCGGCCACCCTGCCTGGCGTGACCGTGAGCGCGAAGAAACGGGGAGGCCGCAGCGGCGACACCCCGCACACCTTCCAGACCTCGTCCGCCGTGTGCTTCGCCACCCGCAACGTACGCGGCTGGAGTGAAAGCCCGGGAGGTGTGGTGGTGGAAACCAACCCACGCCGCAATGGTGGCCATCGCTATTACCACGTGGAACTGGCCAGCAGCTGTTCGATCCTGGCCGGCGCCACCGACGTGGATTTCCAGTCCGGCCTGCAGAACGGCCTGATCTGCGGCAACGCCCGCGACCGCATCGTGCTGATGCCCTCCGGCATCGAGGGGGACGGCCGCACCTACACCCCCAGCTTCGCCCGCCCAGGCTGCGACATCCTCGCGGTCTATCCGAAGGACGACAATCGCGCGCCCTAGCCGTCGGTACCGAGAAACGCGAACGGCTTGCTCGGCACGAACTGGGACAGCGCATCACCGGAGAAGGTGTTGCGCTGGTCCCGGCCCAGGTCGAGCTTGAGCACCTGCCCGCCGAAATCGACCTTGTTCAGATCGACCCAGAACGTATTGGGCGTCAGTGCCGATTCGAAGAAGTACAGCCGACGCTTGTGATCGGCCACCGTGCGCCAGCGCGTGGACGAGATGTTCGGCTCGCCCGGCGTAGTGATGCCAAACGGCACCGACACGTTGCGGATGACGCTGAACACACTGGCCAGCGCCTCCACCGGGTCTTCGGCCTTGGGAATGGCATTGATGTAGAACGAGGCGCGCGCGAAGCGATCGGCCGAGCGGTTGGTGCCCGGCAGCATCACCGTGCCCCCGATGCTCTTCCAGTACGCATTGAGCGCCAGCTGCTGATCGAAGATCGGCGAATTGGTCATCACCTGGTAGCGGCGGTCGTGATGGATGACCTGGCGGCCGCCGATGTACTCGATGATGGCGCTGTCGCCGGTGGCGTCGGACAGCGAAAGATGCAGGGTCGCCTGGCGGTCCTCACCGGGCACCTTGTCGGTGACGATGGCGAACGGCTCGCGCTCCAGTGCAGCCACGGCCTCGGCCACGCTGCCGAAATTGTCCAGCACGTACTGCGCCCACAGCGAGATGGCCAGCCCCGGCTTGGTACCACGCTGCTGCGGATACTCCGATTCGACCAGCCACAGCAGGTTGGCCACCAGGCCCTTCTCGTTCATGCCGTCGGTGGTGGACACGTCGTAGCCGGTGGCCACCACGCTGCCGTAGCGCGCGGTCCACTTCGCCGACTTCGGTCCGGCCTGGCCGGTACGTTCGATGCCGCGCGGCAGGACATACAGGTTGGTGGCAACGTCGACCTTCCAGTCCATCGACCGGGCGGTGATCACATCTCCGTTGTCACCCAGGTAGACCGCGCGCGTGCAGGCCCATGCCGGCGCGACCGCCGCTGCCAGCGCCAGCGCCAGCGCCGCCCTGCCCTGCCACTTCATCCGATTCATGCCGTGCTCCCTTCCCCAGGAAGCCCGATGGGAACCCGGCAACGGTGACAGCGGGGTGAAGCTCGACTTTACCCGGCGCTGAGCATCGGGCGCACGAGGGCGCTCAGAAGATCCACTGCGGTGGGTTCGGCATCATCGCCCTCCACCGTGCGCGAGAAACCGGACCAGTCACTGCTGGTGAGCTGGCGCAGCTTCAGCGCATCGACCGGCAACGCGCGCATCGACCAGTACGGAAACTGGCGCTGGCCCAACCGCCCGCGCGCCAGTTCGACGATGTCCACATGGCTGCCGGCCTGCAGGATGCGCTCGTACACCGAACCGATGCCATCGGGCGGCCCTTCGATGTACTGCAGGAAACGCTGCTCATCGTGCAACAACACGCCCGTCACCCCAGCCATCCGGTTGAACCGGATGGCATCGTCCACCAACGTCTGCAGGCGTTCGGCGGAAAGGTCCGGCCGGGCCTGGCTGACGTAGGCAATGGCGCGTAGTGGCATGAATCTTCCTTGGCAACGTGAGCGGCCACGGTAGCAGCTACGGACGAGCCCGTCTCAGTTCACCCGCGCGCTTCCTGAAGAATTCAGTTAACGGCCGATGCGCGCGTCGCCGCGGCGTGGCAGCACCGCCTCGAACACCACCTGCCCCTGCTCGTTGCGCGCACTCAGCCGTCCCCCGTGGGCGGCCACGAACTGATCGACGATGTACAGGCCAAGGCCCAGACCCTTGCTCTGGTGGAAGCTGGCCTTGAACGGCTCGAACAGGCGCGGCAGCAGTGCCTCCTCGATGTGCCCGACATTGCGCACGCGCAGGGTCACCACGCGCGAATCGCTGCCATCAACGGCAACCCGCACCACGTCCTTGCCCCCATGGGTGATCGCGTTGCCCACCAGGTTGGCCACCACCTGCCCCAGGCGATCCATGTCGCCGTGCAGCGTGGCATCACCACTGGCTTCCAAGGCGATGCGATCGCTGCCGTGCGCGCTGGCGGCTTCGGCGATCACCGCACGCGCCAGTTCTTCCATGTCGCAGGCATTGGCCTCCAGGCGCAGTCCGCCGCTGCGGATGCGCGAGAAATCCAGCAGCTGCTCGACCATGCGCGCCATACGCACGGTGCTCGCTTCCAGGTGCTGCAGGGTCTGCTGCGCACTGGTATTGCCCGGCGGCAGTTCCAGAGACAGCTTGTCGGCGCACAGCAGGATGGCCGACAGCGGCGTGCGCAGATCATGGGTGAGCACGGCCGCCATGGTCTCGTTCAACTTCAACGCGCGCTCCAGCGCCTCGTTGCGCGCCTTCAGCAGCTGGCGCTGCTGGTACAGCTCGATGAACACATTGACCTTGCTCAGGATCACCTGCGGCGCCACCGGCTTGTGCAGGAAATCGACCGCGCCGCTTTCGTAGCCCTTGAACGCGCGCACCGGGTCATCCGGCGAGGCGGTCAGGAAGATGATCGGCACATCCCGGCTGCGCTGCGAACCGCGCATCAGCTCGGCCAGGGTGAAGCCATCGATCTCCGGCATGTGCACGTCCAGCAGAGCCAGCGCCACTTCATGCTCAAGCAGCAGCTCCAGCGCCTGCGCGCCCGAGTCGGCCAACAGCAGATTGACGCCCTCGCGGCGCAGCAGCGCCTGCATGGCCACCAGGTTCTGCGGCACGTCATCGACGATCAGCAGGTTGACCGGGGTCTGCGACTGCGCAGGGTCCGGTGGCAGCAGGTTCATGCGAACAACTCCTTCAAGCGGCGGCACATCAGTTCAAGAGGCAGCACGGCATCAGCGCCGGCGTGCTGCAGGGCGGAAGCTGGCATCATCGATGCCTCGGCCTCCTCGGGGCATTGCAACCAGGCGCGGCCACCGGCGGCACGCACTGCGGCCACACCTTCGCTGCCGTCACTGCTGGCGCCGGTCAGCAGCACCGCCAGCAGCTGCGGACCGAATATGGCCGCGGCAGATTCAAACAACGGGTCAATGGCCGGGCGCGAGAACAGCACCGGCTCGTCCATCGACAGCGCGATGGTCTTCGCATCTTCCACCAGCAGGTGGTAATCGGGTGCCGCGAAAGTCACCGTCCCCGCCTGCAGCGGCTGCTTGTCCTCGGCCTCGCGCAGCTGCAGCGCGCAGTACGGCGAGAGCACTTCGGCGATACGGCTGCTGCGGTCGCGCGGCAGATGCAGCACCACCAGCACCGGCACCGGCAGGCCCGCCGGCAGCGCGCCGAGCAGCACCTGCAGCGCGGCCACGCCACCGGCCGAAGCGCCGATGACCAGCAGATGCGGGCGCGCAGCTCCCATCAGACGACCTTCCGGTACAGCCGATGTTCGCGCGAACAGGTTTCGAACGCGTCGTGGTGCTGGCCGAACTGCAGTGATTCCTTGCTGCCCAGACCCAGGAAGCCGCGGTGCACCAGCGCCTCACGGAACAGGCCCACGGCACGGTCCTGCAGGTCGCGGTTGAAATAGATCAGCACGTTGCGGCACGAGACCAGGTGCACTTCGGAGAACACCGTGTCGGTGGCCAGACTGTGGTCGGCAAACACCACGTTGCGGCGCAGCTGGCGATCAAACACCGCACCGTCGTAGGCGGTGGCGTAGTAATCGGACAGCGAACCGGTACCGCCGGCAGCCAGGTAATTGCGGCTGAACTGGGCCAGGCGGTCGATGCTGTAGGCACCCGCTTCTGCGGTGGCCAGCGCGGCCGGGTTGATGTCGGTCGCGTAGACAATGCTGCGCTCCAGCAGCCCTTCCTCGTGCAGCAGGATGGCCAGCGACCACACCTCTTCACCGGTACTGCAGCCAGCCACCCACAGCTTCACCGACGGATAGGTGCGCAATACCGGCACCACCTGCTCGCGCAGCTGCTTGAAATAGGCCGGGTCACGGAACATTTCCGAGACCTGCACGGTGAAGAACTGCATCGCCTGGGCGAACAGATCCGGCTCGTGCAGCAACCGGTGCTGCAGGTCGACCAGGCGCTCGCAGTCATAGCGCTGCATGGCCTGGCGGATGCGCCGCCGCAGCGAGGACACCGCGTAGCTGCGGAAGTCGTAATGGTAGCGCTGGTACAGCGCTTCCAGCAGCACCTTCAACTCCAGGTCGAACAACGCCTGTTCGTTCATTGGCGCGAGCACCAGACCCGGCACAGCGAGACCAGCTTGTCGACATCGATGGGCTTGGCGATGTAGTCGTTGGCACCGGCCTGCAGGCAGCGTTCGCGGTCATCGGGCATGGCCTTGGCGGTCAGCGCGATGATCGGCAGGTCCTGCAGGTGACGCTGCGCACGGATCTCACGCATCGCGGTCAGGCCATCCTTCTCCGGCATCATGATGTCCATCAGCACCAGGTCGACCTCGCGCTGGGCCAGGCGATCCACCGCTTCCTGGCCATTGCGTGCGATCTCCAGCGTGACGCCCAGCGGCTCGAGCACGCTGGACAGGGCGAAGATGTTGCGCACATCGTCCTCGGCCAGCAGCACGGTGCGGCCATCGAGTACGGTGTCGCGGCGGCGGGCCTCACGCAGCAGGCGCTGCTGGTCGCTGGGCAGGCTGGCCTCGACACTGTGCAGGAACAGGGTCACCTCATCGAGCAGGCGCTCGGGCGAGCGGGCGCCCTTGATGATGATGCTCTTGGAATAACGGCGCAGGCGCTGCTCTTCCTCGCGGCTGAGCGCGCGGCCGGTGTAGACGATCACCGGCGGGAAGCCGACCTCATCGTTGCCGGCCATGTGTTCCAGCAGATCGTAGCCACTGCCGTCGGGCAGCGACAGGTCCATCACCATGCAGTCGAAGGTCACCGTGCTCAGCTGCTCCACAGCAGCGGCCAGGGTACCCACCGCCACGATCTGCAGTTGGTCGCGGCCCAGCAGCAGCTCCAGGTTGCGGCGCAGGTCGCTGTCGTCCTCGACGATCAGCAGGCGGCGCACATCACGCTGGCTGGTCTGCTCCAGCTGCTCGATGGCTGCGGCCAGACGTTCACGGGTCGCCGGCTTCACCGCATAGCCGATCGCGCCCAGCTCGCGTGCCACCTGGCTGCGGTCCATGCCCGAGACCACGTGCACGGGGATATGGCGGGTTTCCGGGTTGCGCTTGAGGCGTTCGAGCACGCTCAAGCCCGACACGTCCGGCAGGCCGATATCGAGCAGGATGCCGTTCGGCCGCAGCTCGCTGGCCAGGGTCAGCGCCTCTTCGGCGGTCGTCGCTACCACGCAGTCGAAATCAAGTTCATGGGCCAGCGACACCAGTGCCTCAGCGAAGCTGGCATCATCTTCCACCGCGAGGATGAGGCGCCCGACACGCTGGCGGCGGCTGCGATCATCGGCAACGGCGGTGCCGACCACGGCGGGTGCGGCAGCCATCGCCAATGGTGCGGCAGCGGCCACATTCTGCACTGACGCCATCGGCGCCGGCGCCATCGCGGCCGGCTCGGCCGGCGCGTCGCTGGCCGGTGCGCCCTGCAGCGGCAGTTCCAGGATGAAGCAGCTGCCGCGACCCGGCTCGCTGTCCACCTGGATATCGCCGCCCATGCGCACGGCCAGGTCGCGCGAGATCG
Source organism: Stenotrophomonas maltophilia (assembly GCA_002364755.1). GTDB lineage: Bacteria > Pseudomonadota > Gammaproteobacteria > Xanthomonadales > Xanthomonadaceae > Stenotrophomonas > Stenotrophomonas maltophilia_AX. The sequence goes on from DEZI01000002.1 coordinate 35,312, forward strand.
ACAGGCCCAGGCCGGTGCCACCGTAGCGGCGGCGGGTGCTGCCATCGGCCTGGCGGAACGCCTCGAAGATCACCTGCAGCTGGTCACGGGCGATGCCGATGCCCGAATCGCAGACTTCGAAGCGGATGCGACCATTGCCACCTGCACGCACGTGCAGGCTGACCTTGCCGTGCTCGGTGAACTTCACGGCATTGGCCAACAGGTTCTTCAGGATCTGCTGCATGCGCTGGTTATCAGCCACCAGCTGGGTCGGCGCAAGCGCATCGGCCTCGATCTGCAGGGCCAGGCCCTTCTGCCGGGCCATCGGCTCGAACGTCTCACGAAGGCGCTTCAGCACGCTGTCGACCACCACCACTTCGTCGGCCAGCTCCACATGCCCGGCTTCGATGCGCGACAGATCGAGGATGTCGTTGATCAGCGCCAGCAGGTCGTTGTTGGACGACAGGATCGCGCGGGCGTACTTGACCTGTTCCTCGGTCAGCGTGCCGTCCTTGTTGTCGGCCAGCAGCTTGGCCAGGATCAGCGAGCTGTTCAGCGGCGTGCGCAGCTCGTGCGACATGTTGGCCAGGAACTCGGACTTGTACCGCGAGGTTGCCGCCAGCTCGTTGCTGTTGCGCACCAGCTGCCCCTGCGCCACCAGCAGCGCCTGCTTCTGCGCTTCCAGCTCGTGAGTGCGCTCTTCCAGCTGCACGTTGCTCTGTTCCAGCTCGACCTGCTGCTGCTCCAGGTTGGCCTGCGACTGCATCAGGCTGCGGCTCTGCTCCTCGAGCTCTTCGTTGGCTACGCGCAGTTCTTCCTGCTGGGCCTGCAACTCTTCGCCCTGCCGCTGCGATTCCTCCAGCAGCACGACCAGCTGCGCGCGCAGCATCGAAGCGCGCAACGCCATGCCCAGCGTGTCGCCGCAGCGCTGCAGCAACTCGGCATCCAGCCCCTGCTGCCCAGCGGCCTGGGAGCGGCCCAGCTCAACCACGCCCACCACCGTGCCATCGCTGCTGATGGGCGCAAGAATGCGTTCACGCACCTGCACCAGCCCGAAGCTGGACTGCAACTGCAGAGCCCGCTCATCGTCACCCGGCAGATGACGGATCTGCTGGTCACGCGCCGTCTGGCCCAGGAGGCCTTCCTGCAGTGTCACCGACGCGGGGACACCACTGGGCACGGCAACGCCGCCCGTCAGATGCAGACGACCGCCCTCGATGCGGTACATGGCACCCACATCCGCGCGCAGCTGCGTGGCCAGGCACGCCATCGACGCATCGGCAATCTGCTCTGGCCCCAGGTCGCCACGCAGGCATGCCGACACGGCGTTCTCCGCTTCCTGCAGCCACAGCGCACGCAGTGCCTCGCGTCGGGCATGTACCGCGCGCGATACGATGCCGGCAATCATCAGGAAGGCCACGCCACCGATGGTGCGGTTGATGAAGGAGAAGGACGAGTTGGAACTGGCAGGCGCCACGTTGTAGCCCACCGCCAACAGGACGCACGCCACCAGCGCTACGACGAAAGGAACCCGCGCACTCCGCTGGAAAATGGTGACGCCAACGGCCATGAAATAGGTCAGCCACACCGCATAGCCCAGCGGCACGACAAGTTCCAGGGCAACGGTCGCCGCCAGCAGCAGCGCTGCCGTCGTCCAGATCCAGCGGTCGCGCGTTGTTGCACCAGCACGCATCAGGAAGGTTCCCGGGCAGAAAGAGGCGGTTATGCTACCCCGTGTCGCATTCAGCCGCATACGACCATTGGCACACGCGATGTGTGCACACACTCTTCACACTGGCCTGCCTACGGTCTCAGCCCCTACAGGGGTATTACTGATTTCCAGGTGGACGCTCTTGCCTCTACGCCTTCCGTGCTGACGGACACGTCCCGACAATTGCGATTGCTGATCGACAGCGTTCGCGACCATGCCCTGTACCTGCTCGACCCCCAAGGCATCGTCTGCAGCTGGAACCCGGGCGCCGAACGCATCAAGGGCTATCGTGCCGACGAAGTCATCGGCACCCACTTCGGCCGCTTCTACCTGGCCGATGAACGCGAGGCCGGCGAGCCGCAGCGCCTGCTGCATCTGGCCGCGCAGAACGGCCACGTGGCCAGTGAAGGCTGGCGGGTGCGCCGCGATGGCTCGTCCTTCAGGGCCAGCATCGTCATCGAGGCGGTACGCGAGAACGGCGAGCTGCTGGGCTTCGTCAAGATCACCCGCGACATCACCGAGCACTGGCAGGCCCAGCGCCTGCTGCGCGATGCCCAGCGCGCCCTGCGCCAGACCCAGCAATTCGAGACCGTGGGCCGACTGAGCCGCGGCCTGTCACACGAGTTCAACAATCTGCTGACCACGGTCGGCAACGCGCTGGACCTGCTGTCGATGCGCCTGGGCAGCGATGCCCGCGCTGCCGAACTGCTGACCACCGCGCAAGCTGCCACCGACCGCGGCGCCCTGCTGACCCGGCAGCTGCTGGCCTTCAGCACCGGCCAGACCCTGATCCGCGAGACACTGGACATCAACCAGCAGATCAGCGAGTGGCTGCCCGGCCTGCGCAGCGCCTGCCCGCCCGGGGTCACCGTGGAAGCAGCCCTGGCGCCGGGCCTGCCCCTGCTCAGCACCGACCCGCTGCAGCTGCAGACCGCGCTTGCCAACCTGGTCGCCAATGCTGCCGACGCCACGCTGGACGGTGGTCGCGTGCTGGTGGCCACCGCGCTTGAGCATCGGCTGGATCCAGACGCGGACACCGCGCTGCAGCGTCGATATGTGACACTAAGCGTCTGCGACGAGGGCCACGGCATGGCCCCGGACATCGCTGAACGGGCTACCGAGCCCTTCTTTACGACCAAGGACATCGGCAAAGGCAGCGGCCTGGGCCTCAGCCAGGTGTTCGGTTTCACTACCCAGAGCGGCGGCTTCGTTGATGTGTCCACCACGCCCGGTGTCGGCACCACGGTCAGCCTGCTGCTACCCGCAATGGAGGACCCTGCCCATGACTGATGACCCGCTCCGCGTATTGATGGTGGAGGACCAGTCCGATCTCCGCGAGATGATCGGCCTGGCGCTGCGCGATTTCGGTATCGATGTGGCAACCACGTCCGACGGCCACGAAGCCGTCGCCCTGATGCAGGGCGGCCAGCAGTTCGACGTGGTGTTCAGCGACGTCAGCATGCCCAACGGCATGTCCGGCATCGAGCTGAGCGAGCACGTGGCCCGCGACCAGCCGCATGCTCGGATGATCCTGTCTTCAGGGTATGCGCGCTCGCAGCTGCCGCCGCTGCCCGACCAGGTGGAGTTCCTGCCCAAGCCTTACCGGCTGCGCCAGCTGGTGGAGCTGTTGAAGCAGGATTGAGTCATCACCGCCGTTTGGTAGGTGCGTACCCTTGGCCCGCACCGCAGATACCGTCATCCACGCATGGCGTGGATCTACCGGACCGGTGGTGGGTGCGGACCCGGCAGCGGTGGGTGAGGACACCCGCTGGTGGGTGCGGACCGTTGGTCCGCACTGTGGAAACCCTCATCCACGCATGGCGTGGATCTACTTTTGGCTGATCCACCCCTCTTTCGGTAGCGCCGGGCCACGCCCGGTGGCTCTGCGCCTTTACCAGCGCAGGAACAGCGTCACCACGAATATGGCCAAGGCCACGCCGATGACAATCCAAAGCCCTTTGCTCTGGCGCCAGGAGGGCTTACGGGTGCCGGGGTTGTTCATCGCTTGCTCCATCGTGATAACAGGGATGGAACGAGCTTCGCGTTCTGCATGTGGAGTGCGCGTGCATGGCCGCCACATGCGACTCGATGCATTCAGGAATCCGCGTCGCGGTCCACCCGCAGACGACTGACCCGCCAGCCCCCGTGCGAATTGAATCGCCCGGTGTCACCGGTCAGGCCGTAGCGCAGCGCCAACCAACCTGCGCGGACCGAGCCCACATGCCATTCCCGCACTTTCCTGTACGCATACCGAAAACGACGAGCTTGCATGGACGCACCGTAAGTGTGATGGTCATCACGATTTGCGGACGATAGCGCGAATTCGTTTCAACTGGAAGACGCCCCTCAATCCACCCCATCAGCGCTTACGACGGCGCCAGGCCCGGTCTGCGACATGGACGAGCCCGAGCAGGCAGGCGGCCACCAGCGCTACCTCACCAATGGCGAGCAACAGGTCCACGGGAATACTCCGGACGGCAGGGTTGCGGCCGGGCTGATGCCGTGGAAATGACGGTCAACCTGTGCTGCAGGATCACCGTAAGGGCAAACGGGCTTGCCGTTCTGCAGGGTGATACGCATTTCTGGCAATGCGATGCGGATGAATGCGGGGAAATGAGCGCGGCACTGCGAATGAGTGCGCCAAGCGCGTGGTGACCCCGGCCCGATTCGAACGGGCGACCTTCCCCTTAGGAGGGGGACGCTCTATCCAGCTGAGCTACGGGGCCATTGGCAGCTGGGAAGGATACCGCGTCTGGCTGAATGGACCAAGCCGCGTACCGTCGACATGGGTGCCAACGTCGCTATTCTGTCCGCCCCCACCCCGCCATCACCCGACCTTCGCCACATGATGACTCTCTGGGAGAGCCTGTCGGCCCTCGGCGACAGCCGCGCCCTGCTCCCGCTCGCCTTGATTCTGGCATTGTTCCTGCCCGCCACATTCCGCCCACTGCTGTGGCGATGGGCAGCGGCCATCGCCGTGGTCGCCAGCGTCACACTGGCCAGCAAGATCGCCTTCATGGGTTGGGGCTTTGGCGTGAAGTCGCTGGATTTCACCGGCATTTCCGGTCATGCCGCGATGTCCAGCACGCTTTATCCGGTGGTCTTCTGGCTGCTCGCCAGCGGCCGCAATCGGCACCCTGGGGCCTGGGCGATGGCCGGCGCCGTGCTCGCGATGGCGATCGCCTGGTCGAGGGTACCGCTGCGGGCACATTCCCTTTCCGAGATCATCATCGGGCTCGGGATCGGCTTTGCCGCATCGCTGTGGGTGTTACGCGGCTTGCACCTGCCTGGAAAGAACCCGGCCGTGCGCGCCCATGCCGTATTGCTGGCCATCGCGGCAGCTGTTGCCGCCCCGGCACTGCTGGCAGACCTGCACACCCATGACGTCGTCAAGGCCACCGCCAAAGCGCTATCTGGCCGCGAACGGGCGCTCGAACGTGACGACCTCCGCAGTTCCACCTCGACAGTCGGCGACCAGCATTGATGGGCTGCCCCACAAACCTTGACAGTCAAGGTTCATACACCGAACATACAGGTGGAATTTTCCCTGACGGAGCAGGCCTCCCCATGTTCAAGAAGACGATCGCAGTTGTGGCCCTGGCGGCCTTTTCCGCCTCCCCGATGATGAGTTTCGCGCAGGAAGCGCAGGCTGTTGCCGGCGCGGAGTCCTCCTCGGAAGTCGCTGGCGCAGAAGCTGCAGGCGTGTCGACCGCTACCGTGGTAGGTGCGACCGTGCTCACCGTGGCTGCGGCTGCTGTTGCGTACAGCGTCGGCGGTGACAGCACCAGTGGCAGCAACGATGGCGGCGGCGGCACCGATCCCGGCGGCCCGGGTCCGGGCGGCCCTGGCACCGGCGGAACCGGTGGCACGGGCGGCACCGGTGGGACGGGCGGCACCGGCGGCACCGGCGGCTGATCGGCGCTCTGCGTACCACACAGGCCCTCGCCGGGCGCGACCCGGCGGGGGTTTTTTATGCCTGCCAGAATTTCACCCTCATGACCAACACCACCCCTCGCCTTCTTGCCGCCGCACTCACTGCGCTGGCTCTATCCAGCTGCGCGCTCGCACCGGGCCAGCACCTGCGCCGCGGCGACGTTGCCATTGACCGCCATAGCGGCGATGGCCAGCTGGAAATCGTCACCATCACTCCGAAGCTGATCGCCCAGGAGAATGCCGCGCGGGCGCAGAAGTCGCTGCCGAATGCCCTGTTCGACTACCAGCCGGAACCGTACAAGGTCGGCATCGGCGACATTCTCTATGTCACCGTCTGGGATCACCCGGAGCTGACCGTTCCGGCGGGCCCGCAGCAACAAGGCACCCTCGCCGGCCGCTTGGTGCAGAGCGACGGCACGATGTTTTACCCCTACATTGGCAAGGTCAAGGCATCGGGCAAGTCGCCGGTCGAAATCCGCGAGGAGATCAGCAGTCGTTTGGCGAAGTACGTAGAGTCGCCGCAGGTTGACGTCTCCGTCCTCACCTACGGCAGCCAGCGCGTCTGGGTGACCGGTGCTGCCGAGCGGTCCTCACCGATCGCCTTGGGCACGTCGCCGCTGACCCTGGCCGACGCCATCAGCCAGGCGGGACTGAACAGTGCCCAGGCCGACCTGTCAGGCATCCAGCTCAGCCGTGACGGCACCACCTACACCATCAACCTGGAATCCCTGGCCCGCCAGTTCGGCGGCCGCCAGCTGTTCCTCAAGGATGGAGACTCCATCTTCGTGCCCTACCTGGATCGCAAGGAGATCTTCGTGGTGGGCGAGGTGAACCTGCCGGGCGCCTACAGCTTCCGCACCGGCGATGTCTCGCTGAACCAGGCACTGGGCCGTGCACGCGGCCTCCTGCAGCAGACCGCCAACGGCAACGCCGTGTACGTGATCCGTGGCAGCGCCGATCTGCAGCAGGAGCCGTCGATGGTCTACCAGCTGGAGGCACGCTCTCCCACCGCATTCGCCGCAGGCAGCCAGTTCCATCTTCAGCCGGGCGACGTCGTGTTCGTGGGCGCCGCCGGTGTCAGCCGCTGGAACCGCTTCGTGAACCAGCTGCTGCCGTTTACCAGCATCCTGTACAACGCGGCGCGTACCGGAACCGAAGTCAGGGACAACTGACATGGCCCGCATGGATGCGGCCAGCCAACTGCCAACTCAGCGCACACTCGGCGCGCTGCTGCTGGCTGTTGTCGTGGCCCTGCTGTTCACCGGCTGCACTATCGGCAGCCGATCCACGGCGGACACCTTCCGTCTGATCACGCATCGCCCGGCGCAGGCCACCGCCGAAGGCGTGGCCAGCAATCGTTTCCCGCAGATGCAGGTGGATACGCCCGACATCGTCGCCGTAGCCGTGCTGGGCTACATCGATGGCGGCCGCCAGCAGTGGCTTGCTGGCTCGCACGCTGTGTTCGAGCTGGACCGTCACGGCCTGCTGCTGGGTGGCAGCGGCCTTGGCCAGCAGTGGCACGTGCGGATCGACGGCGCATCACCGTTCGATGACCTGCGCACGGTGACCACACCCGTGACCGTGCAGCGCCGCTATGACTGGGTTCCCGCCTACCAGGTCGACGTGGCAGTGACCGGCACCCTGAGCAAGGGTGCACTGGAAAAGGTGGACATCCTCGGCACGCGCCGCACCCTCCAGCGTTTTGACGAACAACTGCAGGGCGGCGGCATGCACGGCCGCAATGTCTACTGGGCCGATCCGGCCACCGGCTTCATCTGGAAGAGTCGCCAGCATCTGGCGCCCGGCCGTGTTGCTGAGCTCACCCAGCTCAAACCCTATCGCCCGGCCAAGGACTGAGCCATGACGTTTCGACTTTCCGCCCCGGTGATCATCGCCGCGTTGTTTGCAGCCAGCGCCGTCCAGGCGACCGAGGTGCGCATCGAAGGCGCAACCGAGTCGGCCGGCATGCGTGAGCTGCCGGCCAACGCGCGCCTCGCCGATGCCCTGCTGCTGGCCCGTCCACGCGCTGACGCGTACCTGCTGGGCACCAGCTTCGAGCGCCCCCAGGCCATGGAAGACCAGGTGCGTCTTCGCGCCGGCCTGCAGTACGGTGCCGGGCAGCTGGCAGAGGCCAGCGACACACAGCTCTCGGCCTTGGCGCGGACGCTGCAGGCGTGGCTCGACGCACATCCGGCCACCGGGCGCATGCCCATCGCCAGTTCCGCGCGCCTGATCCAGGTCCAGCCCGCAAACAATCCGGTGCTCGCCAACGGCGATACGCTGCGCTTCCCGCAGCAGCCGCGCACGATCACTGTCATGGGCGCGGTCGGGCAAGCCTGCGTACTGCCTCACGTCCCGCAGCGCGACGCACGTGACTACCTGCGTGACTGCCGGCCCAGCGCCCTCGCCGACCGCAACGACATCTTCGTGGTCCAGCCCGACGGCCGGGTCCAGCAGCTGGGCATCGCTTTGTGGAACCGCGCCGATCCCCAGGCCATTGCCGCCGGCGGCACGCTGTTCGTCCCGCTGCGCACCTCGCTTCTCAAGCGCCTCGATCCGCTGTTCAACAGCGACTTCGCCGCGTTCATCGCTACCCAGCCTGTCAGCCCGTGATGACCCAGCCCTGCACGCGTGCGCGCCCGGCGCGCCCCGCCCGTTTCGCACTGAGCGCGCTCACCCTGTCGCTGTCCTGCGCCCTGCACGCAAAGGAAGCACCACCTGCCACCGCCAACGAATGGGGCGGCGTCGGTCTATTGCAGACACCAAACGCACGGATGGCGGACGATGGCGATCTTAGTTTTACCGCGTCGTACAACGCACCCTATGCGCGCTACAACCTGACAATGCAACCATTCCCGTGGCTGGAGGCTTCGTTCCGCTACATCAACGTCAACAACCTCCTTTACGGCCCCAGCGTTGCCGGCGACCAGCACTACAAAGACAAGTCCATCGACTTCAAGCTGCGTCTCTGGGAAGAATCCCGCCTGCTGCCGGAGGTCGCCTTCGGTGTGCGAGACCTCGGCGGAACCGGTTTTTTCTCCAGCGAGTACGTTGTTGCCAACAAGAATTTTGGCCCGATCGATGCATCCATCGGTTTTGCGACCGGCTACATCGGCAATCGCGGGGATTTCTCCAACCCACTTGGCGCCATCGATGATCGGTTCAAGGATCGACGCTCCATCGCCAACAGTGACATCGCGAACTCAGGCAAATTCGGCCTCAGCAACATGTTCAAGGGCCCGGTCGGCATCTTCGGTGGCATCACCTACCAGACGCCGATGGACGAGCTGCTGCTCAAGGTCGAGTACGACGGCAACGACTATCGTCGCGAGCCCCGCAACAACAACCTGCGCCAGCGCACGCCCATCAACGTGGGCCTGGTCTATGTCCCGAGCCGTAATGTCGAGCTGACCGCCGCCTGGGAGCGCGGTGACGCAGCGATGTTCTCGCTGACCTTGCGCGGCAACCCGGGCAACACGCCTGCGGCGCCGAAGCCGTTCGACCCGCCGCCGCAGCGAATGCTGCCCGCGGCCGTCGTCGCCGACCGGCGCGCAGCCGTCGCCAGCAGCGACGCCCCCGGTGCCGGTGCCGGTGCCGCAACTGCCACCAGCACCGACTGGGCAACGGTCAGCACCGAACTGCAGCGCAATGCCGGCTTCCGTGTCGAGCGCATCTCCCGCCGCGGCGACGAGCTGTACATCGATGGCTACCAGACCCGCTATCTGCACGCCGCCAAGGGCCTGGGGCGTGCCACGCGCATTCTTGCCAATGCAACCGGCGACGACTACGACTGGTTCACCCTGCGCACCACCCGCGTAGGCATGCCGATCGCCGACCTGTCGATCAACCGGGAAGCGTTCGCGGGCTACTTGGACGGCACCGTCAGCGAAGACGTCCTGCGCCGGAGCACGGAATTGCAGGCGCCTGACTCGCGTGCACGGGAGACGCTTCACACCCCCAAGCGCAGCCCGTTCGGCGGGGGTTTCAACATCGGCTACCGGCAGAACCTCGGCGGTCCCGACGGATTCATCCTCTACCAGGTGGCCGCCAATTACACGGGCAGTGTGTTCGTGCGCGACAACATCTGGCTGACCGGCACCGTCAGTGCCGACGTCACCAACAACTACCACAAGTTCAAGTACAACGCCCCGAGCCGCCTGCCGCGCGTGCGCACGGACATCCGCCAGTACCTGACCACTTCCGACGTCATGCTGCCCAACCTGCAGGCCAACATCGCGGGGCGACTGGCGCCGGACCTGTATGGCATTGCCTATGCGGGCTACCTCGAGTGGATGTATGCCGGCGTCGGCGGCGAGCTGCTGTACCGTCCCAGCGGCGAGCGCTGGGCGGTGGGCGCGAACCTCAACCGGGTGCAGCAGCGCGACTACGACCAGCACTTCGGCCTGCGCGATTACCGCATCACGACCGGCCATGCCACGTTCTACTACGCATTCGATGCCCGTGAGCGCATCATCGGCTCGCTTTCGGTCGGCCAGTACCTCGCAGGCGACAAGGGCGCGACGCTGGACCTGGCCCGCGTGTTCGACAACGGCGTGACCATGGGTGCCTATGCGACCAAGACCAATGTCTCGGCGCGCGACTTCGGCGAAGGCAGCTTCGACAAGGGCATCTACTTCAGCATTCCGCTCGATGGCTTCCTGCCGCGCTCTACCCGCGGTCGTGCCGCGTTCAACTGGAATCCGCTGATCCGCGACGGCGGCGCGATGCTCGGGCGCAAGTACGGCCTGTACGGCATGACCGGCGACCGCGACGAGCGCTTCTTCTACGACAACCTGCGTACCGTCGGCGATTGATAAAAAAGGCCGGGAGCTTACCGCCCCCGGCCTTTCATCTGTCTTGCCCCTGGCAGGTCGCGGGCGATTAGAGGTAACGCACCCAGCTCTTAACGCCCTCATCCATCAGCGTGTAGACGTGCTCGAACGCAGCACGCTGCTGGCGATAGGGATCAGGAATCTCGCGATCGGACTGCCATTTCCCCAGCAGGAAGGTCTTGCCCGATGCCTCCGGCGCAATCTCGATGATGCGATGGACGTGCTTGCGCTCCATCACCAGCACCAGATCCGAAGCACCCAGGATGCTGCGGTCGATCTGCCGCGCACGATGGCCGCTGCCATCAAGGCCATGCTCGACCAACAGCGCCTGTGCGGTGGCGTCGACACCATGGTTGACCAGGGCCCCCAGACCGGCCGAGGACACCGTGATGCCCTTGCCCTGCACTGCTTCACGCAGCATCACTTCAGCCGACGGACTACGGCAGATGTTGCCGACACACACAACCAGAATATTCTTGAACACGGACTACGGCTTCCATCAGTTCTTCGGTACATGAAACGCAGCGCCCGGCCGCTGCTGCAGACCGGGCGCTTCCACGCGGGCGGGGCCGACGCAACGCCGGCAACAGCCTCGGTGCCTAGTATGCCGATTTCTGGCCCAGCACCTTGAATGCCGTCATCACGATGATGCGCACATCCAGCGTCGGGCTCCAGCGGCGGATGTAATCGATGTCGTACTGCACGCGTTTCTTCATCGAACGCAGTTCGGGAGTCTCGCCCCGCAGTCCATGCACCTGTGCCCAACCGGTGATGCCCGGCTTCACGTAATGGCGGTGCATGTAGCGGTCGATCAGGCGCTCATAGTGGTTGTTGTGCTGCACGGCATGCGGCCGCGGCCCAACCACCGACATGCTGCCGCCCAGCACGTTGAAGAACTGCGGCAGCTCGTCCAGGCTGCTGCGGCGCAGGAAGGCGCCAAAACGGGTGACGCGCGGATCGTTGCGGGTGGCCTGCGTGATCTTGTCCGAAGAACCCTCCGCATGAACCCGCATCGAGCGGAACTTCAGCATCGAGAACTCCTTGCCCCCCAGACCGTGGCGGCGCTGGCGGAACAGCACCGGGCCAGGCGAACTGAGCTTCACGCCAACGGCGAGCACCGCAAACACGGGCGCCAGCACGATCACCGCCAGGCCCGCCACCAATATGTCCTCAATGCGCTTGACGAGCCGGAAGTTGTGATCCGCCACACCCTGCCGCACACCAATCATCGGCACGTTGCCAACCTGGTGCACACCCGGATTCAGGGTGCCCCAGCCCGTGGTATCCGGAATCAGCCGCACCGGTACCGGGAAGCGCTCGATCTGCTTCAGCATCGCCTTCATGTCACCGGCGTCGCCCGGGGTCATCGACACCCACAGCTGATCGAATTCGCCACGATGCTTGTCCATGTAGCGCGGCAGGTCAGCCAGCGCCCCCAGGCAACGGGGTGCATCGCCGCCGCGGCGCATCGCAAGATCGCCCTTGGCGGAGAAGTAGCCTACCACTTCCTTGCCCAGCTCAGGCTTGCCGCGCAGCAGGCGGTGCAGCTTCAGCCCCGACGAACGCAGGCCGACCAGCAGCACGCGCTCGCGATCCAGGCCGCGCGAACGCAGGCGGTGCAGCTGCGCCCGCAGCAGAACGCGCACGCCGACCATGCCGATCAGACCTGACACATACCAGGTCAGCAGCCAGCGCGTGGGAACGGCCCCGGCCATGTCGACCAGGACCGCATAGAAGGAGAACAACCCGAAACTGCAGGACCATGCCAGCAGCAGCACCCACAGATCCACCACGAGGCCGCGGCCACGCCAGGCCCGGTACACCGGCCCGATCATGAAGCAGACCATCGCACTGAGCAGGACGGCGCCGAACACTACCCGCTGCGACTTATCCGGCACGCCCGAACCATAGAAAACGAGGTGGGACAGAACCGCGGTGAGCGGGACGACCGCCGCATCACCCAGTCGCAGCGCCAGTTCAAGTGCGGCGCGGGCTTCGACCCGGCGGCGGGCGCGGGCGGGGTGGCTGGAAAGATCTTCTACGGATCCATGTAGCACAAAATTTCTCCTTAAGCGGTTCCGCAGACGGAGACACGATCCGTCGGCCCTTCAGCACCGTTCTCCCCAGCCGGTGCGCGCATTTCATTGTGGTTTGATTGACTTTGTCTCGATTGTGTCTGAAGTCCGTCACAAAAGATAGTCGCCGCATGGCACTTCTTTGACGCGCCCGCCGGGCCTGGCGAGCCGTAGCGTGCTGATTTTCATCACTTTCTCCTCACTGCGCGTGCACTGCAAATCGTGACGCGGCCACGTCAAGCATCCGGCGCCCACCCCGCACTGCACCAAGCCCCGCCACATCCCTCTGCTACCATCGCCGGTTCAGTCCGCCGCATCCCCCACCTGCCCGCGGCGGCACCAACTACGTAACGAAACACAGGAGTCTGCATGTCTTCCGAGCTGCTCAAGTCCCTTGGTCTGGACGCGATCAACGCTGGCACCTACCTGGGCAACGGGGAATGGTCGAGCGCTACCGGTGGTGAGCTGATCACCCCGGTCAACCCGACCACCGGCGAGCCGATCGCGCAGGTCCGCGCCACCACCGAGGCTGACTACGAAACGGTCATCGCCCGTGCCCAGGAAGCCTTCAAGGTCTGGCGCACCACCCCGGCCCCGCGCCGCGGCGAAGCCGTGCGCCTGTGCGGCGAAGCGCTGCGCAAGCACAAGGACGCCCTGGGTTCGCTGGTCGCCCTGGAAATGGGCAAGAGCAAGCCCGAAGGCGACGGTGAAGTACAGGAGATGATCGACATCGCCGATTTCGCCGTGGGCCAGAGCCGCATGCTGTACGGCTACACCATGCATTCGGAGCGCCCCGGCCACCGCATGTACGAGCAGTACCACCCGCTGGGCCTGGTCGGCATCATCTCGGCCTTCAACTTCCCGGTCGCGGTGTGGAGCTGGAATGCCTTCCTGGCCGCCATCTGCGGTGACGTCTGCATCTGGAAGCCGTCCAACAAGACCCCGCTGACCGCCATCGCCTCCATGCGCATCTGCAATGAAGCGCTGCGCGAAGCCGGTTTCCCGGACATCTTCTTCCTGGTCAACGACGCCGGCACCGCTCTGTCGGAAAAGATGGTCGATGACCGCCGCGTGCCGCTGATCAGCTTCACCGGCTCGACCCAGGTCGGCCGTACGGTCAACGAAAAGGTCGCCCGCCGGCTGGGCCGCTGCCTGCTGGAGCTGGGTGGCAACAACGCCATCATCCTCGACGAGACCGCCGACCTGAAGCTGGCCGTGCCGGGCATCGTGTTTGGCGCCGTCGGTACCGCCGGCCAGCGCTGTACCACCACCCGCCGCCTGATCGTGCACCGCTCGATCTACGCCGACGTGCTGGCCACCCTGGTCAAGGCCTACAAGCAGGTGGAAGGCAAGATCGGTGACCCGACCGATGCTGCCAACCTGATGGGCCCGCTGAACAGCGACGGTGCCGTGCAGCAGTTCCTCGATGCCATCGCCCAGGCCAAGGCCGCCGGCGGCACCATCGAAACCGGCGGCACCCGCATCGATCGTGCAGGCAACTTCGTACTGCCGGCCATTGTCTCGGGCCTGAAGAACAGCGACGCGGTGGTCCAGCACGAAACCTTCGCGCCGATCCTGTACGTCATGCCGTACGACAGCCTCGATGAAGCCATCGACATGCAGAACGGCGTGCCGCAGGGCCTGTCGTCCTCGATCTTCACCCAGAACCTGAAAACCGCCGAGAGGTTCCTGTCGGCCGCCGGCAGCGACTGCGGCATCGCCAACATCAACATCGGCACGTCCGGTGCGGAGATCGGCGGCGCCTTCGGTGGCGAGAAGGACACCGGCGGTGGTCGTGAGTCGGGTTCGGATGCGTGGAAGGTCTACATGCGCCGCCAGACCAACACCATCAACTACTCGGATTCGCTGCCGCTGGCCCAGGGCATCAAGTTCGACCTGTAATGCTGTTTTTGTAGCGCCGAGCCATGCTCGGCAGGACGGGCCATGAACACTGCAGGAAGTGCAGCCGAGCATGGCTCGGCTCTACAGGTGATTGACTTCAGCGGCCGCCGCGTGGCCATCGCCGGCGGCAGCAAGGGCATCGGCCGTGAACTGGCGCTGGCATTCGCCGGCGCCGGGGCACGGGTCTCGGTCTGCGCCCGCGGCCTGCCCGGGCTGCGGGCACTGGAGGTCGACGCCGAGACACAGGGCACGCCCGTGCATGTTGTCGCGGCCGACCTGGCCGAGATCGAGCAGATCGGCGGCTGGCTGATGGCCGCCGCCGATGCGCTTGGCGGCATCGACGTACTGGTCAACAACGCCACCGGCTACGGCATGGCCGACGACGAGGACGGCTGGGCGGCCAGCCTGCAGATCGACCTGATGGCGGCCGTACGCGCCTCCCGCCTGGCCCTGCCTTGGCTGCGGGCCTCGGATGATGCCTGCATCCTCAACCTGTCCTCGATCGCCGCCCAGCAGCCCCGCCCCGGTGGCGCGCCGTATGCGGCAGCGAAGGCTGCGCTGTCCCACTACACCACCTCGCAGGCCCTGGCCCTGGCCAAGGACCACATCCGGGTCAATGCCATCGCGCCGGGCTCGATCGAGTTTGCCGATGGGCTGTGGGCCCGACGCCGCGTGGAGGATCCCGCGCTGTACCAGGCCACCCTGGCGCGGATCCCGTTCGGCCGCTTCGGCCACCCGCGCGAGATCGCCGACGCCGCGCTGTTCCTGTGCTCGCCTCTGGCCCGCTGGGTCACCGGCCATGTGCTCAACGTGGATGGTGGCCAGGTGTTGATGGGCTGAACCCGGGTCGCGCGCCGCGCTCGCCGGGCATGGCCCGGCGCTACCGCTGCTGTCTCGCCCATGGGCTTGCCGGCCCGCAGGCACTATCATGTGCGCACTGCCAAGGAGGATCCCCATGAGCGTGGCACCCCGACAGACAAGCGGCCTGGCCGTCCTCAGCCTGGTGCTGGGCATCGCCAGCTGGACCGTGCTGCCCTTCGTGGCCAGTATCGTGGCCATCATCACCGGGCACATGGCCCGCAGCGAGATCCGCCGTCGCCCCGCCGAGCTGGAAGGCGACGGGCTGGCCCTGACCGGCCTCATCCTGGGCTGGTTGAACGTGATCATGCTGGGCCTGGGCCTGCTGGTCATCGTCCTGTTCTTCGGCGGTCTGGCCTGGCTGGCCACGCTGTCGAACTGACCGCCATGAGCGCGTCGGACAGCACTGAACGCTTCAGCAGCCGGGTCGCCGATTACGTGCGCTACCGCCCGGACTATCCCGCTGCGCTGATGGACTGGCTGCATGGGCCGATGGCCGTGCCCACCGCGGCGCTCGTCGCCGACATCGGTGCGGGCACCGGCATTTCCAGCCGCCCGTTCCTGGCCGCCGGCCATCCGCTGGTGGCGGTTGAGCCCAATGCAGCCATGCGCGCGGCCGCCGAGCAGTGGCTGGCACCGCAGTTTCCGCTGTTCCGCGCCGTCGATGGCCACGCCGAGGCGACCGGGCTGGCCGATGCCAGCGTCGATCTGGTCAGCGCCGCGCAGGCCTTCCACTGGTTCGACACCGTGGCCGTGCGTGCCGAGTGGCAGCGCATCCTGCACCCGGGCGGACTGGCCCTGATCTACTGGAATTCGCGCCTGCTCGATGCCAGCCCGTTCCTGGTCGGCTACGAGCAGCTGCTGCTGGACTACGGCACCGACTACACCGCGGTGGCCGAGCGCTACCAGGACGATGCCACCATGCAGGCCTGGTTCGGCCACGGCCTGCGCGGCATGATCGAGCTGCCCAACGTGCAGCACCTGGACTTCGACGCCCTGCGCGGGCGCCTGCTGTCTTCCTCCTACGCACCGCAACCCGGGCACGAGCGCCATGCGCCGATGCTGGCGGCGCTGCAGGACCTGTTCAACGCCCACGCGGTGAACGGACAGGTCGCCTTTGAATATCGAACCCGAGCCTTCCTCGGCACGCTGGACTGAACCGACGCATGTATTCGCTTGCCCGCCCCTTCCTGTTCTCGCTCGACGCCGAGCGCGCCCACGGCCTCGGCCTGTCCGCACTGGACACGGCCTACCGCACCGGCACCACGCCGCTGCTGGCCGCACGCATCGCGCCGATGCCGAGCACCGTGTTCGGGCTGACCTTCCCCAATCCGGTCGGCCTGGCCGCCGGCCTGGACAAGAACGGCGAGCACATCGATGCCTTGTTCGCACTGGGCTTCGGCTTCGTCGAGATCGGCACCATCACCCCGCGGCCGCAGGAGGGCAACCCGAAGCCGCGCCTGTTCCGGCTGCCGGCGCACCAGGCCATCATCAACCGCATGGGCTTCAACAATGCCGGTGTCGATGCGCTGGTGCGCAACGTCGAGCGCGCGCGCAACCGTCGCGGGCTGCTCGGCATCAACATCGGCAAGAACAAGGACACCCCCAACGAGCAGGCGGTCGATGACTACATCGCCTGCCTGGCCAAGGTCTACCCGCTGGCCGACTACATCACCGTCAACATCTCCTCGCCCAACACCGCCGGCCTTCGCGAGCTGCAGGAAGAGACCGCGCTGCGCCAGCTGGTCAGCCAGCTGCGTGACCGCCAGGAAGCCCTGGCTGCGCAGCATGGCCGCCGCGTGCCGATGCTGGTGAAGGTGGCGCCTGACCTGAGCGAGCGCGACATCGACGCCGCCGCGCGCGTGCTGGGCGAACTGCAGGTGGACGGCGTGATCGCCACCAACACCACCATCGATCGCAGCCGCGTCGCAGGCGATCCGCTGGCCAACGAGGCGGGCGGCCTGTCCGGTGCGCCGGTGCTGGACCAGTCGACCCTGGTGCTGCGTCGCCTGCGCGCGCGCCTGCCCGAATCGGTGCCCCTGGTCGGCGTGGGTGGCATCCTCTCCGGTGCCGACGCAGTGGCCAAGATGGCCGCCGGCGCCGCCCTGGTGCAGTGCTACAGCGGCCTGATCTACCGTGGCCCGTCGCTGGTGGCCGAATGCGTGGAGGCGATCCGTCGCCGCCGCGAAGCGCCCAGCCGTGGCGCGGTGGCACCGCTGTGAGCGCGCCCATGGACGGCCACGACACTTCCGCCGCACCGCTGCGCTGGACCCTTACCGAAAACGCCCCGCTGCAGGCGCTGAACACCTTCCACGTGCGCGCCAACGCGGCGCAGCTGCTGGAACTGCACGACCCTGCCCTGCTGCCGGACGTGCTTGCCCTGCCCAGCGTGGC
This sequence comes from Stenotrophomonas maltophilia, assembly GCA_002364755.1. Classification (GTDB taxonomy): domain Bacteria; phylum Pseudomonadota; class Gammaproteobacteria; order Xanthomonadales; family Xanthomonadaceae; genus Stenotrophomonas; species Stenotrophomonas maltophilia_AX. The sequence continues at coordinate 52,996 of DEZI01000002.1, forward strand.
CAACGGCCCGCTGCTGGTGCTGGGCAGCGGCAGCAACGTGCTCATCGCCGATGACCTGCCGGGCACCGTGCTGGTGTTCGGCAACCGCGACATCAGCTTCCTCGAACACCGTGCCGACCACGCGGTGATCCGCGCCGGCGCCGGCGTGTCCTGGCACGGCCTGGTGATGTTCTCGCTGCAGGAAGGCCTGTCCGGCCTGGAGAACCTCGCGCTGATTCCCGGCACTGCCGGTGCGGCGCCGATCCAGAACATCGGCGCCTATGGCGCGCAGGTGGGTGAGTTCATCCAGACCGTCGAGGCCTGGGACTGCCAGGAGCAGGCCTGGGTGCGCATGGACAACGAACAGTGTGGCTTCGGTTACCGCGACAGCGTGTTCAAGCAGCAGCCCGACCGCTACCTGATCACCGCCATCGAACTGAGACTGCCGCTGCTGCACGATCTGCGCATGGACTACGCCGGCATCCGCGAGGAGCTGCAGGCACAGGGCGTGGAGCTGCCCAGCGCGGTGGACGTGGCCAACGCGGTCATCACCATCCGCCGCCGCAAGCTGCCCGACCCGGACGTGCTGGGCAACGCCGGCAGCTTCTTCAAGAACCCGGTGCTGCCGCTGGAACAGGTGGACGTGCTGCTGCAGCACTTCCCCGAACTGCCGGTGTTCCCGGCCGAGCGCGATGACCGGCGCAAGGTCTCGGCGGCGTGGATGATCGAGTCCTGCGGCTGGAAGGGTTTCCGTGAAGGCGACGCCGGCGTAGCCCCCAGCCATGCCTTGGTGCTGGTCAACCACGGCAACGCCAGCGGCGCCGAACTGCTGGACCTGGCGCGGCGCATCTCCGCGTCGGTGCTGGAGAAATTCGGCGTACCGATCGAACCGGAGCCGCGCCTGCTCGGCGCCCAGTGGTGAACGCCACGGCACGACCCGCGCTCGCCACTCCGGCGCGGGCGGCACTGCTGATGCTCGCCAGCACGATGGCGTTCGGCCTGATGGCCATCGCCATCCGCTATGCAACGCGCTACGTGCCGACCCAGGAAGTCGCGTTCTTCCGCAACGCGTTCGGCCTGCTGGCACTGCTGCCGATGCTGCTGCGCCCAGGCCGTGCGCCGCTGAAGACCCAGCAGCTGCCGCGCTACTTCGTGCGCAGCGCGATCGGCCTGGGCTCGATGCTCTGCGCGTTCTGGGCCCTCGGCCACCTGCCCCTCGCGCAGGCGGTGTCGCTGTCCTACTCCACACCGCTGTTCGTCACCATTGCCGCAGTGCTGTGGCTGGGCGAAACCGTGCGCGTGCGGCGCTGGGCGGCGGTAGTGGTGGGTTTCATCGGCGTGCTGGTGATCGTGCGGCCGGGCACGGCAGGCTTTTCCGCCGGCAGCCTGATCGCCGTGGCCGCGGCCCTGCTCAGTTCGCTGGTGGCGATCCAGATCAAGCAGCTGACCCGCGTGGACAGCGCCGACACGGTAGTGCTCTACACCTACGTGTTCTGGGTGCCGCTGTCGCTGGTGCCGGCGGTATTCGTGTGGGTCTGGCCCACCGGCATGGCCTGGGTATGGCTGGTGGCGACGGGCGTGATGGGCACGGTCGGCCAGTTGCTGTGGACGCGCGCCTTGCGCCTGGGCGAGGTATCGGCCCTGACCCCGATCAGTTTCCTGCAGCTGCCGCTGGTGACGCTGTGTGGCTGGCTGCTGTTTGACGAAAGCGTGGACCGATGGACGCTGATCGGTGCCGGCATCATCCTGGCGGCGAATGCGTATATCGCGCACCGCGAGGCAGTGCTGGCACGGCGGGCCGCGAGCGTGGCAGCGACGGCGGCCGCCAAGCCGGCCGAGTAAGGGTTGTTCGGCAGGGCATACAGCCCTGCACCTGCAGAAGCTTCAAGCAACAGCAACAGCCAAAGCCAGAGCGGCATTCCGTGGGTGGCGGGGCACTGTGGGTGTGCGTGGTGTGAGCTGCATGGGCCCGAGGCATGCCTCGGGCGGGTTGGGCAGGACGCCCAACCCCGGTCTTGCCGTGTGCGCAGGACAGCGCACACGAGCAAGCGGCGACCAAGGCTACATGGACGTATCCACGCCGTCCCCGCAAACCCACAGTGCCCCGCCATCCACGGAATGCCGCTCTGGCTTCTGACGTTGACGTTGCTCTGGCCTCGGCAGGTGCAGGGCGCAGCCCTGCCGAAAACCCTATACCGCGCTGTAAGCCCTTTCCGCCGCGCAGAAAACATTCCCCGGAGCAAACAACTCCCCCAGATGATGCAGCGCCTGCCGACGCTGCTGCGGCGGCCGGTAACCGCCCTCCACGCCCATCAACATCTGCTGGAACGCCACCAGATCCTCCAGGACGCGCACATGCCGATACCACGCGATCCACTGCGCATCGCCCAGGTCATCGCCATACCCCTCGGCAAACCCCTGCGGGCGCTCGCGCCCCCAGCGACCACCCACCGCTGCCCCGACGAACATCAGGTCGCGCTCGCGCGGCGCCAGTGACAGACCGTCCCAGTCGATCAGGTGCAGCGCCCCGTCGTGACCCATCAACAAGTTCCCCGCGTGCAGATCGGTATGGCAGGGACGCAGCAGCGGCTCACCCTCGGCCTGCGCCAGCGCCAGCTGCAGCGCCAGCGCACGCCGGTGCAGCGCAGTGATGCGCACGCGCTGTCGCGCCCACACCGCGTGGAAGGCACGCCCCCAGCGATCCTGTGCGGCGGGCAACGTCGCCGGTTCCTGCAGCCAGTGCCCTACCTTATCCAGTGCCGCACAGGACAACGATTGCCGCGGCAGTCCTTCGGCAAGCGCCTCCGGCAGCTGAGCCGTGTGCAGCCGACGGAGAATTTCACCCAGACGCTGCCATTGCGCCCCACTCAACGGCGCTTCGAAACCGGACTGCCCTTCGATATACGGAAACAGGGTGAACTGCAGGCCCCACCGCTGCACCGAGGCACCGCCGGTCATGGCCGGCCACGGCGCCACGATCTCCTCGATGCCCAGCGTGCCGCGCAGCCAGTGCAGGCCGTCCCACACCAGCGGCGCCACCTGGTAGCTGCGGCACTTCAACCACCACTGGCTGCCGCGCGCATCGATGCGGAACACGCTCGCGTTGGCGTCGGCACCCACCACGCGCGGGACCACGGCGGTGGCGGTGATGCCGTAGGACTGCTGCAGTACGTCATTGATCTGCTGCGCCGACGCGAAGGACATGGGGCGGTCTTGCCGTGGAATCCTGACGCAGTGTCGCAGATGGCCAAGTCGGTTCGATGGCGATTACGTCACAACATAGCGTCGGTGGACAGCGATGCGCTGCTATGTCGCACCCGCCGCCGCGTGGGCTCAGCGTGCGTAGAACCCCAGGAACATCGCCACCGCCGATTCGGCGACCTTGCGCCGTTCGACCGGGCCCAGCGGCTCCTGGCCCATGGTGACCTGCGGCCAGAACGCGAAGCCCTTCACCAGGCCCTGCAGCTGCTGGTCGGCGAATTCCGGATCGACCTCGCGCAGGCGCCCATCGGCGATCGCGGCGCGGATCCATGCGTTCACGCCGCCTTCCTTTTCGCCCATGCGGCAGACAATCGTCTGCGCACGCTCGGGTGAATGGATGATCTCGGCCATTGCCACGCGCGCCAGGTCGATGAAGTTAGCATCGCCCAACAGGTCCAGCTTCTGCCCGAGCAGCTGCAGCAGCTGCACGTCCAGCGGCTGGTCAGAGCGGTACGGCAGCACGACGGCGGCCGTGCTGCCTTCCCACAGCTCTTCGAGGATATGGCCGAACAGCGCTTCCTTGCTGGGGAAATGGTTGTAGACCGTGCGCTTGGACACGCCGGCCGCCGTGGCGATGCGGTCCATGCTGGTCGCCTCGTAGCCGGCACTACGGAACTCCTCCACCGCCGCGCGCACGATGGCATCGCGTTTACGGTCGGTCAGGCGTTGCGGGGCACGGGACATGGCAGGAACCAGGAAACTGAACGGATGCCCACATTTTACACCGACCAGTGTACTTTCTCAGGATCGGAAACTACACTGTGCAGTGTACCCAGCGGACGTCCCTGATGAAGCGCCTGCTCCTCATCCTCCTGATCGGAACTCTTGCCGTGACCGCCTACACCTTCTGCAAGTCGTGGTCCCTGCCCCGCTTCCCAGAGTCGCCCCAATTCCGCGACGGCAAGTTCCGCAATGTCCTGCCCAAGCCCGCCATGAGCCTGCGTGATGGTCTGGAGATCTGGTGGGCCTTCATGTTCAACAAGCCCAGTGGCACCGTACCCACGCAGCCGATTCCGGTGCAGGCGCTGGACCGTGCCACGCTCGACGCCGCGCCGGATCGCAGCCTGTTCCGGCTTGGCCACTCCACGATCCTGCTGAAGCTGCGCGGCCAGTACTGGCTGACCGACCCGGTGTTCTCCGAGCGCGCCTCGCCAGTGCAGTGGATGGGCCCGGCACGCTTCCACGCACCGCCGATCAGCATTGAGGACCTGCCGCCGATCGCGGGCGTGATCCTCTCGCACAACCATTACGACCATCTGGACCATGCCGCGGTGATGCAGCTGGCCGGCAAGACCGCGCGCTTCATCGCGCCGCTGGGCGTGGGCGACCAGTTGATTGCCTGGGGTGTGGATGCCGCCAAGGTCGAGCAGCTGGACTGGTGGCAGTCGACCGAGGCCAATGGCCTGCGCCTGACCGCCACGCCGGGTCAACATTTCTCCGGCCGCGGCCTCGGTGACAGCGATCGCAGCCTGTGGGCCTCGTGGGTGATCCAGGACGGCGACTTCCGCATCTTCTTCAGCGGCGATACCGGCTACTTCGACGGCTTCAAGACCATCGGGGAGAAGTACGGCCCGTTCGACCTGACGATGATCGAGACTGGCGCCTACGACAAGCGCTGGGCCTTCGTGCACATGCAGCCAGAGCAAACCCTGCAGGCGCACCTGGACCTGCGCGGCAAGTGGCTGCTGCCGATCCACAACGGCACCTTCGACCTGGCCCTGCACGCCTGGCAGCAGCCGTTCGAGCGCATCACTGCGCTGGCGGCGGCGAAGAACGTGCCCGTGACCACGCCCATCATGGGCCAGGCGCTGGACATGCAGGCGCCTGTGGCGGGTACGCGATGGTGGGAGACGGCGGAACGCTGACGCGCAGCCGGGCTGTCGCTTTCATCCGGGGTGCTGCAGCAACCGCTCCTGCTCTTTTGCCACATTTGCTTTCAACGCCGCAGCGGCGAGCTCCAGCAGCTCGCCGCTGACCTTATGGCTGCCGCGCGCGTGCAGCCACGAAAGAATGTCCGCCAGGTGCCAGACAGACGCGCTTCCTTCGTGGACCGGGGCCGGAAACGTCTGTGGGTGTGCGAGCAACAGCTTGCGCATGTTCTGACGCGACATGCCCAGCAGATCGGCCACATCGGTCAGGCCGACCAGGTCGGGGCTGACTTCGATCAGCTCCGCACCGGGAACCGCCTTGCGCACGTCGGCCAAGGCGGACAGCACCGCCTCCTGCGCAGTGGCTGACTGTCGGCAGAACTCGAGCGCCAATCTGCCCGGCCTGCCGATACCCAGCAGCGCATCGTCGCAGCCAGCGTCTGCCAGCTGCTGCTCCAGGCTGCCCGCGTCGCTATCGATGTCGGGCAGGCGGTATTTGAGCGTGAAGGTGAATTCCATCATGGGGAGTCTCCGGGAGATGGCAGGTGCATCATTGCTCGCGGCTGCAGTTTTCGACAACGCGGCACAGGGCTCTTGCATGGTTCAGTGCATTCCGGGGTGTGCTCCAGATGCTCACGACACAGAATTCCCCGCACCGGCAGTCCTTGTCGTTGTAGGGGCAGTACATCCGCCCCCAGGCATGACTGCCACCAATGCGTAAGCGCCAGCCACGTGATTCGGCGAAACGATGGGCGGCTTCGATGTCTTTGTCTGGATGGCGCGCACGGGGCATTCCTTTCCCTCGGAGTCTGGCGAGCGGCACCAGGGTTGTCAACTGACAACCACTGGGACGCACTGGGACGTTCGACCCTACTGCCTGGCCACAGCAGCACCAGAGCCATCAGCGACACCCGCGCTCTGGTAGCTGCCAATCTTGGTTGGCGCTCTCCGTCGACCAAGGTCGACGGCTACCAGAGCCCCCGGGATTCACCCTTGCGGGTGAATCCCGAGACCCGCAGCGACCCGGCCGAGGCACGTCGCAATTTCGCTCGCATCCGTCGTGGCCTGCTGGAGGCGGCGCGACGTGATCCGCAGCGCTGCCACGTGATCGATGCCACGGGCAGCGAAGAATCGATCACCGCGCAGATTCTGGACGTGCTGCTGGCCGCCGGTCGACTTCACCCAACCGCAGCCTGATGGCATCAGGCCCGCGCGTGCTTGTTGCGCGAACGGATGCGCCAGCACTGCGCGGCGAAGCCGATCACGAACACCACCGCGCAGCCCAGCAACACCTGCAGCACCACCGGTACAAGCGGCGCGGCGGCAATGGGATGGCCCACCGGCACGCGGGTCAGCGTTTCGTTGGTGCCCGGCACCAGTGACAGCAGGAAGCTGAAGGACAACGCGAACGTCGACAGGTAAGGCGCCAAGCGGCCGAGGAAACGCAGCCGCCCCGCGAGCACGCCGCCGAAGGCGACCAGCAGCACGATCACCCCGAACGCATGGCCCGGGTTCAATCCGCCGGTGCTGGAAACGGTGAAGGCCGTCGCGACCGACAGCACCAGGCCCAGCAGGTAGACCTTGCCCGAACGCGTGGCCGGGTCGATCGCGCGATGGCGGACCAAGCCATACAGGCCAGCAAGAACCGGGATCAGGCTGACGGCCGTGTGGATCGCGCCGAGGGTGGACAGGGGGTGTGCCATGGGATGTCTCCGATGATGAATAAACCTACTAGTAGGTAGGGTACGAAAGCAAAAAGAATGCCCGCGCTGCCGCAGGCCCAACACACAAACCTCAATCCGCCGCGCTGACCCGTGCGATGGCCAGGCGCGCCAGTGCCGCGAACGTGGCCGCATCACCCAGGCCGCGCGCAGCCAACATCGCGCCGTGCACCGATGACATGAACGCCTTGGCCTCGTCCGCTGCCGAACCCTGCAGCCGCAGCTGGCCCGTCGCCGCGCCCTTCTCCAGGGTCAGCGCCAGCCAGCCGCTCAGATCCTCGAAATGACCGCGCACTTCGTCGGCGATCTCGACCGGAATCATCGGCGCTTCGGCGGCCAGCATCGCGCAGATGCAGAACGAGGAGGTGCCGCCGGCAATGCAGCTGGACCAGTAATCCACATAGGCATTGAGCTCCTGCAGCGGGTCGCTCAACTGCCGGTCGAGCAGCGCCAGGCCCTCGCGTGCCTCGGCCCGGTACAGCACCACCACCGTACGCACCAGGTCCGCCTTGCTGGGAAAGTGGTGATGGATGCTGGCCTTGCTGATGTTCACCCGCGCCGAGACGTCGGCATAGCTGAAACCGTTGTAGCCACCGGCTTCCAGCAGCGAACGGGCGTGGGCGAGGATCTCGCGGGCTTTGGGGGAGAGCGGGTCTTTCATGGAGGAACCCTACTAGTAGGTAGGCTTTGTGTCAAATCTGCCAGGCATGCCCTGGCACTACCAGAGGCACCGCCTCGCGAGCCGGTTGGTGGGTGCCGGGTCCACGGGCCATAACTCGGTGCTCGCCAGGCACAGCCTGGCGCTACCCGGGGGGCGGGATCCCGGGCGCTGGCGGCGTGAGGATGACGCTCGCGTTTCTTTCACTGGCACGCCACCGCTGCCAACGCAGGATCGAATCCCCATCCGGGCTTTACAGAAAGGTGTTCTGCAATGGACAAGAATCGTACCGAAGGTGCCAAGAACCAGGTCAAGGGCACGGTGAAGGAAGTGGCCGGCAAGGTCACCGGCAACAAGACCCAGGAGCTTGAAGGCAAAGCACAGAAGGGCGTTGGAAAAGTGCAGAGTGCCGTCGGCAGGGCCAAGGATGACGCGCGCCACTGATCTACTGGAATGCCCCCGCGTCCCACCACGCGGCATCCGGGTGCCCTCAGCCGAGGGCATCTGCAGTCCCGCCCCATGCAACGAGAATTCCCCCCGCTGTGATTTCAACCACCACGCAACGCATCCTGCTTGTAGAGGATGACACGGCCATCCGTGAACTCGCCGAGGATGCACTGTCCGAGAGCGGCTACGACATCACCGCGGTTGGCGATGCAGAAGCGGCGGTCACAGCGCTGTGCAACGCCGGGTCATTCGATCTTCTGATTTCCGACATCCGCCTGCCAGGCATGAACGGATGCGAGCTTGCCCGCCAGGCCATGACCCAGGACCCTTCCCTGCGCGTGCTGCTCATGACCGGTTACGCTGGCCAGACCGTCGGCGATCCGGAGATCCTGCCTCGCCACGTCCCCCTGCTGCGCAAGCCATTTACGCTGCGGGAGCTTCTGAAGTCGGTGCACTCCACGATCTGAATTCGCCGGCAAGCAAGCGGTCCACACGCCGCTCCAGTTCGGCGGCAGCGAAGGGTTTGGTCAGAATCTCCATCCCAGGCTCAAGGTGCTCACCACCCACCGCCGCACAGGCCGCGTAGCCGGTGATGAACAGCACAGGCATCGACGGTCGCGACTGCCGACCCGCGTCCGCAACCTGTCGCCCATTCAGCGTTCCCGTCAAGCCCACATCCGTCACCAGCAGGTCAAATGGATGGTCAGTTGCCAACAGCGAAAGCGCTTCGCTGCCATTTGCGGCTTCGGTCACGTGATGCCCGTGCGTGCTCAGCACATCGCGCACCAGCGCGCGGATGGACGTTTCGTCTTCTACCAGCAGCACCGAGCGGCCTGAGATCATCGGCATATTCGAGGCGTCTGCCACAGGCTCTGAACACGCCACCGGCGCGGCGCTGAACTGCGGCAGATACAGGCTGATCGTGGTGCCATGCCCAAGCGTTGATTGCACATCCACCTGCCCGCCCGACTGCCGGGTGAACCCATAGATCATCGAAAGGCCGAGCCCGGTGCCCTGCCCGATCGGCTTGGTGGTGAAGAACGGCTCGAACACCTTCTCCAGCACGCTGGCATCCATGCCCGTTCCGGTATCGCGCACGGAAAGACGCACGTATGTCGCCGCAGGCAGTCCAAGCTGCTCACCCCGTGCAGCCGTCACCGCCTCGATATCCGTGGAGATGACCAGCGTCCCGCCTTCGGGCATGGCATCGCGGGCGTTGATGCAGAGGTTGAGCAATGCATTCTCCAGCTGCGGCGCATCCACCAGGACGTCGTCGCCGCCGTCCTGCAGCCGCGTTTCGATGTTGATCGAAGGCCCGATGGATCGACTGAGAATGTCCAGCATGCCGCTTACCAGCGAGGAAACACGCACCGACGATGGCGCCAGGGTCTGCCGCCGCGAAAACGCAAGCAGGCGCTGGGTCAGTGCCGCAGCGCGGTCGGCGCCACCTCGGGCCATCTCAAGGTAACGCTGCAGATCCTCCACGCGTCCCTGCCCCACCCTGAGTTCCAGCAGCTCCAGCCCCATCGAAACCGCGGTCAGCATGTTGTTGAAGTCGTGCGCGATGCCGCCGGTCAACTGCCCCAGCGATTCCATCTTCTGGCTTTGCCGCAGCCGCTCTTCCATGGCCATCAGCTCGGCCGTTCGTGCCTGGACCCGCTCTTCCAGGGTCAGGGTCAGCTGCTGCAGACGCTGCTGGGCGATGCGGCGGTCACTGATGTCTGCCGCTGCACCGAACCACTCCCGTACCCGCCCGTCCTCATCCAGCAGCGGTACCGCACGCATCTGCAACCAGCGGACCTCGCCGTTGGGCACCAGGCTGCGGTGCTCGACCTCCAACGCCGAACCGGTCTCCAGTGCCTGCTCGATGGCGGCATCCACCGCGTCACGATCGGCAGGATGGATCAACTGATCGCGCCACGCCCCGCCCGCCTCGCGAAGATCCCCAGCGCCGCCTTGGCGATAGATCAGATTCACCTGCTGCCAATCGGCGGAGATGGCGTAGAGCGACTGCGTCGCTGCGGAAACCAGCGCGCCCAGCCGACGCTCGCTCTGTACCAGTGCCTCCGACGCCTGCCGTTCGGCAGTGCGATCACGAAACACCACCACGTAGCCCACCGCCTCAGCTTCATGGCCACGCAGCACGGTCATCGACCCGTGGGCCCAGAAGCGGCCGCCATCGCGCCGTCGCAGCCAGCGCTCACCGCTCATGCCACCGCGCAGCAGTGCCTGCTCCATGTTGTAGCGGAACCGCTCTGCCTGGCGGTCTTCATCCAGGTAGAGCACCTCGCCATGGCGCCCCAGCACCTCGCTTTCATGCCAGCCGAGAATCTTCTCCGCACCGCGATTCCAAAGTGTCACCAGACCGTCCATGTCGAAGGCGATGATGGCGAAGTCATGTGCACTGTCCATGATCTGCCGGTGCCGAGCCTCGGTCAGCCAAAGGTGCCGCTCCAGCGCGACCTGCGGCGTCAGGTCCAGCCCCTGTACGAAGATGCCCGTTACCTGCCCGGCGTCGTCCTTGCACGGCTGGAACACCACATCGACGATGTGGCGCAGTCCGTGTCCTGCATCGCCTGCACCGCTGTCATAGGCCACCTTGCGGCCGATGTAGGGCTCACCCGTGCGGTACACCTCATCCAGCAGATGCAGGTAGCCCTGGTCCAGCACCTCCGGCAACGCCTCGACGATGGGGCGGCCGACCACCTCGCGGTGGCCGATCAGGCTGGCATAGCCCGGGTTGACCAGCTCGATGCGATGCTCCGGCCCCGCCAGGAATGCCATGAACAGCGGCGATTTATCAAACAGTGCGATCAGCCGCTCGTTCTCACGCGCCAGGCGATCCTGCGCCACCACCATGCCGGTCACCTCCTTGGTCACGCAGAAGGCGCCCGATGGCTGTGTATCGTCGCCGTACAGGGGCGAAAACGAGAACGTCCACCATGTGTCCTCAGGCAGGCCGTAGCGGTTCATCGCCACCGGCACATGCTCGAAGCGCGAGCCCTGGCCGGCAAATGCGCGCTCTATCGGCTCGCGCACGGCCGGCCACGCATCGGCCCACAGCTCGCGCAGCGGCGCGCCCATGGCCTGTTCCAGCCGCGGCCCCAGGATCGGTGCGTAGGCATCGTTGAACAGGAAAACCAACGCGTCGCCCCAGACCAGGTACATGCTCTCGGGGGAATTGAGCATCAGTTCCACCGCGCAGCGCAGGGACGCGGGCCATTGCGCGACAGGACCCAACGGCGTCGAAGCCCAGTCGTGCGAACGCACGCGTTCAGCAGCAGCGCCTGCGGCACGGGGAAACACGGGGGAATGAGCGGGCACTTCAGTTCCTGGTCAAAAGCGGGAGTCGCAGCACCCCAGGGGCACCCCGCCCGCTGCAGAAATGAGACTGTCGACACCAATGTACGGCATCGAGGAGAACGCCGCCGTCAAAGAAGTCCCTTCGGCGCGCTCGCCCGCAGAGCGCGTGAGCAAAGCCTCACGCCTGTCCAAAGGCGGCTCCGTATAGTGACGCGCGTCACACACGACCCCCTTCCATGCTCCGTGCGTTTGCCTATTCCAGCCACATGTCGCCGGATCTTTCCGATGAAAAGATCCGCAGCATCATCTCCCACTCGGCCTCGTTCAATCGCGTTGCAGGCGTTACCGGCGCACTGCTCATCAGTGGGCAGCAATTCTTCCAGTATCTCGAGGGGCCGCCCGACGGCGTGGAGACGGTCATGCGCCGCATCCAGGAAAGCCGGTCGCATCATGCGCTGGTGCGGGTGCTGGACACCTCCATCGCCACGCGCGCGGTGCCGTACTGGGCGATGACGCGGGTCGAAACCGGGCAGACCGTGGTATCCGGCCTGGTCAATGCGCAGTGGGACGAATTCGGCCAACCGCGCAGCGATGCCAGCGCCGGCATGGCGCTTCTCGCATCGCTGCTGCGTCCGCACTTCCCCACACTGGGCGGGGAAGCTCGTCAGGCAGGCATCACGCAGCCTCGCGCCGCCCCAGCGAACCCATCGTGAAGATATACCCCGCATCGAGCAGGAAGCCCCGCATGCGCTGCTCGGCCGTGCGCGGGCAGGTAATCAGCTCCGGCCCATACAGGGCGTAGACCCAGTGGTCTTCGCCCAGCTGCTCGCGGCGCACCCCCGAACGCGGCGACTGGCAGGCCCAGGTCCACGCCTCGCGCAACCGCTCCGGGCCAATCGACTGACCATTGCGCAGCCGGAAACTCAGCCAGCGCACCATACCGCGGTTCGATTCTTCCATGCTTCCCCCTTGTGTAAGGACACACCCTAGCGGCTCACCCCGTCATGCCGAAGTGAGCGCGCTCAAACGTGGGGCAGCTCCCAGAAATCCACCAGCGCACCGAGGCCGGGCACCGCACGTCGATCGTCGCGCACGGTGGGGAATTGCCGCTTCCACTTGCCGGCCGCAATGGCATGCAGGGCCGACACGTCCACGCTGCGGCAGACCATCGACCAGGTGCGGAAGTAGCGCTCGCTGACCGCTTCATCAAACTGCACCACCACGTTGCCATGGCGCGTGGCGGCCTCGATCCGGCTGAAAACCTGGTAGATGGCCTCTTCCGGGCCTTCCAGATACTGGAAGAACCGGTGTCCATCGAACAACAGGATGCCTGTGACGGACAGGGCCTGGTTGCGCGCCATGGCGTCGATGAGCAGTTCATCGATGGACGTGGCGGCCAACGGGTAAGACACGGTGCTCTGGTAGGCCAGCGCATGCAGAGGCAAGGCAGACATGGGTACTTCCAGGAAAGAGGAAAGCGCGGCGCAGGATCTTGCGCCTCGGTCGCTTCAAAAGCGTGCAACACCTTACCCAGCCCTCCGTGCGGACGGCGTGACCAGCAGTCGCCCCCATCAGCCCCTCACTCAATGCGACGACACATACACCGCATCCACCGGCGCCGGTGGCAGTGCGAAGCTGCGCCGCATCCGCGCCACCTCGACCGCCGGCGGCAGCGCGAACAGGCGCTTGAATTCGCGATTGAACTGCGACGCGCTGGCGTAGCCCACGCCCAGCGCCGCCGCCTCGGCCGTCATGCCCTGGCGCAGCATCAGCAACCGCGCCTGGTGCAGCCGGGTCGACTTCACGTACTGCATCGGCGAGGTACCGGTGATGGCACGGAAGTGATCGTGGAAGGTCGGCACGCTCATCTCCGCCTCGGCCGCCAACGCGTCCACATCCAACGCCGTCGCGTAGGCCGCATGGATATGCCGCAGCACCTTGCCGATGCGGCCGAAACGCCCGCGCATCGCCAGTGCCTCGCGCATCGCGCCGCCCTGTGCACCGGTCAGGACACGGAAATACAGCTCGCGCACCAACGCCGGGCCGAGCAGCGCCGCCTCCAGCGGATCGCCCAGCGCCTCCAGCAGCCGCAGCACGGTGGCCTGCATCGCAGGCTCGATCGGGCTGGCCATCATGCTCTGCGCCGGCGCGGGCACGGCGTCCGCGTGCGCGTGCGCGTGCGCCTCCAACTCCAGCATCAGCTCCGCGGCCAGCTGCAGGTCCAGGTGCAGGTAGATCGCCAGCAGCGGCGCGTCGGCGCTCGCCTCGGTTTCCATGGTGAACGGCACCGGCACCGACACCGCCAAGTAGTGCTGCGCGTCGTACTGGTAAACCCTCGCGCCCATGTAGCCGCGCTTCACGCCCTGGCAGACGATCACGATGCCCGGGTCATACAGCACCGGCGCCCGCGCCAGCGGCCGGTCCGAGCGCAGCAGTCGCACGCCTGGCAGGGCCGTCAGCGTGTAGCCCTCCTGCGTGGCCTGCGCCCGCAGCAGGCTGACCATGCGCGCCTGCATCGACGGTTCAACAGCGGCCACGGGCACCTCATAGGAATAGGCAAGAATGCCCGAATCCTAGGTCTGGGCCGTCGTCCGGGCAAGCCCTAACGTGCAAGTCCCGCAACCAAGACCCATGACCATGACGACCTCCCGCCTCCTCCTCATCACCGGCGTCAGCAGCGGTTTCGGCCGCGCCCTCGCCCTGCAGGCCCTGCAGGCCGGCCATCGCGTGGTCGGCACCGTGCGCAGCGAAACCGCCCGCCACGACTTCGAAGCCCTCGCCCCCGGCCAGGCCTTCGCGCGCCTTCTGGACGTCACCGATGCCGACGCCATCGATGCCCTCGTCCCCCATATCGAAACCGACATCGGCGCCATCGACGTGCTGGTCAACAACGCCGGCTACGGCCACGAAGGCGTCCTCGAGGAATCGACACTCGCCGACCTGCGCCAGCAGTTCGAGGTGAACGTGTTCGGCCCGGCGGCCCTCATCAAGGCCGTACTGCCGCACATGCGCGCGCGCCGCCGTGGCCACATCCTCAACATCACCTCGATGGGCGGCTTCATCACGATGCCGGGCATCGCCTGGTACTGCGCCAGCAAGTTCGCGCTGGAAGGCATCAGCGAAGTGCTGGCCAAGGAAGTGGCCGGCTTCGGCATCCACGTCACCGCCGTCGCGCCCGGTTCGTTCCGCACCGACTGGGCCGGCCGCTCGATGGTGCGTTCGCCACGCGCGATCGAGGATTACGACGCCCTGTTTGATCCCATCCGCAGCGCGCGCGAGGGCAACAGCGGGCAGCAGCTGGGCGATCCGGTCAAGGCCGCGCAGGCCATGCTGCAGCTGATCGACAGCCCCGCCCCGCCCACCCACCTGCTGCTGGGCAGCGATGCCGTGCAGCTGGTGCGCGGCAAGCTGCAGGATCTGGCTGCAGGTATCGAAGAGTGGGAGGGCCTGAGCCGTTCGACCGACGGCTGAGCCGCTGCGCTCGCCGGGCATGGCCCGGCGCTACCGGGGCTCGACCCTGTTGGTCGGCACCGTGCCGGTCCGTTGGCCACGTGAAGGCCGCGCGCACGGTTTGCCCTCCCCCCGGTTGTAGCCTGAGCGCCTACCGGCAGCCAGGGAGGCGCGAGGGTGAATGCATCGATCCGGCAGGTGAACCTGCAGCGGCTGATCCTCGCGCTTGCCACGCTGTCGGCGATGGTCATGCTGGGCAATACGCTGTGGGCCAGCTACCAGGTGCAGCGCCAGCAGCTCATTGAAAAAAGCCTGGAAGCCAACCGCGTGTACGCGCACTCGCTGGCCCAGTCCACCCAGCACTTCGTATTGAACGCACAGCAGCAGCTCGCGGTCGGGTCCGAGCGCCTCAGCCGTGAGCTTGGCCAACCGGCGGCGCATGATGATGAAGTCGAGCGCATCAAGCTGCAGACCGATGCCTTCAACAGCGTCATCGCGGTGGACGCGCAGGGCGTGGTGGTCGGCACCTCGCCCGCGCTGCCGGAACTGCAGGGCAAGGCACTCACCAGCGCCGCCAACCGCAAGGCGCTGCAGCAGCGACTGCCGATGGTCAGCGACCCGTTCATGGCCCACACCGGCAACCTGGTCGTCACCCTCTCACATCCGGTGTTCGACGCCGACGGCGACTACGCCGGCTACATCACCGCCTCCATCCACCTGCGCGACCCGAACGTCCTGCATTCCCTGCTCGGCACGCACCCCTACGAGGATGGCTCGTACCTGTACGTGGTCAGCCGCGACGGCACTGTGCTCTACCACCCCGAGCCTGACCGGGTCGGCCAGCCCGCCACCCGCAATGCCGCCGTCGAAGCACTCAGCCAAGGAAGCGCCGGCGCACTGCATTCGCACAACCGCCACGGCGTGCACATGCTGGCTGGCTTCGCACCGGTGCCCGCTGCCGGCTGGGGCATCGTCGCCCAGCGCCCCATCGAGGCCGCCACCGCACCCATGGGCAGCCTGTTCGGCACCGTGCTGCGCAATGCCGCGCCGCTGGGCCTGTTGTCGCTGGTGCTCATCTGGCTGTGCTCGCGACGCATCGCCGCGCCGCTGCAGCAGTTGGCCCGGCACGCGCAGGAAGGTGATGTGGGTGCCGCCATTTCCCGGGTCAAGGCGGTCAATTCTTGGTATTTCGAGGCCGCGCAGTTGAAGCAGGCCGTGCTGGTCAGCTTCCGCAACCTCAGCGACCGCATCGGCAAGCTCGACCTGGCCGCGCTCACCGATCCCCTCACCCAGCTGCTCAACCGGCGCGGGCTGGAACGCGCGCTTAGTGCGCTTACCGCCTCCGGCATGCCGTTCGGCGTCATCACCCTCGATGTGGACCACTTCAAGGATGTGAACGACCGGCACGGCCACGACGCCGGTGACCAGGTCATCGCTGGCGTCGCCCAGAGCATGCGCGCCAATGCCCGCCCGCAGGACGTGCTGTGCCGCCTCGGTGGCGAGGAGTTCCTGGTGCTGCTGCCCGAGGTCACCGCCGATGACGCGCTTCAGGTGGCTGAGCGCCTGCGCGCTGCCATCGAAGCGCAGGTCTTCGCAGAGGTCGGGCACGTCACCATTTCCGCCGGCGTCGGCCATTACCCGGAAACCCAGGCCAATCCGGATCTGGCCATCCGCCAGGCCGACAAGGCGCTGTACCGGGCCAAGCACGGCGGCCGCAACCGTGCCGTGCTCTACCGCAGGCGCAACCATCGACCTGCAGCGCCCTCTTGACGTGGTGCTTGCCGCGTCTACACGGCACCACCGCAATACACCTGCAAATCTGGCACTGCTCATAGTTCGAGGCATTGCGACGATCTGGCTCCCGCGCTCCCGTTCAACCGGTTAAAGGACATGGCCCCTACCCGCTCTGAAGAACGCATGTCGACATTGGGCAGCCTGGATGCCCTGGACGAGGTTGTCAGCAGTTCACTGGACCGCCTCACCGAACTGGCCACGCGCCTGTTCCGGACCGGCGTGGCCTTCGTTTCCCTCGTTGAGACCGAACGCCAGCGGATGATCGCGCGGCAGGGCCTGGACGCTACCGAAATGCAGATCGAGCATTCCATCTGCGCTCACACCATCCGCTCGGCCGACGGCATGGTGGTCGCCGACCTCCGCTACGACCCTCGCTTCGCTGGCAACCCGCTGGTGGTGAATCCGCCACATCTTCGGTTCTACGCCGGCGCGCCGTTGCTGGCCAAGAATGGCATAGCCATCGGCGCCCTCTGCGTGATGGACCCTGCAACCCGAACGTTTTCCGAAGACGACCGCAGGCAGCTTCAGACAGTGGCCATTGCGGTGATGAACGAGCTTGAGCTGCGGGTCCTCACGGGCCGCCGCGACCCTGTCAGCGGACTGCCCAACCGCCATCAGTTCAGCCTCGACTATGCCGCCTGGTCGGCACGCGCCCCACAGCGCATGTGTGTGGCCGTATTGGTAGACGTGCTGGATCTACCAAGGGCAAATGAAGCTGGGCAGGTGCTGGGCATGGCTCCGCTGGAAGCGCTCATCCGCCGCGCGGGTGCGCGCATCAAGTCCGCCCTGGAAGGCGTCGCCGAGGTCTACCACGTGGGGGTGACCCGGTTTGCATTTGTGCTGAGAAAGTCTGATGGTGAGGCTGCCGAGCGGATGGTGAACGAGCTGCAGGGCCGGCTGACCCGCCCCATGCTGGCTGCCGCCGTACCAATGTCCCCGATGTTCCATGCCGGCCTGTGCGAGATCGAACTGGACCGTCACAGCGCCGACGATGTCCTCCGCCGCATGCTGATCGGTCTTCACTGCGCGCACAGCACCGGCGCACCGTTCTGCTGGTATTCGGCCAGCCGGGATGCCGGATTGAAGCGCGGCTATCGTCTGGCGACCGACGCAGAGCGCGGGCTTCTGAATGATGAGTTCTATCTGGTGTACCAGCCGCGCTATCGCGCGCGGGATCTGGTGCCGGTGGCCGCTGAGGTACTCCTGCGCTGGAACCATCCCGACCTGGGCGCAGTGAGCCCAGCCGAATTCATTCCCGTGTTTGAACGCACTGCACTGATGGAGGTGGTGACCGACTGGGTACTCGACCGTGCATTGACGCAAGTGGCCCAGTGGCGTCGGGAAGGGATTTCAATGGTGCTGTCCATCAACCTGTCACCGCGTGATGTTGCACGTGCTGGCATGGCCACCTCCCTGCTTGCACATATCGAGAGGCACGGCCTGCGGTGCCAGGATGTGGAGATCGAAATTACCGAAGGCGAGTGGCTCCGCGCAGATTCCCCGCCCGGCGAGCAACTCAGAGAGCTGGCTGCCGCGGGAGTGCGCTTGGCCGTGGATGATTTCGGCAGTGGCTACAGCAACTTCGGCTACCTCACCGAGTTGCCCATCCACACCATCAAGCTGGACAAGTCGATGATCGACGACCTGTCCACGGATACCCGCGCGCAACTGAAGGTGCAGGCAGTCATCAGACTGGCCCAAGGCCTGGGTTACAACACGGTGGGCGAAGGTGCCGAGACCCCTGGGCAGGTGGCCTTGCTGCAGGCGTACGGCTGCGACGAGATCCAGGGCTTTGCGCTCTCCCGGCCGGTCAGTGGCAACGCGCTGGCTGCGCTACAGACGGTACCGTACGCACCGGCCTGAACCCAGCCTTCGCTGAACAGAAATTTGGGCATTCATGTTTTGCTGACACCGTTGAGCTCGCTTAAACGGCATGATGTCGCCGCCGCAGCAGTGCCCCTTCCACTGGAATTCTCTTGCCGCCGTCTTCTCCTTCCGCCGGGCAACCGGCTTCGTCGTCGCATACCTTCTTTGAATACCTGGCCGTACGGGCCGGTGAGCAGTGGTTTGCCGTGGACGTACAGGCCACCGTCGAGATACGCGGTCCGGAAGTCTTCGACCGCCCGATCAGCGAAGGCCGCCCTACCCTCACCGTTCGCGATCAGGTCCTTCGCGTAGTCGACCTGCGGCGCCTCAGCGGACTGACGCCATTTATCTACAGCTGCCCGGCGATGACGCTGGTGCGCGCCGGCACTGACGTAATCGGCTTGGCTGTGGATGAAGTGGGCGACATCGAAAGCGTGCCGCGCAAGCAGCTGCGGGCCGACAATCCGCTGGGGTATGTGTTCTGCAGCCAAAGCATTGCCATGGCCGACAACAGCGAAATACCGCTGATAGACCCGATGTTGTTGATTGCCGCGTAAGCGCATCGCCGGACATGGCCCGGCGGACGCAGCGACGGAACGGTAGCGCCGGGCCATGCCCGGCGGACGCGGCGACGGAAAGATCACAGTAGTGCCAGCCCATGGCTTGCAGCATGCATCCCGTCCGGCTTCAGTCAGCCGAGCATAGGCTCGTCCCTACAGCGCGATGGCAAGCACCAGTGCGATGACGAATGCGGACGTCAGCAGGAACGACGCCAGCACGAACCCCACCGCAGGCAAATAGCCCACGTCATTCAACGCCATGAAGGTGCGCGCGCGCGCCCACAGGTACCAGACCACCGCCACGAACCCGATCGCCGCGCCCCACCCTTTCGCTTCCCCGCCCACCGCCTGCGACACCGCAAGCAGCAACACGAAGGGGCACGCCAGGAACGCCTGGATGGAGAACGGCTCACGCAAGGTGTCGCGGTCAATCGGCAAGCGTTGCCGCCACAACGTGCTCAGCGCCGCGCCCAGCGCAAAAATGCAGAACACCGCCGAGCGCGTCAGCAGCAGGCCCTGCTCGCTGGAGAAAAGCAGCTTGCCCAGCGGCCCGGATACCGACAGCGGTGCCTGACGCAGGGTCATCTCCAGCGCGTGCGCCAGCACCACCGACAGGATCAACATCAGCACCGGGCTGATGGCATCGGCAAAGCGGTGTTCCGGATCCTTGGCAAATTCGCGCCGCGTGTAGCGCGCCACCTCCCCCGGCCGCACCAGTACCCGCCACAGCGTACGCGGGTAGAACACCAGCCAGCCCACCAGCTCGTAAAGGAATTCCTCAAGTGAGCGAAGCAGTCGGATCAGGTCCATGGGATCGGAAACGCCGTCAGGGGTGGGGCCAGCTTACCGCCAGCGCGCCCCCGCTTCAGTAGTTCCAGCCCATGGCCGGCAGCACTTGCGGCAGCCAAGCATGAGCTTGGCTTTACCGGCACCCCGCTGCGTCCGGCGCATGCGGCGGCCAGGCCACCACAACCCGCAGTCCGCCCAACCGTGCAGAGCGCTGCAGCGTGACCGTCGCCCCGTGTGCCTCCGCAACACCACGGACAATGGCCAGGCCCAGGCCGCTGCCCTCTACGCCACTGCCAAGAATCCGGTAGAAACGATCGAATACACGGTCGCGCTCTTCCTCGGCAATGCCCGGGCCACTGTCGTCCACGCTGAACCAGGCGGCGCCATTCTCCTGGCCCACTTCTACCAGGACTTCGCCACCGCTCGGTGTGTAGCGGATGGCATTCTCAAGCAGATTGCGCACCAGCGCACCCAGCCCGGCCTCGTCTCCCCTCACCTCCACTGGCGACAGGGTGAGCGACAGTCGCAATGAATGCAGTTCCAGCAGCGCGCGGAGGGCATCGACTTCAGTGGCCACCAGCGCGTCCAGACTCAGCCGCGCGATAGGAGACCGTGCGGTCGCCTCGGTCCTGCTGAGCATCAGCAGCTGCGCCACCAGTCGCTCCAAGCGCACCACCGAATCCTGCAGCAGGTCCTGCGCCTTGAACCGGGCGGACCCGTCGGCGGCCAGGCGCGCGTTGTCTGCGTGCACCTTCAGCGCGCTGATGGGGGTGCGCAGTTCGTGGGCAGCGTCGGCCACGAAGCGCCGCTCGCGCGCCAACGCTGCGTGCAGCCGCTGCAGCAGGCCATTTACCGCCTGCACCAGCCCGTGCACCTCGCGGGGCACATTGCCCAGCTCCAGCGGCGACATCCGCTCCGGATCTCGCTCGCCAATCTGGTCCGAGACCCGCTGCAGCGACCGTGTCACGTGGCTCACGCCCCACCAGATCACCAGCGCCATCAGTGGCAGCGCCAGCAGCAGCGGCAATAACGTGCCACCGGCAATATCCTCGGCCAGCTCCTCGCGAATGTCCGAGCGCTCGCCCGACTGGAACCAGCGCCCCTCGCCAGTGCGCAACGTGAAGGTGCGCCACTGCTCGCCATCAATCACAGGGCTCGCGTAGCCGGCCACCAGTGCAGCCATTGGCGTGACCGGGGCGCTGTCCGAGCGCAGCAGCAGCCGTGATTGCCGATCCCATACCTGGAAAGCCAGCTTGCTTTCATAGGCGTGGCCGTCGGTGAACGCCAGCGCTTCGCCCACGCCTTCGGCGCGCCCGTGCCAACCACGCAGCACGATCGGGTCCCCAGGAAACGCGCTGAGGTCACCGAGCGGTTCATCCACCAGCCCCACCAGCACCCGTGTCGACTGCACCAGCCGGGCATCGAACATCTCCCCGGCTTCCTGCAGGCCGGCGCGATAGCTGAAGAAACCAGCCACGGCCATCAGCACGGCCAACGTGCCCAGCAGCGTGATCAGCAATGTCCGGCGCATGGAGGTCATGCGTCAGCATCCGGTGCCTGGCCCAGTGCGTAGCCGATGCCGCGCACCGTGCGGACGATGCCGGGGTCGACCTTGCGCCGCAGCTGGTGCACGTGCACGTCCACCGCGTTGCTGGCCACGTCTTCATCCCAGCCGTACAGGTGTTTCTGGATGGTTTCCCGTGCCATCGGTCGCCCGTTCTGTTCCATCAGCAGCCGCAACAATGAAAATTCCCGCCGGGTCAGGTCCAGCATCCGGCCCTTCCAGCGTGCCTCCAGCGTGGCCGGGTCCAGATGCAGGTTGCCCGCATCCAGCGTGGGTTGCGCCCTGCCGCTGCTGCGCCTGACCAGGGCGCGCACGCGCGCCAGCAGCTCGGCGGTGTCGAACGGTTTGCCCAGGTAATCATCCGCCCCAACATCCAATCCCAGGGTACGGTCGCTGGCCCGCTCGCGGGCGCTCAGCACCAGGATCGGCACCGGGTTGGCCGCCGCGCGCAGGCGGCGGATCACTTCAATGCCATCCACCCGCGGCAGCCCAAGGTCCAGCACGACAAGGTCGAAATCGCCATCCTTGGCCGCCAGTAGAGCCGCCGCGCCATCCTCCACCCAGTCCACCGCAAAGGCTCCGCGACGCAGGGCTGTCCGGATGCCCTCGCCCAGGGACCGGTCATCTTCTACAAGGAGAATGCGCATGCCGGCAGTGTCCGGTTGCCGGTGCTACTTTGCAAGATGGCCCACGACATCCTTCAACTTGGCCTCGGCCTCGTGGCGACGACCGGCGTCGGCCACCTCCCGCCCAGGCCGGGCCGGCGCCGTCACGGCCTTCTGCAGCGCCGCCTGCGCCAGCGCCCACTCCTTCTGGTCACGAAGGAAGTCGCCATAGAAGTAGTTCGCATCAATGCCGTTGGGGTCGATGTCCAGGCCCTTCTTCAGCATCCGGCGTGCCTGGTCGTCATCACCAAAGCCCAGTGGCCAACCGGGCACCTGGTAGTACAGCGCGCCCAAACTGGTGTACGCCGCGCCATCCAGTGCCTGCGGGTCCAGCTTCAGCGCCGCCTCGAAATCGGCACGCGCCTGCTTGACCAGGCTGAGCGCGCCCATGCCGCCCTTCTCGCCCGCCAGGCTGGACAGCACGATGCCTTCCCAGATCAATGCACCCGCATCCCTGGGCGCAGCCTGCCGTGCCTGCGCGGCCTGTTTTGACAAGGCAGCAAACGCGGCCTCGCGCTGGGCCTTGGGGGTCTGGTAATTGATCTGTGCCCAGCGGTCGCGCACCTGCGCCACCGTTGCCGACGGCTCTGCTGCCACGGCCACCCCGACCAGCACGACGGCGGCGATGAGGATGAGATAGAACATGGTCTTAGCCTGCGTGCGCTTCATGGGAAGTGTCCTGATCTGGGTGATGTGTGGATGGGTGTGGGACCGCGGAGGGGCTACTGGCATGGCGCCTGACAATCGGCAACTGCCTGCGCAGGCTGCGATCCACCAGTTCCGGCAGCAGCCCGTTCAAGCGTGCAAACAGTCGCTCCGGCCAGCCCAGCTGCAGCCGCGGGTTTCCCGAGCGCAGCGCCGCCAGCAGCGCTGCCGCCACGCGCTCGGCCGGGTCGTGGGCCACGCCCAGTTCGGCGTTCATGGCGTCGACGGCCGCACTGTTGAAATCCGTGCGCGTCGCACGCGGCGAGAGGTACTGGAACGTGACCGTGCTGCCCGCATACTCGCGGCCCAGCGCCTCCACCAAGCCACGCAGACCGAACTTGCTGGCGCTGTAGGCGACAAATCCGGGGAACGCCAGGCTGCCGAACGTCGAGCCGAGCACCGCCACACTGGCCTTCGGCTGGCGCTCCAGCAACGGCAGCAGCGCATGGATCAGCAGCATCGATCCCACCAGGTTGGCCTGCATCAGCTGCTCAAGCGACTGCGCCGATTGCCCTGCAAACAGTCCGAAGGCAGCGCTCGCATGGCCCACCACCAGCATGGAAGGCGCTGTCTGCAGCGCCTCCGCCTGGGCGAGCACCGTGCTGCGGCCCTCGACCGTGCCGATATCGGCCGCCACGGCCACCACCTTGCCTGGCGGCAGCGTCGAGGCCAACGCCTGCAGGCGCGGCCCATCGCGGCCTACCGCCACCACCGTTGCGCCCTCGCCCACCAACCCTGCGCACAGCAGGCGACCGATGCCACCGCTTGCCCCGGTCAATATCACCGTTCGTCCGCGCAGTTCCATCACGCGGCCTCCGCCAGTCGCGCGCCACTACCGCGCAGCGTGCGGAAGATATCGCCATACAGCACGTAGAAGCGACGTGCCGCGTGGATGACGGCCGCCTGGTCGGCCGGGTCGTCCAGCCTGTCCATCAACGACTTGAAGAACCCCACATGCTCGATATCAAGATCGCCATGCGAGAGCAGGTAGCTGAAGGCATTGCGAGGCAGATCCAGCGTGGCCTGCAGGCTGTTGGCGGCCTGGGTGGCCAGCGCCACGCTGGTGCCCTCCAGCACCAGCACCATGCCGAAGAAGCCGACCGGGTTGCCGCGCTGGATGGTGTCGTAGGCATAGCTGACCATCAGCTCGGTGGCCAGCGCCGGCTCGGACGCCGCCGCTGCGGCGCGGTCGCCGCCCGCCCCGGCAATATCGTCCAGCACCCATTCCTGGTGGCCCATCTCCTCTTCGATGTACTCGCCAATGGCCGCGCGCAGCCATTCCAGCCGTGCCGGCAGGCGCGCGCCGCAGGCCATCAGCAGCGGCACCGTGTGCCGCAAGTGGTGGTACGCCTGCTGCAGGAACGCCAGGTAATCACTGCGATCGATCCGCCCGGCCAGTGCATCGCCGATGATCGGAATCTGCAGCAGCGTCTGCCGCTCGCGCGTGGTTTCGGCCAGAAGAAGGTCGTGGAAGGTCATGCGTGGTCTCCAGTGGAACTGAAAGCGGGTTGGCCGTAGGCGGCATCGATCCCGGTCTGGTAGTGGGCGAGGATGGCCTCGCGGCGCGGCCTGCCGTTGGCGGTCAGCAGGCCCGACTGCGCGGTGAAGGGCGTTGCCAGCACGTAGCGGGCAATCCGCGCGTAGTCGGGCAGCCCCGCGTTGATGGCGGCCAGGGCCGCTTCCAGCGCTTGGGTGCCCTGCTGCGGGAACCGCGGCACCAGCACCGCCACGTTGTCCGCCCGGGCCTCCCCCCATACCAGCGCCTGTGCGATGGCCGGATGCGAAAGCAGCTCGCTTTCCACCCACTCGGGCGAGACATTGCGGCCGAAGGCGGTAATGAACACGTTCTTGCGGCGGCCGGTGACGTGTACGTAGCCGTCCGCATCGATGTGGCCCAGATCGCCCGTGTGGATGGGGCCAGGGGGCAGCGGTTCGCCGCCCAGGTAACCGAGTGCCCGCAAACCGGCCACAACGATCTCGCCGTCCACAATCTGCACCTGTGCGTGCGGCAGAGGCTGGCCAACGGAGCCATCGCGCTGTGCCCCGGGGCGGTTGAGGCACACGACCGAACCGCATTCGGTCAGGCCATAGCCCTCGAAAACCGGCAGGTTGAGCCGCCGCGCCCGCGCCAGCAGCTGCGGCGCGACACGGCCACCGCCAACGGCGAGGTATCGCAGCGACGCAGGCAGCGCGGCCCCCCGCTCAGCGGCCATCACCAGCGCCAGCAGCAGCTGCGGCACCAGGATGATGCTCTCGGGCTGGTAGCGGTGCAGGCAGCGCAGCAAGGTCGGCACGTCCAACCCGGCAGCGCCGGTGTAGCCGATTTCCTGAAGCGACGGCAGCGCGATCTCCGCCCCCGACAACACCGCCGCATACAGGCCAGCCACATTTTCCAGCAGCGTGGACAACGGCATCAGGCACAGATGCCGCTTCGGCGCGATCTCTGCGGCGGCATCGGCCAGTGAGCCGGCCACCGTCAGCAGGGTTTCCGCCGAAAGACATACGCCGCGCGGGTGGCCCGTGCTGCCGGAGGTGTAGGTGACGCACGCCGTGCCCGTCGGCAGCGCCGCGCTGGCCGGGACACGCAGCCACGCCGCATGTGCACGCAGGCCAGGCAAGGCGCCCGCCTCGGCTTCGTCGTGCTCCGGCAACGCATTGCCGGCGGTCACCAGCAGCTGCGCCGCGCTGGTCTGCAGGGCATGCTGCACCTGCTCCTGCGAAAAGAAGGTCGGCAGCGGCACGTGGGCAACGCCGGTGATGCGCAGGGCAAGGTCCAGCACCATCCAGTCCGGCCCGTTGTCCAGCCGGCTGGCCACACAGCCCACCCCGGACCGTTGCAGCCACTGCGCAAGCTCCAGGACGCGCGATTGCAGTGTCGAGGCAGCCAGCGTCTCCTGGCTGGCAAGCACCGGTTGCCGGTGCGCCTGCAGCAGGCGCAGAAACTCCTGCGCAGCCGCGCTCATGCCGATGCTCCTGCTGCGCAGGCGGCATCGGCCGTTGCTACCGCACAGGCCTGGCCACCAAGAAAGGCAATGCCTTCGCGGATGTTGCCGCACATCAGCCGCGGCTGCGTCTCGTAGTAGCGCCCCCAGTCTGCCGCGCCGCTGCCCATGCGCTCGGCGCGCGCGGCCACCAGATCAATGGGCGCCAGATGCAGGCGCACGAAGGCATTGCGCAGCTGCTGCGTGGCCACGAACATCACCCAGTCCACGTGTGCAGCATTCAGCACCCAGGCCAGTTGCACGATCAGTTCGCGTGCCACCCCGGGGGTTGAAGCAGCAAAATGGCCCACCTCGGCAATCTGCTCGCGGCGCGGGGCGCTGTGCAGTCGCTGCCCGAGGACCTCTTCCACCGGTGCATCCAGATAGTGCTCCACGAACAGATCACCGCTGGCCGCATTGCGCAGGCCTACCGCAGCCACCAGCTCCCCGTGTGTGTCACGGTAGGCCAGCAGCTGCGGCATGAAACTGCGCACGTCGGCGCCGAAGCGCTGGCGGTAGGTGGTGGCAATGAAAGCCTCCACCTCGCCGCGCTGGGGGTGGTCGGCGGTGATGAGGGCCGCTTCGGCAAACCTGCCCGGATGCGGGGCCAAGGGGATCGGCAGTGGGATCGTGTCCATGGGACAGGATCGTGATGGCGCCCGATTAAGGCTTGATTAGCCGGTTGTTAGGCGATTGTTAGCGCTTCGCTGCCATTTCGTTGGTCCCGTGCTGAGCCAACCATCCCGGCAGCGCCTCCGCTGGCATCGGGTGCCCGAACAGATATCCCTGGAACAGCTCGCAGCCCAGTCCAAGCAACAGCTCGTGCTGCGCTGGCGTCTCCACCCCCTCCACCAGTGCGGTCATTTCCATCACCTGGGAAATCTCGATGATTTTTCCCAACAGCTGCCGCGCGCTTTCCTGGTGTACGGCAGCTTCGACAAACTGCCGGTCGATCTTCAACTTGCGGATCGGCAATGTCCGCAGTGTGGACAGGGAGGAATAGCCCGTTCCGAAGTCATCCAGCGCCCAGGTCACACCCAGCGCTTCAAGCGATTCCATGCGAGCGATGATCGTGTGGGAGTCATGGGAGAGCGCAGACTCTGTCAGCTCCAGTTCCAGCAGGGCCGCGCGAATGCCCGAGCGCTGGATGATCACTGCCGCCGCGTCGACAAAGCCAGCATCCTGCAACTGCACTGGGCTGATGTTCACTGCGACGCGCAACTCCTGCGTGGCCGGCACGCCAGACCAGCGCTGCAGCAGTTCGCAGGCCTGCCGCAGCACCTCGAACCCAACGTCACGGATAAGCCCGCTTTCCTCTGCCAACGGGATGAAGGCAACCGGCGAAAGCGTTTTTCCCGAAGCATGATGCCAGCGCGCCAGCGCCTCCACGCCCACCAGCTCACCCTGGCCGCGGACCTGGGGCTGGTAGAGGACGGTGATCTCGCCATTGCCTATCGCGCGCGCCAGCTCGCGTTCCAGGCGCCGTTGCCTGCCGATGTCACGCCGGTAGATGGTGAAGATGGCCGCCAGCAGGGACATCGCCAGCAGGGTATTGGCCCACGCCCCCCAGCCACGCACCTCCAGCGGGGGCGGAACATGCGGGGCGAGCGAATCGAGCACGCCCACGGTGAAGGCCGCAAACACCAGCAGGCAGAGCAAGGGAAAGATCAACGAACCGTAGCGTTCGCGGGCTTCAAAGGTGAACGCAGCGCCCGCCGCCAGCGGCAGAAGGAACAGATGCACCGAGCGCGGCACCTTGCCAACGGGCGGTTCGATCAGTGCCACGGCGCACACGGCCAGAAACACCCCGTGTGCCACTATCAGCAGCGACGCCCCATCCGTGCGACGGCTGCGCAGCAGTGCCAGGACGCCTACCCCGATGAGCGCGACAAAGACCACCGCCAGCTCGGCACGGTTGAGGTAGAGGTAGCAGGCTGTCCAGAACAGACCGAGGCCGATGCAGGCCACGCCCGCCAGCGTCAGGATCGAGGCAGCCTTCTCGCGCCGTGCCGCACCCTGGAAACCAGGCGCCCCGAAGTGCTCGCGCGCCGCGTTGCCTGACATCGGGAATACTTCCTGTGGCCGTTGACGGTGCGACACCCGCGCACTTCTCATCACGCCAGTGCCCGTTGGGAAAAGGTTGGCAAAGCTGCCTGCGATGAGACCAGATGATTCCCGGACGCAGCGCCACGCTCATCGGTTTCGCACCAGAACCACGTGATCACCTTGGCACGACACGTCATACCAGCAGTGCGACTCGGCCAGCTCGCCGCAGCGCCACGCCAGCAGGTCCAGTTGCCAGTCCTCATCCTTCACCCCGCTACGGCCCAGGAAATAGGCCAGCGGCACGATCTTTTCCTGCCTCCCATGGCGTCCATCGACCCACAGGCATGCATCGCGCAACCAGTCGAAGTTACTCATGTCTGTGCAGATTTCCGCTTGCCCGGACAGGGCGGTGGCCGGGGCCAACCGCCCTTCCCCAGGCTTACTGTCGCGCCACCAGGGTCAGGCCGGAGAAGCTGCCGGTCAGACGGATCACATAGCTGACCGCAGCTGGCGCGGCGATCCGCACAGACTCCGAGTTCGTCGGGCGGGTCGATCTGGCATCGAAATCCGATGCACTGGGGACCCGTCCGGCGGCGACGTACAGCGAGACATCGCCCGTCCCACCCAGCGTCATGATCGTCAGCGGCTTGCCCGCCACGGCCTTGAAACTATAGGTGCGTGCGCCGGCGGTGCTGGCCAGGCCGCGCAGCTCGGCACCATTGCTCAGCTCGACATCCGGCGGCGTGCAGGTCTCCACGGCCGGGTCGCAGGGTTCGGCAGTTGCCGCGGTGACCAACGCATTGGCGTCCAGGATGCCCGCGCCCATCGGGGTGCTGCTGGGGATGCTGACCGGGAACGGCCGCGCGGTGGCTTTGAGCAGATCGCGCATCTGGTCCCAGCGCAACGGCGTGGCAGCCACGCTCTGCACCAGCGCCGCAGCCGCCGCCACATGCGGGGACGCCATCGACGTACCGGTATAGCCGCCGATGGAGAAGTCCGCGCCCGGCCGGTCCGCGCTGCTGTTGACGACCTGGAAGATGTAACCGTTGGGGTCGCCATCGACGTCACCGCCACCACCGGGCGCGGACAGGTCCACACGGCTGCCCCAGCTGGAATAGCTGGCCTTGCCACCGGTGACGCGTGTCGCGCCGACACTGATCACGTCCGAGCACGAGGACATGGTGTAGGTGCCCGCATCGGCGTTCGAATTGCCAGCCGCCACCACCACCATGGCGCCACGACGGTTCACCTCGTTGATCGCGTCCTGGTAGATCTGCGGGCATGCATCCGGGCCGCTGCTGCCCAGGCTCATGTTCAGCACCTCGGCCGGGTTGGCATTGACCGGCAGGCCCGCCACGGTGGCCCCCACCGCCCACAGCATGCCGTCGGCGATATCGCTGCCGTAGCCACCGCAGGACCCGAGCACGCGCACCGGCAGGATCTTCGCATTGTGCGCCAGGCCGGCAAGGCCGATCGCGTTGTTGGTCTGCTGTGCAATGGTGCCCGACACGTGGGTGCCGTGCCACGAGCTTGCCCGCGCCGCATGCGGCGGCGCACCCAGCGCCGTGCAGTAGTTCGCTTCCATCCAGTCGCCCTGGTCCCAGCCACCGGCCATGCGCCCATCGCTGTCGCGGCGCGAGACCAGCTTGTCCGAGATCATGTCGTAGCCAGGCAGCACGTTGTCCTTCAGATCCGGGGTGTTCTGCACGACACCGGTATCGATCACCGCCACCACCACGCCCGCACCTGTTGACAGATCCCATGCCTGCTCGGCGCGCACGCCACCGGTCTGGTTGTGGAAGTTCCACTGCAGCTGCCCGTACTGCGGGTCGTTTGGCACCAGCTTGGGCTGGACCAGGCCTTTGCCGGTATCCAGCGCCTGGTAGAGCCGGTCGACCTGCACCGAGGTGACGCCGGGCTCGGCAGCGAGCTCACGCACGAAATCGGCGGTCTCGGCCGCGCTCAGCGGCCGCGATGCCTTCACCACGTACCACCCCGGCACCGCCATCGTACGCAGGATCGCGGCGGTGGCGGCCGGGCGAGCCGCGGTACGCGCCGTGGCTGCCACCGCAGTGGAGATGCCCGAACGCCGTGCTGAACTGACCAGCGACTGGCCAAGCAGGGTCCGCGACTGTGCAGCGGTGCCGGTGGTCTTGACGATGAAGCGCTGGCCGCTGGTCTGCAGGCCCGCTACGGGCGGGGCGGTGACCCCGCGCTTGACCACCTTGGTGGTATCCAGGCGGGAGGCGGCCGCGGCGCCACCGGTGGTTGTGATGAGCGCAGCGACAATGGCGGCTGCAAGCGTTGTCTTGACGGACATGGAAGGGTTCTCTCTCAATGGGATTGCAGAAATGGATTGCGCCGCACGGCGGACGCTTACAGATCAATACCGAAGCCGACGCCGGCCGACGATTCGCCACCACTGAAGGCGCCGCCCAGGCTGAAGGACCCGCGCTCGCCGATCTTGCGTGCATAACCGACCGACAACGCCTGCTCGCCACTCTGGAAGCCTGCACCTACCGCGATGCGGCCGCGCTCGCTGCGGCCGCCCGCCGCGTTGGTGGCCATGTTCAACATCGCTGCACTCATTGCACCCTGACGGTCCATGCGGCGATCGGCCGCATTGAGGCGGCGGTCGACATCGTTGCGATAGGTATCGAAGGAATCATTCAATGCGGTGAATCGCGCATCGGTGTAGGCGCGTGCCGTACTGACCGCCGTATTGACCTGGCCCACGTTCGCCGCGTCGGTTGCCTGGGTGCCTGCAGCAACGTGGGTGATCTGGCGCTCGGATCCGGTGGCCCCCACAGAGACGGTGTCCGCACGATCGGCCACCGAACCCTGGCCCAACGCAACGGCATTGCTCGCCGTCACGCTGGCGCCCTGCCCGACGGCAGTGCCGGACGCCGCGCTGACCGAAGCGGACTCGCCAATGGCCACGGCATTGGTCGCCTGGGCACTGATACGGCTATTGGCGCCCACAGCGGTGCTGCCATCAGCAGCAACCCGGGCATTGCCACCTACGGCGGTATCGTTGGGCCCATGTGCATAGGCATCGCCGCCCAGTGCCACGCCGTTTTCGCCATTGGCAGCCGCGCCGTTGCCGACCGCCACCGCATTGGTACCCTCGCCGATGACGGCCGCCGCATCGCCACCGACCGCGACCTGCCCGTCCTCGCCGCCGCCACTGGCCAGGCTGGCCTCGATCACATCCAGGCGCATGGTCAGCTGGCCGATCTTCAGATCGAAGGCCGCGAAGTTTCCCGACACATCACCGAAGGAACCGGCCAGTGCGTCCAGCTGCGACTTGTTCACCGCGTCGGTGGCGGCGGTGCCGGCGGCCACGTTGACGATCTGGCGCTCGTAACCCGCGCGTCCGACGGAAACGGTGTTGTCCCGGTCTGCATACGAACCGGCACCGAGCGCAACCGCGTAGTCCACCGGGTGGGTGCCGCCGTCCCGGTACGTGCTGTCGCCCACCTTGGCACCGCTGCCGATCGCCACCGATTCGCTACCCCATACATCGGTGCCGGTGCCGATGGCCACGCTGTTGATGAACAGCCTCGGCGTGTCGCCCCAGAAATCGCCGTTCCAGGTCATGCCGTCGCCCACCACGACGCTGCCCTTGCCCGCTGCCCACGAGCCGTAGCCCACTGCAGTGGCACCTTCAACCAGCGCCAGCGCGTTCGCGCCCAGCGCCGTGGTGTTCAGTGCGCCGGCACGGGCATTGCTGCCCACGGCCACCGTCAGGTCATAAAGGGCCAGTGCACCGGAGCCGAAGGCATTGGAGAACTCACCCAGCGCCTGGGCGCGATCACCCACGGCCATGGCATCGTATTCGCTGGCGACCGCGCGGTACCCGATGGCAGTGGATCGGATGCCAGTGGCGCTGGCCAGCCCGCCCATCGAAATCGCCGCATAGGCATTGGCCTGTGCGCCGCCGCCCACGGCGACAGCCAGCCGGCCGGTCGCCTGCGTACCTTGCAACATCTGCCCGGCGAAGCCCTCACCGATCTGGTCTTCGAGGTCATCGGCGATACCACCGATGGCCACGCTCGACTTGCCGCTGCCCAATGCACCGGCGCCGCTGACGGTTGCAAAATCACCCTCGGCCTGGGCACCAGCACCCAATGCAGTGGACGCCAGGCCCGCGGCACTGGTCTGCTGGAACAGCACCACGCCATTGGAATTCTGCAACTGGTAGTTCACATCCAGAATGCCACCCACTGCCGTGCTTGAATCACCGATGGCCAGCGCCTCACTGCCAACCGCGGTGGCACGGTTGGCATAGGCCACGCTGCCGGCACCGAGCGCGGTGGTGCCCTCGCCGACGGCGGCGCTGGCCTCGCCTGCGGCCAGCGCATTGCTGCCGTCGGCGTAGGCACCCGCGTCACTGTCTTCGCTGCCGGTGGCGGCAAAGTAGGAAACCGGGTCAGCCGCCATCACCGATTGCGCCGGTGCAACAAAGGCGCCGATGCCGATGGCGGTCTCGATCTCCTCGGCCATCGCCGGGCAGGACAGCAGCAGTGCGCCAGCGGCCAACCAGACCGTCCCCCGTGCGCGCTGCCCGGACCGGGTCCGGCTGCAGGCGAGTTCGGAAGTAACAACCTGGCGCCCAAGGGCGGCGCTCCAGACAATTCGATAAATGCGGTTCATTGCGGGTCCTCGATCGGAGTTCAGGCCAGGTCGTTTCCTGCCGGGGCAGGTTCGCGCCAAGCGGGTCTACGGCATCGCCCTTACCTTCCGATGGAGATGGGCGCTGTCGACAACCTGAACGTAGGTCGACCGGCAGAGCATGTCGACTGCAACTTCTGACAGTCCTATGATGGGGTTCTCACCATTTCTTCACACCGGCCTCAATGTTCCGCTCATTCCTGCGCTGGCTGGACCGGGCCCCCATCGACGACCCCGTGGACCGCCGCAACGCGCGGGTCATGCAGGGCCTGCTGCTGTTTCTGGGTACCACCATCCCGGCCACGATCGCCTTTGCAGTGGCGGTCACCTGGAGCGAACTCTTCTCCCGCACGACGCCTTGGGCAACGCTGGCCTCCCTCGGGATGAGCCTGTCGCTCGGCGGCATCGCGTGGCTGGGCCTGTGGCTGGTACGGCGAGGTGCCCTGGCACTGGCAGTGAAGCTGCTGATCGGCGCGATGCTGATCATCTCAGCCGTCAATCTGGGCACCAACGGGCTGCAGCGGCAGATCCCCGACCAGCTCGGCCAGATGCTGGTCCTGGTGCTCAGTGGACTGGTGCTGGGCCGCCGAGCGCTATGGATCTCACTGGCCGTGCTGATGGCCAGTGCCGTGCTCGGCGCCGCCCGCGATGCGGCAGGCCTGTTCGCCGACGCCCCCGGACGCGCGTTCTACAACCTGCCGCCGCTGCTGTTCACCTACTTCCTGGTCGCCGTGTTGATCGACCGGACCACCGAAGCACTGCGCGAGAGCCTGCGTGAATCCAACGAGCGCGGTCGTCAGCTGCTTGCTGAAATGCGCGAGCGTGAGCGCACACATGCACAGCTGATCCATGCGCAGAAGCGTGAAATCACCGAGCAGATGGCCAGTGGCATGGCACACGACTTCAACAACATTTTTGCCGTGGTCATCGGCTTTGCGAACCAGCGTCACGAAGATGCTGGCGAGAGCACGGCCGAACGGTTGTCATTGCTGGAGGGCTACCTGTCCGACGTGGAGGAGGCGGCGCGGCGCGGCATGTCGGTCAGCCGCAGGCTGCTGCGTTTCAATCGCCGCGACGGTGATCAGCCGGTCGTCTTCGATGCCGTCCAGGCGGTGCGCGAGCTGGCCCCCATGCTGCGCCAGCTACTGGGCACCCGCATCGTGCTGAGCCTAGACAGCGCGATTGAATCGGCATGGGTGCGGATGGATCGCAGCCAGTTCGAACTGATGCTGCTGAACATCGCCTCCAACGCCCGCGACGCGCTGGCCGAACAGGGACGCTTCGATATCAACATCCAGCACGCGGACAGCACGGTGCAGATCCAGCTGCGTGACAACGGCTGCGGCATGCGCAGCGACGTGGCGGCCAAAGTATTCGAGCCATTCTTCAGCACCAAACCGGCCGATTCTGGAACCGGCCTAGGCCTGGCCGTGGTCCACGAACTGGTAACCACTGCCGGCGGCAGCATCCGCCTGCAGAGCGCGCTGGGCGCCGGCAGTACCTTTACGATCAGCCTGCCACGCGTCCGGCCGGATCCAGAATGTAGCCCCGGCCATGAACCACCGTAAGGGGCAGATCGGCACCACACCGCTTGCGCACCTTGCTGCGCAGCCGGTACACCATCGCATCCAGGCGATGCGCATCGAAATCATCGGCATCGCCCGCAACGGCCTCGATCAGGCTGTCGCGCGCGACCAGCTCGCCAGGCCGCTCGAACAGCACCGCGCACAGCGCCCGCTCGCTGCGGGTCAGCGCCGCAGACGTGCCGTCTGGCGCCAGCAGACCCCAGCCGTCATCGCTCAAGCGCCAGGTACCAGTAAGTAAGCGTTTACCGGATGCAGTGGTTGCGATCCGCCGGGCCAGGCTGTGCAGCGCGGCTGCCAGCAGATCCATCTCGATCGGCTTGGAAAAATAGACATCGGCACCTTCGGTCAGACCACGGATCCGGTCGGTCACCTCGGCCCGGCTGGTCAGCATGATGATGCCGAGCGCCGGACGCTGCTCGCGCATCTCGCGGGCTACGGTGAAGCCGTCGCCATCGGGCAGGCTGACATCCAGGACCAGCAGGTCAAACGGCACTCTGTCCAAGGCATCGCGAAACGCGCCGATGCTTGCATAGCCTGTGACGTGAAAGCCGTAGCGGGCCAGCCCCGGCAGGATGATGCGCTCACGCAGGGCGGGCTCGTCTTCCAGCACCGCCACCCTCAGACTGTTTGACTCGTTCACGCGGATGCCCGGCTGTGTTCCTGTGTGCGCCCGATCATAGCCGCGCCGCCGCAGCGCGCCAACGCACCGTGGGCAAGGCCCTTCAGGCCACTGCACCGATGGCGTTGAAGAGTGTCGTACGCAGGACCTG
Source organism: Stenotrophomonas maltophilia (assembly GCA_002364755.1). Classification (GTDB taxonomy): domain Bacteria; phylum Pseudomonadota; class Gammaproteobacteria; order Xanthomonadales; family Xanthomonadaceae; genus Stenotrophomonas; species Stenotrophomonas maltophilia_AX. The sequence continues at coordinate 87,683 of DEZI01000002.1, forward strand.
GCGACGCGCCTCGGTCCAGCCGTCGCGGCCAAACATCAGCTCACTGCTGGCCTGTGCGGATTTGAAGATGAGCAGCATCCCCATGATTGCCAGGGCAGACATCCGCTGGTCATCACCGGGCGGCTCACGCCGCGCACGCGCAATCAGCCCACCCAGCAACGCGACGAACGGCACGGTCAGTGACTGATGAAAGGTGTCAAAGCCTGGGCCGGGATCCAGCTGCTCATGCAGCATGATGCGGGCCAGATCGCTGGTGCCAGATTCAAGCACCATCTCAATCAACGGGTCCAGCAGACGGCAGGCCGCTTCAGCGGCCTCAGTGCCCTCCACGGTCACCATCGCGTGCTGCGCAGCCGCCATCGCTTCGCGCAGCCGCTCCTGCACGCGCGCGCATGCCTGCATTACCACCTCCCGGTAGATGCCTTCCTTGCTGCCGAAGTGATACCCGACCAGCGCCACGTTGACGCCGGCATCGGCGCTGATCACGCGGATGCCGGTCGCCTCAAAGCCGTGTCGTGCAAACACCCGAATCGCCGAGCGCAACAGCTTTTCCCGTGTCTCCACGGTATCTGCACGCTCGCTGTTAGGGGCACTTCGTCTCATCTCTGGTAGATCCGGACAGATTGCGCAGGAGAGGGTCTCCCGCACTCACAGGATACAGCCAGGCGTGTGGACAATGCGCCGTTTCAGTGCGTCAGAACTCGCTCCAGCCGGCCTCGACAGGCGGCGGCATGAGGCTGGGTTGGCGGTCGGCTCGCGGGTTCTTGAAGGCGACCACTGCGGCGGTCTGGCGTGGCGCGGCAGCACGCCCGGCACGCACATCCGCCGGTGCCACGCCACCGCTACCCGCCCCTGCAATGCGGAACCGCGACACGGCCTGGGACAGGGTTTCCGCCTGGTCTTCCATGGCACGCGCCGCGGCGGTGGCTTCCTCCACCAGTGCGGCATTCTGCTGGGTGGTTTCGTCCAGCTGCACCACCGTCTGGCTGACCTGTTCAATGCCCGCCGACTGTTCGGCCGAGGCGGAAGAAATCTCGGCCATGATATGGGTGACGCTGCGCACGGAGGACACGATCTCCTCCATGGTCACGCCTGCCTTGGCGACGAGTCCGGCGCCGGTTTCGACCTTGGACACGGAGGCCTCGATCAGCTCTTTGATTTCCTTGGCCGCGGCTGCAGCGCGCTGCGCAAGACTGCGCACCTCGCTGGCCACCACCGCAAAGCCCCTGCCCTGCTCACCCGCACGCGCCGCCTCGACCGCGGCGTTCAGCGCCAGGATATTGGTCTGGAACGCAATACCATCGATGACAGTGATGATGTCGGCAATACGCTTGGACGAGGACTCGATGTCGGCCATGGTGGCTACGACCTGGCGCACCACATCGCCACCATCGGAGGCCACGCCAGCGGCCGTGATCGACAGCGAATTCGCCTTGCCGGCATGCTCGGCATTCTGCCTTACCGTGGAAGTCAGTTCTTCCATCGAGGCTGCGGTTTCCTCCAGATTGGCCGCCTGCTGCTCGGTACGGCGGGACAGATCGTTGTTGCCGCTGGCGATTTCCGATGCCGCCGTGTTGATGCTGGCCGCTGCCGTCTGGATGCTGCCGATGATGGTCGTCAGCTGGCCTACGGTTGCGTTGGCGTCATCGCGCATCGTTGCGAAAACGCCCTCGAACTGCCCTTCCATCCGGTGGGTCAGATCGCCGGCCGCGATCTTCTGCAGCAGCTGCGACAGCTGGCGAAGATTGTCGTCGCTGGTCTGCATCATGCTGTTCAGGCGCTGGATCATCACCTTGAATTCAAAATCGAAAGCGGCCTCATCTCCGCGCCGGGTAAAGTCACCCTGCGCTGCCGCCGACGCCAGACCGTGGATCTCACTGTTGATCGCCGCCAGGTTCTGCTTGGTCTGCGCCACCGCGTGGGTAAATCGTGCCTTCTGGCCCGGCAGCTGCTCCATGTCGCGTGCCAGATCACCCACCGCATAGCGGCTGACCACCTCGATGATCTGCTCGGTCACGGCATTGCTGCTGCTGACCAGCGCATTGGTACCGGCTGCCATCCGGCCGAAGTCGCCCGGCATCTGCGAAACATCGATGCGGTGGTCCAGATCGCCCTGGTCATGGCGCCGCGCCATATCCTGCTGAGCAGCGGCATAGCTGCGCAGGCGCGAAGCCATGTCATCCATGCTCCTGAGCAACGCACCGGTTTCATCGCGGCCCGTCGGCCCGATCGGCTCATCAAAGCGCCCTCCCGAAATGGCGCTTGCAACGGCCATGGCCTTGCGGATGGGCGTCACCAGGCTGCGCGTGATCAGCCAGGCCAGCAGCGCCCCCGATACCAGAGCAACCAGCATGAAGATCGTCAACGCACGCCGCGAATGGGTCACCGCCGCCTGCACCTGCGCCGAACTTTCAGCATTACGACGCTCCTGCAGCGCTACCGCATCAGCAATCGCCTTGGCACGGGCGACCAGCAAGGGCTCGCCTTCGCCGTACAGCAGGGTAGCAGCGGCGGCACGATCACCGGCAGCCGCCAACGTGATCACCTGATCGTTCACCGCACGCGCGGCATCCTGGGTCGCCTTGATCGCCTGCTTGGCCTGCGTACCTTCCTCATTGTGTGGAATGGCATCCAGCTCAGCCCACTTGGACTGATAGACCTTGCGCGCCGTATCGATATTCGACCTGGCAGCGGCAAACTCGTCTCCGCTGGTCAACAGCAGGTCGCGGATATTGAGCTGGTTGGTGCTATTGGCCAACCGCAATGCATAAAGCAACGACATTTTCTGCCCGTTGCTCTGCATGACCGACATCTGTCGTCCAATCTGCGTGGACTGGTAGATCGCCATCCCCGAGGAGCACAGGATCAGGACCAGTAGGACGCCGAAGCCAAGCGAAAGCTTGGCACCGACCTTGAGATTTCGGAAATGGTTCACGTGCCAATCGCCTGCAGCGTCCCCGGCTTGGTGGACAGACGCAGTAACGGCGGGTCTCGCCGCAACTTTAATCAGTTGTTTAACAAACGATCTGTTCTGGATGCGGCTTCAATGGCTGCTACAGCAGCAGAGCCGGCGGCAACGCCACCCTCAGTGCTGAGGTCAACAGCAACGGCCCCGGCGCCATGGCCGCGCACACGTGGAGAAACGCCTCACGCGAACGGAGCAGTCCGACCAGGTCCACGCATGCGTGATGCCGGCAGTGGAATGGCCGCCAGCTCAGCGACATTTCCACGGCACCCTGCCGCACACCGGTTCAGCGGAAGGCGCAGCCCCGTTTCCCCACCATTGGCCGCCATGAGAAGGTGGGGTGAGCATGCTTAACGATTCATGCTGTATGGTGATCACATCTGGCTCCTCTGCGGTGCGAATTCTTCGCCCCCGTGTCTAGCCCCTCACCGGCACGACACATGACGTCCCCTTCCGCGTTCCGGATCCTCAGGATCCGTCCCTTGCTGCGACTCAATGGAACGATTGATCGCGTAGAGGCCCTGCATTGCAAATGCCTGCACTGCGCAGATGAGGCGCGCTATTCCGAGCCAGGGGGCCTTCGACAGGTTGAATCGGGTATCGAGCTGACCTGCCCTGCGTGCAGTACCACCGGCGCGTTCACCAACGCCCAGTTGTTTGCCGCGTGGGTGCAGCAGGTGCGCCGCGACCGCGTGCTGGCCCTGGCCGGGATAGACCCGGACAAACTCTACGGGCCCTAGCCCAGCCAGGCATCGCGCGGGCTTATACCTGCGCCATCCCACCATCCACTGCCAGCTCCGCGCCGGTGGTGAAGCTGCTCTCGCGGCTGGCCAGGAACAGCGCGGCTGCGGCCACTTCCTCGGCCCTGCCCAACCGCCCCATCGGCACCAGAGCGGTGATCGCCTTGCGCACCTCATCGCTCACCGCATCGAACATCGCGGTGTCCACCGGCCCGGGGCTGATTACATTCACGCGGATGCCTTTCGGCGCCAGCTCATTGGCCCAGGTGCGCGCAAACGCGCGCAGTGCCGCTTTGCTTGCGCCATACACGCCGTAGCCTTTTGTGCCGATCGCACCGGCAATGGAACCGATCAGCACGATACTGCCGCCGGCCGGAATCAGATCGAGTGCGCCCTGCGCTGCAAACAGTGCCGCGCGCACATTGAGCGCGAACGTGCGGTCGAACAGGTCCTCGCTGACCTCGCCCAGCACCGCGAACTCCGATATGCCTGCATTGATGACCAGCACATCGATGCGCCCTGCATCCGCACGGATGCGATCGAACACCTGTGCAAGCCCGGCCGACGTACCCGCATCAGCGCGCAGCGGATGGATGCGCCCGGTTCCCGTTTCCGCGGGAGACTGCGGCGTGGCTTCCGCGCCCGAGCGGCTGGTGGCGTACACCGTTGCCCCCTCGGCGGCGAAGCGCTGCGCGATCGCGCCTCCAATGCCAGAGCCGCCACCGGTAACCAGGGCCACCTTGTCCTGCAATCTGCTCATCACGACCTCACTTGGGTAAGTACGGCCGATGATATACAGCTTATACTTACGGCAAAATACGCACTTAAGCTAGCGTAGATATCGTGGAGTAAACCGATGCCCCGCCCTGCCCACCCGCATACCCGTACCGACTGCGTTGCCGAAGACGCGCTGATCGACGTGCACCGTTCGCGCCCGATCCTCGAACAGATCGCCAGCAAGTGGTCGATCCTCATCCTCACCGTGCTGTGTTCGCGCCCGTCACGATTCAACGAGATCATGCGCCGGCTGGATGGCATCACCCACAAAGCCCTGGCCGATGCGTTGAAGCGGCTGGAGCGCAACGGCTTGATTCAACGGCATGTGCTGCCCACCACGCCCGTGGGCGTGGAATACACCATCACCGCATTGGGGCGTTCGCTGCAGCAGCCCTTTACAGCGCTGTACGACTGGGCCTTGCACTACGGGCCGGAGATGGAACGCGCCCAGGCCGAGTACGACCAGGCGAGATAACGCCGGGCCACGCAAGGTAGCGCCGGGCCGTGCCCGGCGAGCGCAGCGGCCAAGCGCAATGCCTGCCCATCATCTGTCGCATCTGGCTCGCCACTAACACCTCTTACGTCACTTCAAGGCACACCTCACGCCATCGACGCGTTCGGCAAGGCCGATTCATACAAGAACTAGTAAGCGGGAAGCGTCACAAGCGCCTGCGCTTGCCGCGCAACTTGCGTCATCCCGTATCGCGAACGGCCTAACTAAAGCCCGATGGCGTCATTCACTGTCGCGTGCGTCCGGGATGAAGCATGCGACACTCGCGCCTGCCTTTCCGATGCCCGCAAAATCTTCGGATTTTTCTCATTGCATCGAACGAGCAGGCGTAAACACCATGGCGTGCCACTGACAACGAGTGGCCGGGTCTGCAAACCCGAGGTAGTTAGGTAGTTTGCGCTTGCCCGCCGGTACCGCCCGGAAACCGGTACCGGCGGGCAATCCGTCGGCCTGTATGGCGGGCGGTGCGTGGGGGTTCTTGAACCCACCGGCTATGCCTAGTTACCCCGGTTTGCAGCCACGCACCGTCCGCCACCCGCTTCCGCGCGGTGGCGCTGTTAAGTACAGCCACGGAAGCCGACGCCATGACCACACCCAAGAACCCGCCTTTCTCCGTCGATGAGCCCATCAACGACGACAGCAATCCCTCCTCTGACCTCAGCACCTTCCAGGGCTGCCTCAAGCGCATCCGCGATGGCGAAGGCTCTGATGGAATGTTGTGGCCGGAAGAAAACCTTTCCGAAGGGCGAAGGCAGTCACTGGCCCGGATTGATCGCGCCGCCGTGGCGATTCTGACCGGGGTCGAGATGCTGCATGCGGCACGCCGGTGTGAATCGGTGGCCACGCCCAGCCGACATCTGGACGAGGGCGTGGTTGAGGGGTTGTTCTTTGCCTGCCGAGAGCTGGCCGAACTGGTTTGCAGGGAAGTCAGACCCACCTGACGATGCGGCAACCGCACGGTAGCGCCGGGCCGGGCCCGGCGGAAAACCCAAACGCGCCGCGCTGCGCGCTCGCGGGGCATGGCCCCGCGCTACCACCGCCCTGCACGGTAGCGCCGGGCCATGCCCGGCGGGAAATCCCAACGCGCCGCGCTGCTCGCTCGCGGGGCACGGCCCCGCGCTACCACTATCCTGCACCGGTAGCGCCGGGCCATGCCCGGCGGGAAACCCAAACACGCCGCGCTGCGCGCTCGCGGGGCATGGCCCCGCGCTACCACCACCCTGCACGGTAGCGCCGGGCCATGCCCGGCGGAAAACCCAAACGCGCCGCGCTGCGCGCTCGCGGGGCATGGCCCCGCGCTACCAGCCAAAATTCGCCTCGCGTTCAATAGGCCATTGGCAACTCTCCATGAAACTCCGCCAAGTGTAGAAGCAACGCGCTTCTGGGCGAGGTACGGAGCAGACTGAGAACTAGCAGCACGGCGGGCGAATCACGCCTACCGTGCTTTGTCGGCGAGCAGCCGGCCCAGCGGCGGGCTTTCCAGCAGCTCCTTGTGCAGCGTCAGCTGGGCAGCATCGTTGCTGAAGTACGCCGCCGTCACCGAGGACGCATCCACCGTCGGCGCCCGCCGCCGCGCCGTGGCGAAGGTCACCCCGTGGCCCGCGTCCAGCAGCAGCTTGACCGGCTGCATCAGCTCGATGAGATAGAAGCCGGTGGACAGCACCTTGCCGTCCTTCAGGTCTAGGTGGTTCTCGTCGGACAGCACTACCAGCACGTTGGCAGCATGGGCGCCGGTGGCGGCCAGGGTTAGGGCCAGCACTGCGGCCAGCCGGGTCATCAGGTTCATGGGTAGCTCCTCTGGGAACGGCGGCTACTTTATTCATCGCCGAAGCGGCGCTAAATTGGCCTCACCGCAAAAGGTTTGTTCCCCGGAGAGCTAAATAAGCCGCAAGTTCGACTACCTGGGCTATGTAGAGGTGTTCCTGGCGGTGGTCGAGCACGGCTCGTTCACTGCCGGCGCCGTGGCGTTGTCCACCACTCCCTCGGTGCTGAGCCGCGCAGTCACCCGCTTGGAAGCGCGACTAGGCCGGCAGCTGCTGCAGCGGACCACCCGCCGAGTGGGACTGACCGACGCCGGACGGCTCTATCTGGAGCAAGTGCGCACCGCCTTCGGCCTGCTGGACGACGCCGTGCGCGACCTACTGGCCCAGGACGGTGCGCTGGCCGGCCGCGTACGCCTGAGCGTGCCGACCACGTATGGCCACTACCGGCTGCCGCCCGTGCTGTCGCGTTTTGCACAGCTGTACCCGCAGGTGCAGGTGGAACTGAACATCACCAACCGCAATGTGGACCTGGTGGCTGAGGGGTTCGACCTGGCTATTCGCTTAGGGCAGCTGCCGGACAGCGGGCTGGTGGGGCGGAAGCTGGAGGATGCGCCGCTGGTGCTGGTGGCTTCGCCGGAGTACCTGGAGCGCCGGGGTACGCCGCAGAGGCTGGAAGATCTGGAGCAGCACCTGTGCCTGCCGTTTGTGATGCCGCGGACTGGGCGGTTGGCGCCTTGGGTGTTTCGGGATGGAGGGCGGGATGTGGACTGGGTGCCGCGTTCGTCGATTGAGACGTCTGACGATGTGCTGGGCGTGGTTTCGCTGGCCACACACGGGATTGGCATTTGCCAGAGCTATGAGTTCATCGTGCGGGAGCGGTTATTGCGTGGGGAGCTGGTGGAGGTGCTTTCGAAGCTGCGCGGCCGGTCGAGGCCGTTCTCGGTGATCTATGCGCCGCATCGGCGTCAGTCGGCAGCCGCTCGGGCGATTATTGATTTACTGACGACGCAGTAGATTTGCCGAGAGAACACCGAGCCAGGTAAATATTAAAAATAGCTCAACCCAAGCTTTTTATTGGATGGGCTATAAACTAACCCCAACAACTAATCTCCAATTTCCGCCACCTTCTTCACTGCCAATTTTACGGGCGAACCAGATTTAGAGATAAAGTCTCTAAAAGCAGTGTAGACCACTTCAATATCGGGAGAGACATTAGGCTTCTTAGTTGACGCAAACATCGAATAATACTCGGAGAACCGGGGCTGATCGGCATCAAAATCCAGCTGCCACGCAGCCTTGTACACGGGAACGTCTGAGTTTCCAGCCGGGCCTAGCTGATGAGTTCTCTTCAGTATATCTGAGAAGCAGTACGAATTCAGACCGCACGCTAGCGCCTCGAGAGCCTGGGCTATGCTCTGCAAATTCTCTACCGAAAGATCCAAGGGCTTCTCAAGAACTGGCTTATGCGAATCCATCCCCAAGGACAGAGCCTGGTTACTCCCCAGCTTCCCAAAACGGTGAATTCCACAGTGTCGTACTTGGCAAATTGCCTCAAACGCTGAAAACATGGCCTTCAGCTTGGGAGGAACCTGGCCATCCTTCCCCATCTGCGTAACACTACACAGCGTCTTCAACTCTAGGGCGACAGACCTGGTCGAGGCGAATGAAATGCCCTCCAGCAGAGCTTCAGGCAGAAGATCAGGATGATGATGCTTGGCAGCTGCGTAAGTCCGAACACGCTTCTCTGCGTTGTTTCGGCAAACATCATCCACCAGAATCAAACGCCTCAATAGCGCCCTGATATAGCTCTCGAATGCGGAAACCAAGCCCAAATAGGAGAGAGAGCCCATTATTCTGCTATACCTCCCATCGCCATTCGCCGTTAAATACAACTTATTGATTTCATACAAATTATCCCTAAATTCATCTATGGGAGATTGATTCTTATCAGCGTGATGTGCATCAAACCACTTAGAGGTATCCAGACTATCCGTGAACGCTGGCGATGGCGTTATGACGCTAAACGCTTCAGTTACCGGCGCACTCATGACAGGAACTCGTCTACAAATGCTTCAACCGCATCAATAACGGTTTCAGCTCGCTTTCTTCCTATTTGCCTGACAGTCCTAAGCGCTGTTCCTTTATCCTGCAGCGCCAGGAACTGACCCACTGTCTGCGGAATTCCGGCACTCTCGCCGAGTTTGATCCGCTGCCAACTTGTAAGACCTGGAACGTCTATCAAAAGTGTGTTCATGCACAGCTCGTATGTGGAAGAATCCGTTAGAGCTGCGCCGCAGCTGTGGCAATAGCGTGCACCTTCAGCTCTGCGCATCCCACAAGCGTCACAATTGGGGAGATCTAATTTTAATGATCGCAAGACTTCCGGATCGACTAGCTTCTGGATTGATCTTCTTACGGGATGTTTCTCATCAGGACGAGACAGTATCTCAACAGCGAGCTTTGGCGAGAATCCGCCAGAGCGAGAGAATGCTCTACTATCGATTAATGCCGCCAAGTGTGGAATGAAACGCTCGTACTCCCTATCCCCATGAGAAACTCTTCCAGACTTGTAGACCATGCCAGCTTCCTGCAGAAGCTCGAACATTCGGCGGACATAAGTATTTGCCAAGCCATCAGCCTGAACCCCTAACGTAATTTGACGAACAGGACCGTCGATTGCATCCTTACTTTCATGAGAGACCACTTCAACTACGCGATTAAAGCACGCAATGCCGGCGCCAATGATCGTTTCAAGGACAGGGGCTTTTCCGGCAAGGCTTAAGTACTCCTTTTCTTTCTCAGAGCAAAATTCCGTCACAACCTTATTAAACGACTGCTGAGCGGTCCCAGTAGACGGCGCAGCCGCTTGAACTCTATCGAAATTCCTTGCAAGCGCCATATAAGAGCGCGGGACGCCAAATGCCGCATAAGCAAGTAACTGTCTGGTTTCAACGGGCATCTTAGAAACTAACGAAGGAAACCGCTTCTGGGCAATCCCCTGCATAAATTCTTGATAGTTATCATCCGTCACTTTCTTCCAAACAAAGATGGACTCAGCTTCATGGCTGACATGAAAAGACGACCCGTACTCAGTGGTAGCCGGATACACCGACGCCTTGGGAGCGATTCTCGCTCCTTTTAGCGCTCTGAAGATGTCAAAAAAATGTGACATAAATTCAGGTGCAAGCGTAAGTGCAGCATCATCCAGCAGGAGAACCACGCGCTTTCGCCCGAAGCGCTCAGCCGTCAGAAGCAGTAAAGATTTCACACGATCAATAGTGAGGGCGGACACAGCAGACTGCTGCTCGGCGTCCAAATCCAAGCCCCGTTCTAGAGTTCCAATTATGCTCTCGACTACTTCTCTCGAGACGCCTGCCAGGTGCTCACCAGCATCATAGCTTTCACCACTCGCAGCCGCCAACCTTGCACTCGCACTGAAAATCCCTAGCATTGTGTTAGCTAGGACCCAGCTGTAGAACAAGGAAATCGCTTCCCCACGCTTCCTGAGTAACGGTTCTAGTCGATAGTACCGATTAAAATTTGCGTAGACGCCCAAGGGATTGGCGTCGCATTTAATGCACTGAAGATAGGCATAGCGCATTAGATGGGTCTTGCCGCAGCCCCGCGGCCCGACTAGCAACTTAGCGCCTGGGCCGGTGAGAGACGTCACCCAACCTTCAGCCTCCTCGCCAAGCTCGGTAAACTCCCCCACGAGATCCAGCTCAAGATGATCAGCGCGCTCTTCGAACAGCTGAAGGACGTCTGCAATTTCATCTTTAGTTAGAACCACGGACGGAACTGATGGATCGATCATTAGTGCTCCAGCGGAAAATTAAGCAACTCTGACTTACTTATATGGCGAGCAGCTACACCATGTGAATTCGCATCCATCCACATCCTCCCCTCGCTTGAACTCATCACCTGAAGAAGCACCCTCTGCCGTGCCTTTGGCACCCTAATCCGGAATAGGCAATCCGATATAGGCATAGACCCCGACTTAATTCCGATCACTTTACTTGAAGCGTTTCTTCCTACACGGGCGACAACCAAATCTCCAGGCTGAACCCACGTACCCACATCCGGTGAGATAGAATTTTTCTGGCACGCGAGATCGACCCACTGACCCGTCATGTCATCGGCGATGTCTGTTGTGTGAAGAATCAATCCACGTGAATGCCTCACCTCAGAACTACTGAATGAACCGCGACGAACGTCAACTGCTATGTCGCGTAGGGTGACACCACTTCCAGATGCCACGCCCTGACGGTGAAAATCAATATCCAGGCGATGGCACGCAACGCTTCGCGGCACCTCAATACTGTAAATTCCGCCAGAGAATGAATCGAGCCTCGACAGACGCACCGTTTCCGATGAAACTGCACCCTTCTTCACAATCATGATATGAGCCCGCGCCTCAGTTCCTGCAAAGCTCATAGCTGGCAACTTTATACTGTGCTGCAGATCAAATTTAGCCACCAAAGCACGTCGCAACTTTAGGTACTTGCTCGCAGATGCGAGAGAATCTGGGACTATGATTGCGACAGTCCCGCCGTCCGAGACAAGGCGAAGATTCTGAGCCAAAAACAAGCAAGCCGCGTCAGTGTTAGCGGGAGGGGGAAGGCAGTCGCTCAATCCAGCATCCTCCGCTATCGACAGGAATTCGCTCTGCCAAACGGGGACAAAAAACGGTGGATTGCACACAGCCAGAGCAGGTGCACTGCCAACGGCATCATGGATTCGCTTTGGAATATCAATCGATAGCGCATCGGCAGCAACGTGGAAGTGCCCCCCGCTGAACCCAGATTCCTTTAGCTTCCCAGCTAGCACGCTGGACGCCGCGTCATCCACATCAACAGTTGCCAATGCAGCATCTCTCCAGCGTGCAGAGACAGCGACCGACAAGGCCCCCTGCCCGGCCCCCAAGTCAACGACCGCACTAGGGGCAGCATCATCTATGAGATCTATCAAACACTGACTGACTGCACTATTGGTGTAATAGCGCCCGAGGCGATCGCTAGTCCTAGCATGTCCGTACTGTCTCATACTGCGTATGTTACAACGATCCAGAGCAGTGAGCGTTGGCCATCATGACGCCACGTTGCATCTCGAGAAGAATGCTATGGAGCTTAAGATGCGTAGAACCAGCCGAAAGAGCCACGTCCCTTCCATTTGAGCGCCCAGGATGTCGTTTTTATCTGGTACCAAGCTCTACCAGCGAACAAAAGGCGAGCGGCTATGATACGCACGATTCTCATATCCATCGAAAATCACCGAATAGCGACTTCTGAGCCTCTCAAACAAGATCACGGAAAGGCCACCCTGATCAGATGCCGCACGAGAAATCGCATACTTATTTAGGACCCCGAGCAAAACGTCAGGCACGCAGCAGCTCGGGAGAAACGCTTTATCGACAACGATAACATCGGGAGCCTCCATTGGGCGCCGCTCATTGCTGTCGGCGAGTCTGGAGTGCACCAAAGAGATCGAAGAGACCAAATCAGACTCCCGAATCTTTGACCTGTTTTCCTCAACATATATTTTAACAACGGCGTCGTCCGCAAGCTTCAATGAAGTACCGAGAATTTTCCCGAGTAGCCCCAGATACACTTCCGAGTATTCCCCACCGTTGTTGAGCGGGGCGAACGCAACCATTGCCCTGATAGGGGCTTCAGCCAAGATCTTTACTAGACCCTCGCGCTGTGACCATGTCGCGTCAGCCCAGTGAATTCCCCTCTTTGCAATCGAAACCTCGTCTGTCGCCCCGAACGCATCCCCGGCCTCATCAAGCAGAAAGGACGTCAGCGCTTGATCTAACCTGGCGGAATCTAGTACATCTGCCACACATACGGCCAGCATCCGTGTTCCGTTCGGATGCATAATTTCGGCTTCATCAACAAACCACGTTGCCTGACGGAACTTAATAGTCGAGCGCGGTTCAAACGAACGTTCTATGCCATTTTCCGATCGCAGTCGCGCCCACACAGATCGAAGCCCGTAAGATAGCCGAGGCTCAACACTTGACACATAGCTGACCATTCCATCCACACGGTTTACATTGTGCTGCTCCGTTCCACTCGAACGAGCGCGCGATATATGGTCAGCAAACCCATACTTATCAATGTAGTAAAGCTCCTGCCTCAACTTTCTCTTCATGACGCGAGGAGCGTGCGGCGCCAGCTTATCTGCGACACTAAGACCGGTAATGTAATGCTTCTGACCAAGCTTTGAAGTCCGAAACTTCAATCTATTCATTCGAAAGAAATTGCGCTTGAATATCTGGTCAATATCTTCCCTGCTTGGCAGCTGAACGTCGCCAGACAGGGTAATGTCATCCGCATATCGAGTGTAGTTCAATCCAAGTCGCTTGGCGAACTCATGCAACTCCCTGTCAAGCGGGAGGGCAACGAGATTGGCAACAATAGGGCTTCCATTAAGACCAAGCGGAAGCGAGCCTTCAATTGTAAGAAAGTCAGCGAAGGCCGCTGCAGCCACTCTCTTTAATCCAGCCGACTCGAGAGCGAGCTGGACGCGAGCCGTAGTAATTGAAGGAAAAAAGTCTTTAATATCCGCACTGAGCAAGTACTTGCGACCTATATGTTCTGCCGCATTTCGCCTTGTCGAGCGCCCCTTCACATATCCATGAGACGCATCATGGGGAAACTCTGAACCTGGCCGACTGAGATAGCGCTCTAACACCCGAGCTGCAGATTTATGAGCATGCCTAATTACCGGACTCCCTGCTTCCCAGACAACCCTGAATCTACTCAAGTCAAAGCCACCAAGAGAAAATTCAACTTTCCCATTAATGCCCGCGACGGGAACCGCGGGCAAAGCTTGCGCAACTCGCTTTGGGATTAAATGACGACGATAGATAAGTTCAGGATCAGTATTTTTCTCTATGAACTCAAATATATCGCCAGCCACGCCTAAAGCCTTGGCAAGCTGCATCGCATCATTGGGGCGCGAAAGTTGGGGAATGTAATTATCTAGACTCATAGCAGGGGTGGGCGCCGTGCTGGAGAAGCAAGTGATACCGCGATGGCGGACGCGACTCGCGCCCTAATCTACAGGCAAAGACGCCCACCCCTTGCGCTGATCATACATCGAACACATGACTCCTGGGGGCGCCAGCTCCTGCTCTACTCATTGCTAACTGCGGAAAAAATCCAGCGTCTAGACCGGCGACGGGGGCGACCGAAGGAACAAACATGTGGAGAACACGCATCCGATCAGAGCAACGACGGAGACACCAGAGAGGGCCAACCATGGGAGGCAACCCAGCCGTACGTTTCCGAATAGCCCGGCTGAGTGCGCCTCGATACCATGAAAAAGGGCGTCTCTCGGCGCCCTCGTTCTTTCAACTCACTCCCACTCAATAGTCGCCGGCGGCTTCCCCGAGATGTCATAGACAACCCTTGAAACCCCCCGCAACTCATTGATGATCCGGTTGCTCACCGTCCCCAGGAACTCATACGGCAGATGCGCCCAATGCGCCGTCATGAAGTCGATGGTTTCCACCGCACGCAGCGCAATCACCCACTCGTAAGCGCGCGCATCACCCACCACGCCCACCGACTTCACCGGCAGGAACACGGCAAACGCCTGGCTGGTCTTGTCGTACAGATCCGCCTTGCGCAGCTCATCAATGAAGATGGCATCGGCCTTGGCCAGCAGCTCGGCGTATTCGCGCTTCACTTCACCCAGGATACGCACGCCCAGGCCCGGGCCCGGGAACGGATGGCGGTAGACCATGGTGCGCGGCAGGCCGAGCTCGACGCCGAGGCGGCGCACTTCGTCCTTGAACAGCTCGCGCAGCGGCTCCACCAGGCCCAGCTTCATGTGCTCCGGCAGGCCGCCCACGTTGTGGTGGCTCTTGATCACATGCGCCTTGCCGGTCTTGCTGCCGGCCGACTCGATCACGTCCGGGTAGATGGTGCCCTGCGCCAGCCACTTGGCGTTCTTCAGCTTGTTCGACTCTTCGTCGAAGATCTCAACGAACAGGTTGCCGATGATCTTGCGCTTGGCTTCCGGGTCGCTCACGCCTTCCAGCGCGGCAAAGTAACGGTCGGCGGCATTCACGCGCACCACCTTCACGCCCATGTGCTCGGCAAACATCGCCATCACCTGGTCGCCTTCCTGCCAGCGCAGCAGGCCGGTATCCACGAACACGCAGGTCAGCTTCTCGCCGATGGCCTTGTGCAGCAGTGCGGCCACGACTGACGAATCGACGCCGCCGGACAGGCCCAGGATCACTTCGTCATCGCCCACCTGTTCGCGCACGCGGGCGATCTGGTCGTCGATGATGTTGGCGGCGGTCCACAGGGTCTGGCAGCCGCACACATCCACCACGAAGCGGCGCAGCAGCGCCTGGCCCTGCAGGGTGTGGGTCACTTCCGGGTGGAACTGCACGCCGTACCAGCGCTTCTCTTCGTTGGCCATGGCGGCCACCGGAATGCGGTCGGTGGTGGCGGTGATGGTGAAGCCCGGCGGTGCGACGGAGACGTGGTCGCCGTGGCTCATCCAGACATTCAGCTTCGGCTCGCCGCCGTGGTCGCTCAGGCCCTTGAACAGTGCATCGGGGTTGATCACGTTCACTTCGGCATGGCCGAATTCGCGCTGGTCAGCGGCTTCGGTGGCACCGCCCAGCTGCGCAGCCAGGGTCTGCATGCCGTAGCAGATGCCGAAGATCGGCAGGCCGCTGTCGAACACTTCCTGCGGTGCGGCCGGGGCGCCCGGCAGCGTGGTCGATTCCGGGCCGCCGGACAGGATGATGCCCTTGGCGCCAAACGCCGCGATCTCGGCCGGGCTGTGGTCCCAGGCCCAGATTTCGCAGTAGACGCCCAGCTCGCGGATGCGGCGGGCGATCAGCTGCGTGTACTGCGCGCCGAAATCGAGGATCAGGATCTTGTCGTTATGGATATTGGTCATGGCGCCCTGGCAATGCAGTAGGGAAAACGAAACTTCAAATAATTTGCTGCGGCAGATGGAAAAAGAGGAACGGGAATCAGCTTCCTCGTTCCTCTTTGCCCGGCCCGCGTCAGGCGCGGTAGTTCGGCGGTTCCTTGGTGATCGTCACGTCGTGGACGTGGCTCTCACGCTGGCCGGCGCCGCTGATCTTGACGAACTTGGGCTTGGTGCGCATGTCCTCGATGGTGGCGCACCCCACGTAGCCCATGGTGGCGCGCAGGCCACCCATCAGCTGGTGGATGATGCCGCCCACCGGGCCGCGGTACGGCACGCGGCCTTCGATGCCTTCCGGCACCAGCTTGTCGGCGGTGGCGGCGTCCTGGAAGTAGCGGTCCTTGGACCCCTTTTCCATGGCGGCCAGCGAACCCATGCCGCGGTAGCTCTTGTACGAACGTCCCTGGTACAGCTCGGTCTCGCCCGGCGATTCCTCGGTACCGGCCAGCAGGCCGCCGACCATGATGGTCGAGGCACCGGCGGCCAGCGCCTTGCCGATATCACCGGAGAAGCGGATACCACCGTCGGCGATGAGCGGGATGCGGTCCTGCAGGGCCTCGGCCACCAGATCGATGGCAGTGACCTGCGGCACGCCGACGCCGGCGACGACGCGGGTGGTGCAGATCGAGCCCGGACCGATGCCGACCTTCACGGCGTCTGCGCCGCTGTCCAGCAGTGCCAGTGCGGCTTCGCCGGTGCAGATGTTGCCACCGATGACCTGCACGTTCGGGAAGTGCTTCTTCACCCAGCTGACGCGGTCCAGCACGCCCTGCGAGTGGCCGTGCGCGGTATCGACCACGATCACGTCCACGCCGGCGGCAACCAGCGCTTCCACGCGGCGGTCGGTATCGCCACCCACGCCGACGGCAGCGCCGACCAGCAGGCGGGTCGACAGATCCTTGGCGGCGTTGGGGAAGTCGGTGTTCTTCTGGATGTCCTTGACGGTGATCAGGCCACGCAGGGCGAAATCATCGTTGACCACCAGCACCTTTTCGATGCGGTTGCGGTGCAGCAGCTGCAGCACTTCTTCGCTGGCGGCGCCTTCCTTGACCGTGATCAGGCGATCCTTCTTGGTCATGATGTGGCGGACCGGATCGTCCAGCTCGGTCTCGAAGCGCATGTCGCGGTGGGTGACGATACCGGCCAGCAGGCCGTCGCTGCCCACCACCGGCACGCCGGAGATGTTGTGCGCCTGGGTCAGGGCCAGCACGTCGCGGATGGTGGTTTCCGGGCCGACGGTGATCGGGTCGCGGATGACACCGGCCTCGAACTTCTTGACCTTGGCCACTTCCGCGGCCTGCTGTTCCAGGCTGAGATTCTTGTGGATGATGCCCATGCCACCCAGCTGTGCCATGGCGATGGCCAGGCGGGCTTCGGTGACGGTATCCATGGCTGCGGACAGGATCGGAAGCTTGAGCTTCAGGTCGCGCGTCAACCGCGTTTCGAGGTTGACGTCCTTGGGCAGGATGGTCGAATGGGCGGGGACGAGCGAGACGTCGTCGTAAGTGAGTGCTTCAGCCTGGATGCGCAGCATCGGCATACCCGAGATGTGGGGAAGCGCGACATTTTACCCCTTTTTCACGCCCCGTGGGAGGGGGTGGATGCGACGCAGTGTCGCGCGGGCGACACCGCCCGGTAGCGCCGGGCCATGCCCGGCGAGCGCAGCGGCGCGGTTGCCTCCCCCCGGCGCGGCCCGGCGCTACCCTACCGTGACAACCAAGGTTGACTGCCCCGGTAGCGCCGGGCCATGCCCGGCGAGCGCAGCGGCGCAGTTGCCCTCCGCCGGGCGCGGCCCGGCGCTACCCTAACGTGACAACCAAGGTTGACTGCCCCGGTAGCGCCGGGCCATGCCCGGCGAGCGCAGCGGCGCGGTTGCCTCCGCCGGGCGCGGCCCGGCACTACCCTACCGTGACAACCAAGGTTGACTGCCCCGGTAGCGCCTGGCCATGCCCGGCGAGCGCAGCGGCGCGGTTGCCCTCCGCCGGGCGTGGCCCGGCGCTACCCTACCGTGACAACCAAGGTTGACTGCCCCGGTAGCGCCGGGCCATGCCCGGCGAGCGCAGCGGCGCAGTTGCCCTCCGCCGGGCGTGGCCCGGCGCTACCCTACCGTGACAACCAAGGTTGGCACCTGCCAACAGCCGGTCAGCTCAGCGCTTCCGCCGCTTCCAACGTGTTCTGCATCAACGTGGCCACAGTCATCGGGCCCACACCACCCGGCACCGGGGTGATCCAGCTCGCCCGCTCGGCAGCAGCCTCGAAGCCGACATCGCCCACCAGGCGGCCGTCCTCCAGCCGGTTGATGCCCACATCAATCACCACCGCGCCCGGCTTCACCCACTCGCCCGGCACGATGCCCGGGCGGCCCACGGCCACCACCAGGATGTCGGCGTTGCGTACGGCCTGTTCCAGCACGTCCTTCGGGGTGAACTTGTGGCAGCTGGTGACGGTGCAGCCGGCGATCAGCAGCTCCAGGCCCATCGGCCGGCCGACGTGGTTGCTGACGCCCACGATGGTGGCGTTGCGGCCACGCACCGGCTGGTCGGTATGGCCCAGCAGCGTGGTGATGCCGCGCGGGGTGCACGGGCGCAGGCCGAACTCACGCAGGGCCAGGTGGCCGACGTTTTCCGGGTGGAAGCCGTCCACGTCCTTGCGCGGGTCGATGCGCTGGATCAGGCGGCGCGCGTCAGGAATGCCCGGCAGCGGCAGCTGGATCAGGATGCCGTTGATCTTCGGATCGGCGTTGAGCTGGTCGATCAGGGCCAGCAGTTCGGCCTCGCTGGTGCCGGCCGGCAGATCGTAGTCATGCGCTTCGATGCCGACCTTTTCGGCCGCGCGGCGCTTGTTGCGCACGTACACGGCCGAGGCCGGGTCGCCACCCACCAGCACCACGGCCAGACCGGGGCGGCTGCCGCCAGCGGCCACGCGGGCGTCGACACGCACCTTCAGGCTGTCGAGCAGGTCCTCGGCAATACGGCGGCCATCGAGGATGCGGGCAGGAAGCTGGGGGGCGGAGTCAGTCATCGAATGCGGGGGCAGGCGGCGGCGGGGACGCTATTGTCCCTGATTCAGGCCCCATCGCCCACCGCCACGACCGGTTGTTGCGACTGCTTCGCTCGCCGGGCATGGCCCGGCGCTACCCACGAACCACGGGCAACGCCCCGGTAGCGCCGGGCCATGCCCGGCGAGCGCGAAGCGCGGCGGGGGGCCAGCGCCATCTGGCTGAAGAGCAGCCGAGCGTGGGCTCGGCTCTACTCTTCTTCCGGCACCTGGTCCGCATTCAACGTGCGGGCCTTGCGCTTGGGCGCGGTGAACGGGGTCGGGGTCGGCACGCCCGGCAGCGCGCTGCCGAACACCATGTGCGCACCGGCCCGCAGGCTGCCGCCGGCCATTTCCAGTTCGAAACGCTCGGCGTCGCGCTCGCGGATCTGCTCGGCGATCTCCTGCGCGTCGTCCTCGTCCGCACCCAGTTCCATCAGCGCGGCCTGGCCGAACATCAGCGCCGATTCAAACGTTTCGCGGATCTGGAAATCGACACCGGCATGGATCAGCCGCAGCGAGTGCTCGCGGTCGAACGAGCGCACCAGCAGCTTGGCCTGCGGGAACTCATGCGCGACCAGCTCGACGATGCGGTCGGCATCCTCGGCATTGTTCACGCACACCGCGATCGCCCGCGCGGTACCGGCGCCGGAGGCATGCAGCACGTCAAGACGGGTGCCATCGCCGTAATAGATCTTGAAACCGAAGCGCTCGGCGTTGTGGATCATCTCCACGTCGTTGTCGATGATGGTCACGTCCACGTCGCGGGCCAGCAGCGACTGGCTGGCCACCTGGCCGAAGCGGCCGAAGCCGATCATCAGCACGCTGCCGGACAGGCCGTCGGCGGTGTCCACGCCTTCCAGGCTCACCTCGGGCTTGGGCGCCACGCGCTTGTAAACCAGCACAACCAGCGGGGTCAGCGCCATCGACAGCACCACCACGGCGGTGAAGTTGGCATTGATGTCCATGTCGATGACGCCGGCACCGGCGGCGGCGGAGAACAGCACGAAGGCGAACTCGCCGCCCTGTGCCATCAGCACGCCGCGGTCCATCGCCTGTGCGTGGTCGCTGCCCATCAGCCGCGCGACCACGTAGATGCACAGCGCCTTGGCCGCCATCAGCGCCAGCACCAGGCCGACGATCATCGGCCAGTTGCCGGCCACCACGCCCAGGTCCAGCGCCATGCCCACGCTGAGGAAGAACAGGCCCAGCAGGATGCCGCGGAACGGCTCGATGTCCGCTTCGATCTGGTGCCGGAAGGTGGATTCGCTCAGCAGCACGCCCGCGAGGAACGCGCCCATCGCCATCGACAGGCCGGACAGCTGCATCAGCAGCGCCGCACCCAGCACCACCAGCAGCGCGGCGGCGGTCATCACTTCACGTGCTTTCGATTCGGCCAGCAGGCGGAACAGCGGATTGAGCAGGAAGCGACCGACCAGCACCAGGCCGACGATGGCGCCAACGCCGATTGCCACCGACAACCAGCGCGAGCCTCCGCCATCGGCACTGCCCGCGCTCGGCGCCATCCACGCGACCAGGGCCAGCAGCGGCACGATCAGCAGGTCTTCGAACAGCAGGATGGAGACGATCTTCTGCCCCGACGGCAGCGCGATGTCACCGCGCTCGGCCAGCAGCTGCATCACCACGGCGGTGGAGGTGAGCACGAAGCCGGTGGCGCCGATGAAGGCCACCTGCCACGGCAGGCCGAACAGTTTGGCGATGCTGGTCAGCACCATCGCACAGGTGACGATCTGCAGCGTGCCCAGCCCGAAGATTTCCTTGCGCAGGCTCCACAGGTGTGAGGGGCGCATTTCCAGGCCGATGACGAACAGGAACATCACCACGCCCAGCTCGGCCGTATGCAGGATCGCCTGCGGGTCGGAGAACCAGCCCAGGCCGAACGGTCCGATCGCCAGGCCCGCGGCGAAGTAACCCAGCACCGAACCCAGGCCGAGCCTGCGGAACAGGGGCACCATCACCACTGCCGCGCCCAACAGGGCCACGACCTTGACCAGTTCGCTGGTCGCTGCTTCTACCGCCATGCGGTGTGTCCCCGAAAACCGAAATCGGCCTCAACGATAGAGCAAGTTTTCTGACGGCAATAGCACGTGCGTTGCGTTTGCTTGTGCCGAAAATGGAACGATGACGGGGTTGATAACCAGCATCGTTCCGGAATCGCCAACATTGATCGACGCATGGCGTGGATCTACTGCAGACAGGAGTAGATCCACGCCATGCGTGGATGACGCGCCGCGGCGCTCAGCCGCCCCGGCAGAACGCGGCGTAATCGATATACCCCGGGAACGGCACCCCGGGCGCGCACACCGGGCACTGGGGATCAGGCTGGATGCGGGTCTCACGAAAGCGCATCCCCAGCGCATCGAAGCGCAGCAGCCTGCCGACCAGCGGCTCGCCGATGCCCAGCAGCAGCTTCAGCACCTCGGTGGCCTGCAGCACGCCGGCCAGGCCGGGCAACACGCCGAGCACACCGGCCTCGGAGCAACTGGGCGCGAACTCCGGCGGCGGCGGCTCCGGGAACAGGCAGCGGTAGCAAGGCGCCACGCCACGCTGGCGGCCCGCATCAAACACGCTTACCTGCCCATCAAAGCGCTCGATGGCGGCATGGACCATGGGCTTCGCGTGCTTGATGCAGGCGTCGTTGAGCAGGTAGCGCAGCGGGAAGTTGTCCGAGCCATCCAGCACCACGTCCACGCCGTCCAGCAGGCGATCGACGTTCTCCGAGGTCACCCGCTCGGGCACGGCCTCGACCTCGATGGACGGGTTCAACGCCAGCAGGCGCTCGCGTGCCGAATCGACCTTCAGCTGGCCGACGCTGGCCTCGGTATGCACGATCTGCCGGTGCAGGTTGCTGCGCTCCACGCGGTCGTGGTCGGCGAAGCGCAGGCGCCCTACCCCAGCCGCCGCGAGATAGAAGCCGGCCGGAGCGCCCAGGCCGCCTGCACCCAGTACCAGCACGCGCGACTGCTGCAGGCGGCGCTGGCCGGCCTCACCCACCTGCGGCAGCAGCAGATGGCGTGAGTAGCGGTCGTAGAAGTCGCGGTCAGCGGCATCCAGCATCGGCTGCACCAGCGGCAGCCCCTGCTCGCGCCATGCCACGGTGCCGCCGGCCACGGACGCCACGTTCGAATAGCCTGCGGCCAGCAGCGCCTGCGCCGCGTCGGTGGAGCGCTTGCCGCTCTGGCAGATCAGCAGGATGTCCTGGCCCTGGAGCGGCAGGTGCGCGGCCGGGTCGGCCAGCAGGTCGTTCTTGGCCACGCCACGCGCACCCTCAGCCATGCCACCGGCACGCTCATGTGCCTGGCGCACATCGATCAGCACCGCACCGTGGGCCACGCGCGCCTGCGCCTGCTGCGGGGAAAGCTCTGGAATGCTCATGTGCCCATTATCGCGCAGGCTCAGCCGGTAGCGCCGGGCCATGCCCGGCGGATTCCCGCGCGCCGCTGCGCTCGCCGGGCATGGCCCGGCACTACCGAATCAAAAACCCAGCAGCACCGCGCCCGAACCCGCATGCGTCCCAACGAAAAAGGCGGCCCTGCGGCCGCCTTCTCGTGGATCACTTGCCCTTGACGTGCTTCATCAAGCGCCGCTTGGCCTTGACCTGCCGCTCGGTGAGGACGTTCTTCTTGCCCTCGTACGGGTTGGTACCCTCGCGGAAGATGAAGCTCACCGGCGTGCCGATCAGCTTGAAGCGCTTGCGGAAGAAGTTCTCCAGGTAGCGCTTGTACGATTCCTGCAGTTCCTTCAGGCGCGTACCGTGCACGATGAAGGTCGGCGGGTTGGCGCCGGCCGGGTGCACGTAACGCAGCTTGGAAACGTGGCCGCGGATGGTCGGCGGCGGGTTGGTCTCGTAAGCCATCTCCAGCGCCTTGTTCACTTCGCTGGTGGTGAAGGTCTTGTTCGCCGATTCGTGCGCGCGGTGCACCGCACGGAACAGCTCGCGCAGGCCCGAACCATGCTTGGCCGAAATGCGCACCGACTCGGCCCACGGCACGAAGCCCAGGCGCAGCGACAGCATCGTTTCCGCCTGCTCGCGCTGGTACTCGGTCAGGCCATCCCACTTGTTGATGGCGATGACCAGCGCACGGCCGGCGTCCAGCACCGCACCCAGCACGGTGGCGTCCTGGTCGGTCACGCCTTCGGTGGCGTCCAGCATCAGCACGGCCACCTGGCACTGCTCGATGGACTGCATGGTCTTGACCACCGAGAACTTCTCGACGACCTCGTCCACGCGCGAACGGCGGCGCAGGCCCGCGGTATCGATCAGGCGGTATTCGCGACCGTCACGCTCCAGGTCCACGGCGATCGAGTCGCGCGTGGTGCCCGGCACGTCCGAGGCGATCATGCGCTCTTCGCCGAGGATGCGGTTGACCAGCGTCGACTTGCCCACGTTGGGGCGGCCGACGAAGGCGATGCGGATGCGGTTCGGGTCGTTGTCCAGCTCTTCGCCGCTGCCTTCTTCAGGCAGGCGCTGGATCACTTCGTCCATCAGGTCATCCAGACCCTGGCGATGGGCGGCCGACACGGTCAGCATTTCGCTGAAGCCGTAACGGGCGAACTCCGAGCGGACGGTGTCCTCGTCGGTGCCGTCGATCTTGTTGATCAGCAGCAGCGTCGGGCGCGACAGCTTGCGCAGCCAGGCCAGGATCTCGTCATCCATCGCCGAGGTGCCCTCGCGGGCATCGACGACGAACAGGATCAGGTCAGCTTCGCCAGCGGCAGCGCGGGCCTGGCGCGTGGTAGCGCCGGCCAGGCCTTCTTCTTCCTCTGCGATGCCGCCGGTATCGACGACGAGGAAATGGTTGTCCTCGTCAAGCCGGCAGACGCCATAGTTGCGGTCCCGGGTGACGCCGGGCTGGTCATGGACCAGGGCGTCACGTGTACGGGTGAGTGCATTGAATATGGTCGACTTGCCGACATTCGGCCGTCCAACCAGGGCGACCAAAGGCAGCATCGCGATTACTCCGTATTAATTTGCCAACCGGAATGCGGTCAGCTTGCCATCAACATTCTGCACCAGCAGCACCCCGTCGACGACGATCGGCTGGGCCAGCAGGGCGTCACCGCCGCTCTTGGCCCGCGCCGCCATCGCGCCGTCGGAGGCCTGCAGCCAATGCAGGTATCCCTTGTAGTCACCGACCACCACATAATCACCCTGCAGCGCAGGACCGGTCAGCGAACGACGCGCCAGGCCGGTCTGCGACCACATCGCGGTGCCGCTGGCTTTGTCCAGACCGAACACGCCGCCCTTGGGGTCGGTCACGAACACATTGCCCGAAGACACCGCCACGCCGCCGGCACCGCCGTGGTCGCGCGCCCACAGCGGGCGACCGGTCGGGCCTTCGATGGCCATGGTCTGGTTCTTGAAGCTGCTCACGAACAGCGTATTGCCTTCCAGCACCGGAGCGCCGTCGACATCGGCCATGCGGTCCAGCTCGGTACGGCCTTCAGGGCTGCCCACGGTCTGGTCCCACAGGGTGCGGCCGTCCTGCATGGCCAGGGCGGCGACAGCGCCGTCATCCTTGCCAATGAACAGCACGCCCGGACCGGTGACCACCGGCGCGTTGCCACGCACGGTCAGCGCCGGCAGCTCGCTGGGGTTGAACCACTTCTGGGTGCCGTTGGAAGCTTCGAACGCGGTGACGCGGCCATCATTGCTGCGCACGAACACCAGGCCCTGCGACACGGCCGGGGCCGAGATCACTTCGCCCGGGACGCGGGCGCGCCACTTCTCGCTGCCATCGTTGATGTCCAGCGCGATCACCTGGCCATCGAGGGTACCGATGACCACCAGGTTCTCGCCGACACCCGGGCCGCCGGACAGGCGCAGCTTGGCCTTCTTCTTTTCCTTCTGCGGCTCCCAGGTCCAGACCTTCTTGCCGGTCTGCAGGTCGATGGCGTGCACGCCACCGGTGATCGCCGCAGCGAACACATGGCCGTTGGCCACGGCCGGGCCCTGGCGCACGCCGATGCGGCGCTCGCCCTTGCCCAGGTTGACCGACCAGGCCTTGTTGACCTTCAGGGTCGGCTCGAACTTGACCAGTTCGGCCGGCTCCTGTGCCTTCTTGGCGGCGGCATCCTTACCGGCGAACCAGCCCTTCATGGTGCTGCAGCCGGTCAGTGCCATGCCCAGCAGCAGGACGGAGGCGACGCGCGTAATCATGACCTTCTGACTCATCAAACCGACTCCGCAGGGGCGGCGACGGTGCCGCCAGCGTCCATAACCTTGGTTTCCAGCACACGCCGCTGCGGTGCTGCCACGTCCAGCGTCTTAAGCGCCTTCTCATACTGCTCACGGGCCGCGTCACGCTTGCCCTGCGCCAGCAGCGCATCGCCCTGGATTTCCAGGCTGCCGCTGTCGGTGGCGCTGCCAAGCAGCTTGATCGCTTCGTCGCTCTTGCCGGTGGCCACCAGCAGGCGGGCCACGCGCTGGTCGACCACGCGCTGCAGGTCGCCTTCGACCTTCACGGCGCGCAGGGTGGCCAGTGCGTCTTCGTTCTTGCCGGCGTCGACCTGGGCCTTGGCCAGCTGCAGGGCCGCCAGATCGCCGTAGATGCTGGACGGGCCAGCCTCCAGCGCCTTGACCGCCTTTGCCGCGTCATCCAGCTTGTTGTCCTGCAGGCCAACCAGCGCCTTCTGGTACTCGACGTTGGCCGAGGCCAGCTTGCTGCCCTGGTTGGTCTGGTACCACTGCCAGCCGGCAATGGCGCCGATGGCGATCGCTACGCCACCGAGGATGCTGGCGCCATTCTTCCGCAGCCAGCTGCGGACACGTTCACTTTGTTCGTGCTCGTCGAGCAGATCGTCGATCGCCATGCGTACTCTCGCCCCGCCCGTAGGGAGGGACCATTGGGATTATCGAAGGTGGTGAAACCGCGTCTCAGTGTGAAACCGGGACAACGGAGCCTTCAGAGGATACCTGAAAGCGGGCCACGTTGGCTCGCTGGTAGGGGGTCAGATCGACGATAGCGCCGTTCTGCTGAACCTGGACCGCCGAGGCGTTGCCCAAGGTCACGCGGCTCACCTGGCCGGGGGTGAAGCTGCGGGTCTCGCCGGCCTTGATCAGCGCCTTCTCGACCGAGCCGCCATCGGGGCCTGCGATATCGACCCAGCTGTCGCCACTGAACTGCATGTCCAGGTTGGCGGTGGCCGGGGCGGCCGGGGCCGGTCGCGGCACCGGGGCCAGCGAGGCCACGTAGGGGGTGGCTGCCGGTCTGGCGGCGGCAACCGCCGGCTCGGCACTGGCGGCCGCCGGTTCGTTGCCGACCGAGGACGGGGCCACCGGCACGGCGGCCGGCACCACGTCCAGCGATGCCGTGTTCGGGGTCGCCGGGGTGTTGTCGAAGTGGCCACGGGTGGCGAACCACACCGGCACTGCCAGCACCGCGGTGATGCCGACATACAGCACGCGTCGGCCGAGGTTCTCGGCGATGCGACGGGCACGCGGGGTATGGGTATGGCTGACCAGGGTGGGCGGGACCACCGGGCCGACCTGGGCCTGTTCCAGCAGCTGGCTGATATCCACGTTCAGCAGGCGCGCATAGCTGCGCAGCTGGCCACGGACGAATACCGGGGCGCCGAGCTTCTGCCACTGCTCTTCTTCTAGCGACCTGACCACCTGGACCGGCATGCGCAGGCGCTGGCCGACATCCTCGAGGGTCATTCCGGCCGCCTCGCGGGCCTGGCGCAGGCGGGTGCCGCAGCCGGCCGCAGTATCGAGAGCGCTCACAGTCTGGTCATCAATCACAATGCATCAACCCTGGAGATTAGGAGCCCGCGTCCTGCGGAAATTCCTGTCGAATCCGCTGCAGATAACGATCGGATGCCGCCTGATCGCCCAGTCGCGCCTCGATTTCAGACGCAAGTTGTAACACGGAACGTGTGGCCGGTGCAGCCGCAATCCTACGTTCGGCGAAGGCGCGCGCCTCGAAGAACCGGCCACGACGGACGTTGAGCTGCGCCATCGCCTCGAGTGCGACCGGGTTGGCCGGCACCATGACCAGGGCGGCACGCAGGTCGCGTTCGGCGCGTTCCACCTGCCCCGCATCCAGCGCACAGCTGCCGGCATTGGCCAGCGTGCCGCCTGCCGAAGCGCTGCCTGGCAGCTGCAGCGCACGGTCGAACCACACCAGTGATTCGGCGGCGTTGCCGTGCTGGCACAGCCAGGCACCGTAATTGTTGAGGACGTCAACGCGCTGCGGCGCCAGTTCGGCGGCGCGGCGGAAACCCTCGCCTGCCTGCTGCGTGCGGCCGCGACGGTCGTCGATGCCGGCCATCAGCATCACCCCGTCCACGCCCTTGGGCCTGAGCTTGATGGCCTGGCGCACCTTGCGCTCGGCCTCGTCCAGGTTGCCCACCTGCATGTCGCGGGCTGCCAGCGCGAGCTGGTCCTGGTAACGGAATTCGTCGCGGACGCCCGGCGCATCGCGCACGTGGCGTTCCGGGGCGATATCACCACTGCGGGTGTATTCCTCGGGGAGGTGCGACTTGGTGGTCTTGCTGCAGCTACTGGCCAAAACGGCCAGCACCCCTGCAATCAGGACTGGCCAGAGCCGGTCACGCGGCCGCATCGCTCCCCTTCCCTGCCTGCAACGTCTTGTTGAATTCCGCCTGGCGGCGGGTGCGGTCCATCACCTGGCCCTTGAGCTGGCCACAGGCGGCGTCGATGTCGTCGCCACGGGTGCGCCGGACCATCGTCAGCACGTTGCTGTCGAGCAGGATCTTCTGGAAGGCGCGGATGTGCGCTTCTTCAGAACGCTCGTAGCGGGTGCCCGGGAACGGGTTGAACGGGATCAGGTTGACCTTGCCCGAATCCTTGGCCTGCACCGCGTTGTCGAACTGCCGCATCAGGCGGGCCAGCTCGCGGGCATGCTCGGGCTTGTCGTTGATGCCCTTCATCAGGGTGTATTCGAAGGTGACCGATTCGCGGCGCTTGTTGGCGCGCAGGTAGCGCGCGCACGAGGCCATCAGCTCGGCGATCGGGTACTTCTTGTTGAGCGGCACCAGCGTCTCGCGCAGCGCATCGTTCGGCGCGTGCAGCGACACCGCCAGCGACACGTCGCTTTCGGTGGACAGGCGGTCGATCTGCGGCACCAGGCCGGAGGTCGACAGGGTCACGCGCTTGTTGGCCAGGCCGTAGCCCAGGTCGTCGCGCATCACGCTCATGGCGCGCACGACGTTGTCGAAATTCATCAGCGGCTCGCCCATGCCCATCATCACCACGTTGGTGAGGCGGCGCATCTGGTGCGGCACGTTGCCCAGATGGCGTGCGGCAACCCACACCTGGCCGATGATCTCGGCGGTGGTCAGGTTGCGGTTGAAGCCCTGGGTGGCGGTGGAGCAGAACGTGCAGTTCAGGCCGCAACCGACCTGCGAGGACACGCACAGCGTGCCGCGGGTCTTGTCGGGGATGTACACGGTCTCGATGGCGTTCTTGCCATCAACGCCCATCGCCAGCAGCCACTTGTGGGTGCCGTCTGCGGAGGGCTTGTCGAACACGATGTTCGGAACCAGCACCTCGGCATGGGCCTGCAGCTTGGCGCGCAGGACCTTGCCGAGGTCGGTCATTTCATCGAAATCGGTGACGTAGCGATGATGGATCCACTTCATCACCTGATGGGCACGGAACTTCTTCTCGCCGAGAACCTCGACGAAGAACTTCTCCAGGCCCGCGCGATCGAGGTCGAGCAGGTTCTGCTTGCCAGCCGTGGGTGCCGACTTCGGCAGCGGCTGGATGGCGGGGGACTGTACGACCTCGTTCACGGCATTACTCTCAGCGCGAGACGACTTCGGTGGCGGCGAAGAAGTACGCGATTTCAATCGCGGCATTCTCGACCGAGTCCGAGCCGTGGGCGGCATTGGCATCGATGGATTCGGCGAAGTCGGCGCGGATGGTGCCCGCAGCGGCTTCCTTCGGGTTGGTGGCGCCCAGCAGGTCGCGGTGGGCCAGGACGGCGTTCTCGCCTTCCAGGGCCTGGATCATCACCGGGCCGGAGATCATGAACTCGACCAGCGCGTTGAAGAACGGACGCTCGCGGTGCACGGCGTAGAAGCCTTCGGCTTCCCGACGCGACAGCTGCTTGTACTTGGCGGCCACGACCTTCAGGCCGGCCTTCTCGAAGCGGGCGTAGATTTCGCCGATGACGTTCTTGGCAACGGCGTCCGGCTTGATGATCGAAAGGGTGCGCTCCAGCGCCATGGGATGTCTCCAATGGATTCGGGCCGCTGATGGCCCGAAGGGTAACAAAAAAAAAGCCGCGTCGAAACGCGGGCTTAGCCTGATAAACGTAGGCGAATTGTAAGAGATAACGCGACCGGGTGGTAGAGGGCCTGTGGCCCTGCTGTAGAGCCGAGCCCACGCTCGGCTGCTCTTGGGGTCCAAAGCCAGCCGAGCGTGGGCTCGGCTCTACACGGCCCGCCTCGGCCACTCCCCCGCCCATTCACCCACCTGAGCGGATTCTGACCGGTCCAACCATTTTGCTGCATTGCAAAATGCCATACGCCCCCGTCTGGTCCTAGTATCAAACAATCGTTTGATTAAGGTCCGCCGCCCCATGGCCAAGCCCGCCCACTTCTCGACCAAGGACCGGATCCTCGGCGCCGCCGAGGAGCTGTTCGCCCTGCATGGCTTCGCCGGCACCTCCCTGCGCCAGGTCACCAGCCAGGCCGACGTCAACATCGCGGCGGTCAACTACCACTTCGGCTCCAAGGAAAACCTGGTCAACGAGGTGTTCCGCCGCCGCATGGACGAGATGACCAGCGTGCGGCTGGCCCAGCTCGAGCGCGCCCGCAGCGAACATCCCGGCCAGCTGCGCCCGGTGCTGGCCGCCTTCGTCGAGCCCGCCCTGGCCATGGCCCAGGACCGGCAGAGCGGCGGCGCCTTCGTGCGGGTGATCGCCCGCGCCTACGCCGAGAAGAACGACAACCTGCGCAAGTTCCTGTCCGACCACTACGGCCACGTGCTGCGCGCGTTCGGCAAGGCCATCGCCGAGTGCGTGCCGGGCCTGAGCAAGGAGGAGCTGTACTGGCGCCTGGATTTCCTGGCCGGTTCGCTCACCTACGCCATGGCGGATTTCGGCCTGATCAAGCGACCCGCAGGTGTCACCGAAGCGGCGCATCGTGCCCATGCCGCCCATGAACTGATCCATTTCGCCGAAGCCGGGTTCCGCGCCGCCGCACGCGGCAGTGCCCTGCCCGCTTCCCCGTGATTCCACCGGGTGTGACACACCCAGTAACTGCTGACCAACAAAGGCCCTACACCATGTCCAATTCCCTGCTAGTCCGCCGCGCCGCCGTGCTGGGTGCCGGCGTCATGGGTGCCCAGATCGCCGCCCACCTCACCAACGCTGGCGTCGACACTGTGCTGTTCGACCTGCCCGCCAAGGAAGGTCCGGCCGATGGCATCGTGCTGAAGGCGATCGCCAACCTGGGCAAGCTGAGCCCGGCGCCGCTGGCCAGCAAGTCGCTGGCTGAAGCCATCACCCCGGCGAATTATGAGTCGGGCCTGGACCAGCTGAAGGACTGCGACCTGATCATCGAGGCCATCGCCGAGCGCATGGACTGGAAGCAGGACCTGTACAAGAAGATCGCCCCGTTCGTGGCCGACCACGCGGTGCTGGCGTCCAATACCTCGGGCCTGGGCATCAACAAGCTGGCCGACGTGCTGCCGGAGCAGCTGCGCCACCGCTTCTGCGGCGTGCACTTCTTCAACCCGCCGCGCTACATGCACCTGGCCGAGCTGATCCCGGCCACCACCACCGACGCCGCCGTGCTGGAAGGCCTGGAAGCATTCCTGGTCACCACCCTGGGCAAGGGCGTGGTGTACGCCAAGGACACCCCGAACTTCATCGGCAACCGCATCGGCGTGTTCTCGATCCTGTCCACCATCCACCACACCCAGGAATTCGGCCTGGGCTTCGATGAAGTGGACGGCCTGACCGGCCCGCTGGTCGGCCGCCCGAAGTCGGCTACCTACCGTACCTCCGACGTGGTCGGCCTGGACACCATGGCCCACGTCATCAAGACCATGGGCGATACCCTGCCGAACGACCCGTGGCATGAGTTCTTCAAACCGCCGAAGTGGCTGGACGCGCTGATCGCCAAGGGTGCACTGGGCCAGAAGACCGGCGCCGGCATCTTCCGCAAGGTCGGCAAGGACATCCTCGTGCTGGACCTGGAAAAGCAGGACTACCGCCCGGCCGACCGCACCGCCGCACCGGAAGTGGTCGAG
Organism: Stenotrophomonas maltophilia; assembly: GCA_002364755.1. Taxonomy (GTDB): domain Bacteria; phylum Pseudomonadota; class Gammaproteobacteria; order Xanthomonadales; family Xanthomonadaceae; genus Stenotrophomonas; species Stenotrophomonas maltophilia_AX. Next base: position 118,683 of record DEZI01000002.1, read on the forward strand.
ATCCTGAAGATCAAAAACTCGGCCGAGAAGTTCGCCAAGCTGCGCGAAAGCCAGCACCCGCAGGCGCAGTTCCTGTGGGCGACCTTCCGCGACCTGTTCCACTACAGCGCCTACCACCTGGCCGACATCGCCGAGACCGCGCGCGACGTCGACCTGGCCATCCGCTGGGGCTACGGCTGGTCGCTGGGCCCGTTCGAGACCTGGCAGGCCGCCGGCTGGAAGCAGGTCGCGCAGTGGATCGCCGATGACATCGTCGCCGGCAAGAGCATGAGCAGCGCCCCGCTGCCGGACTGGGTGTTCGATGGCCGCGACGGCGTGCATGCCGCCGAAGGTAGCTACAGCCCGTCCCGCAACGCCAAGCTGCCGCGTTCGGCGCTGCCGGTGTACCAGCGCCAGCGCTTCCCGGATCCGCTGCTGGGCGAGAAGTTCGCGCCGGGCGAGACCGTGTTCGAGAACGACGGCCTGCGCATGTGGCACGACGGCGACGGCATCGCCGTGGTCAGCTTCAAGACCAAGATGAATACCGTCTCCGACCAGGTGCTGGACGGCCTGCAGGAATGCGTCAGCCGCGCCGAGAAGGATTTCCAGGGCCTGGTGATCTGGCAGCAGAAGGAACCCTTCTCCGCCGGTGCCGACCTGGCCGGTGCGCTCGGCCTGCTGCAGGCCGGCAAGGTCGACCAGTTCGAAGAGATGGTCGCCAACTTCCAGCGCACCAGCCAGCGCATCAAGTACTCGCTGGTGCCGGTGGTGGCTGCCGTGCGCGGCCTGGCCCTGGGGGGCGGCTGCGAGTTCCAGATGCACAGCGCCAAGACCGTCGCCTTCCTGGAAAGCTACATCGGCCTGGTCGAGGCCGGCGTCGGCCTGCTGCCGGCCGGTGGCGGCCTGAAGGAACTGGCCGTGCGCGCCTCGCAGGCCGCAGGCCCGGGCGGTGACGTGTTCGCCGAACTGAAGAAGACCTTCGAGACCGTGGCGATGGCCAAGGTGTCCAACTCGGCGGTCAACGCCCAGGAACTGGGCCTGCTGCGCAGCACCGACAAGGTGGTGTTCAACAGCTATGAAGCGCTGTACATCGCCAAGGCCGAAGCCCGTGCGCTGGCCGAAGCCGGCTACCGCCCGCCGCTGCCGGCACGCCGCATCCAGGTCGCCGGTGACGTGGGTATCGCCACCTTCAAGATGATGCTGGTCAACATGCTGGAAGGCCGTTTCATCAGCCCGTACGACTACGAGATCGCCGAGCGCATCGCCACCGTGCTGTGCGGCGGCAAGGTCGACCGCGGCACCCTGGTGGACGAAGAGTGGTTGCTGACCCTGGAGCGCAAGCACTTCGTCGAACTGGCCCAGCAGGAAAAGACCCAGGCCCGCATCGCGCACATGCTGAAGACCGGCAAGCCGCTGCGTAACTGATTGATGGCGGGTGCCGGCTGCGGCCGGCACTCCTCTGCCTCTGGTAGGTGCCGACCGCTGGTCGGCACACCGGCAAAACCCATTCGAGAGATGACCGCAATGACCAAGCAAATCCAGGACGCCTACATCGTCGCCGCCACCCGTACCCCGGTTGGCAAGGCGCCCAAGGGCATGTTCCGCAACACCCGCCCCGACGACATGCTTGCGCACGTGCTGCGCAGCGTCGTCGCCCAGGCCCCGGGCGTGGACGTCAACCGCATCGATGACGCGATCATCGGCTGTGCCATGCCGGAAGCCGAGCAGGGCATGAACGTGGCGCGCATCGGCGTGCTGCTGGCCGGCCTGCCGAACACCATCGCCGCGCAGACCGTGAACCGCTTCTGCTCCTCCGGCCTGCAGGCCGTGGCGCAGGCCGCCGACGCGATCCGCCTTGGCAATGCCGACCTGATGCTGGCCGGCGGCACCGAATCGATGTCGATGGTGCCGATGATGGGCAACAAGATCGCGATGGCGCCGAGCGTGTTCGATAACGACCACGTGGCCATCGCCTACGGCATGGGCATCACCGCCGAGAAGGTGGCTGAAGAGTGGAAGGTCTCGCGCGAAGACCAGGACGCCTTTGCCCTCGCCTCGCACCAGAAGGCCATGGCCGCCATCCAGAGCGGCGAGTTCAAGGACGAGATCAGCCCGTACGAGATCGTCTCGCACCTGCCGGACCTGGCCGACGGCCAGCGCATCATCACCCGCAACAAGGTTGCCGACACCGACGAAGGTCCGCGTCCGGACTCCTCGGCCGAAGGCCTGGCCAAGCTGCGCCCGGTGTTCCGCAACGGCCAGTTCGGCGGCACCGTCACCGCCGGCAACTCCTCGCAGATGAGCGACGGTGCCGGTGCGGTGCTGCTGGCCTCGGAACAGGCGATCAAGGATTACGGCCTGACCCCGCTGGCCCGTTTTGTCAGCTTCTCGGTGGCCGGCGTGCGTCCGGAAGTGATGGGCATCGGCCCGATCGCCGCGATCCCGAAGGCACTGAAGCAGGCCGGCCTGACCCAGGACCAGCTGGACTGGATCGAGCTCAATGAAGCCTTCGCCGCGCAGTCGCTGGCGGTGATCCGCGATTGCGGCCTGGACCCGAGCAAGGTCAACCCGCTGGGCGGCGCGATCGCCCTGGGCCATCCGCTGGGTGCGACCGGCGCGATCCGTACCGCGACCCTGCTGCACGGCCTGCGTCGCCGCCAGCAGAAGTACGGCATGGTGACGATGTGCATCGGCACGGGCATGGGCGCGGCGGGTATTTTCGAGGCGCTGTAAGGTTCAAAGCGTTGCCAGCGGATGTGCTGGTCTGCTGTGATGCCCGGGTGGGTGAGACTGCCCGGGATGCGCGGCCTCCCGGCGGCTGAGGGGCGAGCAGTAGATCCACGCCATGCGTGGATGCTCTTGCACCCGGGGTCAGAGCCCTTTGCTGCGAAAAGGGGTCCGACGCCCAAAGAAAAAGGCAGCCATTGGCTGCCTTTTTTGCTTTTGCCTTTGCCTTTGGTTCCGCCCTTTCCGTCCGCGCCTCCCTGTATAGCCAGGGAGGCGCTGCACGGAGCACTCGAAAACCCTCACTCTTCCGCCAGCATCTCCGTCAGCTTGGCGCGCGCCGGCTTCGCCAGCTTCTTGTTCTCAAGCGCGAAACGGATCGTCGCTTCAACCAGGCCCAGATGGGTGCCGCAGTCGAAACGGGTGCCCTCGAAGCGGTAGGCATCCACTTCCTCGGTCGCCAGCAGCGAAGCGATCGCATCGGTCAGCTGGATCTCGCCGCCGGCACCGGTGCCGGTGGACTCCAGCAGGTCGAAGATCTTCGGGCTCAGCACGTAACGGCCGACCACCGCCAGATCGCTCGGGGCGTCCTCCGGCTTCGGCTTCTCCACGATCTGCGAAATACGGCCCTTGCGGCCATCGAACGCCTCGGTCGCGACGATGCCGTAGCTCGCGGTGTTCTCGTGCGGCACGTCCTCCACCGCGATCACGCTGGCACCGCTGGCCTCGTTGAGGTCGGCCATCTGCTTCAGCGCGCCGTCGCCGCGGTTCCAGATCAGGTCGTCGGGCAGCAGCACGGCGAACGGTTCGTCACCGATCACCGCCTTCGCACACAGCACCGCATGGCCCAGGCCCAGCGCTTCGGCCTGGGTCACGAAGACCGCGCGCACACCCTCGGGCAGCACGTGGCGGATCATCTCCAGCTGCTCGTGCTTGCCCGCACGCTCCAGCTTCTGCTCAAGCTCGTAGGCCTTGTCGAAGTAATCGGCAACGGCGTGCTTGTAGCGGTTGGTGATGAAGATCAGGGTGTCACAACCTGCCTCGATGGCCTCATCGACGGCATACTGGATAAGCGGACGATCGATGATCGGCAGCATTTCCTTCGGAACCGTCTTGGTTGCCGGCAAAAAGCGCGTCCCGAGCCCTGCCACTGGAAAAACAGCCTTACGAATTCGCTTGCTCATTTAATGCCTGTTGGCCTCACGTGCCGGAAAGGGGACCACTTTAGCGGAAGAGATGTATGCGTCTTGTTCAATCGGAGAGAACTCCGGCATGGTCGCGAACAGTACTTCCCGAATCGTATCCGTGTCGTACTCGGTGATTGCAGCACGCAGTCTCGGCACGTTGCCCAGCACCACGTCGCGCGAGAACGTGCGCACGCCGGCTTCGAGCACCTTGGGGTGCGAGGTCGGCCGGTAATCCTCGTCCGAATAGAACAGGGTCTCGTGCAGCTTCTCGCCCGGACGCAGGCCGGTATAGATGATCGGAATGTCCTTGTACGGCTGCTTGCCGGCCAGGCGGATCATCTGTTCGGCGAGCACGCGGATCGGCACCGGCTCACCCATGTCCAGGGTGTAGATGGCACCGTGCGAGCCCGAAGCCGCCGCCTGCAGGATCAGCTGGCAGGCTTCGGGGATCGTCATGAAGTAACGGGTCACTTCCGGGTCGGTCACCGTGATCGGGCCGCCGCGCAGGATCTGCTCCCGGAACAGCGGCACCACGCTGCCGGCCGAGTCGAGCACGTTGCCGAAGCGCACGGTCACGAAACGGGTGTGCTTGGACGTCTGGTCCAGGCTCTGGCAGATCATCTCGGCGTAGCGCTTGCTGGCGCCCAGCGCATTGACCGGGTCGACCGCCTTGTCGGTGGAGATGAACACGAAATGCTCGACGCGCGCTTCCATGCACGCGCGCGCCACGTTCTCGGTGGCGAGGATGTTGTTGCGCACGGCTTCGCGCAGCTGGCGCTCCAGCACCGGCACATGCTTGTACGCGGCCGCATGGAAGGCGGTATCGACCGGGTGCAGCGACAGCGCGTGGCGCATCACCGCGGGGTCGCCGACGTCGCCGAGCACAGCTTCGATCTGCACGTCGGGGAAGCTGCGGCGCAGCTCGGCCTCGATGGTCAGCAGCAGTAGTTCGCTCATTTCCAGCATGACGATGCGCCCGGCACCGTGGCGCGCGCACTGGCGGCACAGTTCCGAACCGATCGAGCCGCCGGCACCGGTGACCATCACCGTGCGCCCGCCCAGCCAACCGCGGATCAGGTTCCAGTCCGGCATGATCGGCTTGCGGCCGAGCAGGTCCTCGATGGCCACTTCCTTCAGCTGGCCCGGCAGCGACTGGCCCTGCAGGATGTCGCTGAGCTTGGGCACCGTGCGGAACGGGATGCCGGTGCTCTCGCAGATGGCCACCACGCGCTGCATGCCCACCGCATCCAGCGACGGAATGGCGATGACCAGCAGCTTGGCCGCGGTTTCGCGGGCCACGGCCGGGGCATCGTCGAGGGTGCCCAGGATCGGCAGGCTCTGCAGCTTGGCACCACGCAGGTGCGGGGCGTCGTCCAGCAGGCCCACCGGCTCGAAGTTGCCCGAGCGGCGCAGGTCGCGCACGAGGGTCTCGGCGGCCTGGCCGGCGCCGAGGATCAGCACGCGACGCGCGGTCGAATCGGACTGCAGCGCCTGGTAGTCCTTCCACGCGCGATACAGCAGGCGCGGCGCGCCCAGCAGTGCCGACAGCGCGAACGGATAGATCACCAGCACCGACAGCGGCACGCCGTTGAAGCGCTTCCAGGCCAGTACCAGGACGATGGCGACCAGGCCGATGAAACTGGCCTTGAAGATGTTCAGCAGGTCGCTGACGCTGGCGAACCGCCACAGGCCGCGGTACAGGCCGACCCGCCAGAACACGATGCCCTGCAGCGCCAGCACCAGCGTCGTATCGACGTTCCACAAGGGCAGCGACGGGGCGTCAGGCAGGATGGAGTAACGGCCGGCATGCAGCAGCTGCCAGCAGGCCCAGACCATGAACAGGTCATGGCAGACGATGGCCGTGCGAGGCAACAGACCGAGGATTCTGTCTCGCCAGGGTGAAGACATATGTAGCGTAATTCCTTATCGGTGGCGCAATCCATTGCGCAGGAGGAGCCATAGCAGGGCCATCGCGGAAATCCACGCGACCGCTGCGGCAGCCTCCCACCTCGACTGCAATCTGGTGCAAACAAAGAACACTGTAATACTGAACAGGCCTGCAATGAAGTACATCCCTGTCACCTGGGCGTGGCTGGCTCCTGCCTGCACTGCGCGCTGGTAGACGTGCTGGGTGTGGGGTTCCATCCAGCGCTCCCCTGAAAGGATGCGCGCCAACAGCGTGAAGCCCGCGTCCACAAGGAACGGCGAAAGGGGTACCAGCAGCAGCAACCAGTTGATTTCCGTACGCACCGCGGCCACTGCCAGCACTACCGAGACCGCGTAGCCAAGAGCGCCACTTCCGACATCGCCCATGAAAATGCGCGCGTTCGGAAAATTGAATGGGAGGAAACCAAGGCAGGCCAGGCCGAGCACGATCGCCACCAGTGAATACGGCCACGGCAGCACCAGCGCGAAGCCCAGCGCAGCAACCACCGCCTGGCTGCTGGCGATGCCGTTGATCCCATCCATGAAGTTCCAGATGTTGATCAGCGAGGCGGTGAACACCAGCACCAACAGGGCCAGCAGCCAGCTGCCGCCATGCACCTTGACCAGCGCGGCCAGCAGGCCGGCGGCGATGAAATGGACCAGCAGGCGGCGCAGGGCCGGCAGCGGCCGGTGGTCGTCCCACCAGCCGATGCCTGCCACCAGCACCAGGCCGAGGCTGGCCACCAGCAGGCTGGGCATGGCCACCGGCCACGCCCACATGGCGGCAACCGCTGCCACCAGCAGGCTGATGACGATGGCGATGCCACCGCCGCGCGGGGTCGCCACGCTATGGCTGCGGCGTTCGCCCGGCTGATCCATCAGCTGCCGGCGCAGCGCGTAGCCACGCGCCACCCAGGTCAGTGCGGCGCTGAGCAGGGCCAGCCCCAGCAGCGCGGCCATCACCCGCCAGGCCATGGCTCAGAGCACCGCGTAATTCAGCAGTGGCTTGACCGTGCCCCATTCCTTGCAGCTCGGGCACTGCCAGTGGTGGGTACGCGCACCGAAGCCGCAGCGCGTGCAGCGGTAGGCCGGGTTGCGCACCAGCAGCTGGTCGGTGATGTGCTTGAGGTCGTGCAGGGTGGCGGTGGAGTCCGCGCCTTCGGCCAGGGTCAGGTCGATCAGCGCCGATTCGCCGCGCACCGACGGGCGATCCTTCAGCTGGCGGCCGAGATAGGCACGGGCCGGAGCCACACCCTCCTGCTCTTCCATCAGGCGGGTCAGTGCCAGCACCGGGGCGATGCCGCGATAGTGCTCGGTCATTTCCGACAGGAACGCACGCGCGCCGCCGAGGTCGCCCACCTTGCGGTAGTTCTCCATCAGCGCCGGCAGCAGCTCGGGCAGGTACTCGGGATCGTTGCGCGCGGCACGCTCGAAGGCGCGCACGGCGGCCTCGGCATTGCCGGCATCGGTTTCCAGGCGGCCTTCGATGATGCCGGCACGCACCGACATCGCATCGGCCTGGTAGGCGCGGGCGATGGCCGCCCTCGCCTCTTCCAGCTTGCCGGCGCCACGGAAGCGCTCGGCCAGCTCGCATTCGAACTGCCCGATCAGCTTGCCCATCGGCTCGCCGGTGACATCTTCGAAGCGGGTGGCGTTGTCGATGGCCTTTTCCCAGTCGCGCTCGGCCTGGTAGATGCCGATCAGGTGCTTGAGCGCCTGCGGTGCGCGCTGATCCAGCTGGGCCAGTTCGGTGAACACGGTTTCGGCGCGGTCCAGCAGGCCGGACTTCATGTAGTCCTCGCCCAGCGCCAGCAGGGCCTGCACGCGCTGCGCGTCGCTCAGGTCGCTTCGGTTGACCAGGCCCTGGTGCAGGCGGATCGCGCGATCCACTTCACCACGACGGCGGAACAGGTGGCCCAGCGCGACCTGGGTCTCGAAGGTTTCCTTGTCCAGCTCGGCGATGTGCAGGAACAGTTCGATGGCCTTGTCCGGCTGCTCGTTGAGCAGGTAGTTCAAGCCGCGGAAATAGGTGCTGGACAGGTGGCTGACCTGGTTGTCGCCATGGCGTTGCCCGCCGCGCCGTCCAATGACCCAGCCGGCCAGCGCCGCCAGGGGAAGGAACAGGAAGAACCAGAACCACTCGGTGACGAAATCCATCTTCGATCAGCGTCCATCAAAAGATTGGGAGGGAGAAACCGGCGCCACCGGGGTGGCGACCGACTTGTTGGCGCGGCGCAGCTGGGCGTAGAGCGGAATGACCACGCTCACCAGCACCAGGCCGGCACCGACAATGACACCGATCAGCAGCGAAGCGATGATCGCCACGCCGATCGAGGTCTTGAGTTGGGTGAAAAGCAGGTTGATGGTCATCTCGTCCATGTTCATGGCGCCGATGATCAACCCGAGAAGCAGAACCGCCAGCAGGACCAGCAGACGAAAAACCTTCATGCGACAGCTCCAGTGGCAGGAGGTCGTAGCTTATCCGACTCGCCGCGGTATTCGCACGCAGTGACGCGACAGGACACTCAGGCCGGATCGGCGTCCAGCGGCAGCACACTGCTGACCCGCTCACGCAGTTCCTTGCCCGGCTTGAAATGGGGAACGTGCTTGCCCGGCAGGGCGACCGATTCGCCGGTCTTGGGGTTGCGGCCCAGGCGCGGCGGACGGTAGTGCAGCGAGAAGCTGCCAAAGCCACGGATTTCGATGCGATCCCCTGCAGAAAGGGAACCGCCCATCATCTCCAGCAACGACTTCACCGCCAGATCGACATCATCGGCCTTCAGGTGCGCCTGGCGGCGCGCGAGGATTTCGATCAGTTCGGATTTGGTCATTGCCGGCTCACATCAGGGGTCACTCACCCTGAAACGGCCCGGGCAGGATGCCCGGGCCGTCCAGGAAACAACGTACAGCGTAAGGCCGATTACTCGGACTTGTTGCCGCTCAGCTGTGCACGCAGCAGCGCGCCCAGCTGGGTGGTGCCGCTGGCAGCCGAGGAGGACTGGTATTCCTCCAGCACTTCGCGCATTTCCGCGTCGTCCTTGGCCTTGATCGACAGCTGCAGGGTACGGCCCTTGCGGTCCATGCCAACGAACTTGGCTTCGACCTTGTCGCCGACCTTCAGGTGCTGGGTGGCGTCGTCAACGCGCTCGTTGGCGATGTCGCGTGCCGAGACGTAACCTTCGATGCCGTCAGCCAGCTCGATGATCGCGCCCTTGGCGTCGACTTCCTTCACCACGCCTTCGACCTTGGAGCCCTTCGGATTGGCAGCCATGTACTGGCCGAACGGATCCTGCTCCAGCTGCTTCACGCCCAGGGAGATGCGCTCGCGCTCCGGATCGACAGCCAGGACAACGGCGTCCAGGGTATCGCCCTTCTTGAAGTTGCGAACGATGTCTTCGCCAGTGGTCGCCCAGCTGATGTCGGACAGGTGAACCAGGCCGTCGATGCCGCCGTCCAGGCCGATGAAGATGCCGAAGTCGGTGATCGACTTGATCTGGCCCGACACCTTGTCACCCTTCTTGTGGGTGGCAGCGAAGGTTTCCCACGGATTGGCGGCAACCTGCTTCATGCCCAGCGAGATGCGGCGACGCTCTTCATCGACGTCCAGCACCATCACTTCGACTTCGTCACCCACCTGCACAACCTTGGACGGGTTGACGTTCTTGTTGGTCCAATCCATCTCGGAGACGTGCACCAGGCCTTCGACGCCCGGCTCGATCTCAACGAACGCGCCGTAATCGGTGACGTTGGAGACCTTGCCGAAGACGCGGCTGTTGGCCGGGTAACGACGGGCGATGTTATCCCACGGATCTTCGCCCAGCTGCTTCAGGCCCAGCGAAACGCGGTTGCGCTCGCGGTCGAACTTCAGCACGCGCACGTCCAGCTCGTCGCCGACGTTCACGACTTCGGACGGATGGCGCACGCGCTTCCATGCCATGTCGGTGATGTGCAGCAGGCCGTCGATACCGCCCAGGTCCACGAACGCGCCGTAGTCGGTCAGGTTCTTGACGACACCCTTCAGGATCGCGCCTTCCTGCAGCTTGTCCATCAGCTGCTCGCGCTCTTCCGAGTGCTCGCTTTCGACGACAGCGCGGCGCGAAACCACGACGTTGTTACGCTTGCGGTCCAGCTTGATGAGCTTGAACTCGAGTTCCTTGCCTTCCAGGTAGGCCGGATCGCGCACCGGGCGCACATCGACCAGGGAACCGGGCAGGAAGGCGCGGACATCCTTGATGTCCACGGTGAAACCACCCTTGACCTTGCCGCTGATGCGGCCGGTGATGGTTTCGTTCTTTTCCAACGCTTCTTCCAGCTCGTCCCACACCATCGCGCGCTTGGCCTTCTCGCGCGACAGGACGGTTTCGCCGAAGCCGTTCTCGATGGAGTCGAGGGCGACCTTGACGATGTCGCCTTCGGCGACGTCGATTTCGCCAGCGTCGTTACGGAACTGTTCGATCGGCACGATGCCTTCGGACTTCAGGCCAGCGTTGATCACCACGACGTCGCCGCGGACTTCAACAACGGTACCGCTGACGATGGCGCCCGGCTTCAGCTTGGCCAGGTTGGCCTGGCTGGCTTCAAACAGTTCGGCAAATGATTCGGTCATTAGATTTACTCTGTTGGACACATGGGTCGGTTGGCTTCCCTATCGGGGACATGCCCCGCTGAAGACCGTTACCGCCCGCCTGTTGGTCGACCCCGGAAAAGCAGGTCGTGTGTAGTAGGAAAACCGCCACGCATCATTGCGCGGCGGAGCTGGTACAGCACGGCTATGCGCGACCACCACCGATGATGCTGGTGGCACTCCCGCGCGAACGGATCAGGCAGCCGGAACCGGAAGCAGATCCATCACTCGGGCAACGACATCATCGATGCCGATGCCTGTGGTGTCGATGAGGACAGCATCGTCTGCCGGCTTCAAGGGCGCCACGGTACGCTGGGCATCACGGGCGTCGCGGGCCATGATCTCGCGCAGGAGGTCATCAAAGTTAACAGAAACCCCCTTGTCTTTCAACTGCTTATGCCGGCGCTCGGCGCGCTCCTCGGCGCTGGCGGTCAGGAAGACCTTGTAGGGGGCGTCCTTGAAGATCACCGTGCCCATGTCGCGGCCGTCGGCGACGAGGCCCGGCAGCTCCCTGAATGCGCGCTGGCGCTCCTTCAGCGCGGCACGGACCTCGGGAATGGCGGCAATGGCCGAGGCCAGCGCTCCAGTGGTCTCCAAGCGCAGCTCGTCAGTGGCATCGGTGCCGTTGACCATGACCCGCATCGATTCCCCCTGCTCAACAAACTGAACATGGGTGTCGAAAGTGCAGCGCACCAGCGCCGAGGCATCGGAGGTATCGATGTCGGCCCAGCTCGCGGCCACGCCCACCGCCCGGTACAGGGCGCCCGAATCGAGGTAGTACCAGCCCAGGCGGCGCGCCACGATGCGGCTGATGGTACCCTTGCCGGCCCCCGAAGGGCCGTCAATGGTCAGGACGGGAGCGAGTGGATTCATGGGGGTCCTAGCGCGTGTGAAGGGGCCATTCTAGCGCCTGCCCAAGGCCCCGCGCAGAGACTTTGGCGCAACCACTTGAAACGACGACAAAAAGCCCGGTAGAATGGCGGGCTTGAACGAGCGCCAACTGCCGATTGTCTTGCGCATATCGCGGCCACGCTCCACCCGAACAACTACTGTTTACGCCGAGGTATGCCATGAAAATCCTGTCCTCCCTGAAGTCGGCGAAGGCCCGTCACCGCGACTGCAAGGTCGTCCGTCGTCGTGGCAAGATCTTCGTCATCTGCAAGTCGAACCCGCGTTTCAAGGCGCGTCAGCGCTAAGCCTCACGGCCTCCGGGCCGCGGCTGGTCCCACGCGGGACCGACCCGATGCAAGAAACCGCCTTCGGGCGGTTTTTTGTTGCGTGCAGCTTTTTTTCCTGCCGTTTTTTGCTGTAATCGCCTTTCTTGACCACTGGGGAGTAGATCGAGATGAAGCATTACCTGAGCACGCTGGCCGTCCTGGCCACCCTGGCCGCCGCCACGCCGGCGCTGGCCGATACCCTGCTGGTCGACCGCGCCGCTGAAAAGCCGGCCGGTGCCCTGCCCGTCCGCGGCCAGAGCATGCAGCAGGTGCAGTCGCAGTTCGGCGCGCCGAGCGAGCAGCTGCAGCCGCGTGGCGGGCAGAAGCGCCAGTGGCCGACCATCAACCGCTGGGTCTACCCGCAGTTCACTGTCTACTTCGAGAAGCAGAAGGTGATCGACGTGGTGGCCAACAAGGCGGATCCGAACGAGATCGGCCCGAAGCCGCCGATCCGCTGAACCCCCTACCCGCCACTGGCGGGCCTGTGTAGCGAGACCATGAACCAGACCCTTCGTTTTCCTGCCGAATGGGAAGCCCAGAGCGGCGTCCTGATTGCCTGGCCCACCGCCGACACCGACTGGGCCGACCGCCTGGGCCAGGTGGAGGAGACCTACATCGCGCTGGTCGCCGCCATCACCCGCTTCCAGCCGGTGCTGATCTGCGTGGCCGACGACGATGTGGAGACCTATGCCGAAATGCGGCTGCGCTCCAACCGCATCGACATGGACCGGGTCCGCTTCACCACGGCGGCCTATGACGACACCTGGCTGCGCGACTCCGGCCCGATCACCCTGCGCCGCACCGACGGCAGCTTCCAGCTGCTGGATTTCCGCTTCACCGGCTGGGGCGGCAAGTTCGACGCCACCCTGGACGACCAGCTGGTGGGCGCGCTCGACCAGGCCGGCGTATTCAACAACGCACCGGTGCGCAGCATTGCGTTCGCGCTGGAAGGCGGCGGCATCGAGACCGACGGTGAAGGCACCCTGCTGACCACCTGGAAGTGCCTGCACGAGCGCCACCCGGACCGCGACCGCGCCAGCCTGACCGCCGACCTGGCCGACTGGCTGCAGCAGGATCGCGTGCTGTGGCTGGACCACGGTTACCTGGAAGGCGACGACACCGACGCCCACATCGACACCCTGGCCCGTTTCGCCTCGCCTGACAGCATCGTCTACCAGGCCTGCGACGACGAGAGCGACTCGCACTACGCCGAACTGCAGGCGATGGGCAACGAACTGGCCGCGCTGCGCACCAAGGATGGGCAGCCGTACCGCCTGTTCCCGCTGCCGTGGGCACAGCCGGTGATCGACGAAGGCCGCCGCCTGGCCGCGTCGTACGCCAATTACCTGATCGTCAACGGCGCGGTGCTGATGCCGGCCTACGGCGACCCGGCCGACGACCTGGCCCGCGACGTGCTGGCCCAGGCCCACCCGGGCCGCGAGATCGTGCAGGTACCCTGCCGCTCGCTGATCTGGCAGAACGGCAGCCTGCACTGCATCACCATGCAGCTGCCGGAAGGGTTGTTGAAGGCGTAAGCCGGACCGGTAGCGCCGGGCCATGCCCGGCGAGCGCAGCGGTGTCCTGAAAATCCGCCGGGCATGGCCCGGCGCTACCGTGTGCGAACGCCATTCAGCGCGCGACACGCCGTCGCCGTCCATCCGCGCTAACATGCTGGTTTTCCCCCGCAGGAACGCCCCGCATGAACTCGCGCAGCCCCCTTACCGTCGCCCTGATCCAGGAGCGCAACCACGGTGATGCCGCCGCCAACCTGGCGGTGATCGAAGCACGCGTGGCCGAGGCGGCTGCGCAGGGCGCGAAGCTGGTGCTGCTGCAGGAACTGCACAACGGCCCGTACTTCTGCCAGCACGAGTCGGTCGACGAGTTCGACCTGGCCGAGCCGATTCCCGGCCCGAGCACCGAGCGCCTGGGCGCACTGGCGAAAAAGCATGGCGTGGTGCTGGTCGGCTCGCTGTTCGAGCGCCGCGCCGCCGGCCTGTACCACAACACCGCCGTGGTCTTCGAGAAGGACGGCACCCTGCTGGGCAAGTACCGCAAGATGCACATCCCGGATGATCCGGGCTTCTACGAAAAGTTCTACTTCACCCCGGGCGACATCGGCTTCACCCCGATCGACACCTCGGTGGGCCGCCTTGGCGTGCTGGTGTGCTGGGACCAGTGGTACCCGGAAGCGGCACGCCTGATGGCGCTTGCCGGTGCCGAACTGCTGCTCTACCCCACCGCCATCGGCTGGGACCCGGACGACGTGCAGGACGAGAAGACCCGCCAGCGCGACGCCTGGGTGCTGAGCCACCGCGGCCACGCCGTGGCCAACGGCCTGCCGGTGCTGAGCTGCAACCGCGTCGGCCACGAAGCCTCGCCGCTGGGCGCGTCGGGCATCCAGTTCTGGGGCAACAGCCACGTGCTGGGCCCGCAGGGCGAATTCATCGCAGAAGCCGGCACCGATGCCACCGTCCTGGTGTGCAACGTGGACCTGCAGCGCAGCGAGCACGTGCGCCGCATCTGGCCGTTCCTGCGCGACCGTCGCATCGATGCGTACGGTGACCTGCTCAAGCGCTACATCGACTGAGCCGGAGACCTGCCATGGCCGTCCTCATCCGTGATGCCGGCCCGGCCGACATCGCTGCGATCACCGCGATCTACGCGGTGGAAGTCACCGACTTCGTCAACACCTACGAGTACGACGTGCCCGACCAGGCCGAGATGCTGCGCCGCATGCGCGACATGCTCGACCGGGGCTTCCCCTACCTGGCCGCCGAGATCGACGGCCAGGTTGCGGGCTACGCCTACGCCAACACCTACCGCACCCGCGTCGCCTACCAGTGGACCGTGGAGAACTCGGTCTACGTCGACGCCGCCTTCCAGGGCAAGGGCGTGGGCACCGGCCTGCTGCAGGCGCTGATCGATGCCTGCGTGGCGCGCGGCTACCGGCAGATGGTGGCGGTGATCGGCGAGCCGACCAATACCGCATCCATCAAGCTGCACGAACGCTTCGGCTTCCACCTGGTGGGCGTGTTCAAGGGCCTGGGCCGCAAGCACGGCCGCTGGCTGGACACCGTGCAGATGCAGCGCGCGCTCGGCGATGGCGCCGACACCGCACCTTCCAATGAATGAATCCATGACTGAAACCCTTCCCGAAACCGGCGACGATCTGTTCGCCGGCCAGCCGGTGCGCGTCGTTGAACGCGATGGCGTGCGTTACACCCTGCTGGGCACCGCCCATGTGTCCCACACCAGCGTCGAGGCGGTGGAAAAGGCCATCGACAGCGGCCGCTTCGATGCGGTGGCGGTCGAGCTGGACCCGCAGCGCCTGCAGGCGCTGAGCGACCCGGACACGCTGGCCAAGCTGGACCTGGTGGAGGTGATCCGCAAGGGCCGCGTGGCGCTGTTTGCCGCCAATCTGGCGCTGTCGGCCTACCAGCGCCGTCTGGCCGAACAGCTGGGCATCGAGCCCGGTGCCGAGCTGAAGCGCGCGGTGGACCTGGCGCGCGAGCGCGGCCTGCCGGTGCAGCTGATCGACCGCGAAGTCGGCCTGACCTTCCGCCGCGCCTCGCAGCGTCTTGGCTTCTTCGGCAAGCTGAAGCTGGTGGCGGGTCTCGGCGCGGGCCTGTTCTCCTCGGAGGAAGTAGGCGAGAACGAGATCGAGAAGCTCAAGCAGGGCGACATGCTGGAATCGAGCTTCGGCGAGTTCGCCAGCGAAAGCCCGGCGTTGTACGAGACCATCATCGGCGAGCGCGACCGTTACATGGCCACGCGCCTGCGTGAGGAACACAACCCGCAGCTGCGCGAAGTGCTGGCCGTGGTCGGCGCCGGGCATCTGGCCGGCCTGGCCCGCTATCTGGAAACCGATACCACCGAGCCGGCACCGCTGCGCGCGGAACTGGAAGCGGTGCCGAAGAAGCGCAACATCCCGTGGTTGACCCTGATCATCCTGGCCATCGTGATCACCGGCGTGGCCGTCGGCTTCTACCGTGGCGGCCTGGGCGTGGGCACCGAACTGCTGGCGACGTGGGCGATGTACACCGGCGGCCTGGCCGGCATCGGCTGCCTGCTGGCCGGCAGCCACCCGCTGAGCATCCTGACCGCGATCGCCGTGGCACCGTTCAAGCCGTTCCGCCTGAGCATCCCCACCGGTGCGTTCTCGGCGCTGGTCGAAGCGCGCCTGCGCAAGCCGGCCTACGAGGATTTCCTCAAGCTGCGTGACGATGCGCAGAGCCTGAAGGGCTGGTACCGCAACCGCGTCACCCGCGTGGTGCTGACCTTCATGCTGACCAACCTGGGCAGCATGCTCGGCCTGTGGCTGACCGCCGGCAAGGTCTGGGGGAAGGTGGCGGGCTGATTGCACGCGCCCCGCCGGGCATGGCCCGGCGCTACCGGTAGATGCCAACCTTGGTTGGCAACGCCGGTCGGCAGAACAGGTAGCGCCCGAGCCCATGCTCGGGCGGCGCCGCAAGGCGGCGAAAGGTAGATGCCAACCTCGGTTGGCGCCGCCATGCCTGGCGACAAAAAAGGGGGAGACCGCCCCACTACGACCGGCCGCCCCCCACCACAAACACGTTGTCGCGCCTTACACCCGGGCAGTGCCCGGTTCCGCGATGTCCAGCCCGCGCGCGCGACGGATCAGGCGCGTGACCGCACTGCGCAGGTCATCCAGCACCGCGTAGATGGTCGGCAGGAACAGCAGGCTGACGACGGTCGAGAACGCCAGGCCGCCGGCAATCGCGCGCGCCATCGGGGCGTATTCCGGGCCATCGCCGAACATCTGCGTATTGGTCAGCGAGATCGGCACCATCGCCAGGATCGCCGTGCCCATCGTCATCATGATCGGCCGCAGGCGCTCGCGTGAGCCTTCCACCAGCGCCTGGGTGCGGCCCATGCCGCCGCGGCGCAGGTTGTTGATGTGCTCGATCATCACGATGCCGTTATTCACCACCACGCCCATCAGCACCAGGATGCCGATGAAGGACATGATCCCGAACGAGGTACCGGTGATCCAGAACAGCCAGAACACGCCGAAGATCGAGAACAGCACGCCGCTCATGATCGCCGCCGGGAACAGCAGCGACTCGAACACCGCCGCCATCACCACGTAGATCATCACCAGCGCGATGAGCAGGTTGAACACCATCTGCTGCATCGCTTCGTTGTCGTTGCCGTAGTCACCGCCATCGAAGGTGAAGCCATAGCCGGCCGGGAAGCTCATCGGCGTGAGCACCGCCTCCATGGCCTTGCGGCCATCAGGCGCGGTGACCTTCTCGGCCAGGTTGGCCTTGATGGTCAGGGTGGTCTGGCGGTTGGTGCGGCCGATCTGGGTGGCCGAGGAGCCCACGTCCACGCTGACCAGGCTGAGCAGCGGCACGCTGCGGCCATCGCCGGTACGCACGCTGTAGCTGGCCAAGTCTTCCGGGCTGCTCTGCTCGGCACCGGCAAAGCGCACCCACACCGGCACTTCGTTGTCGCCACGACGGAACTCGCGCAGCGGCGCACCCCGCAGAGCCAGGCCGACGAAGCTGGCCACCTGCTCGGCATTGAAGCCGAACGCAGCGGCACGCTCGCGGTCGACGTGCACCTTCAGCTCGCCACCCTTCTCGCCATTGTCGATGCGCACGTCGCGCAGCTCGGGGCGCTGGGCCAGCAGCGGCAGCACTTCCTGGCCGATCTCCTGCAGCATGCTGCTGGAATCACCCACCAGCTGGACCTGCACGCCCTGGTTGCCGTTGCCACCATCGCCGCCCTGGTTGCCGACGAAATAGTCGGTACGCGCCGACTTCGGCAGGCCCTTGCGGATCTCCTCCTGCAGCGCCTTGATGTCCTTGGCGTACTTCTCGTCGATGGTCACCGTGGTCGAGCTGCCCTCCTGCTCGCTGTACCAGGAATAGACCTGCTGCACGTGCAGGCGCTCACGGTTCTGTTCCACCCAGGCTTCCACGCGGGCCACTTCCTCGGACATCTGCCGGTAGGTGTAGGCGCCCTTCCACATGTAGCCGATGAAGATATCCTTGCCACCGCCACCGCCGAACATGTCGACCTTGGTCAGCTTCATCGGCACCAGGCTGACCAGCACCACCAGCAGGATGCCGAGCAGGCTCCAGCCGCGATGGCGGAGCGACCAGTCCAGCAGGCGTGCGTAGCGACGCTGCAGGCGGGCGATGACGCCGGTCTGCGAATGCAGCAGCTTGGGCGTGGCCATGCGCGCGGACAGCATCGGGATCAGGCTGACCGCCACCAGCCATGAGGCCAGCAGCGAGACCGAGATGGTGATCGCGATCTGGGCCATGAAGATGCTGATGTTGTTGGTCTCGCCGAACAGGTTGGGCACGAACACGATGCAGTGGCACAGCGTGCCGGCGCTGAGCGCGATGGCCACGTTGCGGGTGCCGATGATCGAAGCCAGCCGCGGCTGCCCAGGCATGCGCTCGCGTTCCTGGTAGATGCTTTCCACCACCACCACGGCGTTGTCCACCAGCATGCCCACGGCCAGCAGCAGGCCCATCATGGTCAGGATGTTCAGCGTCACCCCGGCGAAGTACATGAAGCCCAGGGTGATGGTGAAACAGATCGGGATGGCCAGCGTCACCATCAGCGTGGACGGCCAGTGGCGCAGGAAGAAGAACAGCACGGTGACCGACAGGATCAGGCCGACCGCGCCGGCCTCGGCCAGTTCCAGCAGCGAGGAGGTGACCGCCTTGCCCTGGTTGTCGATGACCTTGATCTGCACGTCGCGCATCGAATCCTGCGCGCGGATCGCTTCGACCTCGGCCAATGCAGCGCGCGAAACATCCACCAGGTTGGCGCTGCGTTCCTTGAAGATGTCCAGGCCGATGGCCGGGTTGCCGTCGAGGCGACGCCCGTAGTTCATCCGCGCCGGCTTCAGCCGCACCTCGGCGATATCGCCCAGGCGCAGGCCCTTGGCGTTGATCACCAGGTCACGCATTTCCTGCAGGTCGGTGATCTCGCCCACCGGCTGCACGCGCACGCGCTGGCCGTTGTCGTTGATCTGCCCGGCCGAGATGGAGAAATTCAGCGTGCGCAGGCGGTCGCTGAGTTCGTTGATGCTCAGGCCGTGCGCGCTGAGCCGGTCGGGATCGATGGCGATCTCGACCTCGTTCGGCGGTGCGCCGGTAATGTCCACGCGTGCCACGCCCGGGATGCGCTCGATGCGCCGCTTGAACTCGCGGTCGAGCATGTCATAGGCGGAGGTCAGGTCGGTGGTACTGGCCAGGCGCACCTTCAGCACCGGCTGGTCGCTGCTGGACCACTTGAACACGTTGTAACGCTGCAGGTCGTCGGGCAGGTCGCTGCGGATCGCATCGATGCGTTCGCGGGCATCGGAGGCAGCGATGGCGATGTCGCGGTCCCAGTCGCTGAACTCGATGAAGATCGAGGCGGCTTCCGAGGTGGCCTGCGAGCGCATGCGCTTGATGCCGGTCATCGTCGCCAGCGATTCCTCCACCGGCCGGATGATGGTGCGCTCGACTTCTTCCGGGGTCGAGCCGGTGTACGGGATCTGCACGAACAGGAACGGCGCGGAGATGTCCGGCAGCGCTTCCAGCGGCAGCCGGAACGAGGCAATCAGGCCCACCACCACCAGCGACACGAAACACATGATGGTGGTGACCGGGCGGCGGATGGAGAACTCGGCGACGCTCATGCCGGTTCCTCCGCGCCGCCACCGTGGCCACCCTCGTCCGCGTGCAGGCCTTCACCGGCATGCTTGCGGCCGCGCTCGCGGTAGTAGGCATCGCCACGGCGGTCCATCAGGTCATAGACCACCGGGATGACCAGCAGGGTCAACAGGGTCGACACCAGCAGGCCGCCAATGACGGTGATCGCCATCGGCGCGCGCACTTCAGCGCCCTCGCCCATCGCCACCGCCAGCGGCAGGAAGCCGAACAGCGTGCACAGGGTGGTCATGATGATCGGCCGCAGGCGCGAACGTGCACCTTCCACCAGCGCCTCATGCTTGGCCACGCCGGCCTCGCGCAGCTGGTTCACCTTGTCGATCAGGATGATCGCGTTCTTGGTGACCAGGCCGACCAGCAGGATCAGGCCGATGAACACCACTACCGAGATCGGCTTGCCAGTCAGCATCAGCGCCAGGATCGCGCCGACGAGCGCCAGCGGGATGGTGAACAGGATGACGAACGGATGCAGCAGCGATTCGAACTGCGAGGCCATCACCAGGTAGACCAGGAAGATGGCCAGGCCGAAGGCGAAGATCAGCGATTTGGCGGCCTGTGCCAGCTCCTCGCCCTGGCCACCGATGTGCAGGCCGACGCCCGCACCCAGCGGCTGCTCGGCCACCATCTGCTGCACTTCGCGCATGGCCGCGCCCAGGTCGATGTCGCGCAGGTTGGCCGAAACCACGGCCACGCGGGTCTGGTCGGCGCGATGGATCTCGCTGGGGCCGGTGGTGGCGACCACGTCGGCCACCGCGTCCAGGGTGACCGGGCGGCTGCTGCCGGGGTTCACGATCAGCCGGCGGATGCTGTCCACGCTGGCACGGTCGCCTTCCTGCGCACGCACCAGCACGTCGATCTTGCGGTCACGGAAGCTGTAGCGGGTCGCCACATCGCCACGCACCTTCTTCACCACCACATCGGCGATCTGGCGGGTGGTCAGGCCCAGCGCACCGGCGCGTTCCTGGTCGAAGCGGATCTGGATTTCCGGGAAGCCCTCTTCCACCGTCGACTTCACGTCGGCGTAGTGCGCATTGCCGCGCAGCAGTGCGGCCAGACGCTGGCCAGCCTGCTCAAGGGTGGCCATGTCCTGCCCGCGCAGCTCGATTTCCAGCGGCGTGGAGAAGCTGAACAGTGCCGGCCGCGCGAAGTCGACCTGCGCGCCGGGGTGCTGGCCCATGGTGTCGCGCAGGCGCTCGGTGATGTCCGCCTCGGTGCGCGCGTTGCCGCCGCCTTCCATCACCACGGTCAACTTGCCGATGTTCTCGCCGCTTTCGGTCGGGCTGGCATCCAGCCGCGTGCCGCTGCCGCTGACGCCGTACAGCGAGGCCACGCCTTCGCCATTGCCGTGGGCCAGCTGCAGCTCCCGCACCAGTGCGTCGGTCTGCTTCAGCGGGGTGCCGGCCGGCAGCTTCACCGTCATTTCGAAACGGTCCTGGGCCAGCTGCGGGATCAGGTCGGCACCGAGCATCGGCACCAGCGCCATGGTGGCGACGAAGGCCAGCGCGGCCATCGACAGCACCTTGCCGGGATGGGCAAGCGCATTGGGCAGCAAGCGCAGGTAGCCGCGTTCGGCACCAGCATAGGGCTTCATCGCGATGTCGCTGGCCTTGCGCATGACCGGCCCGACCACGGCGACCACGCCGCGCCACACGCGCACCACCAGCCAAGCCAGAGCGAAGAAGCTCCAGCGCACGCCGGCCACGAAGCCACGACGGCCCAGCGCGACCGGCTTCTGCCAGCGGCTTTCCGGACGCCACGCCTCGGCGGCAGCTTCTTCCGGGAAGGCCAGCGGCGGCCGGCCCTTCAGCGAGCTCAGCATCGGGATCAGGGTCATCGACACCAGCAGCGAGATGGCGATGGCGATAGCCACCGTCAGCGCCTGGTCGCGGAACAGCTGGCCGGCGATGCCATCGACGAACACCAGCGGCAGGAACACCGCGATGGTGGTCAGGGTGGAGGCGACCACTGCCATGCTCACTTCGCGGGTGCCGACGATGGCCGCCTGCAGGATGCCCAGGCCACGCTCGCGCGCCTTGGCGATGCTTTCCAGCACCACGATCGAATCGTCGACCACCAGGCCGGTGGCCAGCGCCAGGCCGCCCAGCGACATCACGTTCAAGCTCAGGCCGAGCTGGCCCATGAAGAAGAACGTGGCGATGATCGAGACCGGCAGCGACAGGCTGATCACGAAGGTGGACCAGCCATCGCGCAGGAACAGGAAGATGATCAGGATGGCCAGCAGGCCGCCGATCACCGCATCCTTCTTGACGTCACTGATGGCGTGTTCGATGAAGCGCGACTGGTCCTCGATGGTGGTCAGTTCGGCATCGCCGGGGAAGGTGGCCCTGATCTGCTCCAGGCGCTTGCGCAGCGCCTCGGCGGTGGCCACGGTATTGGCGTCGCCTTCCTTGTAGATGGCCAGCTCGACCGATTCCTTGCCGCCCAGGCGGATGATGGCTTCGCGTTCCTTGTAGCCCTGGCGCACGGTGGCCACGTCCTTCAGGCGTACCGGCACGCCGTTGGCGACCACGCTGGATCCACCACCGGACGAGGCACTCTGCGCCGCTGACGCCGCAGCGACTGCCGCGGCCGAGCCGGTGGACGCGGCGATGTTGAACATCTGCTGCAGGGCCGAATCGGCCGCGCTGCCGTTGGACGACTGGGTGGTGACCAGCAGGTTGCGGATCTCTTCCAGATCGGCGAACTGGTTGACGGTACGCACCAGGAAGCGCTGCGAGCCCTCCTCCAGGCGGCCGCCGGAGATGTTGATGTTCTCTTCCTTCAACCGCTTGATGACGGTGTCGATCGGCAGGTTGAGCTGGGCCAGCTTCTGCTGGTCGATGTCCACCTGGATCTCATCCTCCAGGCCACCGCCCACCTTCACCGCGGCCACGCCGGTCACCGGTTCCAGCTTCTTCTTCAGGTCTTCGTCGGCATAGCGGCGCAGGCCGGTCAGCTCACGGACCGCGTCTTGATCGCTGGCCGGGGTGGCCTTGGTCGACAGCACCAGGCGCATGATCGGCTCGGTGGACGGATTGAAGCGCAGCAGCACCGGGGCCTTGGCCTCCAGCGGCAGGTTCAGCGCTTCCATCTTGTCGCGCACCTCCAGGCTGGCCTGGTCCATGTTGGTGCCCCAGGCGAACTCGAGCACGACATCGCTCTGCCCGGTGCGCGAGACCGACTTCAGCTTGCGCAGGTTCTTGACCACGCCCACGGCTTCTTCCACCGGCTGGGTAATCAGGCTTTCGATTTCGGTCGGTGCCGCGCCGGTGTACTCGGTGCGCACGGTCAGCGTGGGATAGCTCAGGTCGGGCAGTAGGTTGACCTTGAGGTTGTTCAGCGCGATCAGGCCGAACAGCAGCAGCGTGACCGTGCACATGGCAATGGTGACGCGGCGGCGGGTGGCGAATTCCACCAGGCCGCCGCGCATGCCGGCAGCGGCGCCGTCGCCGGCCGGCGAGGCACCGTGGTCGTGTCCCCGGCCGCTCATTGCTGGCTCCCGGCCTTGTCTGCAGGCGTGGCCTTGGCGGCCACGGTGGCCGGCTTGGCCCCGGCCGCCTTGGGATCGGCGATGACCTGCACGGTGGTGCCGTCACGCAGGGCCACCTTGCCGGCAGTGACGATC
Organism: Stenotrophomonas maltophilia; assembly: GCA_002364755.1. Lineage (GTDB taxonomy): Bacteria > Pseudomonadota > Gammaproteobacteria > Xanthomonadales > Xanthomonadaceae > Stenotrophomonas > Stenotrophomonas maltophilia_AX. Next base: position 141,665 of record DEZI01000002.1, read on the forward strand.
TGGTCACCCGCGGCCAGGCCTTCGCGGATCTCCACCCACGGGCCTTCGGCATAGCCCAGCTTGACCGGCACGCGGGCCACCTTGCCTTCGCGCACGCGGAACACGGCCGGCTCACCGTCGTCCAGCAGGGCCAGGCGCGGCACCACCAGGGCATCAGCGCGCTGGTCGTAGTCGATGCGGATGCGCCCGAACATGCCGGGCTGCAGTGCATGCACGGTGCCGTTGAAGGCGCTGACCACGCGGAAAGTGCCGCTACCGGAATCGACCACCGGGGCGATGCGGTCCACCGTGCCGGTGAAGCGCTTGCCCGGCAGTGCGTCGGCCGACAGCACGACCGGCTGGCCGGCACGCAGGGTGGCCAGCTCGCGCTCGGGCACGTTGAGGGTGGCCTCCAGCTGCGAGTTGTCGACGATGCGGAAGATCGGCGTATTGATCTGCACGAAGTTGCCGGTCTTGATCGACCGCGAGGCGATCACCCCGGAGATCGGCGCCACCACCGTGGTGTAGGACAGTTCCAGCGTGGCCAGGCGGTACTGCGCGCGCACGTTTTCCAGGTCGTAGCGCAGCTGGTCGACGTCGGAGGCACTGACCATCTGCTGGCCGACCAGCTTCTGTGCACGCTGGTAGTTGTTTTCCAGCTTCCGCATCTGCGCCTCGCTCTGCGCCACGGCCAGGCGCGCGCGGTCCGGGTCCAGGCGCACCAGCGGCTGGCCGGCGCTGACCCGCTCGCCCTCCTCGACCAGCACGGCCAGGGCCACGCCGGAGGTCTTGGCCACCACCTGCGATTCGGCGCGCGGCTCCAGTGCAGCGGTGCCGGTGTAGCTGGCGGCCACGGCGCGATGGCTGGCCACGGCCACTTCCACCGGCACGGCGTCGACCTTCTTCTCGTCCTTGGTTTCAGCCGCCTTGGCATCGGCGCTGGGGCCGGCAGCGCAGCCGCCCAGCAGCAGGGAAGTGGAGATCAGCAGGGCAGCGGCACAGAGTCCAGTGCGGCGGCCGGGCAGGAAGGTTGGGTGTGACATCGTCAGATCCCTGGAGGATGCGTGGGCAGGTGTGGTAGCAAAGTAATGCACCACTTCACGGAAACACCATATCCCAAAGGTCATGGTGCCTTCACGCCGCTGGTCGGCCCGTGCCCATTTCAGCTAGATGAAACCTGAGGCTATACTCGGGTCGTTCCGTACCCCACGCCGGAACGACCAGACCCGAATCCCCGGATAACGACATCATGCGCCCGCAGCCGCTCGCCGCTTGTCTCGCTCTGGCCGTCCTCCTGCCCCTCGGGGCCGCCGCACAGCCCGCTCCTGCTCCTGAAGCACCCGCCCCGGCTCCTGCCCAGGCCGCCCCGCCCGCTGCCGCCGCTCCGGCCGGCAACTTCGACAATGGCCGGGTGCTCGCCTATACCTGCCAGGGCTGCCACGGCATCACCGGTTACAAGAACGCGTACCCAAGCTACCGGGTACCGAAGATCGGTGGCCAGACCCAGCAGTACCTGACCCAGGCCCTGACCGAGTACCGCCAGGGCAAGCGCCGGCATCCGACGATGCAGGCGCAGTCGATGAGTTTCAGCGAACAGGAGATCGCCGATCTCGCTGTTTACCTGTCCACCGTCAAGTAAGGCCAGCCCATGTCGAAAGCCGCGCACACGATGCGTCACGCCATCGCCCTGTCCGTTGCCCTGCTGCTGGCGGCCTGCTCGCAGTCGCAGGTGGAAAGCAGTGAGAAATCGGCCGGCGACCCCGGCCATGCCAGTGGCGAACACGGTTCGTCCTCCTCGGCCGGCCTGCCGCCGGGCCGCGAGGCCGCCGGTGAAGCCCGGGCCAGGGTGAAGGGAAAAGCGACCAACCAGAGCTGCATTGATTGCCACGGTGCCGACGGCAACGCGCCGATCGACCCGACCTATCCCAAGCTGGGTGGGCAGTATGGCGATTACCTGGCCCATGCCCTGCAGGCCTACCGTGCCGGCGACCGCCAGCACGCGTTGATGACCCCGCAGGCGAAGGACCTGAGCGACCAGGACATCGCCGACCTGGCCGCGTACTTCGGCAGCCGGCCGAGCCAGCTGCGGGATCTGCACGGAGTCAAATAACCCCGCGCCACGCCCGGATGTTTTCCGGTAGCGCCGGGCCATGCCCGGCGGAATGCAGGAGCGCCGCGCCGGCAGGTGCGGACCGGTGGTCCGCACGAATCCCCCGCAATCAGCCTTCCAGCTCTTCCCAGCGCGCGTACGCCGCATCCAGCTCGGCCTGGACCTTGGCCAGCTGCTGGGTGTGCGCGGTCACTTCGGCGCTGCTGCGGGTGTAGAACGACGGGTCGTTCATCGCCGCGGTCAGGCCTTCCACGTCGCCTTCCAGCTTTTCGATGGTCTTGGGCAGCTGTTCCAGCTCGCGCGCTTCCTTGTAGGCCAGCTTGCGCTTGGCCGCGGCCGGGGTGGCCGCCGCAGCAGCGGCCGGTGCAGCAGCCGGCTTGGCCACCGGCGCTGCCGCAGGCGCGGCCACGCTGGCGGCATAGCGCTGCCAGTCGGTATAGCCACCCACGTATTCGCCAATCACGCCATCGCCTTCCATCACCAGCGTGGAGGTCACCACGTTGTCGATGAAGTCACGATCGTGGCTGACCAGCAGCAGGGTGCCGGTGTAGTCGCCCAGCAGCTCTTCCAGCAGCTCCAAGGTTTCCACGTCGAGATCGTTGGTCGGTTCGTCCATCACCAGCAGGTTGGACGGCTGCGCGAACAGCTTGGCCAGCAGCAGGCGGTTGCGCTCACCACCGGACAGGCGGGTGATCGGCGCGCGCGCACGCTCGGGGGTGAACATGAAGTCCTGCAGGTAGGCATGCACGTGCTTGCGCTTGCCGTTGAACTCAAGGAAATCGCGGCCTTCGGCCACGTTTTCGATCGCGCTCCAATCCTCGCGCAGCACCGCACGGTACTGGTCGAAATAGGCGATCTGCAGGTTGGTGCCGGCATTTACCTCGCCCTTGTCCGGCTGCAGTTCGCCCAGCAGCAGCTTCAGCAGCGTGGTCTTGCCGCTGCCGTTGGGGCCGATCAGGCCGATGCGGTCACCACGCAGGATGGTGGTGGTGAAGTCGCGGACCATGGTGCGCTCGCCGAAGGCAAACGAAATGTCCTTGACGTCGATGACCTTCTTGCCGGAGCTGACGCCCTGCGCGGCTTCCATCTTGACGTTGCCGCTGAGTTCGCGGCGCTCGGAGCGCTCGTTGCGCATCGCCTTCAGGCGGCGCACGCGGCCTTCGTCGCGGGTGCGGCGGGCCTTGATGCCCTGGCGGATCCACACTTCTTCCTGCGCCAGCAGCTTGTCGAAACGAGCGTTTTCCTGCGCCTGTGCGTTCAGGCGTTCTTCGCGGCGGCGCTCGTAGTTGGCCCAGTCGCCCGGCCAGCTGGTGACCTGGCCGCGGTCGATCTCGACGATGCGGGTGGCCAGCGCGCGCAGGAAGCGGCGGTCATGGGTGACGAACACCACGCTGCCGCTCCAGCCCTTGAGGAAGGCTTCCAACCAGTCGATGGCTTCGATGTCGAGGTGGTTGGTCGGTTCGTCCAGCAGCAGCACGTCCGGGCTGGACACCAGCGCGCGGGCCAGCAGCACGCGGCGCTTCATGCCGCCGGACAGGCGGCCGAACTCGGCCTCGCCGTCCAGGTCGAGCTTGGTCAGGGTTTCGCTGACACGCTGGTCCAGGCCCCAGCCGTTGGCGGCGTCGATCTTGGCCTGCACGTTGCCCAGGGCTTCACCGTCGAAGACCTCGGCATGGCTGAGGTGGTGGAATTCGGCCAGCCACTGGCCCAGTTCGCCCAGGCCATCGGCCACGACGTCGAACACCGAGCCGGCCGCGCCATGCGGCACTTCCTGCTCCAGGCGGGTCACGCGGACGCCCTGCTGCACGCGGACTTCGCCGTCATCGGGCTTGTGGTCGCCGGACAGCAGCTTGAGCAGGGTGGATTTGCCGGCGCCGTTGCGGCCGATCAGGGCGATGCGTTCGCCCGGCTCGATCGACAGTTCGGCCTTTTCCAGCAACAACGGGCCGCCGACGCTGAAGTCGACGTTCTGTAGGGTAATCAGAGGCATCCCACTATTGTACGGGTTGGCGGGCCCGCCGGGCGGGGACAGCGAATAGGGCCGGGGCACGGTCATCCACGCATGGCGTGGATCTACATGCGTGGATGCGGCCCAACCGGTAGATCCACGCCATGCGTGGATGAAGCGCCCGCAGCAGGCTCCGGCCCCGCACGCAGGTACAATGTGCCATGACTGACTTTTCGACCCTGCCGCTGAGCCCGGCCCTGCAGCCCGGCCTGGACGCCCTCGGCTACACCACCCTTACGCCGATCCAGGCGCAGAGCCTGCCGGCGATCCTCGATCGCCGCGATGTGATCGCACAGGCTCCGACCGGCAGCGGCAAGACCGCCGCCTTCGGCCTGGGCCTGCTGCAGGCCATCGATCCCAGCCTGATCCGCGTGCAGGCGCTGGTGCTGTGCCCGACCCGCGAGCTGGCCGACCAGGTCGCCAAGCAGATCCGCAAGCTGGCCACCGGCATCCCCAACCTGAAGCTGCTGCTGCTGGTCGGTGGCGTGCCGCTGGGCCCGCAGTTGGCCTCCCTGGAAGGCCACGACCCGCACGTGGTGGTCGGTACCCCCGGCCGCGTGCAGGAACTGGCCCGCAAGCGCGCCCTGAACCTCGGCGCGGTGCGCACCCTGGTGCTGGACGAAGCCGATCGCATGCTGGACATGGGCTTTGAAGAGCCGATCCGCGAGATTGCCGGCCGCACCCACAAGGACCGGCAGAGCCTTCTGTTCTCGGCCACCTTCCCCGACAGCATCCGCGAGATCGCCCGCGACCTGCTGCGCGATGCGCTGGAAGTAACCGTGGAAGGCGCCGACCAGGCCCCGGCCATCCGCCACCTGTTCTGCGAGGTGGAACCGGCGCACCGGCAGAAGGCGCTGGCGGGCCTGCTGCTGAAGTACACGCCGGAATCGGCGGTGGTGTTCTGCAACACCCGCAAGGACGTGGACGAGGTCGCCAACTCGCTGCAGCAGTTCGGCTTCTCGGCGCTGGCCCTGCATGGCGACATGGAGCAGCGTGACCGCGAGGAAGTGCTGCTCCGCCTGGCCAACCGCAGCTGCAACGTGCTGGTGGCCAGCGACGTGGCCGCGCGTGGCCTGGACGTGGAAGAGCTGGCGGCGGTGATCAACTACGAGCTGCCCACCGACGTGGAGAGCTACCAGCACCGCGTGGGCCGTACCGGCCGCGCCGGTGCCAGCGGCCTGGCGATCAGCCTGGTGGCCGGTCGCGAGAAGACCCGCGCCGAGGCCGTCGAAGCCCATCTGGGCCAGCCGCTGGACTGGCAGAAGACGCCGCTGGCGACCTCGCGCCCGGCCGAGCTGCCGCAGGCGGCGATGCGCACCCTGCGCATCGATGGTGGCAAGACCGACAAGCTGCGCCCGGGCGACATCCTCGGCGCGCTGACCGGGGATGCCGGCCTGTCGGGCAAGCACATCGGCAAGATCGCGATCTTCCCGACCCGCTCCTACGTGGCCATCGCCCGTGAGCAGGTCAACAAGGCCGTGGCGAAGCTGGAAGCCGGCAAGATCAAGGGCCGCCGCTTCCGCGTGCGCATGATGTGAGTCGGCACGCATTCCAATAATTGATCGAAAAACTGGAAATCACGTGATCATTCAAAGACTCCAAATCGAAGGCGGATTCCTAAACGGCTTGGATCTTACGTTCTCAGCCGGCTTGAATGTTTTGATCGGCGCAAGAGGTACAGGCAAGACGTCCGTAATAGAGCTCCTCCGATATGCCGTCGGAGCAAAAAACCACACGGAAGACGCACAAGCAAAATCCAAGGATCACGCGCTTGCTGTACTGGATGACGGCATTGTGAGCGTAACCTTGTCAGATGGATTCGACGAAATCTATCTTTCAAGAGCCGCAGGCGAACCAAGCCCCAGCGCTGATCGCACTTACATTACCCCAATCGTACTTTCTCAAACTGAGATTGAAACCATCGGGTTAAGTGAATCCGGCAGACTTGCCCTACTCGATGCATTTATCCCAGAAATCGCTGGCTTGAGAAACCGCGAAGCAGCGGCCCGCAACGCCTGCCTTGCCGTCTCCAAGGAAATCTCCTCAATAGAAAAAGAGGTTTCTGCGCTCAGGGACAGCTTACAAGGTCGAGAACGGCTACATGAAGAGCTGTTGCAGCTGCGATTAAAGCAGGCTGAGATTGGAGCAGAATCTGCAAAGGTCGAGCTTCTACAGCTTCAAGTAGAGAAATTGACGAACGAGGAAACTGCGGCCGCCTCAAGCGAACAAGCAGTAATCAATTTCTCAGCGAGAGTGGAGGACCAACTGAATCATCTGCAGTCCTACACAATGGATAATTCAGCCTCTGCCCTTCTAGACATCGACCATCAAACCACCCTCCTCAGCGACCTAGGCGCCGCCTACGCAGGGATTTACGAAAGCTTCGACAATGTAAGAAGCGAGTTTTCAAAACTCGCAGCCAGGTCCGAGGTGCATGCGGACATACTGAGAAATAGAAGGCAGGAGATTCAGCGGCAGCTGAGGAAGGTCCGAGCTGAGCTTGAGCAGATGCAAGAGGGAAGTGGCGCAATCGCGAAGCAGTTAAGCACTACCCAGCTAGCCCTCGGAAAGATCGTTGCCATTGAAAAACTCGCCAACGATCGAAATCAAAGGCTCACTGAGCGCCGAAGCCACCGCAACCTTTACATTCAAGAACTTGGCAAAGTCAGGCAAGAAATAACAGATTTGAGAATCTCGGCAGCCGACAAGCTAAACTCAAACCTTTCGCCATATGTTTCTATTGAAGTAGAGCCGCAAGCTCAGCACCAAGAATATTCCAGAGCGGTCGCATCCGCGCTTAGGGGAAGCGGATTAAAATACAATGATCTTGCCGCCATTGTCGCGTCAACAATGAGCCCTTTCGAAATTCTTGAAATGGTCGACAATGATGATTTTGAGAGAGCATCCCTAGCATTGGGCGTCCAACGCGACAGAGCAATGAGAATGTTGGCAGCACTTCGGGAACACGGCATGGGAGAAATAGCAACTTCTAGAGTCGAGGACAATGCAAGCATGCGACTGCTTGACGGAGTTTCTTACAAGGACGTATCGGAGCTGTCTGCAGGCCAGCGATGCACAGTAGTTCTTTCAGTAGTGCTACAGCATCGCAATAGAACCTTAGTCATTGATCAACCAGAAGATCATCTCGACAACTCTTTCATTACTAACACAGTTATTAGGTCTCTCCAAGCACGCTCAGGCAACTCCCAGCTGATAATCTCCACCCACAATGCCAACATCCCTGTTCTTGGCAATGCGGATCTTGTTGTTGAACTTACTTCTGACGGCAGAAATGGATTTGTCGAGACCGCGAAGCCACTTGAACATGAAGAGAGCGTCGCAGCGATTAGCAATATCATGGAAGGCGGCCGAGGGGCTTTTCTGACAAGAGCTCGCTTCTACTCAGACCATATAGATTAAAAATATGAATGCGGAAGAGGCCAAAGGACTGCTTCGCTCTCACGAAGTATCAAGAAGATTGCTCGCCGCACGTTATTTTCAGTCGAACGGCGAGCACTCAGATCTAACGGAGCTGCACCGAGCGCTGAGCGCTGAGAGAGTTCACTGGATACGTCAGGCGTTACTGCGATCCATCCACAGGATCCAGGGAACAGAAACATATCCTTCAGAGCTGACCCAAATTGACGAGTCCCATGAGGACTTAGCCAAGGACGCATACAGCAAGGCCATCGAGTCTGTTGCAGGGGTATTGCTCCACGAAGTCAGCTCCGTCGTCGGCGCAATCGGAATGCACTGCGCACGGGAGATCGAGGGCTACCAAAATTCCAAAACTCGAGAATCTATTGAGAGGCTGAAATCTCTTCTAGCCGCAATTCGAAGACTCAAGAAGGCGGTTGCCGTTCCTGCTCCAACTGAATTTGAACTTTCATCTCTAGTCATCACAATCGCCAGAGAGGAAGCAGGAAACAGTTTTGGCGATACGATTAAGCTCGGCGGCCCACGCCCTTTCTCTGTGATTACTGATTGCGACGCTCTATCCATAGCAATAGCAAACGGCATGCGAAACGCGATAGAGGCATCAGAAACAAACTCGGAGAAGCCTGAGATTACGATAAACTGGGGCCGAGCCGGCGGAGAAACATTTCTCGCAATAATTGATTCCGGACCCGGGCTTCCAGAGAATTCATCTTTGATTGCCCAGCTTGGCCAGACATCTAAGCCAGGCCACTTTGGATTCGGGCTCGCAACTGCACAACAGGCCATGGACTCAATAATGGGATCCATGATTCTTGCAAATGACCAAAGTAAAGGCGCGATTTTCGAGCTCCGCTGGAGGAATCTTGAAGATATTGCTAATTGAAGACAACCGTGATTACTCAGACGCCCTCTCTCAGAGCCTTCGCGAAGCTGGGGCCGAGTGTGTGAATGCTTACGATTCGGCGAGCGCAATAACCCTTGCCACAGATTCAATGTACGATCTAATCGTGCTTGATTTAAAGCTCCCCTCTACGACCGGCGCACTTGATGCCAAGGCCGAGAATGGCCACTTTCTGTACGCGGAAATTTCCAAACTCGCCCCCGGCACTCCAATCAGAATTCTCACGAGCTCCGATCCTGATCAATTCTTAAGAAGACTTGTTGGCCAAGGAGAAAGAAGTGATATATGGGGTTCAGGCGAGGAAATACCGCTGGTCGCATACTATGAAAAGGAAGAAGCAACTGAATTAATCAAAGAGGTAAAAAGACACTCGGCAACAATCGCAATAACAAACTCAATAGCCATCAACAGCCGCGGAATTGATTTAAAGCTAAGCCCCCCGCAGCGTCGAGCCATCCAAGTATTTGTAAGAAGCTCAAATGGAAGCTCCTGCAATGCCCGGCGACTGGGCGGACTATCGGGGTCAGTCGTTTTAATGATAAACGTACGCGACTCAAATGATCGCACGATCTCTGATGTTGCGGGAAAGGTTGGTTTCCGCGACAAGCTTCACAAGGAGATATCAGCCTACGACAGACACGTTAGACATCTAGGAATCGGTGGCTTTGCTCACATTGTGTCTAAACAGGACAAGGGACTGCATCGAATGTCTGCAGTTTTCTATCGACTAGCCAACGACTACACCAATACTTTCTTTGACCTGGCCCATCGCGATCCAGAACGAGCCGCACAAGCCATCTCGGATATTAGAAAAATCCTAGAAACCTGGGGAGAAGCACGCGAGCTAAAGAAGGTATCAGCCAGAGAGATAAGGCAGTCACTTATCAACGATGAGCAAATTTCGACGCCATCCATTCATAATGAGGTTGAAAACCTAGATGCTATCGAGAACACCATTATTTCCATTTCTTCATCGTGTTGCCATGGCGACCTACATGGATCCAACATTCTTCTAAATGATGCATTTCAGCCGGTGATTATTGACTATGGCGATGTCAGCTTTGGCTTTAGTTGCCTTGACCCAATAACACTAGAGCTGAGCCTTGTATTTCATCCCGATGCCGAGCACAGCCGGAACGAACTCTCTCCGAGGCTTCACCAATGGCCTTCACTAGATGAATATACTAGGGAAAATCGCCTTGCCCCGGTCATTAAGGCTTGTCGGAACTGGGCGTATGACGTATCGGGAGGAGACCAGGCAGTCATTGCGACTGCATATGCCTTTACCATGAGGCAACTGAAGTTCGACACCGTTGCCAGAGAAGTCACTATGCCGCTCATCTCGACCCTCGCAGCAACCCTTGAAAGAAGCTAGCGGATGCCTTATCGGATACTAGACTGGTAAATCGCATTCGCCTTGGCTAGCCCATCGCACGACAACAGTGGTGCCAACAAGATTCAGTAGCCAACGGCTTGTGGTAAATAGAACCGTTGGCTACCAATCTTGGCTTTTCTTAAGAGTCCGCTCAGAACACCAGTTCGGTGTGCAGCGGCAGATCCGCTTCCCAGCGTGCGCGGCCACCCAGGCCGTCCAGCTCGACCAGCACGCCGGCACCGACCACTTCAACGCCCAGTCGGCGCACCAGCGACAGCGCGGCACCCAGCGTGCCGCCGGTGGCCAGCACGTCATCGATGATGGCCACGCGCGCGCCGGCCGGCAGCGCGTCGGCATGCACTTCGATGCAGTCGCTGCGGTATTCCAGGGTGTATTCCTCGCGCAGCACCTTGCCCGGAAGCTTGCCCGGCTTGCGCACCGGCACGAAGCCCACGCCCAGTTCCAGCGCCATGGCGGCGCCCAGGATGAACCCACGCGATTCGATGCCGACGATGGCGTCCAGCTGCTGCTCGCGCCAGCGGTCGGCCATGGCCGTGATCGCGCCGCGGAAGTCTTCGCCGTGGGCGAGCAGCGGCATGATGTCCTTGAACAAGATGCCGGGCTTCGGGAAATCGGCGATATCGCGCAGGCGCGAGGCCCAGGCGGGGACGGCCACGGTGGCGTCGGTCATTGCAGCTACCAGCTTGTATGGCGGCATAGGGTAACCGGTTCGCCCCGGCCCTGCCCGTTCCCGGCACCACCGCGCCGCTGCGTTCCACCCATGGCCTCGCAGCATCACGCCAAAATCGCACACCCGTGCGATAATCGCCCTAACCGGTCATTCACCCCGCCTGCGTCATAAGCAGGCAGACGCCTGCCCGCCGCCATGGCCCGCAGCCGCCCGGGATGCCGACGGCCCCCGCCACGCCTGGCGCGTGCGGGGCTTTCCCGCCTCCGTGCGGGTTTTTCGCAATGAGGTTCATGCAACGTGGACGAGACGACGAAAGTTCCGGCCCTGTGCCGTGTGCTGGTGGTCCTGCTCGGCATCCTGGTGACCCTGTTCGGCCTGGCTCTGCTGGTCGGTGGTGTTCGCCTGGTAATGCTGGGGGGCAGTTGGTATTTCCTGCTGATGGGTGCGGTGTCGGCCGTTGCCGGCGTGCTGCTGGTGATGCGCCGGCCGAACGGTGCCCTGCTGTACGGCCTGGCCTTCGTGGCCACGCTGGTGTGGGCGCTGGTAGATGGGGGCTGGGAGTTCTGGCCGCTGGTGTCGCGCCTGGTGATGCCGGCCGTGCTGGCTCTGCTGGTCGCACTGGCCTGGCCGGTACTGCGCCGCAGCCGCGGCCAGGTCGCCGGCCGTGGCGCCTACGGCGTGGCCGCGGTGCTGCTGGTTGGCCTGCTGGGCACGGCCTTCTCCGCCTTCCAGCCGCGCCCGGTGCAGACCGCACAGGGCATGACGCCGCCAGTGGTGCCGGTGGCCAAGGGCGCTGAACAGCGCGACTGGATGCACTGGGGCAACACCACCGCCGGCACCCGCTTCGCCGCGCTGGACCAGATCACCCCGGCCAACGTGAAGGAACTGCAGGTCGCCTGGACCGCGCACACCGGCGACGTGCCGGAAAGCAACGGCTTCGGTGCCGAGGACCAGAACACCCCGCTGCAGATCGGCGACACCCTGTACCTGTGCACCCCGCACAACCAGGTGATCGCCATCGACGCCGACTCCGGCAAGCAGCGCTGGGCCTTCGATCCCAAGGCGACCGCGCCGAACTGGCAGCGTTGCCGTGGCCTGGGCTACTTCGATGAGACCACCGCACCGGCAGCCGCAACGACGGCTGCGCCGGCACCCGCGCCGCAGCCGGCCACCGAGACCGCCAGCGCCGGCCCGGCCCTGTGCGAAAAGCGCATCCTGATGACCTCCATCGATGCCCGCCTGTTCGCACTGGATGCGAAGACCGGTGCGCTGTGCCCGGACTTCGGCAGCAACGGCGTGGTCGACCTGAAGACCGGCATGGGCGAGATCAAGCCCGGCTTCTACACCCTCACCGCCGCGCCTCTGGTGGCCGGCGATCTGATCGTGGTCGGCGGCCGCGTGGCCGACAACATCGAAGTGGGTGAACCGTCCGGCGTGGTGCGTGCGTACAACGTGCGTACCGGCGCGCTGGCCTGGGTCTGGGACCTGTCGAAGGAAACCCCGGACGTGCCGCTGGATCCGTCGATCCACTACACGCGCGCCACGCCGAACGTGTGGACCTCGATGGCCTACGACCCGCAGCTGGGCCTGGTCTACCTGCCCACCGGCAACACCACGCCGGACCAGTGGGCCGGCGAGCGCACCCCGCAGGATGACAAGTACAGCTCGGCCGTGGTCGCGCTGGACGTCGCCACCGGCAAGGAGCGCTGGGTCTACCAGACCGTGCACCACGATCTGTGGGATTACGATCTGCCGGCGCAGCCGACCCTGACCGACGTGCCCGACGGAAAGGGCGGCACCTTGCCGGCCCTGCTGCAGATCACCAAGGCCGGGCAGATCTTCATGCTCAACCGCCAGACCGGCGTGCCGATCAGCGAAGTGCGCAACATCCCGGCACCGCAGGGCAATGCCGAAGGCGAACGCTATGCCGCGACCCAACCGCTGTCGGTGGGCCTGCCGCAGATCGGCGCGCAGACGCTGACCGAGTCGGACATGTGGGGCGCGACCCCGATCGACCAGATGTTGTGCCGCATCCAGTTCAAGCAGTTCCGCTACGACGGCATGTACACGCCGCCGGGCGAAGACCTCGCGCTGCAGTGGCCGGGTTCGCTGGGTGGCATGAACTGGGGCAGCGCCTCGGTCGACCCGACCACCGGCTACCTGTTCGTCAATGACATGCGCCTGGGCCTGTGGACCAAGCTGATCCCGCGTGCACAGATGACCAGCGGCGACGGTGGCGTGGAAATGGGTGCGGCTTCGCAGACGGGTACGCCGTACGGCTCGCTGCGCGACCGCTTCCTGTCCAAACTGGGCATCCCCTGCCAGAAGCCGCCGTTCGGCACGATGTCGGCGATCAACCTCGCCACCCGCCAGCTGGTCTGGCAGGTGCCGGTGGGCACGGTGAAGGACACCGGGCCGATGGGCATCAAGATGGGCCTGCCGATTCCGATCGGCATGCCGACCCTGGGCGGTTCGCTGGCCACGCAGTCGGGCCTGCTGTTCTTCGCCGGTACGCAGGATTACTACCTGCGCGCCTACGACAGCCGCACCGGCGAGGAAGTGTGGAAGGCGCGCATGCCGGTCGGCAGCCAGGGCACGCCGATGACCTATGTCTCGCCGAAAACCGGTCGCCAGTACGTGGTGATTTCCGCCGGCGGCGCACGCCAGTCGCCGGACCGTGGCGACTATGTGATCGCCTACGCGCTGCCTGAGCGCAAATAAGCCGTGCCACGCGGTGCAGCCTGCATGGCTGCGCCGCGTGGGTACCGGTTGCCGGTTCCAGCGCTTACCATGCAAGGTCGAACCTGATGAAAGCTGCTGCCATGCCTGCCGTTCCTCCCAGCCGTCGTCCCAAGCGCCCGCCTGCGCCACCGCAGGATCGTGGCCTGGCCCATGAGCTGATGCAGCAGATCCAGGACAACCAGGGCGATCCGGATTTCATGACCTCGCTCGGCCGCGGCCTGGCCGTGCTGAGCGTGTTCTCGCAGCACCCGCGCGAAGTGACGATGTCGCAGATCAGCACCGATACGGGCATCTCGCGCGCAGCGGTACGGCGCGTGCTGTACACGCTTGAAAAGCTCGGTTACGTCGGTGAACAGGGCCGTGGCTTCGTGCTGCTGCCGCGCGTGCTGGGCATGGGTGGCGCCTATGTCGCCTCGTCGTCGATGACCGCGGCGGCGCAGCCGGTGCTGGATGCCCTGCGCGATGACGTGCACGAATCCTGCTCGCTGGGCGTGCTCGACGGTGATGACATCCTGTACGTGGCGCGCGCGGAAACCGTGCGCATCATGTCGATCGGCCTGCGTGCGGGCAGCCGCCTGCCGGCGTATTGCACCTCGATGGGCCGCGTGCTGCTGTCGGCGCTGCCGCGCGACACGCTGGAAGGCTACCTGGAACGCAATCCGCTGCGGCCGCGCACCGAGCGCACGGTCACGCGCATGGACGATTTCCTCGACCTGCTGGAAAAGGTACGTCGCGAAGGCGTCTCGCTGGTCGACCAGGAACTGGAGATCGGCCTGCGCTCGATCGCCGTGCCGGTGCATTCGCGCAGCGGCGAGGTGGTGGCCGCGCTGAACATCGGCACCCAGGCGGGCCGCATCGGCCTGGGCGTGATGCAGACCCAGCTGCTGCCGCGCCTGCGCGAAGCCGCACAGCGGCTGGGTACGTTGTTGAATTGAGGCAAAGCCGCCGGGCATGGCCCGGCGCTACCGGGGCCGCGCGGTGGTAGCGCCGGGCCATGCCCGGCGGATTCCGTATCAACGTTCCGAGGCCTGCTCTTCCAGGATCGGCTTGGCCAGCGCGAACGCGTGGTTGGCCGCCGGCACGCCGCAGTAGATCGCCGCCTGCAGCAGCACTTCCTTGATCTCCTCCGGCGTCACCCCGTTGTTTCGGGCGGCGCGGATGTGCAGCTTGAATTCCTCGTCATGGCCCAGCGCCACCATCATGACGATGGTCAGCAGCGAGCGCGTATGCCGCGGTAGTCCCTCGCGGGTCCACACCGTGCCCCACGCCGTGCGGGTGATGAAGTCCTGGAATTCAGTAGTGAACTCGGTGCGTGCCTGCAGCGAGCGGTCGACGTGCGCCTCGCCCAGCACCTGGCGGCGTACCGCAAGGCCGGCTTCGTAGCGTTCCTGTTCGTCCATCGTCTTGACCCTGTTGAGTGATTCAGTGCGGCGCGGAAAGGTGCGCGGCCAGTGCGGCAGTGAACGCCTGCGGCGATTCCAGGTTGCAGATGTGGCGGCCTGCCACGGCGGCATGACGCCCCTGCGGCACGCCATCGGCGATCGCCTGCAGCTCGGCCGGCAAGCAGACCGGATCGTCATCACCGGCAATGGCCAGCAGCGGCACGCCGATGCGGCCCAGCACATCACGGAAGTCGGCCGTGCCCACCGCATTGCAGCAGCCGGCGTAGCCTTCGACGCTGGTGGCGAGGAAGCGCTGCAGGATATCTTCCACCTGGCTGGCGTGGGTCTGTGCGAAGCCGGCGGTGAACCATCGCTCGCGGGTGCCCTCCACCAGCGGCAGCAGGCCCTCGTGCTGGACCTGGGCGATGCGCGCCTGCCAGCCGTCCAGCGTGCCGATCTTCGCTGCGGTGGCGGCCACGGTGAGCGTGCGCAGGCGGTTGCCGGCATGCACGCCCAGCCACTGCCCGGTCAGGCCCCCGATCGACAGGCCACAGAAGTGGCTGCGCTCGATGCCGAGGTGATCCCACAGGGCCAGCACGTCGGCGCCCAGCTCGGCAACGGTGTACAGCCCCGGCGGCGCACTGGACTGACCATGGCCACGACGGTCGTAGCGCAGGATGCGGTACTGCGAGGCCAGTGCATCCACCTGCGGCTGCCACATGCCCAGATCGGTACCGAGCGAGTTGCAGAAGGTCAGCCACGGGCCATCGGCGCGGCCTTCAATCTGGTAATGCAGGCGATGCTGCGGAAGGTCGACGAAGGGCATGGCGGCTCCAGTTGTGCGTGCTCCAGCGTTGAACGTTGGGATCAGCCGCGCGCGAGCACGCGGTCGATCCAGGTATCGGCCATGCCGCGCCAGCTGTCGGCGGCGAACAGGGCATCCAGTTGTGCGGGTGAAAGCTGCGCGGTGACCTCCGGCGTCTGCGCCAGCACCTCGCGCAGGTGCAGCGACTTCGCCAGCGCCTGTTTGGCCGCCTGTTCCACCAGCGCATGTGCGGCCGGCTTGCCGATGCGCTCACCCAGGGTGACCGCCACGGCTTCGGCGTAGAGCAGGCCACCATGGCTGTCCAGGTGCTGGCGCATGCGCTCGCGATCCAGCTGCAGCCCCTGCACCACCACGGTGACCTGGGCGAGGCTGCCGGCGCACAGGCGCACGATCTCCGGCACCGTGTCCCACTCGGCATGCCATTGCCCGGCTGCGCGCTCGTGCGGCTGCGGCATCGCGCTGAACAGCGTTGACAGCAGGCCCGGCACGCGCGTGGCCGCGGCGATGGCGGCCACGCAGCCGACCGGGTTGCGCTTGTGCGGCATCGCCGAGGAACCGCCTTTGCCATCGCCCGCTGGCTCGAAAGCTTCAGCCACCTCCGACTGCATCAGCAGCACGATGTCGGTGGCGATTTTGCCCAGACTGCCGGTCAGCAAAGCGAACACGCTGCCGTACTCAGCGATGCGGTCACGCGCGGCATGCCACGGCAGCGCCGGCAACGGCAGCTGCAGCTCGGCGGCGAGGGCTTCGGCCACGTCCAGCCCGCGCGTCTGCAGCGAAGCCAGCGTACCGGCGGCACCGCCGAACTGCAGGACCAGCGTGTCGTCGGCCAGCGCGTCGAGGCGCCGCTGGCTGCGCTGCAGGGCATCGAGCCAACCGGCGGCCTTCAGGCCGAAGGTGACCGGCACCGCCTGCTGCAGCAGCGTGCGCCCGGGCAGGCCGGTGCCGCGCTCGGCCTCGGCCAGACGCACCAGTGCGGTACACAGCCGTTGCAGGCGCGCCTGCACGTGGCTGACCGCCGCGCGCAGCTGCAGCATCGCGCCGCTGTCGATGATGTCCTGGCTGGTCGCGCCCCAGTGCACCCAGCGTGCGGCCTCGGCATCACTGGCCCTGACCTGTTCGGTGAGTGCCTTGACCAGCGGAATGGCCGGATTCCCAGCGAGTGCGGTCACCGCGGACAATGCGGGAATCGCATACAGATCGGCGCTGCAGGCCGCTTCGATCGGGGCCAGCGCAGCGGCGGGGATCACCCCGCACTGCACCTGCGCGCGCGCAAGGGCGCGTTCGACATCCAGCATCGCCTGCAGGCGTGCTTCATCACTGAACACGGCATCGACGACTGGGTCGCCGAACAGACCGCCCAGCAGCGTTGGGGAGTGGCTCATCGGTGCAGTCCATCCTGGGTGGCCACAGCTTACCCGCGCCCGCTGCACGCGGGCGTGGAGTGGCCGGAAGGCGCGTTGGCCGCGCCGCGATCAATAAGCGAAGAACACGGTCTCGTCCGGGCCCTGCATGCGCACGTCCCAATGGTACAGGCCCTTGCCCTGCGCCTGCGCGACCAGGGTGTGGCGGCGCTCGGCGGGCACCAGCGCGAGGATGCCGTCCTCGCCGTTGCTGGCTTCATCACTGAAATAGATGCGGCCATGGGTGGCCTGCAGCAGGCCGCGCATGAACACCAGCACCACCAGGTGCGGTGCCTGCGGCTCGCCACGCAGGCCCGGCACGCGACCCGGCCTGACGGTGGTGAAGGCGAAGCGGCCCTGGTCGTCAGTGGGCACACGGCCCCAGCCATCGAAGGCCGGATCGTGGTCATCACGGCGCGGGTCTTCGCCATGGGCGTAGATGCCCTGCGCGTCGGCCTGCCAGATTTCCAGCACGGCATCGGACACCGGCGTGCCGTTGCCATCGAATACCTGGCCCTGCACTTCGATGCGATCACCCTGCGCGGTGGCCGGGGCGATTTCGGTGCGGTACAGCGGTTCCAGGCCCAGGCGATAGTACGGGCCCACGGTCTGCCACGGAGTGGATTGGAAACTCATGGTCTTACTCCCAGACGGTCATCTTGCGACCGCGCAGCACGATGTCGAAGCGGTAGCCGAGTGCGAATTCGTTGGCGGTGTTTTCCCAGTCGAACGAGGACACCATGCGCTCGCGCGCCTTGGCGTCCTCCACGCAGTTGTAGATCGGGTCGAACGCCAGCAGCGGGTCGTTGGGGAAGTACATCTGCGTGACCAGGCGCTGGCCGATGCCATCGCCATGCAGCGAGAAATGAATGTGCGCCGGGCGCCAGGCGTTGTAGTGGTTGCGCCACGGGTACGCGCCCGGCTTGATGGTGGTGAACCGGTAGCGGCCTTCACTGTCGGTCAGCACCTGGCCGGTGCCCTTGAAGTTCGGGTCCAGCGGCGCATCGTGCTGGTCGCCCTTGTGCAGGTAGCGGCCGGCGGCGTTGCACTGCCAGACCTCGACCACGGTGTTGCGCACCGGGCGGCCGTTCTCGTCCAGCACGCGGCCGCTGACGATGATGCGCTCGCCCTGCGGCTGGCCGGGGAAACCGGCGGTCAGGTCGGCGGCATGCTCGCCCAGGGTGATGCGGCTGATGCTCGGGCCGGTCACTTCCGAGAGGGTCACCGGGATGGCAATCGGGTCGGTACCCGGGCCACGCAGCGCGGTGGAGGCATACGGCAGATGGATGCGCGGCGGCTGGCTGCCGGGGTAAGGCTTGCGGTAGGCGCGCAGTTCGGTGGGATCGCTCATGGCGTACTCCTGTTGGCGAGCGGCCCGAAGGCCGCGGCTGTCTTGCAGATCATGGACATGGGGGAAGGCTTACACGCGCTCGATGGCCAGCGCCACGCCCTGCCCCACACCGATGCACATCGTCGCCAGGCCGCGGCGGCCGCCGCTGGCTTCCAGCTGGCGCAGCAGGGTCAGCGCCAGGCGCGCCCCGCTCATGCCCAGCGGGTGGCCCAGGGCGATGGCGCCCCCGTTGGGGTTCACGTGCGCGGCATCGTCGGCCAGGCCGAGCTGGCGCATGCAGGCCAGGCCCTGCGAGGCGAACGCCTCATTCAGTTCGATGGCATCGAAATCGGTGATGGACAGGCCCAGCCGCGCCATCAGCTTCTGGCTGGCGGGCACCGGACCCATGCCCATGATCGACGGCTCGACGCCGGCGCTGGTGAAGCCCAGGATGCGCGCGCGCGGGGTCAGCCCCAGCGCCTTCACCTGCGCGCCCGACGCGAGCAGCAGTGCGGCGGCACCATCGTTGATGCCCGAGGCATTGCCCGCGGTGACCGTGCCCGGCTGGCGGAACAGCGGCTTCAGCTTGGCCAGGGCCTCGGCGGTGGTATCGCCGCGCGGGTGTTCATCGCGGTCGACCGAAACGGTCTCCCCACGCTTGCGGCCCGGCACGTCCACCGCCACGATCTCGCCGTCGAAGAAACCGCGCGCCTGCGCGGCGGCCGTGCGCTGCTGGCTGCGCAGGGCGAACGCATCCTGGTCCTCGCGGCTGATGCCGTAGCGCTCGGCCACGTTCTCGGCGGTCTGGCCCATGGTCTCCACGCCGTGCAGTTCGCGCAGGCGCGGGTTGATGAAGCGCCAGCCCATGGTGGTGTCTTCGATCTGCTGGTCGCGGGCGAACGGCGAAGTCGCCTTGCCCATCACGAACGGCGCGCGCGACATCGATTCAACGCCACCGGCAATGGCCAGGCCCAGCTCGCCAGCGGCGATGCCACGGGCCACGGTGCCGATCGCATCCAGGCCGGAACCACATAGGCGGTTGATCGTGCTGCCCGGCACCGTCACCGGCAGGCCGGCCAGCAGCAGGCTCATGCGGGCGACGTTGCGGTTGTCTTCGCCGGCCTGGTTGGCACAGCCGAGGTAGACATCCTCGACCAGCGCCGGGTTCAGCTGCGGGTGGCGCGCCAGCAGCGCCTTCAGCGGGATCGCACCGAGGTCGTCGGCGCGCACGCCGGACAGCGCGCCGCCGTAACGGCCGATCGGGGTGCGGATGCCATCGACGATGTAGGTTTCGTGCAGGCTCATCTCAGACTCCCTCGGCCAGTGCCAGCGGCAGGCCGGTCAGTTCGCGCAGTTGTTCGATGTCCATGCCCTCGACCATCTCCAGCACGGTCGCGCCGTCGGCGCCGAGGTCGAACACCGCCACATCGGTATACACGCGCGACACGCAGCGCAAGCCGGTCAGCGGGTAGCTGCATTCGGCCACCAGTTTGCTTTCACCCTTCTTGGTGAACAGATCCATCATCACGAAGACCTGCTTGGCACCGATGGCCAGGTCCATCGCGCCGCCCACGGCGGGAATCGCGTCGGGCGCGCCGGTGCTCCAGTTGGCCAGATCACCGTGTGCCGACACCTGGAAGGCACCGAGCACGCAGATGTCGAGATGGCCGCCGCGCATCATCGCGAACGAATCGGCATGGTGGAAGTAGCAGCCACCGGTGAGCAGCGTGACCGGCTGCTTGCCGGCGTTGATCAGGTCCGGATCTTCCAGGCCGGGGGCCGGCGCCGGGCCCATGCCGAGCAGGCCGTTTTCCGACTGCAGGAAGATCTCCTTGTCGGCCGGCAGGAAGTTGGCCACCGTGGTCGGCAGGCCGATGCCCAGGTTGACGTAGGCGCCTTCGGGAATGTCGCGCGCCACGCGCGCCGCCATCTGTTCGCGGCTGAGCCTGTTCATGCCTGCACTCCTTCTGCGGCCACCGGCACCACGCGCTGCACGAAGATGCCCGGGGTCACCACGGCCTCCGGGTCCAGTTCGCCCAGCGCCACCACCTCGCGCACCTGCACGATGGCGCAGCGTGCGGCCATCGCCATCAGCGGGCCGAAGTTGCGCGCGGTCTTGCGGTACACCAGGTTGCCCCAGCGATCGCCACGGTCGGCCTTGATCAGCGCGAAGTCGGCATGCAGCGGGTATTCGAGCACGTAGTGGCGGCCATCGATCTCGCGCGTTTCCTTGCCCTGCGCCAGCTCGGTGCCGTAGCCGGTGGGGGTGAAGATCGCGCCGAGGCCGGAACCGGCCGCGTGGATGCGCGCGGCCAGGTTGCCCTGCGGCACCAGCTCCAGCTCGATCTCACCCGCGCGGTAGGCCGCATCGAAGTGCTGCGAATCGGCCTGGCGCGGGAAGGAGCAGACGATGCGGCGCACGCGCTTGTGCCTGATCAGCGCCGCCAGGCCGGTATCGCCGTTGCCGGCGTTGTTGTTGACGATGGTCAGCTCGCGCGCGCCCTGTGCGATGAGCGCATCGATCAGCTCATCGGGCATGCCGGCGGTACCAAAGCCGCCGATCATCACGGTGGCGCCATCATGGATATCGGCCACCGCTGCTTCCACGCTGGCCACGGTCTTGTCGATCACTGCATTGCTCCTTGCCCTGCCTGCCGGCGGTCATCGCCGCCACGCTGCAGGGCCACTGCGAAGGGAAAACACGACCCGGACATGGTCGCCACGGCACCCCGCCCGGTCAATGCGATATTCGGCCGCCTGATTCGATAATCGCACATTGAGTGAACTGCATCGGCCATCGGTTCAACGCCGGTTCTGGCCGACGCCCACGCGCAGGCCGAGGCACGCCCACGCCGCCAGCAGCAGCGGCAAGGCGCACAGCACGTACAGCGCGGACGGCTGCCAGTGGCCATCAACCAGCACGCCCACGGTCAGCGGCGAGAGGATCGCGCCGACGCGGCCGATGCCGATCGCCCAGCCCAGGCCGGTGGTGCGGACTTCGGCGGCGAACACCACCGGCGCTGCCGCGTACAGGCCGGCCATTGCCGCGAACAGCGCCGCACCGATGACGAAGGCCAATGGGAAGGCCACGCCCAGCTGCGTGTTGAACGCCGCAAAGCCCAGCATCGACACCATCGCCAGCAGCAGTGCGCCCGCGGTCAGCTTCGAGAGCGACCAGCGCGAGGCCAACCAGCCGAACAGGCTGCCGCCGACGATGCCGCCCAGGTTCAGCAGCACGCCACCGGTGATGCCCTGCTGCGCCGACACACCGGCCGAGACCAGCAGCTTCGGCGTCCAGCTCAGCACGAAATAGAACGCGAACATGTGCAGGAAGAACGCCAGCGCGATCAGCAGCGCGACGCGGCGCAGGTCACCCACGAACAGCGCCGCATAGCCCCGGCGCTGGCCATCACGCACCGGTGCCGGCGGCAGCGCCTGCAGTTCCGGCATGCGCATGCGCGACAGCAGCGCATTGAGCCGCAGCAGCGCGTTGGCCGGGCGACGCGCGATCAGGAAATCCAGCGATTCCGGCAGGCACTTCTGCACCAGCGGAATGCACAGCAGCGACGCACCTGCACCGATCAGGAACACGCTGTGCCAGGACCAATGTTCCAGCATCCACGCCGCCAGCAGGCCGCCGGCGGTGGCACCGATCGGATAGCCGGTGGCCTGCAGCGCGACCGCCGTGCTGCGCCACTTGGCGTTGGCGTACTCGGCGGTGATCACGCCGACACCGGCCAGCATGCCGCCGATGCCGATGCCGGTGTACACGCGCAGCGCGCCCAGCTGCCAGGCGTTGGCGGCCAGCGCCGACAGCGCCATGCCGCTGGTCAGGATCAGCAGGCAGCAGACGATCATCGGCCGCCGGCCCCAGCGGTCCGCCAGTGGCGCCAGCAGGAACGAACCCAGCGCCATGCCGATCAGACCGGCACTGAGCATCAGCCCCAGTACCTTGCCCGACAGTTCCCAGTCTGCCGACACGTGCGGCGCGGTGAAGGCCATGACCATCACATCGAAGCCATCGAGCATGTTCAACAGCACGCAGATGGCGATGGCGGTCCACTGGAAGGGACTCATCCGTTCAAGGACAAGCGGCGGTGCAGCGGCGGAGGCGTGGCTCATGATGCGGTTTCCTGCTACAGCGTGGTGCGGTGGAACGTCCGGCGGGGAAGGTCTCAGTGACCGGCCTGGCTGGATGCATGGATGACCTGCAAAACGTCCTGCAGGCGATCGACCTCGACCTGGCCCGGCGCCGACGGGGTGCCGATCATGCCGAAGGTCAGGGCCTGGCCGAAAGTCTCCCCGGCCAGGCGAGAAACCACGCCGGTGCCGCCCATCGACATGGTCAGCAGCGGCTTGTCGCTCTGCTGGCGCACCTGCCAGGTGGCATCGAGCAGCGCCAGCACGTCGCCGGCATCACGCGGCATCACCGCGATCTTCAGCACGTCGGCACCGAGGGCCTGCTGCTTCAGCAGGCGCGCGACGATCTCCTCGCGCGGCGGCGTGGCATGGAAGTCATGGTTGGACATCACCACCTTGACCCCGGCCTTGTGCGCCTGTGCCACCAGCGACTGGACGACCTTCGGATCGCGGAACATCTCCACGTCGATCAGCTGGGCGACGCCGCCGCGCAGCAGCGTGGCGTACAGCGCACCGTAGTCGGCATCGCTGATCGGCTTGGCACCGCCTTCGGCCTTGGTGCGGAAGGTGACGATGACTGGCTTGCCGCCCAGCGTGGCCTGGATGCGCTTGCCCAGCGCGACCAGTGCCTTGCCATCGGTGGCGATGTCCAGGTAGTCGATGCGCCACTCGGCGATGTCGGTGGATTTGCTGGCGGCAATCCCAGCGGCCTGCTGCAGGGCGACCCCAGCGGTGGCGCCGGTGATCGGCACGATGGTGCGGGGGCTGCCCTCGCCGATGCGCAGCTGGCCGACCTGCAGCACCGCCGGCGGCGGTGCGGCCAGGACCAGCAGGGGGGAGGCGCTGAGCGCACCGGCGAGGACAACGGAAGCGAACGGGAATCTCATGGCGGTCACCAGAGCATGGAGGGAGCGCGCGGCCATCAGAAGGTCACCTTGGCCTGGACACCGACGGCCCAGGCGTTGTCCGTGCCGCTGTAATTGAACGTGCCCGGGTTGACGATGTACTGCACGTCCGGGCGGATCATCAGCCACGGGTTCACCTGGACGCTGTAGGACAGTTCGAACAGCTCCTCGGCCTGGCTGAGGTTGTACAGCGGCGAATCGCTGGGCACGCCACCGCTCATCAGCGTGGCCCGGCGCGCATCGACCAGGCGGTCGTTGATGTCGGCGCCGACGTAGCCCAGCGCGATGCTGTCCTGCGCGCGCGAGCCGATGCCCTGGTAGACGCCACCCAGCGCGTACCAGCGCTTGATCTGCGCGGTATCGGTGTCGGACACCATGTACTGCGCGAAGGCGGTGAGGCCACGGCTCGGGTCGGCTGATTCCTGGGTCAGGCGCTGCTCGGCCAGCACGTAGGCGCCGTGGCGGCCGGTGGTCGGCGAGGGGTCCAGGCCGCGCTTGTCCACGCGCGAGGTGTCGTAGTAACCACCGAACTTGTAGACGCCGGCATGGCGGCTGCCCTTGGCCGGGGTCCAGGTCACTTCCACCGGGAACAGCGAACCGGTGGTGCCCGAGACGAACGGACGGAACGCATTGCGCTCGATGTTGCCGCCCAGGTTCGGATTGACCTGGAACCAGCCGGTGCGCACGTTCACCGCCGGGCTGACCTGCTGCGCCAACTCGCCGCCCCAGCGTGCCATCGGGTAGTTGTACCAGCCGCTGTTGCCGGACATCGCCAGCGGGTGCGCGCAGAAGGCGGCGTTGACGAAGTGGGTCAGCAGGCTGTGCAGGCCGAACTGGTTGCCCATCGCGTAGTAACCCAGCTTGTAGTACGCCTGGCCAGCGTTGAAGGTCTGGTCGTAGCTCAGCTCGGTCAGGCGCGTGTACTGGCCGCCGTACGCTTCCTGGATCGGAAAGCGGTTGCCGACGAAGTCCACCGAGGTACTGCGGCCGCGACGGTCGTTGAGGGTGAAGTGGAACGCACCGCCGTCCCAGCCGGCCAGCTTGCCCATGTCCAGGTCCATGCCTACGCGCACCTGCTGTGCATAGCGCGTGCCGGTCTCGCCGTAGCCACCATCGACCACGCCCATGGCCTCACCCACGTAATCGCCGCGGAAGGCAATGCCGCGCTCGAGCAGGTCGGTACGGGTGCCACCCCAGTCGCCGGTGAGCGTCTTGCCTTCGTAACGGTTGCTGGACTGCGCGCTTGCCAGGGCCGGCAGCAGCGCGGTAGCCAGGATGCCCAGGGACAGGCCCAGAGACGGGGATTTCGCAGGATTCATGATTGCGGTCTCGTGGAGGTGATCAGCGCAGCGACAGCGGTGCGCTCAGGGGGGAGGTGGCGCCCTGCGCCGAGGTGACCGTGGCGGTCAGGCTGCCGGCAGCGGCAGCATCTGCCCCGGCACCGAGCGGGAAGGTGAAGCTGCCCTGCCCCTGCGCATCGGTTCGGGCTTCGACGCTGCCCAGCACCAGCTCGGCCTCGCTGCCGTTGGCGGCGCGGTTGCCGAACACTTCCACCTGGTAGCGGGAATCCGGCACACCGTGGAAACGACCGCTGAGCAGGCGCTGCGCGCCCTTGCCCTGCACGGCGGTCAGCTGCGGCGCGGTCTGGCCGAGGTTGGGCAGCGGCTGGCAGTCGGCCTGGCCGGCAGCAGTGCAGATGCGCGCACGCCTGGACGGATCGTTGTCGACGCCACGGCCGCGCGAGCCGACGAAGCTGGCGTGCTCCAGACCTGGCACACCGAACACGATGGCACCGCGCGGCTGGCCCTTCACGCAGGCACCGCCCGCCTCGCAGCGCTCGATCGGCAGGCCGTTGCCGTAGATGCGGTTCTGAGTGAAGCGGTTCGGCGCACTGACCGGCTGCGGGCGCACGCCGATGCCGATGCCATTGCCGGTGATGGTGTTGCCGTCGACCACGTTGCCGCTGCCGGTGATGCTCAGGCCCAGCGAATTGCCGGTGAAGGTGTTGGCGGCGATGTAGTTGCGGTTGCCCCAGTTGATCTGCAGGCCATCGGAATAATCGACGAAGCGGTTATGGACCACGCTGTTGTCGTTGCCCCACAGGATCTCGATGCCCTGCGAGGGCTCCGGGTTGGCGCGGGTGGACTGGAACAGGTTGTCGGCCACCAGGTTCCAGGCCGCGCCACGGGTCAGCTCCAGGCCGTCGCCGTTGTCGAGGAATTCATTGCGCACGATGCGGTTGTGCACGGTGGTGGTGGCGGTGGACTGGCCCTTGCCGTCGTCACCGGTGAGCATGATGCCGGCGCCGCCCTTGTTGGCGACCATGCGGTTGTCACGGATCTCGTTGTGGCTGGAACGGTTGACCAGCACGCCGATGCAGAAGTTGCGGATCTCCAGGCCGGCCAGCTCCACGCCCTGGGTATCGCGTAGGACCAGGCCCGGCAGCGTGGTGGTGCGCACGTTGGTGCCGGACTGGCCGGGTTCGGCGCCCGGGCAGGCATCGGTGCCGGTGCCGGTGACGTAGGCCGAGCCGTCGATGGCGACGTACTGGCCATCGCGCGCCCAGGACGTGCCGATGATCTGCACCGGGCCCTTGATCTCCGGCAGCGGCGCGGTCGGCTTGATGACGTAGGGCGCGGCGCCGACGGCGTCGATCTCGATGCGGTAGCGGCCCGGCGCGGCGTTGGCGGTGGTGATGGCCCAGCGCAGCGAGCCGGCATTGGCATCGTCGGCATAGCGGTCCACGCGCAGGACCTGCGGGGCTTCCCGCGGCGGTTCGGCCTGGTAGGCCAGCGCCAGCGACGGCAGCACGGCAAGCAGGGGCAGGGAAACAACGGACAGACGACGGCGCATGCGAGCACTCCGCACAGGTGAAGGGAAATCCGGCGGTCTTCCCCTGCACCTGGCTTCAGCACCGGACCGGCTGCTGCCCTCGCCCCGCCAGGGGTGGATCGCTTGGACTGCTGTGAAACTGTGGGAGTGAAATTAGGTTTATCGCACTGCACCATTCAAGTGCGGTAATCGACTACGCGTGCGAATACCGCACTGAATGGGTAATACCATCGTTGTAAGGGGGTGTTTGCAGGGCTGCAAGCCCTGCAAAAGAAACCTCTACGAACTGCAGGAAAGCATCGAGCACCCTGCACGGTGGTCCGCCCACGCCGGCCGCTTGCCGGCATAGTGCTCCAGCCCCGGCCGCTCCGTGTACGGATCACGCAGCACCTCCTGCAGCGCACGCACGCCGCCGAGATCGCCCTGTTCCGCCCGGTCGATCGCTTCCTGCGCCAGCCAATTGCGTAGCACGTACAGCGGATTGGCCGCCGCCATCTTCGCCAGCCGTGCCTCCGCCGTCAGCGGATCGGCACGCAACCGCGACGCGTACTCCTGCAGCCACTGCTGCAGCGGCGCCTGCACCGCCTGCCGGCGCGCGTCGTCGTAGCACACCGCGTCCAGCATCCCGACGTCCGGCGCCGCCGCATCCACGCGCATCAGTGCGCGCCAGGCCAGGGTCATGTCCATGCCGCCTTCCTGCAGCAGCTGCTGCCAGCGCAGGTAGAGCTGCAGGTCTTCGTCGGCGGCAGCGGCCAGGCCCAGCTTGGCGGCGGCATCGCGGCGCGTGCAGGCGACGAACGTGGCCTGGAACGCGGCCAAGCCCGCCTGCAGCGGGGCCACGTCCGCGAACAGCGGCGACAGCGCCTGTGCCAACCGGTTGAGGTTCCAGTACGCCACCTGCGGCTGGGTGCCGAAACGGTAGCGGCGGCCCTGGGCATCGGTGGTGTTGGGCGTCCAGTCCGGGTCGTAGTCCTCCACCCAGCCATACGGGCCGTAGTCGATGGTCAGGCCCAGCACGGACAGGTTGTCGGTGTTCATCACCCCGTGCACGAAACCGACGCGCATCCAGTGCGCCATCAGCTCGGCGGTGCGCACAGCGATCTGCGCGAACCAGTCGCCGTACAGCGCCTCGCCCTCGCCCTGCAGTCCGGGGAAATCGCGGGCGATGCAGGCATCGGCCAGCTGCTTCAGCAGCGCGGTCTCGCCACGCGAGGCCGGCAGTTCGAACGTACCGAAGCGGATGAACGACGGCGCCACGCGGCAGACGATGGCACCGGGTTCGGCGCGCGGGTGGCCGTCGTAGAACATGTCGCGCACCACATCTTCGCCGGTACCGACCAGTGACAGGGCGCGCGTGGTCGGCACGCCCAGGTGATGCATCGCTTCGCTGCACAGGAACTCACGGATGGACGAGCGCAGCACGGCGCGACCATCTGCGCCGCGCGAGTACGGGGTCGGCCCGGCGCCCTTGAGCTGCAGCTCCCAGTGCCGGCCATCGGTCGCCACCAGTTCACCCAGCGAAATCGCGCGGCCATCGCCCAGCTGCCCCGCCCAGTGGCCGAACTGATGGCCGCCGTAGTTGGCCGCCCACGGCTGCATGCCGGCGTACAACGCGTTGCCGCCAAACACCTGGGCGAAGTCATCGTCCTGCACGTCGGCCGCCTCGAAGCCGAGCAGCGCGGCAACCTCCGGCGACCAGGCCAGCAGGGTCGGCGCGGCGACCGGCGTCGGCATCACCGATGACCACGCAGCGCCGCGCACTTCGCGGCGGCGCGGGCCGCTCTCGGGGTCGCCCGGCAGGGCGGTCAGCAGGCGGTTGTCGAAACGGGGGGCGTTGGTTTCCATCCTCACAGAATGGGGGCGACGGAGCCGCGCCTCAATCGCCGCGCAGGGCCTGCAGGGCACCGCCCTTGGCCTCGGCGCGCTGGTAGGCCGGGCGCTCACCGATGCGCGCGAGGAAGCCGCGCAACGCCGGCTTGTCGTCCAGTCCGCCACCGCGGGCGGCGGCGGCCTGGATCGGGAAGCTCATCTGGATGTCGGCAGCGGTGAAACGGTCGCCCGCGAACCACGGGCTTTCCGCCAGGCGCCGCTCCATCCACTCCAGGTGCAGGCGCCGCTGCGGGCCGATGAAGCTGCGCTCGGCCTTGTCGGCGATGCTTCGGGCGATCGGGCGGGCAAAGAAGGGCATCGGCGCACTGCGGATGCGGCTGATCACCAGGGTCAGCAGCAACGGCGGCATCGCCGAGCCTTCGGCGTAATGCAGCCAGTAGCGGTAGTCGATGCGCTCGGCAGCCTCGGCCGGCATCGGCGCGGGCGACAGCTGCCGCTGCGTGTCGTAGCGGTCGGCCAGGTAGTCGAGGATGGCCCCGGACTCGGCCAGCACAAAATCGCCCTCCTGCAGCACCGGCGACTTGCCCAGCGGATGCACCTGGCGCAGCGCGGGCGGCGCCAGCAGCGACTTCGGGTCACGCGGATAGCGGCGCAGCTCGTAGTCCAGCCCCAGCTCTTCCAACATCCACAGCACGCGCAGCGAGCGGGAATTTTCCAGGTGGTGGACGATGCGCATGGGCGGGCTCCTAGGGGGAGCGCGCATCGTACCGCGCGCCGGTGTGTGCGTTGCGCGCATAAAAAAACGCCGGAAGCTTTCGCTTCCGGCGTTTCTGGCTACCAAACGGCAGCAGACGGATTAGACCGCCTGCACCTGGTCAGCCTGCATACCCTTCTGGCCCTGGACGGCGATGAAGGTAACCTTCTGGCCTTCCTGCAGGGTCTTGAAGCCGGTGCCCTGGATGGCACGGAAGTGCACGAACAGGTCCGGGCCGCTTTCCGGGGTGATGAAGCCGAAGCCCTTGGCGTCGTTGAACCACTTGACGGTACCGGTCTGGCGATCAGACATTTGACTAACTCCTGAAACACATGTTGAAAAAATCGCAGCCACCGGGAATCGGGGCCGAGACTGAGTTGCAGGCGTTGGTAAAGCGGATCGATGAGCGGATCGTGAGATCAACTGCACCAGGCCACGATTCACGGTGACCCTAGCAAACACAGTGGGTCGAACGATACGCGTGTTTTGGGGAAAAAGCGATAGCCCTGACATTCATCTGCATCGCCTGCCTCGCTAGGCGTGGCAAGGCTTGGCACCGGATCGAGGCTAAACCCGAGTCCCCATTCAGGATTTTCCTACCCTACACTGGGTAGATGACTGAAGCTGAAACCCAAGCTGAACAGGGCCGACCGAGGATCTGGGTTGATGCAGACGCCTGCCCCGGCGTCATCCGCGACATCCTTTTCCGCGCCGCCGAGCGGGTCGGCCTGGAGCTGACCCTGGTCGCCAACCAGTGGATCCGCACCCCACCCTCGCGCTGGCTGCGCTCCATCCAGGTGCCGCAGGGCCTGGACGTGGCCGACAGCGCCATCGTCGAACGGGTGGCCGCCGGCGACCTGGTGGTCACCCAGGACATCCCGCTGGCCGCCCTGGTGCTGGAAAAGAAGGCCGTCGCCCTGAACCCGCGCGGGCAGCTGTACACCGCCAACAACATGGCCGAGCGGCTGTCGATGCGAAATTTCATGGAAGAACTGCGCGGCGCAGGCGTCCAGACCGGCGGCCCGCCGCCGCTGGGCCCGCGCGACCGCCAGCTGTTCGCCGCGGAGCTGGACCGCTGGCTGGCCCGTGTGAAGCCGTGAGGCTGCAACCGCGCTGATCAGCGCCTTTCCGGCAGCTGCAACGTGCGCTCGCTGCTGAACGCCCGCCGCTTCCCGCTCAACGGATCCTGGAACGCCAGCGCCCGCGCCAGCAGCTGCAACGGCGGCGCCAGCAACGGATCGGCCGCCGGCTGCAGCTGCGGGTACAGGTCATCGCCGAGGATCGGCGCGCCCAGCGCCGCCATGTGCACCCGCAGCTGGTGCTTGCGCCCGGTTTCCGGCTGCAGCCGGTAATGCCAGACCGCTCCGTCGGCGGCGATCACCTCCACCCGGGTGCGCGCGTTCGCCTCGCCCGGTACTTCGGCCATGCGGAAGAACGGCGCGCCGGCCACGATCCGGCTCAGCCGCTGCAACGGAAACACCAGGCCCGGCAGCGCCGGCGCCAGCGCTTCATAGGTCTTGTCGATCCGCCGCTCACGGAACAGGCGCTGGTAGGCGTCACGCGAATCCGGCCGCTGCGAGAACAGCACCAGCCCGGCGGTCAGCCGATCCAGCCGGTGCAGCGGCACCAGATCGGCATTGCCGGTCTGCGCCACCAGGCGCGCCAACAGCGTCTCGCGCACGTAGCCGCCCGCGGGGGTTACCGGCAGGTAATGCGGCTTGTCGGCCACCAGCAGGTGCTCATCCTCGTAGAGGATGCGCTCGCTGAACGGAATGGACGGCTCGTCGCTGACCTCACGGAAATAGAGGATCTCCAGCCCGACCTGCCAGGGCTGGTCCGCCGCCAGCGCCCTGCCCTGCGCGTCCTGCACGCGGCCGCGGGCGAAACGGTCCTGCCACTGTGCGCGGTCGATGCGCGGGAAACGCGCGCACAGCCCGTCGAGCAGGTTCGGCCAGTCCCCCGGCGGCAGCTGCAGGCGGCTGGGCAACGTCGTCATGTCCGTCCCATCAGCGAGCGATCCATCAGCGGGCCATCCATCAGCGCGAAGACGTCAAGGGTGCCACCGTTGACGCCCGGCAGACACCCCGACCACGGACACCCTCCCGGCAAACCTCTATCATGGTCGTCTTTAGTGCACGGATTCCCCATGGCCCTCACCGCCACCATCCGCAAGGCCGAGCTGCAGATCAGCGACATGGATCGCGGCTACTACGCGACCCACAACCTGACCCTGGCCCAGCACCCGTCGGAAACCGACGAGCGCCTGATGGTGCGCCTGCTCGCCTTCGCCCTCAACGCCGATGATCGCCTGGAGTTCGGCCGCGGCCTGAGCACCGACGACGAGCCGGACCTGTGGAACCACGATTACACCGGCGACATCCTGCAGTGGATCGACCTCGGCCACCCCGATGAATCACGCATCCGCAAGGCCTGCAACCGCAGCCGGCAGGTGCAGGTGGTGAACTACGGCGGCAATGCCTCCGAGATCTGGTGGAACAAGCAGGGCAAGGCCCTGGCCCGCTTCGACAACCTGTCGGTGGTCGACCTCGACGGTGCTTTCGTAGAACAGTGGGGCCAGCAGATCCAGCGCGCCATGCGGTTCAGCGTGCTGATCCAGGATGGCGAAGTGCAGATCCTCAACGACCAGATGCAGCTCGACATCATCCCCAACTGGCGCAAGCGCGCCAAGGCATGAGCACGATCCGCTGCGACGTGCTGGTCATCGGCGCCGGCGCGGCTGGGCTGATGACCGCGATCACCGCCGGCCAGCGCGGCCGCCACGTGCAGGTGGTCGACCATGCCAACAAGGTCGGCAAGAAGATCCTGATGTCCGGTGGTGGCCGCTGCAACTTCACCAACACCGGCACCACCCCGGCCAACTTCGTCTCCGCCAACCCGCATTTCTGCAAGTCGGCGTTGGCGCGCTACACACCGTGGCACTTCATCGAGATGGTGGACAAGCACGGCATTGCCCATCACGAGAAGGAGCTGGGGCAGTTGTTCTGCGATACCTCGTCCAAGCAGATCGTGAAGATGCTGGTGGACGAGTGCCAGGCGGCGGGCGTGCAGATCCGTACCGACTGCAGCGTGCAGCGCATCGAGCACGGCAGCGATGGCTTCCGCGTGCATACCAGCCAGGGCCTGTTCCACTGCGCCTCGCTGGTGGTGGCCACCGGCGGCCTGTCCATCCCGAGCATGGGCGCCACCGGCTTCGGTTATGAGCTGGCCCGCCAGTTCGGCCACCAGGTGCTGCCCACCCGCGCCGGCCTGGTGCCGCTGACCCTCAGCGGCACCCACCAGGAGCGGCTGGCCGATCTCAGCGGCGTCGCCCTGCCGGTCGAGGCGCGCTGCAACGGCAAGCGCTTCCAGAACTTCATGCTGCTGACCCATCGCGGCGTCAGCGGGCCAGCCATCCTGCAGATCTCCTCGTTCTGGCAACCCGGCGATGCACTGGAGCTGGACCTGCTGCCGGGCCAGGATGCGACCGAGTGGCTGCGGCAGATGAAGCGTGACCGCCCGGCAGCCGAGCTGCGCACGGTGCTGGCCGAGGTGCTGCCCAAGCGCCTGGCCCAGCGCCTGTGCGAACACTGGCTGCCGGACCGCCCGGTGCGGCAGCTGGATGAGCCGGTGCTGCGCAAGGCCGGGCAGCTGCTGGGCGCCTTCCCGCTGGTGGCCAGCGGCACCGAGGGGTACCGCACCGCCGAGGTCACCCTGGGTGGCGTGGACACCGCCGAAGTGTCGTCGGCCACGATGGAATCCAAGCGCGTGCCCGGCCTGCATTTCGTCGGCGAAGTGCTGGACGTGACCGGTTGGCTGGGCGGCTACAACTTCCAGTGGGCCTGGGCCAGCGGCCATGCCGCGGGCAGCGTGGTGTGAACCGCATCGCCGTTCCAGCGCTGCAAGGGGCGCGCGCATGGACGGACTGGCGCGCATCGTGTATCTAGATTTGCAGATTGGGGAGCAGTGCATGCAGAACGCGAACGACATCACCATCCGGCTGCTGATCGTCGATGACAGCGGCGAGAACGCCGAAGCCATCGTCAGCACCCTGCGCAACAGCGGCATCGCCGTGCGCCCGTGGCGGCCGCAGGATGCGGCCGAGCTGTCGCAGGTGCTGGCCAGCCAGGCCATCGACCTGGTGCTGGCCTCGCCGTCGCAGGGCATCCCACTGCCGCTGGTGGCCCAGCACATCGCCGCCAGCGGCAAGGACATCCCGCTGGTCCTGCTGGCCGATCGCATCGACGAGGACGAACTGGTCCAGGCCAGCAGCAACGGTGTCCGTGCCCTCGCCCTGCGCCAGCGCAACGACCACCTGCTGGCAGTGGTGCGCGACCAGTGGGTCGACCTGCAGGCGCGCCGTGGCCTGCGCCGCATCGAGGCGCAGATGCGCGAGACCGAGCGCCGCTGCGATGCCCTGATCGCCTCTTCGCGCGACCCCATCGCCTATGTCCACGAAGGCATGCACATCCGTGCCAACGATGCCTATCTGGACATGTTCGGCTATGGGGACTTCGACGATATCGAAGGCATCTCGCTGCTGGACATGGTCGCCGCCCAGCACGTGGACAGCTTCAAGCAGCTGCTGAAGTCGCTCAGCCGTGGCGAGGCGCCGCCGCCGCAGTACCAGCTGGACGCGCGCCACCAGGATGGCAGCGCCTTCCCGGCCACCATGGAATTCACCGCCGCCACCTACGAAGGCGAATCCTGCCTGCAGGTGGTGTTCCGCCGCCGCCTGGAGCTGGACACCGAACTGGCCCGCGAGGTCGAGGACCTGCGCCAGCGCGACCAGGTCACCGGCCTGCTCAACCGCCCCACCTTCATGCTGCAGGTGGAAGATGCGGTAGCCCAGGCCGGCCGCAGCGAGGGCCAGTTCGGCCTGCTGCTGGTCGAACCGGACCATTACGCGCGCCTCATTCCCGATATCGGTCTGGACTCGGCCGACACCCTGATCGGCGCGATGGCTGCGCTGCTGGCTGAAGTGGTGGGCGATGGCGCGCAGATGGCACGCTTCGGCGAACACAGCTTCGCGGTGCTGCAGTCCGGCGCCTACGCACAGACGCTGACCATGGCCGAGCGCATCCGCGAAGCCTTTGCCGCGCACGTCTTCACCATCGGCGCGCGCTCTGCCACGGTCACCGTCAGCCTCGGCGGCGTGCAGGTGGGCGAAAAGATCGCCAGCATCGGCCAGGTGCTGGCGCGTGCCAGCGAATGTGCGCAGGCCGCTGCCGCACTTGGCAATACCACGCGTATCTTCGACCCGGCCGCGGTCGACCGCATCGAGGAAGAGCGCGTGCAGCGCTGGGTCGCGCGTATCCGCGAGGCGCTGGCCGGCGACGGCTTCCAGCTGCATTACCAGCCGGTGCTGAACCTGCAGGGCGAGCCAGTGGAGCTGTACGAGGCCTACCTGCGGCTGGAGCACAGCGGCGAGCTGCTCAGCCCGACCGCCTTCCTCGGCATCGCCGAGGAGCACGGCCTGCTGGGTGACATCAACCGCTGGGTCGTCTCGCAGGCGATCAGCGTGTTGGGCGCGCGTGCGCGCGCTGGCCATGACACCCAGATCCTGGTCAAGGTCACCCCTGAGTCGTTTGACGACCCGAAGATGATCGCCACGCTGCGCCAGCAGTTGCAGGCACAGGGCGTGCCGGGCGAGCGCCTCTGGCTGCACGCGCCGGAGGCGAAGGTGTTCACCCACCTGCGTGCCGCCCAGCAGTTCCTCGCCGACGTCGCCCCGCTGGGCTGCCGGATCGGCCTGGAGCAGTTTGGTTCGGGGCTGGATTCGTTCCAGCTGCTGGCCCACTTCGAGCCGCAGTTCCTCAAGCTGGATCGCGGCTTCACCAGTGACCTGGCGGCGACCCGCGAGAACATCGACCGCATCAGCCAGATCACTGCGCGTGCGCAGGAAGCCGGCATCCGCACCATGGCCGAGTTCGTCAGCGACGCCAACTCGATGACCCTGCTGTTCAGCGCGGGCGTCGACTACGTGCAGGGCGATTTCGTCGGCCCGGCACTGCCGTCGATGAACTTCGATTTCGGCTGAATGGTAGCGCCGGGCCGTGCCCGGCGAGCGTAGCGGCATTCATGGCATCCGCCGGGCATGGCCCGGCGCTACCGTTTGTCGCGTCAGGTCAGATCGACCAGGTTGGCAATCTTCACGTCCGGGTTGACGTCGGCTTCGTAATCGACGCCTTCCACGCCGAACCCGAACAAGCGCAGGAAATCGGCCTTGTAGCCGGCCAGGTCGCTGATCTCGTACAGGTTCTCGTTGGTCACCTGCGGCCACAGCTCCAGCACCTTGCCCTGCACTTCCGGGGCCATTTCCTTGTAGTCGGCGCGCAGGCGGCCTTCCTCGTCCACCAGAGCGACGGTACGGCCCTCGCCATCGACCAGGTCGTAGCGCAGGCGGTCGACGGCCACGCCGTCAGCCTTGCCGCCGTAGAGGATGTCGTACAGCACGTCGAGCTGCTCGATGCAGCCTTCGTGGGTGCCCTGCGCCTTCATCACCTTGAACAGCAGCGACAGATACAGCGGCATGGTCGGGATGGCCGAGCTGGCCTGGGTGACCACCGCCTTCAGCACCGACACGCGGGCGTCGCCGCCGATCTTCGCCAGCGATGCGCGCAGGCCCAGCACCTTGTCGTCGAGGTCCTTCTTGGCCGCGCCGATCGAACCGTTCCAGTAGATCGCCTGGGTAATCTCTTCGCCCACGTAGGTGAAGGCGGTGGTGGTGCAGCCGTTGGCCAGCACGCCGGCCTCGGACAGCGCGTCGATCCACATCTGCCAGTCTTCGCCGCCCATGACTGCAACGGTGCCGGCGATCTCCTCGGCCGTGGCCGGCTGCAGGTGGGTCTCGGTCAGCACTTCCTTGTCGGTGTCCAGGCCGCGCAGGACGATCGGCTCGCCGATCGGCTTCAGCGTCGAGCTGATGATCTCGCCGGTCTTCGGGTGCTTGCGGCGCGGGGCGGCCAGGCTGTAGACGACCTGGTCGACCTGGCCGAGGTCGGCCTTGATCATCTCGATGGTCCTGGCCTTCACTTCATCGGAGAAGGCATCGCCGTTGATGCTCTTGGCGTACAGGCCGGCTTCGTCGGCGTACTTGTGGAACGCGGCGGAGTTGTACCAGCCCGCGGTGCCCGGCTTGGTTTCGCTGCCCGGGCGCTCGAAGAAGATGCCCAGGGTCGCGGCGCCGCTGCCGAAGGCGGCAGTGATGCGCGCGGCCAGGCCGTAGCCGGTCGAGGCACCGATGACCAGCACGCGCTTGGGGCCGTTCTGGATCGGCGGGCGGGCGCGGATGTAGTCGATCTGCTGCTTGACCGCGGCTTCGCAGCCGGTCGGGTGGGTGGTGACGCAGATGAAGCCGCGGACGCGCGGTTTGATGACCATGGATACCTCGGGTTGGCAGATGCGGCGCACGGGGCGCTCAGCAGGAATACGGGCGCGCGCAGGCGCGCGCGAACCGCAGGATCGTAGTGCGCGGGGGAAAATTGCACAACCGACGCTGGCGTAGGGTGGGGTTTTCTTTTTGCAGGGCTTGCAGCCCTGCACCCGCTGCAATCAACGTCAACGTCGAAAGCTGGGGGCCTGAGGGTTGGCGGGGCGGGTCCGGTTGAGGGGGACGCCGTGAACCCATCCATGGGGGCTTGGTCGCGGCATCCATGCCGCTCACACCCCCTCAACCGGACCCACCCCGCCTTCGACAGTTCTCCGCGATCTGTCAGAACCTGCTGCTGATGGTGGGTGCCGACCGTTGGTCGGCACGGGTCGGATATCGATATCTGACAGATGTGTCGACCAACGGTCGACACCTACCAAAAGCCGCCGTTGCCAGTAGAGCCACGCCATGCGTGGATGATTCATCCGACATCCGACAGATGTGCCGACCAACGGTCGGCACCCACCAACAGCCGCGCGCCCCAGTAGAGCCACGCCATGCGTGGATGATTCATCCGACATCCGACAGATGTGCCGACCAACGGTCGGCACCCACCAACAGCCCCGC
Organism: Stenotrophomonas maltophilia; assembly: GCA_002364755.1. GTDB lineage: Bacteria > Pseudomonadota > Gammaproteobacteria > Xanthomonadales > Xanthomonadaceae > Stenotrophomonas > Stenotrophomonas maltophilia_AX. The sequence goes on from DEZI01000002.1 coordinate 178,307, forward strand.
GCCCCAGTAGATCCACGCCATGCGTGGATGAACTCATTCGCTATCCGACAGATGTGCCGACCAACTGTCGGCACCCACCAACAGCCGCGCGCCCCAGTAGAGCCACGCCATGCGTGGATGAACTCATTCGTTATCCGACAGATGTGCCGACCAACGGTCGGCACCCACCAACAGCAGGTTCCAACAGCCGCGTGAACCTGTCGAAGGCGGGGCACTGTGGGTTTGCGGGGTGTGAGCCGCATGGGCCAGAGGCATGCCTCGGGCGGGTTGGGCAGGAC
>DEZI01000003.1:0-57649 GCA_002364755.1 Stenotrophomonas maltophilia
GGGCCATGCCCGGCGGGCGGGGTTACACCAGCCGAGCGTGGGCTCGGCTCTACAACGGTAGCGCCGGGCCATGCCCGGCGGGCGGGGTTACAACAACGTCTTCAACAGGTACAGGGCTTCCAGTGCCTGCTTCGGGGTCAGCTCATCCGGGTCGATCGCGGCCAGCGCTTCCTGCGCCTTGTTGGCCGGTGCGCTGAACAGGCCGAACTGCTGCGGTGCATCCAGCGCCTGCGGCGAGACCTCGGCGGCATGGCTCTCGCCACCGCGTTGCTCCAGCTCGGCCAGACGGCGACGCGCCTGCGCTACGGTCACGCGCGGCAGGCCGGCCAGCGCCGCTACCTGCAGACCGAAGCTGCGGTTGGCCGGGCCGTCCTTCACCGCGTGCATGAACACCAGCGCCTCGCCATGCTCGACGGCATCCAGGTGCACGTTGGCGATGCCGCTGCGGCCGCCTTCGTGCTGCTCGTCGGCCAGCGCGGTCAGCTCGAAGTAGTGGGTGGCGAACAGCGTATAGCAGCGGTTCTGGTAGGCCAGGTGACGGGCCACCGCATCGGCCAGGGCCAGGCCGTCGTAGGTGGACGTGCCGCGGCCGATCTCGTCCATCAGCACCAGCGAATGCGCGGTGGCGTGGTGCAGGATGTAGCTGGTCTCGGCCATTTCGACCATAAAGGTCGATTGCCCGCGCGCCAGGTCGTCACCGGCGCCGATGCGGGTCAGGATGCGGTCGATCGGACCGATCAGCGCACGGCTTGCCGGCACGAAGCTGCCGATATGGGCCAGCAGCACGATCAGCGCGTTCTGCCGCATGTAGGTCGATTTACCGCCCATGTTCGGGCCGGTGATGACCAGCATGCGACGGTCCGGATGCAGGTCCAGGTCGTTCGGCTCGAACGGCTGTTCGCGCACGGCTTCAACCACCGGATGGCGGCCGCGTTCGATCTTCAGGCAGGGCTCGGTGTGCAGTTCCGGCCGCGCCCAGTCCAGTGCCTGCGCGCGCTCGGCGAAGGCGGCCAGCACATCCAGTTCGCTCAGCGCGGCGGCGCACTGTTTCAGCGGTTCCAGCTGGCCGCCCAGCGTGTCCAGCAGCTGCTCGTACAGGTACTTCTCGCGCGACAGCGAACGGTCGCGCGCAGAGAGTACCTTGTCCTCGAAGGCCTTCAGTTCCTCGGTGATGTAGCGCTCGGCATTGGTCAGCGTCTGCCGGCGGGTGTAGTGCACCGGCGCGCGGTCGGACTGCCCCTTGCTGATCTCGATGTAATAGCCGTGCACGCGGTTGTAGCCCACCTTGAGGGTGGCGATACCGCTGCTTTCGCGCTCGCGCTGTTCCAGGTCGACCAGGAACTGGTCGGCGTGGGTGGACAGGCGACGCAGTTCGTCCAGCTCGGCATCGAAGCCATCAGCCAGCACGCCGCCATCGCTCAGCTTCAGCGGCGGCATCTCGGCGATGGCGCTGGCCAGCAGGTGCGCGCACTCGTCGTGCTCGCCCAGCGCAGCGTGCAGGGTCTGCAGGCGCGGCGAATCCAGCGGCGCCAGCACCTCGCGCACGGCCGGCAGCAGGCCCAGGCCATCGCGCAGGGTGGAGAAATCGCGCGGGCGCGCCGAGCGCAGCGCCACGCGGGTGAGGATGCGTTCGAGATCGCCGAGGCGACGGAACTGCTCGCGGACGTCGGCGTCGCTGCCGCGGTCGATCAGCGTTTCCACTGCATGGTGGCGCTGCACCAGCACCTCGCGCAGGCGCAGCGGGCGGTGCAGCCAGCGGCGCAGCAGGCGACCGCCCATTGGCGTCACCGTGCTGTCGAGCACGCCCAGCAGCGTGTTGCGGGTGTCGCCGTCCACGCGCGTATCCAGTTCCAGATGACGGCGGGTGGCGGCATTCATCGCGATCGCCTCGCCGGCGGTTTCCATCGCGATCGAGGTGAGGTGCGGCAGGCGCTGCTTCTGGGTTTCCTCGACATAGCCGAGCAGGGCACCGGCCGCAGCGGTGGCGCGCGGCTTGTCGTCGATGCCGAAACCGCTGAGGTCGTGCAGCTTGAAGAAGGCCAGCAGCTGGCGGCGGCCGCTGTCCGCATCGAACAGCCACGGCGCGCGGCGGCGCACGCCGCTGCGCTGGCGCAGGAACTCGGGCCAGTTCTCTTCGTCGGGCACCAGCAGCTCGGCCGGCTCCAGGCGGGCCAGTTCGGCTTCCAGTGCGTCGTCGGTCTCCACTTCGTTGACCAGGAAACGGCCACCGGCCAGGTCGGCCCAGGCCAGGCCGTAGCCCTGCTTCGTGCGCGACAGCGCCATCAGCAGGGTGTCGCGGCGCTCGTCCAACAGGGCTTCGTCGGTGACCGTGCCGGGGGTGACGATGCGCACGACCTTGCGCTCGACCAGGCCCTTGGCCAGGGCCGGGTCGCCGATCTGTTCACAGATGGCCACCGATTCGCCCAGCGCCACCAGGCGGGCCAGGTAGCCCTCGTAGGCATGCACCGGCACGCCGGCCATCGGGATCGGCGCGCCGCCGGAGCTGCCGCGCTGGGTGAGGGTGATGTCCAGCAGCCTCGCCGCCTTGCGCGCGTCGTCGTAGAACAGCTCGTAGAAGTCGCCCATGCGGAAGAACAGCAGCAGGTCCGGGTAGTCGGACTTGGCTGCGAAGAACTGCTTCATCAGCGGGGTGTGTTCGGCGGATTTGTCTTTGGACATGGGACTCGAAAATCGGGGCAGGCGCCCGCGCCGGAAGGGCGGCAGGCAGCTGCAGGAACAGGGGTGACCATGGTAGCGGGTAGGGTGGGTGCTGGGCAGCGGCAGGGGGTGTGCCCGCGCGCATACAGTCCGCGGCTCAATGGCCCGGCGGCACGGCTGTGGTCACGTCCGGGCAGGTGACGGACCGACACATCAGGCGCTGCTACTGGCTGGATTCGTCAGCCAAGTCGCACGACCTCCAAAGAGAGCCGTCGACCTTGTACCAAGTGTATCTTCCGACCCTCTTGCCGCGCCGGAAAGTGCCTTCCTCCTTGAGGAGGCCAGAGTCCCACCAACTCTTGTAGGGGCCGTCGTAATCCCCGTTTCTGATAATGGCGGATAAGGTCAACACTCCATCCTCTGTCCATTCCTGTAGCAAGCCGTTCATCACGCCGTCTCTGTACTCGGACTGAGTGAACAGTCCGCCACTCTCGAACCAGCGTTGACAGAGGCCATCCCATTGTCCATCCACGCGTGTGCCACGAGATTTGATCTTTCCTGAGGGATAGTAGGTTTCGACCAGTTGCGGGTTTGAATCTTTCATGGGGCACCACCTATCTGAGGTCACGATCTGTCCAAACGGGCGGCTCGTCGTCAGATTGACCCTTATTGGCGACGCACAGGTTGCGACGATCCGCCGCTCGTGTGAGACAAGCTCGATACCAGCGATCAGGGTCCTTGATTGTTCCCAAGCCTCTCGACCTGTCGCACTACACATCTTCCTCACTGCAGCCATGGCTCGGTCCGTCTATGCGAGATTCTTGACAGAGCCTACTCCCCGACAATGTTCGAAGATCTCCAGACCGAGCCATCTGTGTCGTACCAGGTGTAACGTCCGATTCGTTTTCCTGCTCTGTATGTTCCTTCCTCTTTGGGCAAGCCTGCGTTCCACCAGCTCTTGAAAGGCCCATGGAACTCACCATCTTGAGCGGTGGCACACAAAAGGAGTAATCCATCCTCCGACCACTCCCGAATTGGACCATTCAGCTTGCCGTCTCTGTATTCGCTCTCGGCGAAAAGGGCACCGCTCTCGTGCCAGCGTTGAAAAATGCCAATCCACTGTCCGTCTACCTGAGTTCCGCGCGATTCGAGTTTTCCGGAAGGAAAATAGTTTTCCACCACTTTTGTATCTGAATTTTTCATGGTCGGCATCTTATTTGAAGTCGCCAAACGACCACGGCGGAGGCTCGTCATCACCTTCTCCGCGATTGGCGACGCAAAGGTTGTGGCGATTCGCCGCTCGGGTCAGATATGCTCGATTTCAGCGGTCAGGGTTTCTGGCCGGCCCGTATGCTCTCCGCTTCACAGAGGAGCTTCCCTCCGCCGTTTACCACCTGCTCAGTCCATGCGGTTGCGGCAAGTCAATTGGCCTGCTCGTCATCATTATCGACTACGTTCCATATGGAACCATCGAGCTTGTACCACGTGTACTTTCCGATCCGCTTGCCGTCTTTAAAAGTGCCTTCTTCCTTTAACAGACCTGAACTCCACCAGCTCTTGTACGGACCATCGAATTCACCGTCCTTGACGGTTGCAGACAACGTCATCACCCCGTCCACGGTCCATTGTCGAAGCAGCCCGTTCATCAGCCCATGCCGGTACTCAGCTTGGGAGAACAGCGGACCGGCCTCATGCCAGCGCTCAAAGAGGCCATGCCATTGCCCGTTGACCTGGGTGCCACGCGACTCGATTTTTCCGGAGGGAAAATAGTTCTCCACCACCTTTGCGCTTGAACTTGTCATGGGTTTAACTCTATCGCAGGTCGCGATCAGACCACTCATCAGGTTCTCCGCCTGTTTGTCCCTTGTTGGCGACGCATAAATTGCGACGGTCTGCCGCTCGAGTCATACATGCACGATACCAACGATCAGGGTCTTTGCTTGGGCCGCGCCCGCGCCAAATGTCACATGCCATCGCCTCTCCATCGTAGCGCCTGTAGCACTCGTCGGTATTGTCTTCATCACTGGGGCAGATCGCCAGACCGGTGAGGTATCCAAGGCTGCTGCCAACGATCGAGCCAGCCAGTCCTCCCGCACTGCTGCCGGCGGCAGCGCCGCCCGCCCCGCACGCGACGGTGCCAACACCTGGAGCGAACAAGGTGCATCCCGCACCACCGCCAACGCCGCCAGCTATGCCACCGCCCGCGTAGCCGATACCGCCGCCGATGACACTTCCGCTCACCGTGCATGACGCCATGCAAGCCTGATCCTTGCCCTGGCCCGTGCTGTCCGTATAGAGCAGCGGATTAGACTCGACATAGCTGTAAGTGCTGATGCCTCCCGCCAGGCCAACGGGGTCACTCTGCAGATACCGGCCCGTCGAGGGTTCGTACTCTCGAGCGTAGTTGTGGTGGAGGCCGCTGTAGGGGTCAAAGCGTTGTCCCGCAAAGCGCATGTTGAATGTAAAGGGCGTTCCGTCCGCATCAGGATCTTCGTTGGGTGTGTCGCTGCCAAATGCCTCGCTCTTCAAATCCCACGTCCAGACCGCGACGTTTCGGCCTGCCTCGATGACCGCGCGTGGTGCGCCGAGCTGACCCGGCTCGATGTAGTGCAGGCGATTCGAAGACGCTGCGGTGCCAACCAATACACCCACGGGCAGGTCGCCCCAGCCATATCACCTGTTGGATCGGCGTGCCCGTGGCATCGTAGTCACCCAGCCACTGGCCGCTCTCATCGTGGACGCTGTAGGTCGTGGTGGTGCTCCCCAGGTAGCTTCGCACCCGTTCACCACGGCCGTTGTATGCGTACTGTTGGATCGCCTGGCCGCTCTGCTTCACCTGTATCAATCTATTGAACGGGTCGAAGACGAACTCTCTATCCGTGCCATCAATGGAGGCGGTGTTGCCAACGGCGTCGTACTTCCGGGATACCCCATCTACCGAGTGAAGGCGATGGCTGTCAGCTGGGTAGGCGTAACCGTTGGTCCCTCCAGCGTTGGTGAATGATGTGCGGTTTCCCGTAGCGTCGTAGTCATAGCGCTCGATCGCGGTTCCTGTTGCCCCATCCCGGAATGCAACCAGACGATTGAGGGCGTCGTAGTCGAACGTGGCAAGCGCCGGAAGTTCATGGCCAGCGGTGTGCAGGCCGGTAAGGTTACCAACGGCGTCGTAGGCGTAACCGGCATCCAGGCCGTCTCCGTCGACATCGCTCAGCGCAACGGTGCGGTAGTTCCGGTCATGGACTCGGACCAAGGTCCGACCATTGCCGTAGCTCCAGCCTGCCGCAGGTCCGAATGGGTAGTACGTGACACCGGACAGAAGCACTTGGCGGCTGGCGCCGGGCGATGTGACGCCTATCTCCGAGATGCGGCCCTCGGGATCACGCACGTAATCGGCCAGGGTGCCATCTGGGTAGGTGATGACCTGGAGCTTTCCACCCAAGCTGTAGGCGTAGCGAACTGCGAAGCTATGGCCGTCGACTACCTGGATTTTGCGTACGATGTGGCCGAAGCGGTCGTAGCAGTATCCCGTCGTGCCGCTGGCATCCACGATCTGGCTCAGATAGCCAGAGGCAAAGGTCTCGCCCGTTTCACATTCACTTGGCGCGGCATCATAGAGATAGGACGCGTCCAGCGCAGGCGCACCATCGGGTGCAATTTGGGTCAGCCGTTTGAGCGCGTCATAGCGGTAGGACACTGTCTGTCCTCGCGAATCGGTCAGACCGTCGCGATTGCCGGCGCTGTCGTAGCTGTAACGGGTAGTGCCAGTATCCGGACTGCTCAGCTGTAGCAGATCACCCAAGGCGTTGTAGGTGTAGCGCGTGTGCAGCCCCTTTGGGTCAGTGACCAGCACTAGCCGATTCAACGGGTTGTAGAGGTATCGGGTTACGGCGCCGATGCCGTCTACATCCTGGGTGGTCTGCCTGAGGCGATTCTGGGCGTCGTACTCACGGCGCTCCGTGCGACCAAAGGCATCCGTTATCGAATTGATGTTGCCGTTGTCGTCGTATCCGAAATCGGTCGGGCTGCTGGAAGCATCGGCGACGGTCGCAAGTCGCCCGTTCAGGTCATAGATGCGCGACAGGCTGCGTTGCAATGTCTGGGCTGAGTCGCGGCTCTCCTCAGCGATCCGGTTGCCCGCACCATCCAGGGTGTATGCGATGAAGCCGCCGCTGTTGTCGGTGAGACGTGCCAGTCGCTGCGCTGCGTCGTAGGAGAACGTCAGATAGTCGCCATCGGGCTGGGTAATCCGCTCGACCAGGCCGGTTGGTCGGTAGGTCGTGCGTGTTATGCGGTCGTCACGTTCCGTGCTGTCGTCGGGGCTGCGCACCTTCTCGGCTGTCAGCCAGCCGCGGGGATGATACTCATAGCTCGTCTCGACACCATTCGGGTCGATGGACGACAGCCGTCGTCCCGCGTTGTCGTAGCTGGGGAACGTGGTGGTCCGCCCCAACGGATCGATGACTTTCCACAAGTCGCCCCGGCGGTAGGCGCATGCTGCCTGGGCGGCCCCGCAATCGCTGTGGTCTGTCTGATGGTAGACGTAGGTCGTCGTGTCGCTGATGTCAGTGCGTGGTCCCTTGATGCTGATTGGCAGGCCAACCAGGGGGCAGGTGCCGTCACTGACGTCAGCGGGCTCGCAGTAGGTCGTGGTCGTAGTACGACTACCGGATGTCGACGGATCCTTGCGAGTCCCAGTGAGCAGCTGACCCCGGTTGTTGTAAATGAAGCTGGTTTCAGCAGCGAGCACGCCCTCCGCGTCGTAGATCCGTCGTTCCGTGGGCTGGCGGAAGGTTGCGTGCCAGTCTGTCTGGGTTGTGCGCTTGCTGCCGCCACTATCGTTGGCTGCCTCTATCCGCTCGGTCTGCAGTCCGCGTGCGTTGTACGTATACCGGGCAACGTTGCCCCTGAAGTCGGTCCTGCTGGCGGGATATCCGTTGCTGTCGTACGTGCGCGCCGCGGCAACGTTGACGCAGTGGTCGCAGGGGGCGTCCAGCGACGCAAGCCGCGCCACACTATGGTCAACGCCAAACGTGTAGTTCCGGACCTTGCCGAGGCTGTCGGTGATCGTGGTGCTGCCATCTGCGTTGAATCGTAGTTCGACTCGATCCGCACTCCCGCCTGCATACGGGCCATGCACGCTGAGTACGCCGCGTCGATGGGCGTCATACGCCCAGCTGGCGTATCGGTTGCCGTCCTCGTCGGTGATGCCGGTCAGCAGGTGTAGCTGCGTTATCCCTCCCGTCTGGCCGGCTTCACTGTAGTGATAGATGCGCTTCGCCGAGCCGGACAGTGGCTCGGGATAGGTTACGGAGGTCAGGTCGTCGCCGGTGTACGCGTAGGTGATGACCGCTCCGGTGCCATCGGTGAGACTGGTCAGGCGGCGGTCTGTGTACCCGAACACCAACCAGCGACCCTGTGGATCGGTGACGCGTTGGACGTACGGTGAAGTCCCAGAACCCACGGCATAGGACAGCGTCTGTACGAGCCCGTCGCGCGAAGTGATGGAGCTCAGGCGGCCGAGCTCGTCGTAGGTTTCGACAGAATCATCCGCGCGGCGATAGGTCGCCGAAACAAGTGACCCAGCAGAAAGGATGACGGTCAGTCTTTCCGGGACGTCTGCACCTGCAGTCCAGTCGCCATTGATGAGGCTGAAGGTCTGGATGGCGCCATTGGGCCTCTGGGCTCGAATACGGGTAATCGATCCGGTCGCATTGGTCACGGGATCGAGCTTGGCTGCGTAGTTGTGGGTCCAGCCAATGCCGACAGGAAGCGCTCGGCTGTCCGGCACACGATGGCTGTTGTAGACCCGAACGAACTGCAGTGGGAAGGCGCCTGCTCCGATATAGTCCGTCTCCTGCTGACGTTTGTTGCCTGTCGCGCTGGCAATGGGGTTTGAGCGATTGCCTCCATCCGAAGGGCAGTTGCTGTCGCACTTGGGCATGCCGCACTGCCCCGTGTCCGGGTCGGCCAGGCCATCGAGCGGGCACGGCGGTCTGGCGCCGCGTGGCCCATAGACGAACGTGTTCACGATTTCGACGGGCAGCCATGAATTGAACTGACGCCGTTGCAGTTGCCCCCTGCACATGGCCTCGCCATCCAGATAAGGGCCGACGGATACAGCCGCGTAGCGGTGAGGTAGCGCACTCTTTGCGCGATAGCCATCGAGGCGGCGTTCCAGTTCGCCCGAGACACAGGCCTCCTCCATCGTTGGATAGTGCGGTTGGCTGTCGTCGAAGCGGGAATCGAGCCAGTAGGTCTCCGCCTGCGCCGTGGAGCTGAAGAGCACAATGCACGCGACACAGAAGCGGATCACGTTGCGTTGAATCGCCAGATATCCCTGCATCGCCATACTCCTTCATTGGTCAAGGCAGGCACGGCCATGCGCAGAGATACTGCCGCCATGGTTTCTGACTTCGCGCGCTACCTCTCAATTCGCGTTGCTTCCGCGTCGCGTCTTCCGCTTGACCCCGAGAATCTGGCCGAGCAGTAGCTGGGAGTTAGGCCGTCGTGATCTGGGGCAGTCAACACTGTCCTTCGAGCGATCATCTGCAAAGTACGACCGGATGGAGGTGCTCACGCGCGTGCGGATTCACGATTTCCGACGGCAGGCAGAGCTGCGCTTCCGCACCCTCGAAGGGTTGTATTTGCTGGTTTTTTCCGGTCACGTCAACTGCGATTCCATCCGGATAGGGTGGGTCTGGATTGCCGTGCCATGAGCGTTGGTGGGATCTGGAGCCGCAACGTTCTTTGCAAAAATTAGTAACTCGAGAAGGGCAGATCACGTCATGCTGCGGGGACTGCCTGTGCTGAATGCGACACTTGGGACCTATAGTTCGGTGCTTCCCGCCGTTGGAAACTGATTGGGTCTGTTTTGCCAAGTGATGGGTCGAGTTGCTTCTTGGGCCGTTTACCCGGTGACTACACAGGCTAATCCTCCGTCGCCCACGTTCCACCACTACCCGCCAGCGCATCCGCACCCCCACCCAGCACCTTTTACAGCGTTACCCGGTTGGTCGCCTCGGCCAGGCGCAGGGTCAGCAGGTCCTGCTGGGCGGCATCGTCGGTACGCTGCGAGTCCAGCAGGTCCAGCCTGCTGTCGATGCCATTGCGATAACGCACCTCGGCCAGCTGATGTCCTTGCTGATTTTGGCTTGGTCCAGCGGCGCCGATATCGGCTTTGGCCGCCTTCAGCGTGTGCTCGACGTACAGCACGTCCGGGCGCTGGTGGCGCGTGGTGCTGTGTCGGCCGGGCCAGCGCCCGGCCTGCAGCTGGACGACTCAAGTGGCCGCGCAACGCTGCATGGTAGCGCCGGGTGCGTTCACCGCGGCAGCAGGGTGATGCGCGGGTGGCCGGCAAAAATCTCCATCACGATCTCGAAGTAGGTCTGCCCTTCGCCGCGCTCCAGCGCATTCAGCTGACGGCCGATCATATCGGCGTTGAAGGTGCCGGGCTGCTGCAGTTTTGCCTGGAGCCAGGCGCGAGTCGCGTCCATGCCCAACGCAGCGCGGCTGAGCTCGGCATCGCGCCAGGTCACCGTCGCCGCGGCGTGCCCCTGCAATGCGCCGTAACCGCCATACAGCAGGTCGTCCAACGCATCCAGGCTGGGCCCGAGCTGCCAGTCTTCGCCGGCCATGAACACACGGTTGAACTCGGCATAGAGGCTGTCGATGCCGGTGATCGCACGTCCGTCGATCTGCAGGTGCAGGGTCATGCGCGCACTGTAGGGCACACGCTGCCAACGCCAGCGTCGCAACGCTGAACGCTGCATGGCCGTTCAGGTGCCAGTGACCGATATTTCACCTTCGGTTGGCGCTGCGGCCGGGAGACTGGGCCCACATCGGATCACAGGAGATCGCCATGAATACCTCCCTTCGCGTTTTGCTGCTTGGCAGCCTGATGGCGGCTTCGTCGGTCGCCAGCGCACAGAGCTATGGCCCGCGTGATGAGGGCCGCAGATTCAACGACGGCAGCCGCGTGGTCTGCAAGAACGTGGAAGTGCAGCGCAACTCGCGCGATCCCAACCGTATTGCCGGTACGGCCACCGGTGCGGTGGTCGGCGGCCTGCTGGGCAACCAGGTGGGCGGCGGCAACGGCAAGAAGCTGGCGACCGTGGCTGGTGCCGTGGCCGGCGGCGCAGCTGGCCGCCAGATCCAGGGCAACCACCAGAACAAGACCGGTGACCGCGTGGTCGAGCGCCGCTGCGAGCGCGTCTACCGCTGAGTACCCGCACGACCTGATACCCGCTCCCTTCCACGACGCGGTGCCTCGAACGCCGGCCCCTTGGGCTGGCGTTCGTCGTCGTGGGCGGACGTATTGCAAGGCGCGGCGCGCACCCTATACTGCGCCGAATTCCACGGATGAACGCCCTGTGAACGAATCGCCCGCCGCCGAACCGCTCGCGACCGCTGCCGACACCGATGAGGCACAGGAGGCGAGTACCCGCTTCGGCCGTCTGCGCGAGCGCACCGATGAGCTGGAGCTGTTCATTTCCGGCCTGCTGGCCTTTGCGCTGCTGGCCGTGCCGGGCTATCTGTTCGACATCTGGGCACGCAGCAGCCTGCATACCGAGGGCATGTACTTCCAGGTGCTGTGGTTCGTCTTCAGCATCAGCGTGGGCATGTGCTACGTGATGGCGGTGGCGCTGATCGCGCACCTGACCGTGCGCGGTTACTGGATCGGCCTGGTGGGCTTGAAGTCGCACTTCCCGAAGGGCATCGACTGGGACCACCTGCCGAAGATGGGCCCGGTCTCGCGTGCCTTCATGCGTGCGCGCGATGGCGGCCTCGACGGCAGCATCCAGCGTGCCGACCGGCTGGCGACGATGCTGTTCTCCACCACGCTGATGTGCGTGCAGACCCTGGCCGGCACGCTGGTGATGGCGATCATCATCCTCGGGCTGGCGATGCTGGTCGGCGCGCTGTGCGGTGGCTCGGAAACGGCGGCCACGATCTTCGTGGGCGTGGTGATGCTGGCCCTGCTGATGGTGGGGCTGCTGCCCCTGCTGTTGGAAAAGTCCATTGCACGCCGGAAGGCGCGCGGTCGGCTGAGCGAACGCCAGCAGCGCGTGCTGCACTGGGTGCTCGGCGCCCTGCAGCGGATACCGCTGATGCGCTTGATCCAGACCATGCAGTTGACGATCCAGAGCAACCTGCGCTCGCAGTTTTTCATCGTGGCCTATCTGGGCGCGATCATGGTGGCGATGCTTCTGGGTGGCCTGCAGGTGGCCGGCTCGGTGACGTTTTCGCTGTTCAACCGCTACCAGATCATCACCGGCGAAGCGGTGGACCACGGCATGCTCAGCGCGCACTACGAATCGATGCGCTCGTCGCATGACCAGCTGCTGCCGTACCCGATGATTCCCGCCGACACCATCAGTGGAACGCAGCTGCGGCTGTTCATTCCACATCGACCGCAGCGCGACAACGGGGTGGCGCGCACGCGCTGCACGCAGCTGCCGGATGGCCGCAACGATGCGCAAGGTGCAGCGGCCGCGATCGCGGCGGTGGACTGCCTGGCCCAGCTCTGGACAGTGCAGCTGGACGGCAGGCCAGTTGACCTGCGCGCCTTCGTGCCGATGGAGCGGCGCGACCTCGACATGCGCGGCCTGGCCGGCTACCTGCCGATGGCCGGGCTGGCACCGGGCCGGCACGACCTGCACCTGCTGTGGAATGGCGAGGGCCCGGAGCGCGGCGCGGATCGCCGGCGCGAGTACTTCATTCCGTTCTGGTACGCCCCGGACCCCTGATCGAGGCGCCGTGCAGGCGCCAGACGGCGAGGCTGCCGTAGAGCAGCAGCAGTACGCCGAGGGTGACCAGCTCGTGGCTGACGTCGCACAGGCGGGCGTCCATCTGGGTCAGCCGCACCATCAGGTTGATGCCGGAGGTGGTGGGCAGCAGCTGCGACAGCCACACCAGCGGCGGCGGCGTCATCACCGTGGGCCACGACAGGTTGGCCAGGAAGAACAGCGGGATGGACGTGGCGATGATGTACTGGAACGCGCGTTCGCGGGTGCGGAAGAAGCTGCCGACGAACAGGCCGAAGGCCACCGCGGCGGCGATGAACAGCGTGCCGCCGAACAGCTGGCCGAGTGGATTGCCGCCCCGTGGATAGTCCTGCACCCAGGCGGTGAACCCGGCGTAATAGAACAGCCCGAACAGACCGATCAGGCCGAAGCCCAGCGCCATGCCGGTCAGCGTCGGCAGGTCGAAGCGCAGGCGCCGGCCGAGGGCCAGACGGCGCCCGCCAAGCAGCACGCCGATGCCCATCAGCAGGGTCTGGTGCACGATCAGTTCGGCCACGCCCGGCACGATCGCGCTGCCATAGCCTTCCTGCGTGTTGTACAGCGGCCGCTGCACCAGGGTAACCGGCGGCGCCTGCGGTGCCCCCATGAAGGCGGCCTGGGTGACCGCCGCGTCGCGCCCGAAGGATCCCAATGCATCGGCCACGCTGCCCAGCACCCAGCTGGCGCGACCCAGGTAGGCGCCGTTGCCTAGCAGGACCAGCTTCGCCGGATGGCCACGCAGGATGTCGCGCTCCAGGTTGGCCGGGATCAGCACAATGCCTTCAGCATCACCGGCCTCCAGCTGACGACGTGCGTTGTCGATGTTGGCCGGTTGGCCGACTACGCGGGCCACGCGCAGCGCGTCGAGCTTGCGCAGCAATTCGCGGCTGGTAGCACTGTGGTCCTGGTCCACCACCAGGATCGGCAGGTTGCCCGCGACCTGATGCCGGTACGCGGCCGGGTAGAAGAACGAGTACAGGATGACCGCGCCGACCATCACCACGATGGCGTAGCGGTCCAGCAGCACTGCCAGCAACGTCTGCCGCAGGCTGGCCCAGACCGCGCTCATGCGTCGGCCCCGGCCGGTCGCGCGGCCTGCGCGCTGCGGGCGAACGCCAGCAGGCGCCAGCCACCCACGCCACCGGCGATGACGATCATCAGCAGCAGCGTGCCCAGCGGCCACAGCGACACCGCCAGCGGCGCACCGACGAACTGCTGCTGGGTCTGCAGCTTGATGTACGCGCTGAGCGGCAGCAGCAGGTGCCAGATGCGGGTGAACAGCGGTGCGTCGATGACCGGGAACGTGGCGCTGGAAAAGGCCAACGCGGTGCCGATGCTGAGGCCGACGGCCGACAGCGCCGTGCCCATGTCACGGGTGACGCCGACGAAGAACAGGGCGTAGGCCGCGGTGGCCAGATAGAACAGGGGCTGGCCGAGCAGCAGCAGGAATACGCTGCCGGCGATGCCGTCGCCGCGCAGCCATGCCAGGTAGGCCACGCCCAGCGCGCCATACAGCGAAAACAGCAGGACATACGGTGCGATCTTGCCGGCGAGGGCCGGCCACGGTGTGCGCCCAAGCCAGCCGGGCAGGGTGCCATCACGGATCTCGCGGCCCAGGCTGCCGGCCACCGCAAGCGCCAGCACCAGCGAAAGCACGGCGGGGAAGATCAGCGGCAGCAGGAACAGCTCGTAGCTGCGCGCAGGGTTGTAGAGGATGTCCGACTGCACGGCGATCGGTGCCGCGCGCAGCTTGCCGGGGCCGACCTGCAGGGCGATGCGTTCGCGCAGCAGGCGTGCGTTCCACGCGGCCACCGCATCACCGATGTCACGCGCGGCGGACTGGCCGGTGGTCATGTAGGTGGCGTTGTAATAGGCGAACACCGTGCCCTGCTGGCCGCGCAGCGCCTGCCGGGTGACATCGCGTGGTACCAGCACGATGGCATAGACCTGCAGCCGGCGCAGCTGCGCACGGGCCTCGTCCATGTTCACCGGCTGGCTGGCCACGCGGACGCCGGGGCTGGCATCGAGCATGCGCAGCAGCAGGCGGCTGCCGCTGCTGTGGTCCAGGTCGACAACGGCAATCGGCACATCGCGCATCACTGCGGGGCTGAACATCCACGCCATCAGCACCAGCATCAACAGCGGCAGTGCGGTGACCAGCAGCAGGTCGGCCCGATTGCCGCGCAGCGTGCGCAGTTCGCGCCGCCACGACGCCGCGAAGCCGCTGTTGCCCGGGCTCAGTGCGGGGGCCATGCGAACAGCACGCTCATGCCGGGGCGGAAGCCCTCGATGCGGCGTACCGGGCGCACCCGCACCTCGAAGCTGCGGACGTCGTAGCCGGAGGACTGGCGGGTGGTGCGCCAGGTGGCGTAGTCGCCGGCCGGATTGATGAAATACACCTTGAATTCGGCGTCCTGGTCCAATGCCGGGATGCTGCCGCGCAGGGTGCTACCGATCTTCAGGCCCTCCATCTGCGACTCGCGCAGGTTCATCGACACCCACATGCGGTCGATGTCGACCAGGGTGAACACCGGATAGCCCGCCGGCACCAGTTCGCCTGGATCGGCCATGCGCTTGTTGATCTCGCCGGCCACCGGTGCGCGCCCTTCCACTTCGGCGCGTGCGGCATTGACCTCGGCCACCGCACCCTGTGCCTGCTGCACCTGGCCCTGCGCCGCACGCTTGTCCTGCTCGCGTGCCCCGGCCAGCGCCATGTCGTACTGCGCGCGTGCGGCGCGGGCCAGCTCGCGCGAACTGGTTGCCTGGGCCTGCGCCTCATCGCGCTTCTGCCGGGTCATCACCCCTTCGTTGAACAGGTTCTGCACGCGGCGCGCAGTCGCTTCGGCCAGGGTGGCACCGGCCTCGGCCCGCTTCCAGTTGGCTTCGGCGGCGCGGATGTCCTCGCTGCGCGCGCCCTCGTCGGCCTTGTCGGCCACTGCCTGTGCGGCGGCCAGTGCGCCGTGGGCCTGCTGTTCCTTGGCCGCCACTTCCGGGCTGTCGAGCAGGAACACGATCTGCCCGGCCTGCACGCGGTCGCCTTCGCGCACTTTCAGTTCGGCCACGCGGGCAGTGATTTTGGCGGCAACGTTGAGGGTATCGGCGTCGGCCATGCCCTGGATCTGGTCGGCCGGCCGGCGCCAGGCCAGCCACAGGCCCAGCACCACCACGGCCAGCAGCACCCCCACCAGGAGGATGCCCACACGGCGCTTGCCAGGCGGCGTGGTGGATTCGTCGTGCAGCACGTCACTCATGGTCGATCACCTCGTCCGCACGGCGCCGATAGTCTTCGAAACGGTCCATCTGTCCACTCACTTCCAACAGTTGCGCCAGTGCGATGTCGTACTGGTAGGCGGCCTGTGCGCGTTCGACGCGGGCGCCACCCAGGCCCAGCCGCGCGTCGATCACATCCAGCGAAGTCGCCTGTCCCTCACGGAAGGCCAGTTCCTGCAAGCGCAGGTTTTCCTGCGCCTGGGCGATGCTGCTGTCCAGCAGCACGAACTGCTGGCGCGCGCTTTCCAGTTCGTTCCATGCCTTGCGCACGCCGAGGGCGACCTGGTTCTCGGCTTCACGCAGGCCGGCTTCGGCCTGTTCCTGCTGCGCGCGTGCCGCACTGATCTGCGCCGGCCGCGAGCTGGGCGACAGGAAGGTGTACTTCAGGCCGATGCCGAAGGCCCAGTCCGGATCGGTCAGCATTTCGTCGCGGCGGCGGAAGTCGTACTGGCCGAAGGCGAAGATCTGCGGCTTCAACTTGGCCTGCTGCACGCGCACGCCCTGTTCGGCCTGGGCAACCATCGCCTGCAGGCGGCGGATCTGCGGCTGTCGCGCCTGCGCGGTGCGTTCGAAGCTGGCCACCGGTTCCAGCGGCGCGCGCTGCACGAACAGCGGCGACAGCGGGCGCACCTCGCCACCGCTGCGCAGCAGGGTGGCCAGCGCGGCCTTCAGCGTGGCCAGGTCGTTGAGGGTCTTCTGGTACTCACGCTCGGCCTTGTCGCGGGCCACGGTGGCCTGCAGCCGCTGCGCGCGGGTGGCGAAGCCCTCGCGTTCCAGTTTCTCCGCATCGGACAGGTGGCGGTTGAGGCCGTCGCGCACGTCGCGGCGCACGTCCACCGCCTGTTCGGCCAGGCGCTGGCCGAAATAGGCCTGGGCCAGCTGCACGGTGAGCGACTGGCGCTGCGCTTCGCGTTCGGCACTGGCCTGTTCGCTCGCGGCACCGGCCGCACGTTGCGCCGCCGGGATCACGCCGCCGGTGTACAGCGGCAGCACCGCGGTCACCACCGGGCGGGTGCGCCAGTCGCGTTCGGTGAAGCTCAGCGGCGAATCGATGCCATAGGCCTCGGCCACCGGTGCCAGCGAGCCCAGCGGCAGGGTGAGGGTCTTCTGGAACTGCAGGCGGCGCACTTCGCCGGTGATCTCGGGCAGGCGCAGCAGGCGCGTGGCTTCCTGTAGTTCCTGCTTGTTGCGCACACCGGCATCGGCCGCCGCCAGCGCATCGGAAACCTGTTCCAGCCGCTGTCGAGCCTGTTCCCATTGCAGGGCAGGAGCCACGGCAGGGTCGGCCGCCGTCTGCGCGACGCTGGTGGCCGTCAGCAGCGTGGCGCAGACCACCATCGGCCAACGTGCGCGGTGCCGTCGCGGGCAAGGACGTTGCAGGTGCACGTCGGGTCCGTCATCCGTAAAGAGTCCGGCAAAAACTAGTCGATGTGCCGTGAAGCTGTTGTCGGCGCGGTGCGCGCCGCAGGTGCTTCAGCGCAGACAACCCTCCGCGGCGCTGCGCAGCGCCCGGGTGATGTGCTGCAGCGTGCTGGAACGCACCGCGGCATGCTGCCAGTACAGCGGCACATCCAGCCATCGGTCTGGTTCGAGCACCACGACATTGCCTGCAGCCAGCGCCGGCGCGATCAGCGTTTCCGGCGCCAGGCACCAGCCCAGTCCGCGCGCGGCGGCTTCGACGAAACCGGTGGAGGAGGGCAGGTAGTGCACCGGCGGCTGCAGCCGCGCACGCGTCAGGCGGCGCAGGAAACGCGCTTGCAGTTCATCCTTGCGGTTGAACACGATCATCGGTGCCACGGCCAGCGCATCGGCCTGCATGCCCTTGCCGAACCAGCGGCGGGCGAAGGCCGGCGAGGCGATGGCGTGGTAGCGCATCGCTCCCAGCGGGTGCACGTTGCAGCCCTTCAACGCGCGGCCTTCGGCGGTAACCGCGCCGAGGACGCTGCCATCGCGCAGCAGTTGGAGCGTGTGGTCCTGGTCGTCCATGCGCAGGTCGAACAGGTAGCCATGGCGCTGGTGCAGCTCGGCGATGGCGGCGACGAACCAGGTGTCCAGCGAGTCGTCGTTGACCGCCAGCGGGATCGGCGTGCGGGTGGCGTCATTGCCGCGCTCGGGCAGCAGCTCGGCCAGTGCCTCGGCCTGCAGGGCCTGCATCGGCCGCACGCTGCGCAGCAGGACCTCGCCGGCAGCGGTGGGGCGGCACGGTGCCTGGCGCACCAGCAGCACCTGGCCCAGGCGGTCTTCCAGCGCCTTGATCCGCTGCGACAGCGCCGACGGGCTGATCGCCAGTCGTCTGGCAGCGGCTTCGAAACTGCCTTCTTCCAGCACCGCGGCGAAGGCGGCCAGTTGCGGGTGTACCAGGTTCATGCCGGGCCTCTTCAGTTTTCCTGCACAGGATAAAGAAAAACCAGCTGGGCTTAACCGCCTGCAGGCGCCACCCTTCGCGTCCTTCCCTATGCTATGGCAGTACCGATGTGGATTACCGCGGCCCTGGCCGGCCTCTTTGCAGGCGCCGGCCTGATCATCGCCATTGGCGCGCAGAATGCCTTCGTCCTGCGCCAGGGGCTGCAACGAAGGCATGTGGGCATGGTGGTGCTGGCCTGCATGGGCGCGGACATCGCGTTGATCCTGGCCGGGGTCGGCGGCATGGGCGCGCTGGTGCTGCAGTGGCCGCTGCTGCTGCAGGTGCTGCGTTTTGGCGGCGCGGCCTTCCTCGGCTGGTACGGGCTGCAGGCCGGCCTGCGCGCGTGGCGTGGCGGCAGCGCATTGGCCGCCGCCAGCAGCGAGGGTGGCAACCGGCGGCAGGTCCTTCTGGCCTGCCTGGCCTTCACCCTGCTCAACCCGCACGTCTACCTGGACACGGTGGTGCTGCTGGGCAGCCTGTCCACGCGTTACCCCGGCGAGCTGCGCTGGGCATTTGCCGTCGGCGCCTGCGTGGCCAGTGTGTTGTGGTTCTGCGCGCTGGGCTATGGCGCGCGGCTGCTGCAGCCGCTGTTCCGCAATCCGAACGCGTGGCACGTGCTGGATGCAGGCATCGCGCTGTTCATGGCAAGTTTGGCGTTGTTGCTGCTGCTACGCCCGCTCTAGGCCGCATCAATCGCGCACAGTGGCGTTTCGTCCGGGCGCAGGGTCAGCACGCGCACGCCCTGCGCGGTCACCGCCACGGTGTGTTCGAACTGCGCCGAGAGCTTGCCGTCGCGCGTGTACACCGGCCATTCCTCCGGCAGCTGGCGGATGGCCGGCTTGCCCTGGTTGAGCATCGGTTCGATGGTGAACACCATGCCTTCCTGCAGTTCCAGGCCGGTACCGGCGTGGCCGTAATGCAGGATCTGCGGGTCCTCGTGCATTTCTTGGCCGATGCCGTGGCCGCAGTACTCCTTCACCACGCTGTAGCCGTGGCTGCGCGCATGGCGGGCGATGGCATGGCCGATGTCGCCCAGGCGCGCGCCGGGGCGCACCGCGGCAATGCCTTTCCACATGGCCTGGTGGGCCACCGTCACCAGCTTCCGCGCGGCGTAGTCGACGTCGCCCACCAGGTAGGTGGTGCTGGAATCGGCGATGTAGCCGTTCTTTTCCAGGGTGATGTCGAGGTTGACGATCTGCCCGCTGCGCAGCACGTCCTCATGGCTGGGCACGCCGTGGCAGATGACGTTGTCGATGGAGGTGTTGAGCACGTACGGGAAACCGTACTGGCCCTTGCTGGCCGGCCGCGCGTGCAGCCCGTCGACGATCATCCGCTCGACGAAGTCGTTGATGTCCATCGTGCTGCGCCCTTCCAGCGGCAGGGCGTCGAGTGCGGCGAACACCTGCGCAAGCAGGCGCCCGGACTCGGCCATCAGCGCGATCTCGTCGGGGCGCTTGACCATGGCCATCGGCTCAGGCCTGCCCGGGGGCCAGCAGCGGCGGCTGCACGCCGGCCGCGCGCAGTTCGCTGGCGACGATGTCCTGGAAACTCAGGGTCGGGTTCAGTTCGCACAGCATGCCGACCCGGATCCAGAAGTTGGCCTGGGCGTTGATCGATCGGCTGGAGACGGTGCAGGCACGACGCAGCTGGTCGTGCAGGGTGTCATCGATGTTGACGATGCCCACGGCGGACTCTCGAGAGGGGATATATGAAGCGTATACGTTTCATATATTCCACTCAAGCCCGCCTCGTTCAGTCGCTGTGGGTGGCAAAGCGCAGGCGGTTGCCGTCCGGGTCCACCAGCAGCATCTCGCGGGTACCCCAGTCGGTATCGTGCGGCGGCTGCGGGATGGGCACGCCGGCGGCGCTGAAGGCGCGGAACACCGCCTCCACGTCATCCACCTTGAAGTACACCGCGCCGCCGGGCTGGCAGTCGCCGGCATGTTCGCTGAGGAACAGGGTCTGGCCCTCGCGGGTGAGCTGGGCGAACAGCGGCATGCCAACGCCGAAGCGATGCTCCCAGTCGACGGAGAAGCCCAGGCCCTGCACGTAGAACGGCAGGGTGGTGTCGGCGTGCAGCATGCGCAGCTGCGGGATGACAGTCTGGGACATGGCGGCGGTTCCTGATGGGTAGAGTCGAGCTTGCTCGACTCTACCAAGGCCAACGGCGGTTGAGTTTGCTTGGAGTCAGCCATCCACGCCCGGCACGCCTTCGGCCAACGGCACGCGCGTACCGTCCAGCAGGCCGCGGCTGAGCGTGCCGTTCTCGATGAACAGCAGCTCGCCGTTCTCGCCGTTCTTGATGCTGCTGTCGATGGCGATCACGCGGCCACCATGGAAGGTGCTGACGTGCGGCATCGACGTATGGCCGACTACGATGCGCTTGAGGTGCAGCTGGTCGAGCACGGCCTGCACGCCGCTGCTGTCCAGCTGGCCATCGAAGTAGCCGCGGTACCAGATCGGGCTGGTCTTGCCGTCGTACAGCGGCGCGGTGGCCGGGTCTGCCTTCACCTCGGCCTTGGGCGTGCCCAGCGAGGCCTGGTAGGCGGCATTGGTGGTGGCCGGGTCCAGCGCCAGCTGCACCGCATCGGGCGAGATGCCGCCGTGCAGGAACAGGGTGTCACCGATCTTCAGCAGCACCCGGCGGGTGCGCAGCCACTGGCCGATCACCGAATCGCCCGCGTACAGCTGCGGATAGCTGCGGCCCAGCAGCTGGGCGCTGCGCAGGTACTTGGGATTGACGTAGCGCTGGTCGTCGTAGAGCACCATGGTTTCGTGGTTGCCGAGCACGAAGTGCACCGCGCCGCCGGCCGCCGCGGCCTGCTGCTGCAGCCCGTAGAGCAGCCAGAACGCCTCGGTCACCTGCGGGCCACGGTCGAACACATCGCCGGCGATCACCAGGGTGTCCTTGCCCAGCGCCCATTGGTCCTGCGCGTCGATCACCTTGTTGGCGCGCAGCAGCCGCACCAGCAGGCCGTACTGGCCGTGGATGTCGGACAGTGCGACGATGCGCGGCGTGGCCGGCAGCGCCGACACCGAGGGCGCCACCGGCGGCAGCACGTGCACGCTGTGCGCGTAACCGCACTGCGGGGTGAAATCGGTGCCTTCGGCATCGGCCGGGAGGGTGCGCATCTGCACCTGGTCGCCGCAGATCCACTTCGCCCGCAGCTGGTCGCCGACGCGGAACACGTAGGGACCATCGGCGTCGACATGCTCGGCCGGCGCGGCCACCTCGCGTGCCTGCAGCGACGGCGCGCCCAGCAGGGCCAGCGGCAACAGCAGCATGGCAGGGTGGAGCAGGCGGCGGTGCAGCATGGTGGGTTCCTCGGCGGGCAGCAAAAAAAGGCGGGCCCGAAGGCCCGCCCCTGATGCTACGCCGTTGCCGACCCCGGCAGCATGCGCCGAAGGTGGGGGGCACTGTGCGCAATCGGGTGCCCGACGCCGCGCGGCGACCTCAGAACTTCGCGCGCAGGTTGAACAGCACGCGGCGCGGTTCGCCCCAGTAGCCCGCGTTGAAGAAGCCGACGTTGCGGTAATAGACCTTGTCGAACAGGTTGGTGACCGTCACACCCACGCTCAGGTTGTCGTTGATGCGGTAGCGGCTCATCATGTCGAACAGCACGTAGCCGCCCTGGCTCATCTTGCCGGTGGCGGTCACCGGGGTGCCGTTGGCATTGAAGCGGCCGGTGGGGATCGGCTGCATCTGGTAGATCCCGCTCTGCACGCTGAAGCCGCCGCCGACGGTCCACTGGCCGTGGCTCCAGGTGGTGTTGAAGCGCGCCAGGTGCATCGGGCTGGTGCTGGCGAAGCGGCTGCCATCGGGGTTGCTGCTGTAGCTGTAGGTGTAGCCGCCGGTCATGCTCCAGTGGTCGGTGATCGAACCGGACACTTCGAACTCGCCGCCTTGGGTGGTGATGCCCTTGCTGGCGATGTAGGGCGAGCTGCCATCGGGCAGCTTGATCTCGCCGCCGTTCGGGTCGAGCTCGGCCACGTTGTCCTGCTTCATGTAGAAGCCGTTCAACGAGGTGTACAGGCGGCCGCCGAAGAATTCACCCTTCAGGCCGTACTCGTAGTTGCCGCCGATGGTCGGATCGAGCAGCTGGTTGTTGATGTCGCGGCGAGCGGTGGCCTGGAACACGTCGGAATAGCTGACGAAGCCGGTGATGCTGCTGCTGAGGTCGTACAGCACGCCCACGTACGGGGTCAGCTCGTGCGCGGTGGTGCGCGCGCTGCGGCTGGTGAACACACCGTTGACGTCGTAGTTGTCGGTGGTGGTGCGGTAATCGGAGTAACGCGCACCGGCGATGATCTTCAGCGGGTCGATCGGGTTCAGGCGCACAGCGGCGTAGTAGCCGGTCTCGGTGATGTTCACCGTATTCGACGGGATGCCGTAGCTGTAGGTGGTCGGCTTGCCGATGTTGCCGTCCCACTCGTAGATGCTGGGGAAGGCGTTGACGTTGTACGGGCGCGAGGTGATGCCGGCGCGGATGGCGTCCAGGTCGCGGTCGTAGTGGTTGATGCCCACGATCAGCTCATGCGAACGGCCGAACAGCTGGAACGGGCCGGAGGCATACAGGTCGAAGGCATCTTCGCGCGTCTCCGACACCGAGTAGGTGTCGGCGATGCGCAGGCCCAGGCCGGTCACCGCATCGGCCCAGTTGCCGGTATTTGAGCCGGCCATCAGCAGCGAGTCGGTGTCCGTGGCGCGGTGGTTGTAGGCCAGGCGACCGCTCCAGCCGGCGCCGAGCTGCTGTTCAAGGGTGGCGAAGTAGTTGGTGCTCTCGCGGTTCCATTCGTTCCAGCGCGCCGCAGCGCTGTAGGAACGCGGCATGTGCGCACGCGTGCCGTCGCGGAAGTACAGGGGCGAGGCGCTCCACGCACCACCATCGGAGCCGGTCTTCAGGTAATCGATGCCGGCGCGCAGGCGGGTGCTGTCGGTCAGGTCGGCTTCGATGACACCGTACAGGCTGGGCGACGTGTCATGCTGGAAGCGCACCCAGCTTTCCTTGTCGGTGTAGGCGCCGACGAAGCGTCCACGCACGCGCCCGCCCTTGCTGAGCGGGCCGGAGACATCCACTTCGGCACGCTTGTAGTCCCACGAGCCGGCGCTGAGGCTGGTGCTGGCCTGGAAGGTCTCGGTCGGGCGCTTGCGCACCATGTTCACCGTGGCCGACGGATTGCCCGAGCCGGTGACCAGGCCGCTGGCGCCGCGCACCACTTCGATGCGCTCGTAGATGGAGGTGTCGCTGAGGATCGAATTGCCGCCCGCACCGGTGGTGTAGTTGGTAGGGATGCCATCGAACATGAAGTTGTTGATGGCAAAGCCGCGCGCGTTGAACAGCGTGCGGTTGCTGTCGTAGGACTGGATGGTGACGCCCGGGGTCTGCTGCAGCACCTCGGAAATGGTGATGAGGTTGAAATCCTCGATGCGCTGGCGGGTGAATACGGTCAGCGACTGCGGGGTTTCGCGCAGGGTCAGCGGCAGCTTGGTGGCGGTATTGGTCCCGTAGACCTGGTAGCCCTCGGTGCGCTGGGTGACCATTACCCGGTCCAGTTCGGTGGTGGTCGGCGCGCTGTCCTGGGCGAAGGCCGGCGCGGCGGCGCAGGCGAGCGACAAGGCGAGGGCGTTCCGGTGCAGGGCGCCAGAGGAAGGCTGATACATGGTGGAACCTCGGTTTCTAGATCAGGAACGGGAAGACGGGCGTGGCGCCGGCTTGGTCGGGCTGCGGAAACTGAGCCAGAGCACCATCGCCCCGGCACCGGCGGCGAGCACGCCGCACCAACCAACAAACCCCTGTGCCACGCCCCAGGCCGCGATGCTGGCCAGCAGGCTGGCGAGCAGCCCCAGCACGCCGAGCACCTGCAGCAGGCGACGGCGCGGCGTGGGCGGCGCATGGCCGGCCACATCGCGGTGATGGCGCTCCATCGCCATCGCCAGGCAGGCGAAGCCGGCGGCGGCCAGCAGCAGGGCGAGCACGCTCATGCGCTGGCCCCGGCAGCGGCGGAGGCGCCCGTGCGTGCGGCGCGCGGCTTGCGCTGTGCCGGGACGAAACGATGGACCTTGCGTGCGGCCCACAGCAGGCTGGCGCCCATCAGCAGCAGGCCGATATCGATGCCGGCCTTGGCACCATCACCGGCAGCGAGCGCGGATACGGCGCCACCGTGCCAGGCGACCAGGTTGTACAGCGGCAGGCCCAGCGCCAGCACGCCGGCCAGCGCCAGCTGCTCGACCCAGCCGCGACGCGGCGCGCGCAGCATCGCGTGCACCACGCAGGCCGCCCAGGCGTAGAAGAACACCTTCACCTCGGCATCGCTGCGGTTGGCCACGTCCAGCGGCAGCAGGCGGTTGCCCCAGAGGAAGGCCAGCATCGCCACCGGCAGGCCGGTGACGAAGCCAATGTTCAGGCGTTCGACGATGCGGAAGCCCAGATGCGGACGCGCCGGATCGGGCAGCTGGGTGCGGCGTTTCACCGTCCACAGCACCAGCCCGGTTGCAACCATCAGGGTGCCGGCGACGCCGGACAGGAAGAACAGCCAGCGCATGGTGGTGGGCGCGAAGCGCGCTGCATGCAGGCCGATCATGCCATCGCGGGTGATGACCGCGGCCGAGCGCGGTGCAGCGGCATCCAGCAGGTTGCCGCGCGCATCGAAGCTGAGCGCGTCGGCGGCACCGGCAATCTGGTCGCCCTGGTGGCGACGCACGCTGATGCGCATCGCCGAATCGGACGGATGTTCGATCTGCAGCGAAGCCGCATGACCGCCGCCCCATTGCACTTCGGCACGGCGCAGCACCTCGGCCAGCGCCGGCGGCGTTGCGGCCACGCCACTGGCCTCGGCCTTCTCGGCGCGCGGGAAGAGTTCGGCGAAGAACGCATCGCGGCCGCCGGGGTAGTTGGCATCCACCGCCCACGGCATGTACAGCGTCATCAGGGTGATCAGGCCGGTGTAGGTGATCATCAGATGGAACGGCAGCGACAGCACCGCCAGCGCGTTGTGGCCATCCAGCCAGCTGCGCTGGCCCTTGCCGCGGCGGAAGGTGAAGAAGTCGGTGAAGATCTTCTTGTGGGTGATGACGCCGCTGATCAGGGCGATCAGCATCAGCATCGAACACGCACTGATGAACCAGCGCGCCCACAGCACCGGCACGTAGTGCAGGTCGAAGTGCAGGCGATAGAAGAAGTTGCCACCGCGCGTCTCGCGCACCTGCACCGGCTTGCCGTCCGCATCCAGGGTGGCCTGGTTGGGATTGCGCTGGCCGCGGCGCCGTTCCTTTTCGCCCTGCGGCTGCCAGCTGACCGAGGTCGCGCTGCTGCGTGCGTCAGGCAGGTCGATGCTCCAACGCTGTGCGTCGGGCGCGGTGCGGGCAAGGAACTGCTGGGCCTGGGTGACGGCGGTTGCGCTGCTGGCAGGCAGGCCGATTTCCGGCTGCATCCAGCGGGTCAATTCTTCCTTCCAGTACGCGGCGGTGCCGGCGATGAAGATCAGGAACAGCACCCAGCCGACCACCAGGCCCGACCAGGTATGCAGCACCGACTGCGATTGGCGGATGCCACCGAGATTGCTCAACCCACACCCCCGCGCAGCAGCCAGG
Organism: Stenotrophomonas maltophilia; assembly: GCA_002364755.1. Lineage (GTDB taxonomy): Bacteria > Pseudomonadota > Gammaproteobacteria > Xanthomonadales > Xanthomonadaceae > Stenotrophomonas > Stenotrophomonas maltophilia_AX. Next base: position 25,706 of record DEZI01000003.1, read on the forward strand.
CCAGCAGCGCACCGATACCACCGGCAAGCAGCAGGCCCAGCGTGGCGCGCAGGGTGCTGCGTGCGGCATAGGCCCAGATGGCGGCCAACGCGTAGACCACGAATGCGGCCATGGTGGCGACCAGGGTGGCATCGGCCTTGGCGCCGGGCAGCAGGCGCGCCAGTGCGGCGGCCCAGCAGGCGGCCACGGCGTACCCGCCGAGCAGGCCCAGCAGGCCACGGGCCCATAGCAGGGCATGGCCGCTACCGCGCGGCACGCGCTTGGCCGGCGGAGTGCCGGTGGCAGGAGAACGGGAAGATGCGGCCATGGCCGATGTCAATAGGAATCGTATGCAATTGAGAGCGAATGCTATTTGACACCGATAGCTCTGTCGAGCCCCCGTTTGGGGGGATGTGCCCTGCTGTCAGAGCTTGCGCACGACCGTCTGCTCGGGGGCGATGGCGTGGCCGGCGGCGTCCTGCGGCTGCATGTGGGGCAGGGGGGCGCCGCTGGTGCGTTCGATCAGGGTGGAATGCGCTTCACCGGGGGCGAAACGATGCCGTTCGCCCCATTGGCGCAGGGCGACCAGCAGCGGGAACAGGTCGCGACCGGCGGCCGTCAGCACATAGTCCTGGTAGGCGCTGCCATCGGCCGCTGGCTGCTGCACCAGCAGGCCGGCCTCGACCAGGCGGCGCAGGCGGTCGCTGAGGATGTTGCGGGCCGCGCCAAGGCTGCGCTGGAAGTCACCGAAGCGGGTGATGCCGTCGAAGGCATCGCGGATGACCAGCAGCGCCCAGCGGTCGCCGAGCAGGTCGGCGCTGCGGGCCACGGGGCAGGGGCTGTCGGCATGCATGGCGGGCTCCACCGGGATATCTGGTTGCAGTTTAAAACCAGCGGCGCTACCGTGCATCTGGTTTCAAAATGCAACCATAAAGATGAGCCATCCCGTATCACGGCCACTGCTCGGCCTGCTGGCGGTCGCCGCCGGCGCCAGCGTGGCCAATGTCTACTACGCGCAACCACTGCTGGAACGGTTGGCCCAGGCCTTCGCCCTCGACACGGCCGTGGCCGGCGTGGTGCTGGCTGCCACCCAGGCCGGCAGCGTGCTGGCCCTGCTCGGGCTGTTGCCACTGGCCGACCGTGGCGACCGGCGGCGCCTGCTGCGGTTGCAGCTGCTGGCCCTGGTGGCCGCGCTCGTGCTGCTGGCGGCTGCGCAGACGGCGGCGTGGTTGCTGGCCGGCATGCTGCTGGCCGGGCTGCTGGGCACCGCGCTCACCCAAGGGGTGATCGCCTACACGGCCCAGTTGGCGCCGGCCGAACAGCGCGGGCGCATGGTTGGCGCCGTGCAGGGCGGGGTGTTCATCGGCCTGCTGTCGGCGCGCGTGGTGTCCGGCAGCGTGGCCGCCGCGGCCGGCTGGCGTGCGGTCTACCTGCTGTCCGCCGTGTTGATGGCGGCGTTGGCGCTGCTGCTGTGGCGACGATTGCCGGCCCTCCCGGTGCCGCTGGTGCCGCCGTCGTGGCGCACGCTGCTGGCGTCGATGGCCACGTTGCTGCGTAACGACCGCACGCTGCGTGAGCGCGGGCCGCTGGCGCTGCTGCTGTTTGCCGGCCTCAACGTGTTCTGGGCGGCAGTGCCGCTGCCGCTGTCGGCGCCGCCGTTGCACTGGTCGACCGCTGCGATCGGTGCACTGGGCCTGGCTGGCATCGTCGGTGCGCTGCTGGCGGCCCGGGTCGGCCACTGGATGGATCGCGGTTTCGCCGTGCGCGTCAGCCTCGCCGCACTGCTGTTGATGCTGGCAGCGTGGTGGCCGCTGCTGGGCTTGCCGCACTCGCTGGGACTGCTGTTGCTGGGCGTGGTGCTGCTGGATCTGGGCGGGCAGGCACTGCACGTGTCCAACCAGGCCCTGCTGCTGCGTGCACCGGTTGAACAGCATGGCCGCCTGGTGGCGTTGTACATGCTGTTCTACGCGGTGGGCAGCGGCGCCGGTGCAGCGGCCGGCACCTGGGTGCAGGCACGCCACGGTTGGAACGCGGTGTGCCTGCTGGGTGCCGGCATCGCGGCATTGGCGCTGCTGTGGTGGGCGCGCGGGCGTGTCGTCCGCAGGATACCTGCATAGTTTCAGGACCCGCTGCACTGCAATGTTATAAACAGCGTAATAGTCTCCCGCGGCCGCCGCGCGTAGCCTGACCGCATTGCACAGGAGCTTTGCCATGGGTCATGACCACGACCACCTTCCCTCGGAAATCCGCCACGAGAAACCCCTGTGGTGGGCACTGGGCCTGACCACCACGTTCCTGGTGGTGGAGGTGGTGGGGGCGTTCTGGACCAACAGCCTGGCGCTGCTGTCCGATGCCGCGCACATGGCCACCGATACGCTGGCACTGATGATCGCACTGGTCGCGGTGCGGCTGAGCCGGCGCCCGCCGGATGCACGACGCACCTACGGCTATGCCCGCCTGGAAGCGCTGGGCGCGATGATCAACGGCGCGATGCTGTTCGTGGTGGCCGGCTACATCCTGTGGGAAGCGATCGCGCGCTTCCGCCAGCCGCAGGAGATCGCCTCCACCGGCATGCTGGTGATCGCGGCGATCGGACTGGTCATCAACCTCATCTCGATGCGGCTGCTGCAGGCCGGCAGTGGTGAAAGCCTCAATGTGAAAGGCGCCTACCTGGAAGTGTGGGCTGACATGCTGGGCTCGGTGGCGGTGATCGTCGGCGCGCTGCTGATCCGCTGGACCGGCTGGAAGCCGATCGACCCGATCCTGGCCGTGCTGATCGGCCTGTGGGTGCTGCCGCGCACCTGGGTGCTGATGCGCGAAGCGATCAACGTGCTGCTGGAAGGCGTGCCCAAGGGGACCGACGTGGCCAAGGTGCGCGCGGGCCTGTCCGCGCATGCGGCGGTGGTGGACGTGCATGACCTGCATGTGTGGGCACTGGCATCGAGCACCCCGGCGCTGACCGCGCACGTGGTGATGCGCCAGGGGACCGACGCCGACGCACTGCGCCGCGAACTGGGTGCGCGTCTGCATGAGGAGTTCGGCATCGACCATGTGACCCTGCAGATCGAGGCGGATCATTGCGGCGAAGCGTGCGGGCAGCCGGTGAAGCACGATCATGGCCATGACCATGACCATGACCATGGCCATGATGCGCAGGGCCATCACGGCCACGTGCACCGGTAGAGTCGACCGTTGGTCGACTTTCGCGCGCAGCGCGGGATTGTCGACACACGGGCAAAGAGCAGTCGACTGACAGTCGACTCTACCCGGCCGCCAGCAGGCCCCGTTGCCCGCGGTGAGCGCGGGCGGGGCTACAATGTCCGCCTGCCTTTCCTCGCGTTGGAGATCCTGCAGTGACCCGTAAACTCGTACTGTTGCGCCACGGCCAGAGCCAGTGGAACCTGGACAACCGCTTCACCGGCTGGGTCGATGTCGATCTGACCGACCAGGGCCGCAGCGAGGCCACCAACGCCGGCCGCCTGATGCGCGAAGAGGGCCTGCAGTTCGACGTCGCCCACACCTCGGTGCTCAAGCGCGCCATCCACACCCTGCAGGGTGCGCTGGCCGAACTGGGCCAGGACTGGCTGCCGGTCAACAAGTCCTGGCGGCTCAATGAACGCCATTACGGCGGCCTGCAGGGCCTGGACAAGGCCGAGACCGCTGCCAAGCACGGCGAGGACCAGGTCAAGGTGTGGCGTCGTTCCTACGACATCCCGCCGCCGCCGATGGAGCTGGAAGATCCGGGCCACCCGATCCACGCCCGTCGTTACGCCGGCCTGGACCGCAATGCACTGCCGGGCACCGAATCGCTGGCCACCACGCTGGACCGCGTGCTGCCGTACTGGCACGACGCCATCGCGCCGCAGCTGAAGGACGGCAAGACCGTGCTGGTCACCGCCCACGGCAACTCGCTGCGCGCGCTGTACAAGTACCTCAACAACGTCTCGCGCGAGGAAATCCTCGAACTGAACATCCCGACCGGCATCCCGCTGCTGTTCGAACTGAACGACGACCTGACCGTGAAGTCGTTCCGTTACCTGGGGGACCCGGAAGCCGCCCGCAAGGCCGCTGAAGCCGTGGCCAACCAGGGCAAGGCAAAATAAAGCAGAGGCCGGCGCAAGCCGGCCTTCGCTTTTTCTAGAGTCGAGCCATGCTCGACTGCGTTTGTGACCTGCGAAAAGCGCAGTCGAGCATGGCTCGACTCTACAGGGGCAGGCCCCTGTGACCTTTGGCCGGTCCCGCGCACCGCCGTGCCCGCTACGCTGGACGATTCGCCGTCGGAGAGAGACTCCATGAACGTCCGCAACCTGGTCCCGCTGGGCCTGACCATCGCCATCGCTGCGTCGCTGGCTGCCTGTGGCAAGAACGAAACCGCGCCGGCCGCCACCGCCGATGCCAAGCCGGCCTTCGATCAGTCGCAGATCAAGACCCCGCTGATCTCGCTCAACAGCGCCGACCTGGATCCGTCCATCGCCGCCTGTACCGACCTCAACGGCTTCGTCAACAGCAAGTGGCTGAAGGCCAACCCGGTGCCGGGCGACCAGACCACCTGGGGCAGCTTCGAGATCCTGCGCGAGCGCTCGCTGGAAGTGCAGCACGCGCTGGTCGAACAGGCTGCCGCCAGCCAGGCCAAAGCCGGCTCGGTGGAAGCCAAGATCGGTGACATCTGGAAGACCGGCAACGACGAAGCGAAGATCGAGGCCGCCGGCCTGGCACCGCTGCAGCTGCAGCTGGACAAGATCGCCGCGCTGAACGATACCGCCGCCATCACCCAGTACCTGCGCGACAGCCAGGCTGAAGGCAAGGGTGTGCTGTTCTCGCTGTTCGGCAATGCCGACTACAAGGATTCGGCCAACGTCATCGCCTACGTCGGCCAGGGTGGCCTGGGCCTGCCGGAGAAGGGCTACTACTTCGACGAATCGCAGGCGAAGATCCGTGAGGCCTACGTGGCCTACATCGCCCAGGTGCTGACCCTGTCGGGCATGGACGCGGCGCAGGCCGCCGAGCAGGCCAAGGCCGTGATGGCCTTCGAGACCCGCCTGGCCAAGGCCTCGATGTCGCGCATCGAAATGCGTGACCCGGCCAAGCGCTACAACCCGCTCAGTGCTGCCGACGCCGACAGGCTGACCCCGAACTTCAGCTGGACCGCGTTGTTCGACACCCTGAAGGTGCCGGCCGCGCAGAAGTTCTCGCTGGCGCAGCCGGGCTTCTTCGGTGAAATGGACAAGATGCTGGCCGACGTGCCGGCCAGCACCTGGCAGGCCTACCTGCGCTTCCACACCGTGGATGACGCCTCGCCGTATCTGAGCAGCCAGTTCGAGAAGGCCAACTTCGACTTCTACGGCACCACCCTGCGTGGCCAGAAGGAAATGCAGCCGCGCTGGAAGCGCGTGCTGGAATCGGTGAACGGCGGCATGGGCGAAGCCCTGGGCCAGCTGTATGTCGATGCCGTGTTCCCGGCTGAATCGAAGGTCGCCATGCAGCACCTGGTGGAAAATCTGTCGCAGGCGCTGAAGGCGCGCCTGGAGCAGCTGCCGTGGATGGGCGAGGAAACCAGGAAGAAGGCCATTGAAAAGTGGGCCAGCTTCACCCCGAAGATCGGCTACCCGGACAAGTGGCGTGACTGGGCGGGCCTGCAGACCAGCGGTGACAGCTATTTGGGCAACATGCAGGCGGCGCGTGCGTTCAACTACCGCTACATGCTGGACAAGATCGGCAAGCCGGTGGACAAGACCGAGTGGGGCATGACCCCGCAGACCGTCAATGCCTACTACAACGCCACCAAGAACGAGATCGTGTTCCCGGCAGCCATCCTGCAGGCGCCGTTCTTCGACGCCAAGGCCGACCCGGCGCTGAACTACGGCGGCATCGGTGCGGTCATCGGCCACGAGATGATGCACGGCTACGACGACTCGGGCAGCCAGTTTGCCGCCAACGGCAACTTCGACAACTGGTGGACCGACGGTGACCGCAAGGCCTTCACCGAGCGTACCGACAAGCTGGTCGCGCAGTTCGACGGCTATGAGTCGGTGCCGGGCGTGTTCGTGAAGGGCAAGCTGACCCTGGGCGAGAACATCGGTGACCTGGGCGGCCTGACCGTGGCCTACGACGCGCTGCAGATGGCGCTGAAGGAAGACCCGAAGGCCAACGTCGAAGTCGACGGCCACAGCCAGGACCAGCGCTTCTTCATGAACTGGGCCACCGTGTGGCGCCGCAACTTCACTGATGGCGAGCTCCGCGTGCGCCTGAACACCGACCCCCACGCACCGGCCAACTTCCGCGCCAACGGTGCACCGTCGAACATGCCGTCCTACGCCGCTGCGTTCCAGTGCAAGGCCGGTGATGCGATGGTGCGCGGCGACGACAAGCGCGTGGTGATCTGGTAATCGCCACCGCGGTTGTCTGAGTGCAGAAGGCCCCGCGAAAGCGGGGCCTTTTGTTTTGCATTGCTTGCCGGGAGGTAGAGTCGACCGTTGGTCGACTATCGCGCGCAGCGCGGCATTTTTGCGGTCTGTGGGAAGAGCAGTCGACCTACCCGGCCAGCATGTCGCGGAAACGCCTCAGCACGTACGGGTCAATCAACCCGCCGGCCTGCTCATCGAGGATGCGCAGTACCGCGTCATGCTCCATCGCCTGGCGGTAAGGGCGGGCGCTGGTCATCGCGTCATAGGCGTCGACCACGGTGAGGATGCGTGCGCCCAGCGGGATAGACTCGCCGTGCAGGCCATCGGGGTAGCCGCTGCCGTCGTGGGCTTCGTGATGGGCGCGGATCAGTCGCGCCACCGGCACCGCATCGCTGCGGCCGGTGGCCAGGAAGATGTGTTCGCCGCGCACCGGGTGCTCGCGCATGATCGCGCGATCCTCGTCGGTATGCCGACGCGGGCTCAGCAGCACGTCATCGGGAATGCCGATCTTGCCGATGTCGTGGAAGCGCGCGGCCAGGCCGACGTGGGCGCGGCCGTCGCTGTCCATGTCGCAGCGGATGGCCAGGCGCTGCGCGAGCAGGCCGACGCGGTCGCAGTGGTGGCGGGTGTAGGCATCGCGCATCTGCAGCGACATCGATAGTGCATCGACCAGGCAGGCATCGGTGTGCAGCAGATCGGGAGGGTGGGAATCAAGCATGGGGGTGGCGCCGCCTTGGCGCGCAGAAACAACAAGGCCCGCGTCTGCGGGCCCGGATGGGGTGGGGTGGTGCATAGGGTAACGCGTGCGCCGGGGTCAGCGCAGCGCCAGGGTCAGCAGCAGCGCACGGGCCGCGTTGAAGCGGTCCTCCGGCAACGGCAGCGGATGCTTGATGCGCAGCTTGTCAGGCCCTTCCATGGCATACAGGTTGGGCTGCTTCTGGATCAGCTGGATCACCGCCATCGGGTCGATGTTCGGCTTGGATTCGAACACGATGCGGCCGCCGTTCTCGCCCAGGTCCAGCTTGCGGATGCCCAGGGTGTTGGCCTGCAGCTTCAGTTCGGCAATGGCGAACAGGTGCTTGGCCGCATCCGGCAGCAGGCCGAAGCGGTCGATCATCTCCACCTGCAGCTCGCGCAGTGCCTCGCTGTCACGCGCGCTGGAAATGCGCTTGTACAGGGTCAGGCGGGTGTGCACGTCCGGCAGGTAATCTTCCGGGATCAGCGCCGGCACATGCAGTTCCACTTCGGCGCCACGCACTTCCTCGCCGGCATCCAGGTCGGGCAGCTTGCCCTGCTTGATGCTGCGCACCGCGCGTTCCAGCAGCTCGGTGTACAGGCTGAAACCCACTTCGGCCATCTGCCCGCTCTGGTCTTCGCCCAGCAGTTCGCCGGCGCCACGGATTTCCAGATCGTGCGTGGCCAGGGTGAAGCCGGCGCCCAGTTCGTCCATCGAGGCGATCGCTTCCAGGCGCTTTTCCGCATCCGGGGTGATCGAGCGACGGTCCGGCGCCACCAGGTAGGCATACGCACGGTGGTGCGAACGACCGACGCGGCCGCGCAGCTGGTGCAGCTGGGCCAGGCCGAAGCGGTCGGCGCGGTTGATGATGATGGTGTTGGCGTTGGGGATGTCGATGCCCGATTCGATGATCGTGGTCGACAGCAACACGTTGAAGCGCTGCTTCTGGAAATCCAGCATCACCTTTTCCAGCTCGCGCTCGGGCATCTGCCCGTGGGCGATGCCGATGCGCGCTTCGGGCACCAGCTCGGACAGCTCGCGCTGCATGCGGCCGATGCTTTCCACGTCATTGTGCAGGAAGTACAGCTGGCCACCACGCGCCAGCTCGCGCTGGAAGGCTTCGCGCAGCAGCGCGTCGTCCCATTGGGTGATGAAGGTCTGCACTGCCAGCCGGTTCGGCGGCGGGGTGGCGATGATCGACAGGTCGCGCAGGCCGGCCATGGCCATGTTCAAGGTGCGCGGGATCGGCGTGGCGGTCAGGGTCAGCAGGTGCACGTTGGCGCGCAGCGCCTTCAGGGCCTCCTTCTGGCGCACGCCGAAACGCTGCTCCTCATCGACGATGACCATGCCCAGGTCCTTGAACTTCACGTCCGGCTGCAGCAGGCGGTGGGTACCGACGATGACGTCGATGGTGCCGGCGGCGACCTTCTCCAGTTCGGCCTTGATTTCCTTGGTGCTCTTGAAGCGCGACAGCACTTCCACCTTCAGCGGGTAATCGGCGAAGCGGTCGCGGAAGTTGCGGTAATGCTGTTCGGCCAGCAACGTGGTCGGCACCAGCACCGCCACCTGCTTGCCGGCGCTGGCCGCGGCAAACGCCGCGCGCACCGCCACTTCGGTCTTGCCGAAGCCGACGTCACCGCAGACCACGCGGTCCATCGGTTGGCTGCTGGCCAGGTCGCGCAGGGTCGCGTCGATGGCGGCCAGCTGGTCGGGGGTTTCCTCGAACGGGAAGCCTGCCGCGAACGGTTCGTACATCGCCCGGTCCACCTGCAGCGCCAGGCCGGCACGTGCCTGGCGGCGGGCCTGGATCTCCAGCAGTTCGGCGGCCACGTCGCGCACCTTCTCGGCCGCCTTGCGCTTGGCCTTGGTCCACTGCTCGCCACCCAGCGAATGCAGCGGCGCGGTTTCCGCCGAGGCACCCGAATAGCGGCTGATCAGGTGCAGCTGGGCCACCGGCACGTACAGGCGGTCGCCCTTGGCGTATTCGATTTCCAGGAACTCGCCGGGCATGCCGCCGACGTCCATCGCGATCAGGCCACGGTAGCGGCCGACGCCATGGTCTTCGTGCACGATCGGCGCGCCCTCGGTCAGCTCACCGAGGTCGCGGATGATGGCTTCCGGCTCGCGGCCGGCACGGCGCGTGCGGCGGGTGCTGCCGGCGCGCTCGGGGAACAGCTGGCGCTCGGTGAGCACCGCGATGGGCGGCTCATCCAGCGCGAAGCCGTCTTCCAGCGGCGCCACGGTGATGGCGAAGCGCGCATCGTCGGCGAGGAAGCTGGGCAGGTCGGCCACCACCGGCGGCTTCAGCTCGGCGGCCTGCAGCACTTCCAGCAGGGCTTCGCGGCGGCCCGGTGAATCGGCGGCGATCAGCACCCGGCCCGGGTAGTGGCCGAGGAAGGATTTCAGTGCGTCGCCAGCGGGCGCGTCGCGCGCGGCCACCGGCAGTGGCGGCAGCGGCTGGTCACCCAGCGCATGCGCATCGGCGATGCGTGCGTGTTCGGGCGCCCAGACTTCGATGCGCGCGGCATCGTTCAAGCGTTCGCGCAGCAGTTCCGGCGACAGGTACAGCGACGAGGGCGGCAACAGCGGCCGTTCCACATCGTGGCGGCGCTGTTCGTAACGGTCAGCGGTCTGCGCCCAGAAGGCCACGGCCGCTTCATCCGCACCGGTGCACACGACCGGCAGGCTGCCGGCGGGGAGATAGTCGAACAAGGTGGCGGTGCGGTCGAAGAACAGCGGCAGGTAGTACTCGATGCCGGCCGGGGCCAGCCCGGATTTCAGATCCTGGTACAGCGAGCTGCGCCGGGTATCGACATCGAAGCGCTCGCGCAGCGTGCCCAGTACGCGGGCGATGCTGGCATCGTCCATCGGCACTTCGCGGCCGGGCAGCATGTGCACCGCCTCGACCTTGTCCAGCGAGCGCTGGCTTTCCGGGTCGAAGGCGCGGATCGAATCGATGTCCTCGTCCAGCAGCTCCACCCGCAGCGGCTCGTCGGCGCCCATCGGGAACACGTCGAGCAGGCCACCACGCACGGCGAAATCGCCCGGGTCCATCACCTGCGGGACGTTGCGGTAGCCAGCGCTTTCCAGGCGGCGCTTCTCGGCTTCCAGGTCCAGGCGCTGGCCGACCTTCAGGTCGAAGCTGCCACCGATGACGTAGCTGCGCGGGGCCAGCTGCTGCAGCACCGTCTGCACCGGCACCACCACCAGGCCGCGCTTGAGCGTGGGCAGGCGGTGCAGGGCGGCCAGGCGCTGCGAAATGATGTCCGGGTGCGGGCTGAAGCGGTCGTAGGGCAGCGTTTCCCAATCGGGGAACGCCACCACCGGCAGGTCCGGATCGGTGCCGATCAGGGTCTGCAGGTCGGCTTCGAGCTGGTTGGCGCCGTGGTTGTCACGGGCGATCACCAGCAGCGGCGCGTCGTGCGCGCGCGCGGCCTGGACCAGATACCAGGCCAGGGCGGTCGGCGAGGCGGGGGCGCGCCACCAGGCGCGGAGCTGGCCGGCGCGAGGCAACGGCGGGGCGGGGTATGAGGTACGCGACATGGACCGCCGATCTTAGCAGAAGGGTTTGTCGCGACCGTGTGCGCAATGCAGTTGGTAGCGCCGGGCCGTGCCCGGCGGATGCCGCATCACCGCTGCGCTCGCCGGGCATGGCCCGGCGCTACGTCAGTTGTCCAGTTCCAGCACCATGCGCACCAGGCCATCGGCGCCATTGGGGTGCGGCACCGGCTTGAAGCCCAGCGAGGCGGCCAGCTGTTTCATCGGCTCGTTCTCGGCGGCCACGTCGCCATACAGGCGGTCCAGGTACTTGCCGCGGCCCCACTTCACCAGCTTGCGCATCAGCTGGCGGCCCAGGCCCTGGCCGATCAGGAAGCGGCTGATCAGGATCGCGTATTCGGCTTCACGGGTACCGGGGATGATCGAGGCACGCGCGACCGCGCCAACCACCGCTTCACCGGCAGGCAGCGACTCGGCGGCCACCAGGGTGATTTCGGTCTTGGGGTTGGGGTGGGTCAGGCGCTGGGTGGTGTCCGCCGAAAGCTCGGTCACCGACTGCAGGAAACGGTCACGGATTTCTTCCGGCCCGAAGAGGCTGAAGGCGGCCTGCAGCGGCGCGCCGTCTTCCGGGCGGATGGGGCGGATCAGCAGCTCGTGGCCGCTGGGAGCCTTGAAGATCTCATGCCAGGGCGGCATGCGGTTGCGAGTGGCCATACCGGGTGATTCCTTGGTGGTCCATCGATTGTGGCATCACCGGGGCTGCATTCCGTGAACGAAAGGCCCACGGGCGTACAGCCTCGTGAAGACGGCAGATCGTGGCCTATTCGGGGGCCTTGAGCCAATCCAGGCGGGTGGTGGCACCCGGCTCGCCCAAGTGCTGGCGCAGCGCCGGCAGGGCCGGGCCGACCACCCGGTCGAACTGCCAGGGGGCATTGAGCAGCAGCATGCCGCTGCCGTTGAGGCGCAGCGGTGAGTCGTCCGGACGCACCAGGAACTCGATGGTCATGGCCGATTTCACCGGCAGGGCGGCGGCCTTGCGCAGAAAATGCAGGATGGTGCGGCGCTGCTTGATCGGGAACCAGACCGCGCAGGTCGCCTGCGGCCAGCGCGCCAGGGTCTCGGCCAGGGCGGCCAGGATGGCGTGGTACTCGGCATCCTGTGCCTCGTACGGCGGGTCGATCAGGACCAGGCCGCGGCCGATCTTGCTGCCGTTGACCTTCGGCGGCAGCTGCGAACGCAGCAGCGCATAGCCATCGCCCTGGTGCACGCCGACGCGGTTGTCGTGGGCAAACAGCGCCTTCAGCTGGGCCGCTTCGTCGTCCTGCAGCTCACAGACTGCCATCCGGTCCTGCGCGCGCATGGCCTGGGCACTCAGCAGCGGCGAGCCCGGGTAGGTGATCATCGCGCCCACCGGGTTGTCGGCCTGCACGGCCTTCAGGTAGCGCTCGATGACCTCCGGCAGCTTGGGCTGGGCCATCAGGCGCATGATGCCGTCTTCGGCCTCAAGGGTCTTGCGGCCCTCTTCGCTGGCCAGCAGGTAACGGCCGGCACCGCCATGGGTGTCGAGCACGAAGAACGGGCTGTCCTTGCGCTTGAAGCTGTCGATCAGGGCCAGCTGCACGATGTGCTTGAGGACATCGGCATGGTTGCCGGCATGGAAGGCGTGGCGATAGTTCATGGGCGGCAGTGTACGGGGCGGCGGCCGCAGCGGCTATGCTGCGCGCCATGACAGCCCCCGTTGCCCAGGTCCTGGTAGTCGAGGACGAAGCCGCCATTGCCGAAACCGTGCTGTATGCCCTGCGCAGCGAAGGCTACGCGGCCAGCCACTGCCTGCTCGGCGGGCAGGCCCTGCAGCGCCTGCAGGAGGGCGATGTGGACGTGGTGGTGCTGGACGTGGGCCTGCCCGACCTCAGCGGCTTCGAGGTCTGCCGCCGGCTGCGCGCTCTGCCGGGGCCGCAGGCGCAGGTGCCGGTGATCTTCCTGACCGCCCGCAACGATGAGCTGGACCGCGTGCTGGGCCTGGAACTGGGTGCCGACGACTACATGGCCAAGCCCTTTTCGCCGCGCGAGCTGGTGGCCCGGGTACGCGCCCGGCTGCGTCGGGTGGCGCCTGCCGCCCCGGCCGTGGCGGCGGTCGAGCCCGGCTGGCGCGAGCACGGTGCCTTCGCCATCGACCGCGAAGGCCGCCGCATTCGCTACCAGGGCAACACCCTGGACCTGACCCGCTATGAGTACGCCCTGCTGGAGGCGCTGCTGCAGCGCCCCGGCGCCATCCTCAGCCGCGCCCAGCTGATGGACCGCGGCTGGGACAGCAGCGCCGACAGTGCCGACCGCACCGTCGATACCCACGTCAAGACGCTGCGCGCCAAGCTGCGCGCCGCCGGTGCCAGCGACGACCCGATCCGCACCCATCGTGGCCTGGGCTACGCGCTGGAGACCTGAGCCATGCGCCTGGTACTGAAGCTGTTCCTGGGCTTCTTCCTGATCACCGGCATCGCCGCGTTCTTCGTCATGCGGGTGTTCGTCAACGAAGTGAAACCGGGCGTGCGCCAGGCGATGGAATCGACCCTAGTCGATGCGGCCAACGTGCTGGCCGAAATGGCCGCCACCGACGTCAAGGCCGGCACGATCGGCAGCGGCAGCTTCACCCGCAACCTGGCCAAGGCCCGCCAGCGCGACCTGAAGGCGATGGTCTGGCGCTTCCCCAAGCGTTCGCTCGATTACCGGGTAACCATCACCGATGCGCGCGGCATCGTCATCTACGATTCGCTGGGCCGCGACGTCGGCCGCGACAATTCGCGCTGGAACGATGTCTACCGCACGCTGCGCGGCGAGTACGGCGCGCGCTCCAGCCCGGAAGTGCCCGGCAGCGAGGGCGACACGGTGATGCACGTGGCCGCGCCGGTCTACGACCCCGCCGATGGCCACACCCTCATCGGCGTGCTCAGCCTGGCCCAGCCCAACCGCAGCATCGATCCGTTCATCGCTGCCAGCCAGCGCGCCATCATGGAGCGCGGTGCGTGGCTGATCGGCCTGTCCGCGCTGGTCGGCGTGCTGGTGACAATGTGGCTGACCACCGGCCTGGGCCAGCTCAGCCGCTACGCACGCGCGGTCACCGCGGGCGAGCCGGTGCCACCGCCACGGCGCCGCCGCGATGAGATCGGCGATCTCGGCCACGCCCTGGAAACCATGCGCCGCAAGCTGGAGGGCAAGGCCTACGTCGAGCAGTACGTGCAGTCGCTGACCCATGAGATGAAGAGCCCGCTGGCCGCCATCCGCGGTGCCGCCGAACTGCTGCAGGAACCGATGCCCGATGCCGACCGTGCGCATTTCGCGCGCAGCATCGTCGACCAGCAGGAGCGGCTGACCGAGACCATCGACAAGCTGCTGGCGCTGGCCGAAGTGGAACAGCACGGCTGGCTGCAGACCCGCGACCCGATCGCGCCGGCCACGCTGCTGGACGATGCCGCTGCCGCCGCACAGGTGCGTGCGCAGGCGGCGGGCGTGGTGGTGCGGATCGGCGCGGTGCCCGACCTGCGCCTGCACGGCGATGCGTATCTGCTCCGGCAGGCGATGCAGAACCTGATCGACAACGCGGTGGCGTTCTCGGCGCCCGGCGCCGAGGTCGAGCTGCAGGCGGTGGCCGATGGCCAGGGCATGCGCCTGCAGGTGGCCGACCGTGGTGCAGGTGTGCCCGAGTACGCGCGTGACCGGGTGTTCGAGCGCTTCTATTCGCTGGCGCGTCCCGGCAGTGGCCGGCGCAGTTCCGGCCTTGGCCTGCCGTTCGTGCAGGAAGTGGCGCGCCTGCACGATGGCCGCGCCAGCCTCGAGCCGCGGCCCGGCGGCGGCACTGTCGCCAGCCTGTGGCTGCCGCTGGGTGGACCGGCACAGCGCGCCCGTCGCTGACTTCACATTCGCTTCAAATTCGCCACAAACCCCGCTCACTGCCGCCGTCCATCCTGCAGTCCTCTCCAACGAGGACGGACGATGAAATCCCTGAAGATGCTGTTGCGGTTCGCCATCGTCGGCGGACTGATCCTGCTGCTGCTGGTCCCGCTGACGATGATCCGCGGCGTCATCAACGAACGCAGCGCGTACCGCGACGAGGCTTTCGCGCGGGTGGCCGACAGCCGCGCCGGAGCGCAGCGCCTGGTCGGCCCGGTACGGGTGGTGCCGTGGGTGGAACGCCAGCAGGTCGAGGTGGTCGACGCCAAGGGCAACAAGAAGATCGAGGAGCAGGTGAGCGAAGGCCACTGGCTGCAGATGCCGGCCTCGCTGGACGTGGGCGGCGAGATGCTGCCGAGCCAGCGCGAGGTCGGCCTGTTCAAGGTACCGGTGTACAGCTGGAACGGCCAGTTGAAGGCGACCTTCGCGGCCGACGATTACCCCGTGAAGCCGGGCCGCAGCTACGGCCAGCCGTACGTGGTGCTGGGCGTGTCCGATGCACGTGGCCTGGTCGGCACGCCGGATCTGCGCGTGGACGGCAGACAGGTGCGCTTGCTGCCGGGTGTTGGCGCGGCCAGTGAGGTCGGCCGTGGCCTGCACGCGCCGGTGGTCGGTTTCGCCGAGAGCCTCGGCGGCACCCTGGCCGGCAGCAGCATCGAACTCGACCTGCGCCTGGACGGCAGCCGCGCGCTTTCGGTGGTGCCGGTGGGTGATGACACCCGGATCGCACTGCGCTCGCGCTGGCCGCATCCGTCCTTCAGCGGTGCGTTCCTGCCCAATGAGCGACGCGTCGATGCGCAGGGGTTCAACGCGCAGTGGGCGGTCTCTTCGCTGGCCTCGGATGCACAGGCGCAGCTGCGCCGTGACGGTGCGATGGACTCGCAGGCGGTGACGGTGTCGCTGGTGGATCCGGTCGACACCTATACCCAGGCCGACCGCGCTTCGAAATACGGCATCCTGTTCGTGGTGCTGACCTTCGTCGGCTTCATCCTGTTCGAACTGATCAAGTCGCTGCGCATCCACCCGCTGCAGTACCTGATGGTCGGCCTGGCGCTGGCGATCTTCTTCCTGCTGCTGATCAGCCTGTCCGAGCACATCACCTTCTGGAAGGCCTACCTGGTCTCGGCCGTGGCCTGCATCGGCCTGCAGGCGGTGTACCTGGCCCATGTGCTGGGGCATTGGAAGCGCGGCCTCGGCTTCGCCGCGCTGCTGACCCTGCTGTACGGCGCGCTGTATGGCTTGCTGGTCTCGGAAAACAACGCGCTGCTGATGGGGTCGCTGCTGCTGTTCGTGATCCTGGCGCTGGCGATGTGGGTGACCCGCCGGGTCGACTGGTACGCGCTGGGCGCGGAACTCAAGTAAGGAGCACGCCATGGGCTGGCGCCGGGGATTGTGGCAACGGGCACGGCAGGGCCTACCCGCCCTGCTGGAAGTGGATGCACTGCTGCAGGCACATGGTGTGCTGGCGGCCCTGCCGGGGGCACGGATCGCCCCCGGCCTGGTCCGCTTCCAGCTGGCTGCGGTGACTTGCGAAGGATTGCAGCGGAAAGGGCTGGAATGGCTGGCCGGCGCGCGGCAGGGACGCGGCGCGCTGGCCGGGCGGGTGCCGCGCTACCGGCCATGGAAGGCCGGCGCGGCGGCGCTGTCGGAGATCGGCATCGACGGCCTGCCGCCGGATTGGCCGGTGCATGCCGCAGTGTACGGCTGCAGCAGCATCGACCAGCGCCACTGGCTGTTGCTGCTGCCGGAGCGCGCGCAGCTGTGGTTGGGGTGGCGTGGGTGATCGCGCACAGAGCATCCACGCATGGCGTGGATCTACGGGCACATGGTGTGCTGGCGGCCCTGCCGGGGGCACGGATCGCGCCCGGCCTGGTCCGCTTCCAGCTGGCTGCGGTGACTTGCGAAGGATTGCAGCGGAAAGGGCTGGAATGGCTGGCCGGCGCGGCGGCGCTGTCGGAGATCGGCATCGACGGCCTGCCGCCGGGTTGGCCGGTGCATGCCGCAGTGTACGGCTGCAGCAGCATCGACCAGCGCCACTGGCTGTTGCTGCTGCCGGAGCGCGCGCAGCTGTGGTTGGGGTGGCGTGGGTGATCGCGCACAGATCATCCACGCATGGCGTGGATCTACGGCAGCCACCGCCCACGATCGACACGCATGGCGGGGGGAGCGCGGTGCGGTCCATGACCGATGGGACGGGGGCGCTGCGCCGCCGCTGGCTAGACTCGATGGGTTGACGATCGAGCCGAAGGGCAGGGGTGTGATGTGTTGAAGTGGGGTGTGCTGGCCGCAGCGCTGGCGATGGGTGGCAATGCAATGGCGCAGCAGCGCGAACCGGTGGACCTGGACATGGTCAGCCGCATCCGTCAGGAGGCCTTCCATCGTTCGCAGGTGATGGACACCTTCAGCTACCTCACCGAACGCATCGGCCCGCGCCTGACCAATTCGCCGGCGATGGGCCGTGCCAACGCCTGGACCCGCGGCAAGTTCAACGAATGGAAGCTGGACAACGTCCACGACGAAGCCTTCGATGATTTCGGCCGTGGCTGGGAGTTCACCTCGGCCAGCGTGGAGATGCTGGGCGACCGCGTGCAGCCGCTGCATGCCCTGCCCAAGGCCTGGACGCCGGGCACCCGTGGCCCGGTCGAGGGCGAGCTGGTGCAGGTGGACATCAAGAAGCCGGAAGACATCGAAAAGTACCGTGGCAAGCTGCGCGGCAAGATCCTGTTGCTGGGTGAAGCGCGCGAGTACAAGCGCGGTACCGAGGCCGATTCGCACCGCCACGATGCGACCTCGCTGGAAGGCCTGCAGGAATTCACCCTGCCCAAGGACGTGGCCGCCGAGCGGGCCAAGCGGGTGAAGGAATACAAGGAACGCCAGGAGCTGGCCGCCAAGGTCAACGCCTTCTTCGTCGAAGAGGGCGCGCTGGCTTCGATCAGCATCAGCAGTTGGGACAACGGCATCATCCGCGTCGCCGGTGGCGGTTCGCGCAAGGCTGGCGAATCGGTGGGTATTCCGGAACTGGCGATGATCGCCGAGCACTTCAATCCGCTGGTGCGCGCGCTGGACGCCAAGCAGACCGTGCGCCTGCGCGTGGACGTGGCCGCCCGCTTCACCGATGAGGCCGACCAGCCCGGCTACAACACGCTGGCCGAGATCCGTGGCAGCAGCAAGCCCGACGAAGTGGTGATGATCGGCGCCCACCTGGATTCCTGGCACAGCGGCACGGGCGCGGCCGACAACGCCGCCGGCGTGGCGGTGATGATGGAGGCGATGCGCATCCTCAAGGCCACTGGCGCCAAACCGAAGCGGACCATCCGCGTGGCGTTGTGGAGCGGCGAGGAACAGGGGCTGATCGGTTCGCAGGCCTATGTGGCCAAGCACTTCGGTCGTTTCCCCGAGCCCACCGACCCGGCGCAGAAGGCGCTGCCGGCGTCGCTGCGCGACCCGACCGGCGCCCTGCAGAAGACCCGCGATTACGGCAGGTTCCAGGTCTACTTCAACATGGACAACGGCTCCGGCCGCTTCCGGGGCATCTACGCCCAGGAGAACCTGGCGGCGATGCCGATCTTCGAAGCCTGGCTGGCCCCGTTCCATGACGTGGGGGCCACCACCGTGGCCACCCGCAACACCGGCAGCACCGACCACATCAGCTTCGACCGGATCGGCCTGCCGGGCTTCCAGTTCATCCAGGACCGCCTGGACTACTTCACCAACGTCCATCACAGCCACCTGGACACCTGGGACCATGCCGAGCCGGACGACCTGAAGCAGGCAGCGGCCATCGTCGCCTCGTTCGCCTACAACGCGGCGATGCGCGAGCAGTCGTTCCCGCGCAAGGCTGAACCGCAGCCCTGAAAAACCGGCGGGAGGGGCGGAATGCGTCCGCCCCTCCTTGCCTTTCCGGGGCTGGTGGTAAAATCGCGGGATTCCCGTTCCCCGAGCCCTCCATGATCTGCCGCACCCGCTTCGCTCCCAGCCCCACCGGTTACCTGCACATCGGCGGTGCCCGCACCGCGCTGTACTGCTGGCTGGAGGCCCGCCACCGCGGCGGCGAATTCGTGCTGCGCATCGAGGACACCGACCGTGAACGCAGCACCCAGGGCGCGATCGACGCGATCCTGGAGGCGATGGACTGGCTGGGCCTGGGCTACGACGTCGGCCCGATCTACCAGACCGACCGCGTCGCCCGTTACCTGGAAGTGGCCGAGCAGCTGGTGGCCGACGGCAAGGCGTACTACGCCTACGAGACCCGCGAAGAGCTGGACGCGATGCGCGAGGCCGCCATGGCCAAGCAGGAAAAGCCGCGCTACAACGGCGCCGCGCGTGAGCTGGGCCTGCCGCGCAAGGACGACCCGAACCGCGTCATCCGCTTCAAGAACCCGCTCGACGGCACCGTGGTGTTCGACGACCTGATCAAGGGCCGCATCGAGATCGCCAACAGCGAGCTGGATGACATGGTCATCTTCCGTCCGGACGGCTATCCCACCTACAACTTCGCGGTGGTGGTGGACGACTGGGACATGGGCATCACCGAGGTCATCCGCGGCGACGACCACATCAACAACACCCCGCGGCAGATCAACCTGTACGAAGGCATCGGCGCCCCGGTGCCGAAGTTCGGCCACATGCCGATGATCCTGGACGAGCAGGGTGCCAAGCTGTCCAAGCGCACCGGCGCGGCCGACGTGATGCAGTACAAGGACGCCGGCTACCTGCCCGACGCGCTGCTGAGCTACCTGGCCCGCCTGGGCTGGTCGCACGGTGACCAGGAGCTGTTCAGCCGCCAGGAGCTGATCGAGCTGTTCGACGTGACCCACTGCAATTCCAAGGCCTCGCGCCTGGACATGGCCAAGCTGGGCTGGGTCAACCAGCACTTCCTGAAGACCGAGGAGCCGGCCAGCATCGTGCCGCACCTGGTCTACCAGCTGGAAAAGCTGGGCCTGGACGTGGCCGCCGGCCCGGCGCCGGTGGACGTGGTGATCGCCCTGCGCGAGCGCGTGCAGACCCTGAAGGAAATGGCCGAGAAGGCCGTGGTCTGGTACCAGCCGCTGACCGAGTACGACGACGCGGCCGTGGCCAAGCACTTCAAGGCCGGCGCCGAGCTGCCGCTGGGCAAGGCCCGCGAACTGCTGGCGGCCCTGCCGGAATGGACCGCCGAAGCCGTCGGCGTGGCCTTGCACGATGCTGCCGCCGCGCTGGAAATTGGTATGGGCAAGGTCGCCCAGCCGCTGCGCGTGGCCATCACCGGCACCCAGGTCAGTCCTGACATTTCCCATACCGTGTACCTGGCCGGCCGCGAGCAGGCCTTGAAACGCATCGATGTGGCCATCACCAAGGTAGCAACGGCCTGAGCCCTGCCGCCCAGACCTGAACCGGAGAACGCGCATGCCCGCCAAACCAGCTTCTGCCTGTACCGCCCCGCACCACCACGTCCACGACGCATCGGATTTCGTGGCGGTGGTCGAGCGCGTCTCGCGTGAGCGCGGGCTGCGCCTGACCCCGATCCGGGCCAACGTGCTCAAGCTGATCGCCGAGGCCGGCAAGCCGGTCAAGGCCTATGAGCTGCTGGAGTGGGTGCGCAACGGCAAGGGCGTGGGCGCGGATGCCCCGCCCACCGTCTACCGCGCGCTCGACTTCCTGATGGCGAACGGCTTCGTGCACAAGCTGGAATCGGTGAATGCCTTCGTGGCCTGCCACCATCCCAGCAGCGCGGCGCATTCGGTGCCGTTCCTGATCTGCAACAGCTGCCACAGCGCGGTGGAACTGGAAGACCGCGAGATCGTCACCCAGCTGGAAAAGCGCGCCAAGGAACTGGGCTTCCAGCCGCAGGCGCAGACCCTGGAAGTGCACGGCCTCTGTGCGCGCTGCGCCGGCTGACAGCCACGGGGGTAGAGTCGACCGTTGGTCGACTATCCTGAGAAACGCATGAGGACCGGGGGCGGATCCCTTTGCCCCAGGCAAAGGGCTCTGACCCCATTTCACAGACGCTGCTGCAGCCGCTTCAAGGCCACCTTGCGCGCAGCAACCATCTGTTCCTCCTCCAACGCCGGCGACTGCAGCCACGCCATTGCTTGAGCCACCGATGCACCGCGCGCGGCATACAGCGCCAGGCTGCGGCCCTGCGGGGTCGGCGCCTGTTCCCACGCGCGTTGAACCAGGCGCAGCAGCGCCTGCTGTGTGGCTACCGGCACCACAACGCCCTTGTCGAATGACAGCAGCGAATTCAACGCAGCCAGCGCCCACGTCGGCGCCGACATCGGATCGCCCTGGCTGAAATCCGCCTGCGCGCAGAACCCCCAGCAGCGCCATTACCGACGCCTCGCTGCGCACGTCTTCCAGCACACCAGTCGCATAGGTCGCCCGCCGCGGATCATCCAGCAACGACTGCAGCCCCGCCACGCCGCCGTGGCCGAATGCCGCACACGCCTGCGCCTTCTGCACCCTGTTCCAGCACGAAGCGAATCAGATCCTCCACTTCCACGTTGCCGCCATGTTCCAGCGGCGCAGGGGCCTTGGCCGCTTTTTTGGCCAGTGCGTTGAATTTCATGTCTTGTGCCTGTTCCTGGCATAGGGCAGTCGAGCATGGCTCGACTCTACAAATAAGGCGGAGCCGCAGCCCCCGCTTTTGAGTGTATTCCTTTGATTCACGTGGCTGACGCGCACGGAAAATGTCCGTGGCCGGGTGGGTGGGGTAGGCGGGACCGCAGGCGCCATGGATGGCGCCTACGAGCCCCCATGGACGGGTTTACGGCGTGTCCCGGCTGCCCCACTCACCTGGCCCATCCAGCAATCCAACCGCAACGATCAGCCACGAGGGGCTTCGCCGTTCGCAGCCCTCGGCGAAGCCGCGCCCTTCGGCAGGCGGCAGAGCAGTCGACTGACAGTCGACTCTACCGGGTCCGCGCGCTAATCCATCGGCTTGGCCGCCGTATCCACCCGCGCGATCACCGACATCCCCGGCCGCAGCCGCGCCGCCAGCTCCTGCCCCGGATCGATCGAAATCCGGATCGGCAACCGCTGCACCACCTTGGTGAAGTTGCCGCTCGCATTGTCCGGGCGCAGCACGCTGAACTCAGATCCGGTGGCCGGCGCGATCTGCTCCACGTGGCCGTGCAGGCGCTGGCCATTGAACGCATCCACCGAGAACGTCACCGGCTGGCCGATGCGCATCTGCCAGGTCTGGCCTTCCTTGTAGTTGGCCACCACCCACAGCGCCTCCGGCACCAGGAACAGCAGCTGCGAACCGGCCGCCACATACTGGCCCACGCGCACGCTGGCCTCGCTGATCTGCCCGTCGCGCGGCGCATGGATGACTGTGTTGGCCAGGTCGATGCGGGCCAGTTCCAGCTGCGCCTGCGCGCTTTCCACCTGCGCCTCCAGGCTCTTGCGCGCCACCTGGGTCGATACCAGCGTTTCCTCGGCGATGCGGATCTGCGCCTGCGCCTGCTGGACGCTGGCCTGCGCCGAGGCCTGCGTGGTGCGGAATTTGTCACGGTCGTTGATCGAGACCAGCTGCTGCGCGGCCAGTTCCTCATAACGCTTGGCCTCGTTGCGCGAGCGCTGCAGTTCGGCCTGGCCGGCCGACAGCGTGGCGCGGGTCGACGCGATCTGCGCGCGGTTCTGCGCCTGCGACTGGTCAGAGTTGGCCAGTGCCGCGCGCGCGCTGTCCAGCGTCGCTTCGGCCTGCGCCACCTTCTGCGCGTAGATGCGGTCGTCGATGCGCAGCAGCGGCTCGCCCTTCTTCACGTGCTGGAAGTCCTTCACCAGCACCTCGGTGACATAGCCGGCCACCTGCGGCGCCATCACCGTGATCTGCCCGCGCACGTACGCGTTGTCGGTGACCATCACGCTGCTGTTGAACGGCCACAGGTTCCAGGCGCGCAGGATCAGCGCGATGCCCAGCAGCGCCACCACCACCATCACCACCACGCTGCGTGAGCTGGGCTTGAGGTATTTCGGTGCCGCCGCCGGCGCGGCAGGCGTGGGCGCAGGCGCGGCGTCGGTCGGCGGTGGCGGGCTGACGTTCTCGGGGGCGTCGCTGTCGGGGCGGGGTGGTAGCGGAGGCATGGCGGCAGGCTCAGTGGGGCGGGGCGGCGGTGGCCGCAGTGGGCGGAGACGGATGGTGCTTGCGCCATTGCTTGAGCACGGCGGTACGCAGTGACAGCAGCAGCAACCAGCACAGGAAGCCGATGGCCAGCCAGCCGCTCAGGGTGAACACATCATTGAAGGCGCGCACGTTCGCTTCGCGGCGGGCCGTGGTCGCCAGCTGCGCGGCGCCCTGCGCGCTGCGCAGCACCGGGTCGGTGATCTGCGCGGCGTAGATCTGCTGCTGGATGCGCAGGCGCTGCGCGACCACCGGGTCGGCCGGATCGAGCTGGCTGGTGATCGCGCTGGAATACAGCTGCTCGCGGTGCAGCTGGAAGGTGCCCAGCACCGCCGAACCGGCCAGGCCACCCAGGGTCTGGGTGATCGACAGGGTGACCAGGAAGGTGATCATGTGGTCCACACCCTGTTTCAGCGCCGCGGAAACGCCGAGCATGATCAGCGGGCCCATGAACATGCCGGCGCCGACCGAGGCCAGGAACTGGCTGATGTAGAAGTCGTGCGGCCGGTCCAGGCTGGTGCGGCTCTGGTCGAAGAACGCGGCGGTGCCCAGCAGCAGGATGGCCATCAGCAGCTGGGCGATCAGCCGCTTCGGCCCGAAGGTGAGCGAAGCTCCGGCGATGCCGACGATCACCCCGGCCAGGATCACCACGAACAGCGGGCGCATCTGGTCCGGGCCCATGCCCAGCGTGCGCATCAGGTTGACCACGCCGTAGGACTGTTCGGTGGTGAGGAAGCGCAGCAGGAACGCGCCGACGATGAAGTGCAGCACCGGCAGGGTGGTAAGCCAGCAGATCTGCAGCAGCGGGTTGCGCCGGTAGTGCTCGATGACCAGTGCGGTGGTGGCCAGCGCGATCGAAGCGACCAGGGCCCAGCCCAGCCACGGCGTGTTCAACCACCAGCGCGTGTAGCCCTGCGCCAGCACCACTACCAGCAGCGCCACGGCCGGTGCGAGCAGGGCGAAGGTGAGGAAGTCCAACGGTTCGAACGCCTTGATCTGAATGCCCGGCGGCAGCTTCAGCACCACCACTGCGGCGAACGCGCACAGCGCCAGGCCGGCCTCGAACGAGTACAGCTGGTGCCACTGGCCGGTATCGACCAGCGCCGGCGAGACGATCCAAGCGAGGGGCACCGCCAGCTGCGACAGGCCGACACCAATCACCAGCAGGTTGCCGGTGAAGCGCCGCGGCAGCGCCTGCAGCATGTACAGCGTGCCCAGCGTCGAGCACGCCGCGCCGGCAAAGCCGCTGGCCGCGCGGGTCAGCAGCGTGGTTTCGTAGCTGCCGACGAACAAGTGCAGCACCGCCAGCGCCGCATACAGGCCCAGGCCGATTTCGGCGAACAGACGGATGCCGTACTGCTGGCGGAACTTGAAGGCCAGCAGGTTGGCAGTGACATTGACCATGGCATAGGCCGCCACCAGCCAGCTGCCCTGGGTGGGCGTCAGCGCGAGCTGGCCCTGCAGGAAGGGCAGGTTGGCGGTGACCAGCGCATTGCCCAGGCCGCCGGTGATGGCCACCAGCAGCGAGACCAGCGCATAGGCCGCGCGACGGTACGGGGGGTGCCAGGGCATCGAGGCCGAACCGGGCATGGTTGGCTTCTCGTGCTCCTCCCAGTCCGGAACCGGCTTGAGATACGGCTGGACCATCAGCGCCCCTGGTTGGCTGCTCCCTGGAGGCCGCCGCGCAGCAGCTGCAGGGCGCGTCCGGCCAGCTGGGCACGCTCTTCGCGGGTCTTGCCGCGCAGGGCTGCGCCCAGCATGCCCGAAATCAGTGAAATATCCGTCTTTTCCAGGTCCGGCCGGCACAGGCCGGCGGCTTTGGCGCGGGCGATCGGTGCTTCCAGCAGGTCGCGCACGGTCTCGCGCGCGGTGCGCATGGCGGGCACGTCCGAATCCACCGCGCGCCAATAGTCGGCCAGCGCCGGCGAATCGATGATGCGCTGGGCCATGCCTTCGAAGACCTCGAACAGGGCGTCGTCGCGGTCGCCCAGCTGTCCCACCTGGCGGCGGATGCGGTCGACGGTCCGCTGCAGCAGTGCCTGGATCAGCGCGGTGCGGTCGGGGAAGTTGCGGTACAGGGTGGCGCGGCCCACCTGGGCGCGTTCGACCACCAGGTCCAGCGGCGCGGTGACGCCGTGTTGGCCGAACACATGGTCGGCGGCATCAAGGATGAGGGCACGGCGGGCAGCAGCATCGGCACGTTGGGTGGTCATGGCTTCATTATCGGACAAGAATGTCCGTCTGGCGAGGCGGTGAATGACGGGAATGTCCGTTTGTTGCTCTACGCACGTCTTTGTAAATACGGCGTGAAGATAATGCCCGTGGGAGCGCACCCATAAAAAACGGGGGCCATGAGGCCCCCGGGAGAGAACGGCGATGAACGTCGCCAGGAAATGGTTGGTTGGGACGAGTAGATCCACGCCATGCGTGGATGGCCCCAAACGCGTGGATGACCGATCAGAAATACGCGCGGATGCCGAAGGCGACACCACGGCCCGGCAGCGGCGAGTAGTCACGCAGCAGCGAGGTGTGCGGACGCACTTCGCGGTTGGTCAGGTTGCTGCCATCCAGGAACACCTCGTAGCTGTTGCTGTCGCTGCGGTCCCAGCGGTAGGCGAAGTGCGCATCGACCAGGGTGTAGCCGTCGCTCGGCTCCTCGTTCTGGGCCACATCCTTCTGACGGCTGTAGCGCACCGCGCCGACCGACGCACGCCAGCCGTCCTTCGCCCAGCGCAGGTCGGCGCCGACGCGGGCCGGGGCGATGCGCGGCAGGTAACCGGTGTTGGCAAGGTCCACGCTGTAGTTGTGGTTGTGGTCACCGTGCGGCACGGCGATGTCCAGCGTGCGGCTGCCGCTGCCATCCAGCTTGGCCTGCACGTAGTCACCGAACACGCGCAGGTCCCAGTCGCCGGCGTTGCCTTCGAACAGGTGCACCAGCGCCTCGGCCTCGGCACCCTTGAACACGGCGTCCTGCTGCGTCCAGGTACGCACCGGCAGGCCTTCGGTGATGCCGGTGTCGGCCAGGTAGATGAAGTCCTTGAACCTGGTCTGGTAGATCGCGGCGGAGAAGTCCAGGCGGTCGCTGTGGGTGTGGATGCCCAGCTCGACGCGCTGGCCGCGCTCGGTCTTCAGGTCGGCATCGCCGATTTCCAGCGAACGGGTGGCGATGTGCGCACCGGCCGCGTACAGCTCTTCATTGGTCGGTGCACGCTCGGAGCTGTCCACGCCGATGCGCAGGTCGACCGCATCGTTGAGCTTCCAGATACCGGCGGCGGACAGGTTGGTGGCGTCGAACCTGCGGCGGCGGTAATCACCGGTCGGGTCCAGCTTCACCTGGTCGTGGCGGCCACCCAGTTCCAGCTTGAACGGGCCGAACTGCTTTTCCTGCAGCACGAACAGGCCGGCGTTTTTCGTGTTGGTGTTCGGTACGAACGCTTCTTCGCCGATGGCGCCGAAATCGCTGTTGCCGAACTGCACGCCGAACGCGCCGTCCCAGCCGCCGATCTGCTGCTGCACGGCTTCCAGGCGGGTTTCGATGCCACGGTTGGTGAAGCGGGTGGACGGCGTGCCGGCTTCCAGCTCCACGTGTTCGTAATCGGTGTAGGCCACGCGTGCGTTGACGTTCTTCAGGAACGAGACCGGGTTGTAGATGCCGGCCTTGGTCTCGAAGCGGTTCTGCACCATGTCGATGCGGACGTCATGCTCGTCGCCTTCCTCCTCCTCGTCGCCATGGTCATGGTCGTGGTCATGGTCGTGGTCATCGCCATCGGCATGCACGTGGGCGCCGTTGGGAATGCCGTAGTTGGTGCGGTAGGTGCTGGCCGACACGCCGAAGTAACCGCCTTCGCCCAGCCAGGTGGCACCGACGCCACCAGCGCGGGTACGGATGGAGCTGTTGTCCAGGCGGCCGCGGCGCGGCTCTTCGCCTTCCTCGCCTGCGTGGTCGTGGTCGTCGTGGTGGTCTTCCAGGCTGTCGATCACCGCGTAGCCGGGGATGCGGTAGTCATCGCCGTTGCGCACCAGGCCGTCGACATGCAGCACGACGTTGCCGCTGACGCCGTCGAGGCGGAACATGCCGCTGCGCTCGTCGTTGACCGAGTTGCCACGCACTTCGGCACGGCCGCTGAGCGGACGGTCCGGCAGCTCGCGGGCGATGCGGCCATCGACTACATTCACTGCGCCGCCGATGGCGCCGCTGCCGAACAGCAGGGTGGCCGGGCCCTTCAAGACTTCGATCTGGTCCGCCAGGAACGGCTCGATGCTGGTGGCGTGGTCGGCGCTGACGGTGGAGGCATCCATGTTGCCCATGCCGTTGGACAGCACCGCCACGCGCGGGCCCTCCTGACCACGGATGATCGGGCGGCCGACGCCGGGGCCGAAGAAGGTGCTCTGCACGCCGGGCAGCTTGGCCACGGTGTCACCCAGGGTGCCGGCCTTCTGCTCGTCCAGGCGCTCGCCGGCCAGCACGTCCACCGGGCGGGCCAGCGACTCGGCATCGCCCTGCAGCGGCGAGGCGGTGACCTGCACCGACGACAGCTCGGTCAGGTGGCGGTCACGATGGGTATCCTGGTCGGCGGCGGCAAAAGCAGCCGACGGCAGCAGGGCGGCGAGGGCCAGGGCCAGGGAATGCGGCTTGAAACGTGGGTGGTGAGAGGGCATCCAGTGCTTCCTTTGTTACATTGTATCAATCGGGTGGCGCACGTATCCCGTCGTGGGACAGGGGGAGGGAAACCGTGCGGGTCGGGGACGGATGTTATATTATTCCATAACGATTCGCCGACCCTGCTGGAAGTCATGTCCCCGTCCTCCTCCTTCCGCCGCCTGCTCGACCGCTTCGGCGCCACCGGTTCGATGCTGTGCGCCGTGCACTGCGCGGTGATCCCGGTGCTGCTGGCGATCGCCCCTTCGCTGGGCCTCTCGTTCTGGCTGAGCGACGGCGTGGAAATGACCCTGGTGGTGTTCGTGACCCTGCTTGGCCTGTTCAGCCTGGTCATGGGCTACCGCCGCCATGGCGCCCTGCGCGCGCTGGCTTTCCTGCTGCCGGGCCTGGTCGCCCTGTGGGCGGGCGTGCTGGTCGACGCGCTGCACCACAATGCCGTGCCGCATGCGGTGGTGATGACCTTCGGCGGCCTGCTGGTGGGTGTGGCCCACCTGGTCAACCTGCGGCTGAACCACGTCCACGTCCACGACGCCAGCTGCGCGCACTAGGCGCGTCGTGTTAGGATTTCTGATCGTGCGCGGGGGCGTCCAGCAAGACGGCCCCGCCGAACCCGTGTCAGCACGGGGTAACCAGATTTCACACTTTAGGAGTTGAAGACATGGGTAAGGGTGACCGCAAGACCGCCAAGGGCAAGCGCTACAACGCCAGCTACGGCAATGCCCGTTCGCACACCGCGAGCAAGGTCGCTGTAGGCGCCGGTGCCCCGGTTGCCAAGAAGACCGTGGCCAAGGCTCCGGCCAAGAAGGCCGTGGCGAAGAAGGCTGCTGCCAAGGCCTGATCCGGCCGGGTACGTGGTCCAAAGAAAAACGCGGCGCCTGGCGCCGCGTTTTTTTTGTGCCCGGCATTCCTGCCGCTGCGCTCGCCGGGCATGGCCCGGCGCTACCTCACCGCCCCCGGCGGCCGTTGGAATCAACGCAATGTTTCCTGCAGCGTCCCGGCGTTGCCATCGTTCGGTGCGGCCGGCACCTGCAGCAGCTGCGCCAGCAGCGGATAGACGTCGACGTTGTCGAAGCCATCGATCACCAGCCCCTGGCGGAACGAGGGACCGCGCGCGACGAACACGGCGCGCATCGAGGGCAGGGCATTGTCATAGCCGTGCGAGCCACGATCCTGGTGCGCGCGCGTGCCGATCCGCTCGGCATGCAGTGCGTCCCAGCCCTCATCCATCTGGCAGACGATGGGCGGCACGCGCGGGTGCGAACCGTAGTGCCAGCGGGCCGGCAGCGATTCCTTCTTCCAGCATTCGTAGTGTGCGTGGCGACCGAGCAGGGCGCGCTCGGCCTGTGCCTCGCGGCCGGCCACCGGCGCGAAACCGACCGACTGGCCCTGGCTGACGTTGCGGGCGATGGACGGATCGGCCATCGACTCGGTGGACACCACATGGCCCTCGGCCACGCTGGCCATGCCGTGGTCGGAGACCACGATGACGTTGGTGGTGGCCGCCAGGCCCTCGGCTTCCAGGCCATCCAGTACCTGGCCGACGATCTCGTCCGCCTGCACGATCGCATCGCGGTACTCGGTCGAATCGGGGCCATGGTTGTGGCCGGCCTTGTCGACGTTTTCCATGTACAGGGTGGTCAACCGTGGTGCATCGGCATCGGTCTGCGCCAGCCATTCCAGCACGGTACGCGCGCGTTGCTGCAGCGGTTCCTTGCTGTTGTAGACCTGCCACTGGCTGGGGCGGGTCCCGTCGATCTCGGCTTCGCTGCCCGGCCAGGACGTGGTCGCGGTGCGCACGCCGACCTTCTCGGCACCGACCCAGATCGGCTCGCCGCCCCACCAGCCACTGTCGGTCACCGCATCGCGGTCACCCAGGCTGAAGCGGCCCAGCTGGGCATCGTCCATGCTGTTGTTGACGATGCCATGGTGGTCCGGGCGCAGGCCAGTAACGATGGTGTAGTGGTTGGGGAAGGTCAGCGACGGATAGGAAGGCGTCATCCAGCGCGCACGCACGCCGCCATCGATGATGCGCTGCAGGTTCGGAGTGAGCCCCCGGTCCAGCGCATCGGCACGCAGGCCATCGATGGAGATCAGCAGCAGTTTCGGCGGCGGCGCGTCGGCGCGCGCAACCGGCGCGGACGAAGAAGGCGTGGTCGTGCAGGCCGCCAGGGGCAGCAGCAACGCCAGCGAGCAGGTCAGGCGTACGGAAGTCATCGCGACATGATAAGCGTGCGCAATGACGCACCCAAGACACGGCGCGCTGCCGCGCGTGTCGACCAAGGTCGGCGCCCACCAACAGCCGCGTGTCCCAGTAGATCCACGCCATGCGTGGATGAAGCATTCGATATCCGACAGATGTGCCGACCAACGGTCGGCACCCACCAACAGCCGCGTGAACCCGCCAGTCCACGGAATGCCGCTCTTGATCTTGAGGTTGCCGGCCAGCGGCCGGCACTACTGCGGGCGCAGGGCGCAGCCCCGCCGGAACTCCCAAAACCCTCAGGCAAACAGCGGTGCCTGCCGCTGCTCCAGCCGCAGCAGCGCCGCCTTGGTCTCCAACCCACCCCCAAACCCGGTCAATGCACCATTGCTGCCAATCACCCGATGGCACGGCAGGATGATCGGCAACGGATTGCGCCCATTCGCCGCGCCCACCGCACGCGTCGCCGTCGGCTGGCCCAGATGCTGCGCCAGCTGCAGGTAACTCCAGGTCCGCCCGAACGGAATCAGCGCCAATGCATGCCAGACCCGCAGCTGGAACGGCGTGCCCTGCGGTGCCAGCAGCAGATCGAAGGTGCTGCGCTCACCGTGCAGGAACTGCAGCAGCTGCTCGCGCGCCGCCGGCAGCGCATCGGGTGAATACAGCCAGTCGCCGCGGCCACGTGCCGGATGGCGGTTTTCCGGGAACAGCACGTGGGCCAGGCCACGTTCGTCACCGGCGATGGTCAGCTCGCCGATCGGGCTGTCGAAACGATCGAACAACAGGGTCATGTCGGTTCTCCAACAAACGTGCCGGACAGGTGCCACAGGTGCAGCACCGCATAGGCGCGCCAAGGCCGCCAGGGTTGCGAACGTGCTTCGGTGGCACGTTCGCTCAGGCGCTGGCCCTGCGCATGGCCGAGCACCTGCTGCAGCACCAGGTCACCAGCGGGGAAGGCATCGGGTTGGCCCAGGCCACGCAGGGCGATGTACTGCGCCGTCCATGGCCCGATACCGGGCAGGGCCACGCAGCGGGCGACGAAATCCTCCAGCGCCTGGCCGGGGCCGAAATCCAGTTCGCCACTGGCACAGGCTGTCGCCAGCGCCCGCACGGTGGCCGCACGCGTGCGCGGCAGGCCGATCGATTCCAGCGGTGCCTCGGCCAGCACCTCCGGTCCTGGGAACTGGCGGTCGAACTCAGCGGGCATGCCGGGCAGGTGCGCGCCCCACGCATCGACCAGGCGACGCGCGAAGGTGGTGGCCGCGGCGACGGTCACTTGCTGGCCCAGCACCGCGCGCACGGCCACCTCAAAACCATCCCAGCCACCGGGGACGCGCAGGCCGGGCCGCTCGGCGATGCCGCGCGACAGCAGCGGTTCCTCGGCCAGGGCAGCGTGCACCTGCTGCAGGTCGGCATCGAGGTCGAACACCCGGCGCACGCGGCGCACGATGTCCGGAATCAGCCGCGGATCGACCGCGCCCAGCTGCAGGCGCAGTTCTGGACGCTTGGGGTCGGCGGTCACCCGTAGCAGGGTGGGGCGCTCGGGCGTGCCGAGCACGCGCTGGTAGCTGTCTTCGCCGATCAGTTCGATGCCCGGCAGGCTGCGCTTGCGCAGGAAGGCGAGCATGCGCGGGAAATCCAGCGGCGGGCGATAGCCCAGGCGCAGCACCAGGCTGCCATCGTCGGCGGCCGA
The DNA here is from genome assembly GCA_002364755.1 of Stenotrophomonas maltophilia. Classification (GTDB taxonomy): domain Bacteria; phylum Pseudomonadota; class Gammaproteobacteria; order Xanthomonadales; family Xanthomonadaceae; genus Stenotrophomonas; species Stenotrophomonas maltophilia_AX. The sequence goes on from DEZI01000003.1 coordinate 56,925, forward strand.
GGGGGTGTGCTGGCGGCGCAGCGCGGTCGGTGCCATGCCGCAGCCTTGCAGGAAGGCGGTGTTGAAGCGACGCACGCTGTTGTAGCCAGCGGCCAGGGCAACGTCGGTGACCGGCAGGGTGGTTTCGGTCAGCAGCTGCTTGGCCAGCAGCAGGCGATGGGTGGCGTGGATCTGCCCCGGCGTGGCGCCCAGGTGTTCGACGAACAGACGCTGCAGCTGGCGTGCGCTCACGCCCAGTTTCGCGCCGAGTTCGGCCACGGCCTGGTCCTGCAGGGAGCCAGCATGAATGAGCGCCAGGGCGCGCTGCACGGTCTGCCCGGCCAGGGCCTGCTGTGCCTGCGGAGCGAGTTCGGGGCGGCAGCGCAGGCACGGCCGGTAGCCCGCGGCGGCAGCGGCGGCGGCGGTCGGGTAGTAGCTGATGTTGCGCGGCTTCGGCGGCGGTGCCGGGCAGACGGGGCGGCAATAGATGCCGGTGCTGCGCACGGCGGTGAAGAACACGCCATCGAAGCGCGCGTCACGGGCCAGGCGGGCGCGGTCGCAGGCGGCGTGGTCGAGGGTGGGGGCGGTGTCCATGGCGCCAGTCTAGGGCGGGGCGGGGGGAGATACTCGCCGGATTCGGACATGGATGTTGGTGGGGGTTTAGGCAGGGCTTGCAGCCCTGCACCCGCTAGGTCCACGTCAACGTCCAGGTCAAAAGCTGGCTTCCTGTGGGTAGGCGGGGGGGG
>DEZI01000003.1:57904-66754 GCA_002364755.1 Stenotrophomonas maltophilia
CCATGCGGCTCACGCCCCTGCCACCGGACCCACCCCGCCTTCGACAGTTTCCTGCGGCTGTTGGTGGGTGCCGACCGTTGGTCGGCACGCTTCTGCTGTCGGTAGGTGTCGACCGTTGGTCGACACGCGTTCCCCGGGGTCAGAGGGGGTTCAGTGGCGCGCACTGAATACGCGCCGGGGACGGGTAGACTGGGGCCTCGTTTCCATGAAAACCGGTTGCCCGATGTCCGTCAGATTCCACTGGTTGCCCCTGTTGTGCCTGGCCCTGACGGGCTGCAGCCAGCTGGAGAACCCTGGCAACGTCACTGCCGCCGACAAGGCCACGCGGGCGCCGGCCAGCGATGGCGAGAACATGGTGTCGATCAATGCGGCCGATGCGCCGCCGCCGCCGGTGGCGCCGCCGCGCAGCAGGGCGGATCGGCCGTGGCCGCAGGCGCAGCTGGAGAACGGCCAGGCCTGGGTCAGCTGCGGTGCCGACTATGCCGCCGATGGCGGGGACGGCGTTGAACTGGAAGGCCTGCAGCGCGAACAGATCGAGCAGGCCATGCAGCCGTGCGTCGAACGCGGGCTGCTGCGCGTGCGCTACCACGGCAAGATCAATCCGGGCTTCGCCGAAATGATGTGGCGGCTGGCGGTGGTGGCCGATGCGTTGAAGATCCACAAGCGCATCCTCGATCTCGATTCCAGCGGCGGCCAGGTTGAATCGGCCATCGTCGCCGGCGACAGCATCGGTGAGTCAGGCTGGACCATCTGGGTGCGCGAGGGTTCCATCTGCCACAGCGCCTGTGTGTTCGTGCTCGCGGCCGGCGATAACCGGCTGCTGTCGGGCAAGGTCGGCATCCATCGCATGATGCGCATCAGTTCCAAGGCTACCTCGCGCGCCGAGCTCAACCGCGAGCTGCACGAGGTGTACGACAACGTGAAGGATTACCTGCAGCGCAACGGCGTGGCGGTGGGCGTGGCCGACCTGATGATGACCGTGCCCAACCGCAGCCTGCGCCTGCTTACCCCCGACGAGCTGCGCCAGTACGGCCTGGACGGGACCAACGCGGTGCAGGACGACCTCGAACGGATCAAGCAGATGCGTGCCTGCGGCGATGATTTCGTGCAGCGCAAGGATGCCTTCCTGGTGGCCTTCGACCAGCAGTGCAAGCACGAAGGCGCGGAGATGGAATCGATCAACAGCTGCGGCCAGGCGCTGAAGCAGCGCTTCGGCTTCCCCGATGAGGTGTGCCCGGAAGAGAGCCCGCTCTCGGAAATCGATGTGGCGACCCTGCCGCCGGCCCCGCCGGAGAAGCCGCCGGTGGCCGAACAACCGGCCGCCGAAGGGGCCGCGCCGGCCGCGCAGGGTGATGCCGCGGCCGTGGAAGCCAGCGCCCCCGCGCGCTGACGGCGTACTCACCGGTCTGAAGTAGACTGCGGTTCTTACCCTCGAACCGGCGGTGTCCATGAAGCGCGTGTGTTTGCCGAAGTTCCTGCTGTTGTCCCTGCTGCCGTTGACCGCGCTGGCGCAAGCCCCGGCACCGGCCACGCCCGCACCGTCCCCCTCACGCCCGGCGCCGGCGACCCCGGCCCTGACCGCTGCGCAGCAGGCACAGGTGCAGAAGCAGGATGCGGACATGAGCGCTGCGGCACTGAAGGCCGCCCAGCTGGTGGACAGCAACCGTGCCGGTGAGCTGTGGGACGGTGCCTCGGCCGTGGCCCGCCGCGCGGTGCCCAAGGCGGCGTTCGTCAGCCAGCTGGCCGCCGATCGCACCCGTCTGGGCACCATGAACGGCCGCGGCCAGCCGACCATCACCCGGGTCAAGTACGCCGCCGGCGCCGCCGTGCCGGAAGGCCTGTACATCAACGTCAGCTTCCCGACCCGCTTCGCCAACAGCGCGCAGCCGGTGCGCGAACTGGTGTCGTTCCGTTTCGACGAGGACCAGACCTGGCGCCTGGCCGGTTACAGCCTGCGCGCGTCCGCACCCTGACGGAGAACATCGATGGCCACTGAACTGACCCTGCTGGCCTGGGCGATGCTGCTCGGCTTTGTGTACATCTTCGCTGCGTCCACCGTGGTCACCCGCGAGCGCGGAATGAAATGGAACGCGTCGGCGCGCGATGCGCCCGACGTGCCATTGAGCCCGCTGGCGGGAAGGCTGAAGCGGGCGCAGGCCAACTTCTTCGAAACGTTCCCGTTTTTCGCTGCCGCCGCGATCGCGGTGGTGGTGGCCGGGCGCAGCAACGAGACCACTGTGCTGGCCGCGCAGGTCTATTTCTGGGCGCGGGTGGTCTACCTGCCGCTGTACGCGGCAGGCGTGCCCTACGTGCGCAGCCTGGTCTGGGTGGTCTCGATCGTGTCGATCTTCAAGCTGGTATTCGCACTGCTCTGAGTCGGCGCGGGCCTGATCCAGATCATGGCCAGTCATGCGCCTGGCGCTATTCTGGGCCCGACTGGAATCAACGGCAGGAGGCGCGGATGCGCAGGATGGACGTGGTGGTGGTCGGTGCGGGCCCAGCGGGCCTGTGCTTTGCGCGTGCGCTGGCTGGCAGCGGTCTGCAGGTCGGCCTGATCGAGGTGCAGCCGCGCGAGGCGCTGGCCCAGGCGGCCTTCGATGGCCGCGAGATTGCCCTGACCCATGCGTCTCGACAGAGCCTGGAACAGCTGGGCCTGTGGCAGCGCCTGCCCGAAGCGGAAATTTCCGAGCTGCGCGATGCGCGGGTGTTGAACGGCGCATCGCCGTTTGCGCTGACCTTCGCCAGTGGCCAGCGCGATGGCCAGCCGCTCGGCTGGCTGGTGGCCAATCACCTGATCCGCCGCGCCGCCTGGGAGGCGGTGCAGGGCCAGACCGGGCTGGAGCTGTTCGACGGCCGCAAGGTGCTGGCCGTGCAGGCCGACGCGCAGGGCCACGTGGTCGCGCTGGATGACGGCAGCGAACTGCATGCCCGCCTGCTTGTCGCCGCCGACAGCCGCTTCTCCGCCACCCGCCGCATGCTCGGCATCGGCGCGCAGATGCGTGACTTCGGCAAGTCGATGCTGGTCTGCCGCATGCAGGTCGAGCGCGACCACCATCACGCCGCGTGGGAATGGTTCGGCTATGGCCGCACGATGGCGCTGCTGCCGCTCAACGAAGGCCAGGCCTCGGCGGTCATCACCCTGCCGCCGCGGCAGATCGAGGAGCTGCTGGCGCTGGACGAGGTGGGCTTCGGCGAGGCCATCACCGCGTGCTTCGAGCATCGCCTGGGGCAGATGCAGCCGGTGGCCACGCCCAAGGCCTATCCGCTGGTGGGGGTGTACGCGCATCAGTTCATCGGCGAGCGCTCGGCGCTGATCGGTGATGCCGCGGTGGGCATGCACCCGGTCACCGCGCATGGCTTCAATCTGGGCCTGGCCAGTGCACAACGGCTGGCGCAGGGCATCCTGGCGCAGCAGCAACGGGGCGCGGACATTGCCGCGACCCGCATGCTGGCGCGATACCAGAGCGGTCACCGGCTGGCGTCGCGACCGCTGTACGAGGCCACCAACGCCATTGCCAGCCTGTACACGGACGATCGGCGGCCGGCACGCCTGCTGCGCGCGGCCGGGCTGCGGGTGGCGCAGGGCGTCGCGCCGTTCCGGCAGCTGATCGCCGCGCACCTGACCCAGCGGGTGGCCTGAACGGGCTGGGCGTGCCTGGATCAGCCGGCGGCCAGCACCCGGATCTGGCTGTCGGCGAATTCGACCACCTGGCCTGCGCGGATCTTGCAGGCCTTGCGCAGCTCGACCTCGCCATCAACCCGCACCTGCCCCTCGCTGATGACCATCTTGGCCTCGCCGCCGCTGGTGACCAGGTCGGCCAGCTTGAGCAGCTGCTTGAGTTCGACGTACTCGCCGTCGAGGTCGAATTCGAGGATCTGCATGGTGGGGTATCCTTGGTTAGCGGGCGGGAAGGGCGCGTATTGTGCGCCAGCGCGACCCGGAAGGGGATGCGAATGGTTTCCTGTACGCATGGTTCAGGGAGAGTGCGGTATCATTCCGCTCTGAGTGAGTGAAATCTCCTCCGACCGAGCAGCGCCAGGGCACGCGATAAGAAGGGCGCCCAAAGCGCGGACCATCCCTTTTTTATCGCACTGCCATGCAGATGGCCGTGCCTTTGGAGTTCCCCATGTCCCAAGATTCCCAGACGCCGACCCCGGCGCCGTTGCAGTTCGCGCAGCTCGGCCTGTCCGAACCTGTGATGCAGGCCGTCAGCGCCATCGGCTATGAAACCCCGTCGCCGATCCAGGCCGCCACCATCCCGGCGATGCTGGAAGGCCGCGACGTGCTGGGCCAGGCGCAGACCGGTACCGGCAAGACAGCCGCTTTCGCCCTGCCGGTACTGTCCAACATCGACCTGCAGCAGATCAAGCCCCAGGCCCTGATCCTGGCGCCGACCCGCGAGCTGGCCATCCAGGTCGCCGAGGCCTTCCAGTCCTATTCGTCGAAGATCCCCGGCTTCCGCGTGCTGCCGGTGTACGGCGGCCAGCCCTACGGCCAGCAGCTGTCGGCCCTGCGCCGCGGCGTGCACATCGTGGTCGGTACCCCCGGCCGCGTGATCGACCACCTGGAGCGCAGCACCCTCGACCTGTCCGAGCTGAAGACCCTGGTGCTGGACGAAGCCGATGAAATGCTGCGCATGGGCTTCATCGACGACGTCGAAGCCGTGCTGAAGAAGCTTCCGGAGCAGCGCCAGGTGGCGCTGTTCTCGGCCACCATGCCGCCGCAGATCCGTCGCATCGCCCAGACCTACCTGCAGGATCCGGTTGAAGTCACCATCCAGGCCAAGACCACCACCTCGGCCAACATCCGCCAGCGTTACTGGTGGGTGAGCGGCATGCACAAGCTGGACGCGCTGACCCGCATCCTGGAAGTCGAGCCGTTCGACGCGATGATCATCTTCGCCCGCACCAAGGCCGGCACCGAGGAACTGGCCGGCAAGCTGCAGGCCCGTGGCCTGGCCGCTGCCGCCATCAACGGCGACATGCAGCAGGCCCAGCGTGAGCGCACCATTGCCATGCTGAAGGAAGGCAAGCTGGACATCCTGGTGGCCACCGACGTGGCCGCCCGCGGCCTGGACGTGGAGCGCATCAGCCACGTGCTGAACTACGACATCCCGTACGACACCGAAAGCTACGTGCACCGCATCGGCCGTACTGGCCGTGCCGGCCGCAGCGGCGAGGCGATCCTGTTCGCCACCCCGCGCGAGAAGGGCATGCTGCGCCAGATCGAGCGCGCCACCCGCCAGCCGATCGAAGAAATGCAGCTGCCGAGCGTGGAAGCGGTCAACGACACCCGCATCAACAAGTTCACCTCGCGCATCAGCGAAACCCTCGGTGCCGGCGGCCTGGACTTCTACCGCCAGCTGCTGGAACGCTTCGAGAACGAGCAGAACGTGCCGGCCATCGAAGTGGCTGCTGCCCTGGCCAAGATGCTGCAGGGCGATACTCCGTTCCTGCTGCAGCCGCCGGTGCGCGCCCCGCGTGAAGAGCGTGCGCCGCGTGAACGCTTCGAACGCCCGGAGCGTGCCGACCGTGGCGACCGCAACGAGCGTGGCCCGCGCTTCGAACGTGGCCCGCGCCGTGAAGATGGTGAGGGTGGCTTCGAGCAGCGTCCGCGTCGTGATGTGCCGCCGCGCGGTGCGCCGGAGCAGGGCATGGAGACCTACCGCATCTCGGTTGGCCACCAGCACGGCGTGAAGCCGGCCAACATCGTCGGCGCCATCGCCAACGAGGCCGGTCTGGAAAGCCGTTTCATCGGCCGCATCGACATCCATGACGACTTCTCGCTGCTGGACCTGCCGGCGCAGATGCCGCAGGACGTGCTCTCGCACCTGCAGAAGGTGTGGGTGTCCGGCCAGCAGCTGCAGATGCGTGCGCTGGCCCCGGGTGAAGACACCAACCCGGCACCGCGTCCGTTCAAGCCGCGCTTCGACAAGCGTGGTCCGGGCGGTCCAGGCGGTCCGCGCCGTGGTGGTCCGGGCGGCCCGGGTGGCCATGGTGGTCCGGGTGGCGACCGCGGCGGTGACCGCGACAGCCGTCCGCCGCGTCGTGACGGCTTCAAGCCGCGCGGCCCGCGCAGCTACTGATCCGCCGCGATGTGCCTGAACAACGCCAGCCCCCGGGCTGGCGTTGTTCGTTTCGGGCCACAAAAGGGGGACGGAGGGGATTGAATCCATTCCATCCCCTCCGTCCCCTTGCCGTGGCCCGGCTTCGCATGGTCCACACACGGGCGGCCATAGGCTGACATGGTTGATCAAGGAGGCTGTCACGGCACATTCGGGGGGGATCCGGGATGGGTAGAGGCAAGGAGCAGCATCAGCGGCGGGTTCCGATGACCCGTGGTCTGTGGGTGCGGTTCGTACTTCTGACGGGCATGGCGATCGGACTGGTCGGCCTGTCCGCGTTGATCCAGGAACTGCAGGCGGCGTCCACTGCCTGGATTGCGGGCCAGGGGCACTGGTCGCGTGGCCAGCAGGATGCCACCGCCGCGCTCAGCCGTTATCTGGCACGCGGCGATGCGCATGATCTGGACGATGCCCGGCGCGCCCTGCAGGTTCCGCTGGGCGATCTGCATGCGCGCCTGGCACTGGAACAGCCCGAGCCGGACCTGGCAAAGGCCCGCGAGGGCTTCCTGCGCGGCGGCAATGCACGCGAGGAGGTCTCGCGGCTGATTTTTTCGTTCCGTTACGCACGCGACCTCGGCGAGTTCAGTGAAGCCACCCGGTTGTGGCGGCAGACCGACACGCACCTGCTGGCCATGAAGGCGCTGATCGACGAACTTGACAGGGTGCCGCCGCAATCACTGCAGCAGCCCCGCGTGCGCGACCACTACATGCAGCGCGTGCACGACGTGGACCTGCAGCTGCAATCGCAGGCCGAAGCATTTTCCAAGGCCCTGCTGCGCATGGCACATACGGTGCGCATCGCTACCCTGATCGTCGGCGGCTTCTCGGTACTGGTCATCACCCTGATGGCGATAGCCCTGGCGCGGCGTGTCGGCACGGACCTGACCGAGCACGAAAGCCGCTTCCGCGCGGCCTTCTACCAGGCCAACGTGGGCATGCTGAAGCTGGATGCGGCCGGGCGGGTGATGGAGGCCAACCAGGCCATGGCTGACATCCTCGACTACCGCCGCGATGTGCTGCAGCAGATGGCCCTCGGCGACCTGCTGATGGACGGCGAGCTGGTGCTGGACGCTGACGGCCGCATCGACTGGGATCGCCAGCTGCGGCCGGGCGAACTGCGCTTCCGCCGCCGCGACGGCAGCCTGGTCTGGGGCCGCTGGAGCGGCACCGCCGTGCGCAGTGCCGGCGGCCGGCTGTCGGTGTTCTCCATCATCGAGGATGTCAGCCAGAACCATGCGCTGGCCCGCGAGATCGAGCACCACGCCAGCCACGATCCGCTCACCGGACTGATCAACCGCCGCGAGATCGAGCGGCTGCTGGAACGCGCGCTGCTGCAGGTCCGCTCGGAGGGCGGCACGCATTCGTTGTGCTACATCAACCTGGACCACTTCAAGCTGGTCAACGACAGCTTCGGCCACGCCGCGGGTGACCAGATGCTGCGTGGCTTCGCCGAGTATCTGGTGGGCGCGGTGCGCGACGGTGACTGGGTTGGGCGGCTGGGCGCCGACGAATTCGCGGTATTCCTCGGCCGGGCCAGCCAGGACGAGGCCAAGCGGGTGCTGCAGCGGCTGGTCCGCAATCTGGGGCAGGCCACGTTCCCGATCAGCGAGGGCAGCCCGCAGCTGAGCTGCAGCATCGGCGTGGTGGAAGTGACCGGCGATGCGCCCGACGTGAACTGGCTGATGAGCGCCGCCGACAGCGCCTGCTATGCAGCCAAGCAGGCCGGCCGCAACCGCGTGCACTGTTTCAACGAGGACCGCCTCGCGCTGGACGAACGCCGGCACGAGGCCGAACGCCTGCAGCGGGTGAGCCGGGCCATGGCCGAGAACCGCATGCTGCTGTATGCCCAGCGCATCGCCAAGGTCGGCGATCCCGGCTACCTGCATTACGAGGTGCTGGTGCGCATGCGCGATGCTGACGGCGCGCTGCACCTGCCGGGCCAGTTCATGCCGGCGGTGGAGCGCTATGGCATGGCCGTGGCGCTGGACCGCCATGTGCTCGGCCTGTTGTTCCGCCACCTGCAGGTCTGCCCGGCGCATGTACGCCAACTGGGCCTGTGCAACGTCAACGTGTCGGCGCAGTCGATCGCCGAGCCGAGCTTCCTGGCCTTCGTCTGCGACCTGCTGGAACGTAACCGCGCGCTGGCCGCCAAGCTCTGTTTCGAAGTGACCGAGACGGCGGCGATCAGCAACCTGACCCAGGCGCGGGCGTTCATCGATGCGGTAAAGGCGCGGGGCTGCCGGATGGCGCTGGATGACTTTGGCTCGGGCCTGTCTTCGTTCGGGTATCTGCGGCAGTTGCCGGCGGACATCCTGAAGATCGACGGCGCGTTCGTGCGGGACATGGACACCGATGCGGTGAGCAGGGCGACGGTGCGGGCGATCAGCGAGCTGGGGCGCGAGCTGCAGATGGAAGTGGTGGCCGAGTGGGTGGAGACGGCCGAGGTGGCACAGACGCTGGCCGACATGGGGGTGGCGGGGCTGCAGGGCTATGCGATCGAACGGCCGCAGCCGCTGGAGCGGTTGACGCTGGCCAACCAGCGGCCGGTGCGGCTGGTCGGCACCCAGGGCCCGCCGGGGTAGGGGGTTTTCTGCAGGGCTTGCAGCCCTGCACCTGCTGCGAGCCAGAGCAACGTCAACGTCAAAAGCCTGCATTCCGTGGGATGGCGGGGCACTGTGGGTTTGCGGGGACGCCGTGAACCCATCCATGGGGGCTTGGTCGCCGC
>DEZI01000003.1:66851-183130 GCA_002364755.1 Stenotrophomonas maltophilia
TGCGGCTCACCCCCCGCAAACCCACAGTGCCCCGCCCTCGACAGTTGGCCGGCGGCTGTTGGTGGGTGCCGACCGTTGGTCGGCACATCTGTCAGATATCGAAGTTCATCTGGGGTCAGAGCCCGTTGCGTAGCAACGGGATCCGCCCCCTTTGCCGACAGATCGCGGAGAACTGTCGAAGGCGGGGTGGGTCCGGTTGAGGGGGGGTGAGCGCCATGGATGGCGCGACCAAGCCCCCATGGATGGGTTTACGGCGTCCCCCTCAACCGGTGCTTACGCTCTGGCTCGAAGCAGGTGCAGGGCTGCAAGCCCTGCCGTACTACCACCATTGGCCTACACATTCCTGGCTCATTCCGCTGCGATAATGCCCGCCAGGGGCGACGCGCAGCGGGCGCGGGCGTAAGCAGAAGCAGGATGTAGCGTGGTCGGCAGGCAGTGGCGTTACGGAACGGGGGCGGTGCTGGTCGTGCTGCTGATGGTGCTCGCCGCGCCATGGCTCGGCCATGCACGAACGGTCGAAAACGGCCGCGATTACCTGCTGGTCGGCGCCGCCACCGATGAGCCCACCCCGCATCGCGCCTGCACGCCGCAGATGCTTTCCGGCGACCGCCAGCAGGTCACCGTCGACGCCCCGCCCGAAGGCTGGTCCGGCGAGCCGCAGGCGCTGGATGTGTTCAACGTATTCGCTGGCGAAGTACGCCTCAAGCATGGCGACCGCGAAATCTGCGGCAACATGCACGACGCGCGCACCCGTGATTCGCGCTTCCGCGCTGGCATCGGCATGGTCGCGGTTCCGCCGGCCGGCAGCCATGAACCGTTCGTGGTGTCCTGGCAGAAGCCGTTGAAGGCACGCTGGGTGCCGACGCTGCTGCTGGGTGCGCCCAGTCCCGTGCAGCAGAACGACACCGCGCGCCTGCTGGTGCGCGCGGCCTGCATCGCGGTGGCCATCGCCCTGGCGCTGTCGGCGCTGATGGCCTTCCTGACCACGCGTGACCGCATGTTCCTGTTCTACATTGCCGCTACCGTGGTGCTGGTGCTGTGGCAGTCCATCCTCGGTGGCCTCAGTGGCTACCCCGAACCCTGGCTGCCAATCGGCGACCGCGGTCCCTGGTGGCTGCTGTCGCTGACGGCGGCGACCCTGGCGCTGGTGCTGCCCGCGCTGTGGCGGCTCAACGGCGGTGACCGCGTGCTGCCGCGTTCGCGCCTGGCCCAGCAGCTGCTGCTGTGGGGCCTGATGGGCGTGGCCGTGCTCGTGCCTTGGCTGCAGCGGGAGCGTCTGGCGGTGGTGGCGCTTGTGCTGCAGGCCTGCTTCATCAGCGGCTGCCTGTTGTCGCTGGCCATGGGCGTATGGGCGCGCGTGCGCGGCGATGCCTGGGCCGTGGCCGGGCTGGCCTCGCTGTCGCCGATGCTGGTGCTGGTGGTGGCCGATGCGACCCTCGCTCAGTGGCTGTTCGAATACCGGGTGGAGGCGCTGCAGCTGGCTGTCACCTGGCTGCTGATGATGGCCGCCTACGCGCTCAACCAGCGCCTGGGGCGGCTGCGCCAGCAGCGCGACGAGATGCGCCACCTGGCCGAGACCGACGTGCTGACCGGCCTGCCCAACCGCCGCGCCGGCCTGCAGCAGTTGGACCAGCAGCTGCAGCGGGTGCAGCGCGAGGGCGGCACGCTGGTGATCGGCTTCCTCGACATCGACCTGTTCAAGGACATCAACGACCGCCACGGGCACGCGGTCGGGGACCAGGTGCTGGTGGCCGTGGCCCAGGCGCTGCGTGCGGCCGTGCGCCACCAGGACGAGGTGGTGCGCATGGGCGGGGAAGAGTTCCTGCTGCTGCTGCCGGGCATGCCGCGAGACCTCGCCGCCACCCGCCTGGAGCAGCTGCGCCAGCGCATCACCGAACTGTGCCAGGAGCTGCAGGTGCCGGGCCTGGAAGTGACCGCCAGCATCGGCCTGGCGCAGTGGCGACCGGGCGAGGACGACCTGGCCGCCCTGCTGCGGCGGGCCGACCATGCCATGTACGTGGCCAAGCGCAGCGGTCGCAACCGGGTCTTCGACGGCGAAACCGTCGATCCATTGCTGCCGGCGTGACCCGGGCGGGGCGGCGATGGCCGATAATGGGGCCATGACCACCCGACTCAACAAATACATCGCCGAAACCGGCTTCTGCTCCCGCCGCGAGGCCGATCGTCTGATCGCCGCCCGCCGGGTCACCGTCAACGGCCATCCCGGCGGTACCGGCGCCGTGGTCGGCGAAGGTGACACCGTGCTGGTCGACGGCCAGCCGCTGCAGGTGCGCGTGGCCCGCAAGCCCGGCGCCCGCCGCCACGTCTACATCGTGCTGAACAAGCCGGTGGGCGTGACCTGCACCACCGAAAGCTCGGTCAAGGGCAACATCGTCGACTTCGTCGGCCACGAGCAGCGCATCTTCCCGATCGGCCGCCTGGACAAGGATTCCGAGGGCCTGATCCTGATGACCAGCAACGGCGACATCGTCAACCAGATCCTGCGCGCCGAGAACGGCCACCAGAAGGAGTATCTGGTCGCGGTCAACAAGCCGGTCACCGATGAATTCCTGCGCGGCATGGCCCGCGGCGTGCGTGTCCACGACCAGATGACCCTGCCGTGCCGCACCTCGCGCATCGCCAAGTTCGGCTTCCGCATCACCCTGGAGCAGGGCCTGAACCGGCAGATCCGCCTGATGGCCGCCGCGTTCGATTACCGCGTCACCCAGCTGCGCCGCGTGCGCATCGACAACATCAAGATCGGTGCGCTGAAGCCGGGCCAGTGGCGCAACCTGACCGAACAGGAACTGCGCGGGCTGCTGCCCAAGCAGCAGGACTGGTAACAGTCCCACTGTAGAGCCGAGCCCACGCTCGGCTGCCCGTCAAGCGGCCCGCCCGGCAGGTCCGGGCGCGACATCAGCTAGACTCGACAGTGACCTGCCGGAACGTGACGCTGCATGATCAAGCCCGACAAGCCGACTGATGAGTCCCGACGCCTGGAAGCGCTGCGTCGCTACCAGATCCTGGACTCGGAGCGCGAAAAATCCTTCGATGACCTGGTGGTCATCGCCAAGGCCGTGTGTGGCACGAGCATGGCCGCGGTCACCCTGATCGATGTTGAACGGCAGTGGTTCAAGTCGATCAACGGAACCTGGGCGGTCGAGCTGCCGCGTGACGATTCGATGTGCGGGCACGCGATCCTGAAACCGCGAGAGGTCATGGTGGTCGAGGATGCGCAGCAGGACGTCCGTTTCCACGACAACCCACTGGTCACCGGCGACCCGCACGTGCGCTTCTATGCCGGTGCGCCACTGATCAGCAGTGATGGTCAGCCATTGGGCACGCTGTGCGTGTTCGATCCTGAGCCCCAGTACCTGGATGCGAGCCAGGCCGAGGCACTGGCCGCGCTGTCGCGCCAGGTCATGCTGGTAATGGAACTGCGCCGCTTCGCGCGGGATATCCAGAGCCACATGGTGCAGCGCGACGATTACGAGCGCCTGCTGTCCGAGTACCACGACGTGCTGCTGGCGCAGAACGCCGACCTGACCGAACAGAGCCGCACCGACGCGCTGACCGGCCTGCCGAACCGGCGCGCCATGGCCGCCGCCCTGCAGGACGCGGTGACCAGCGCCGACGGCCAGCCGCGGCAGACCTGCGTGGCCCTGGTGGACATCGACCACTTCAAGCACATCAATGATTTCCAGGGCCATGCCACCGGCGACCGCGTGCTGGCCGAGCTGGGCGCGCTGCTGCGCTCGCATTTCTCCGGCCGCGGCATGGCCGCGCGCTATGGCGGCGAGGAATTCGTGGCGCTGATGCCGGATGTGGACCTGCGCACCGCCGAACTGCAGTGCGAGTTCCTGCGCATGGCCGTGGCCGCCCTGCCGCTGGGCTTCCCGGTGACGGTCAGCATCGGCGTGGCCCAGTACCAGGCGGGCGAAACCACCGACCAGACCCTGGCCCGTGCCGACGCCGCGCTGTACCGGGCCAAAGGCAACGGCCGCAACCGGGTGGAACTGGCGTCTTAGCCCATCGCGTCGGGATGGGGCCGGACGGTCCGCCCTGTGCGGGTGACGGGCCCGTCGCAGCCCCTGCGATACCCTCATCGCACCATGACGCTCCCTGCGAGGACGCCACGCATGCTGCAGACCCTGGCCATTGCCCACTACCGTTCGCTGCACAGCCTGGTATTGCCGCTGCAGCAGTTGAACGTTGTCACCGGCGACAACGGCAGCGGCAAATCCAGTCTTTACCGTGCACTGCGCCTGCTGGCCGAAACCGCGCAGGGCGGGGTGGCCGCCGTGCTGGCCCGCGAAGGCGGGCTGGCGTCGGCGCTGTGGGCAGGCCCGGAGAACATCGACCCGCGGGTGTCGCGGGGTGAGATTCCGCTGCAGGGAGGCCCCCGGCAGGAGTCGGTGGGGTTGAAACTAGGCTTTGCCACGGATGACTTCGGCTATGCCATCGACCTGGGCTACCCGCCACCGAGCCCCTCCGCGTTCGCGCGCGATCCACAGATCAAAGCCGAGGCGATCTGGGCCGGCCCGTTCCTGCGCAGCGCCAGTCTGCTGGTGGACCGCCGAGGCGCGCTTTTGCGGCAGCGCCATGGCGCCGGATGGGACGTGGTCGATGACCGCCTGTCTCTGTTCGACAGCCTGTTCACCCAGGCCGGTGATCCGCAGCGCATGCCCGAGGCCATCGCGCTGCGCGAGTACATCCGCCGCTGGCGTTTCTACGATCACTTCCGCAGCGATGCCGATGCGCCCGCGCGGCAGCCGGCGATGGCTACGCGCACGCCGGTGCTGCACCACGATGGGCGCGACCTTGCCGTCGCTTGGGTGACGATCCTTGAAATCGGTGATCCGCAGGCCCTTGCACGCACCGTCGACGATGCATTCCAGGGCGCGACGGTGAGCTTTCAGGAAGGTGATGGAAGGCTGGCCCTGCGCTTCCATCAACCCGGCCTGCTGCGTCCGCTGTCGATGGCCGAACTGTCCGACGGTACGCTGCGCTTTCTGTTGCTGGCCGCTGCGTTGCATACGCCGCGGCCACCGCCGCTGCTGGTACTCAACGAGCCGGAAACCAGCCTCCATCCTGACCTGCTGCCCGCACTCGCGCGTTTGATCATCGCCGCCCGTGCGCGCAGCCAGGTGTGGGTGGTGTCCCATTCCAGTCGGCTCATCGCAGCACTGGAACAGGCGCCGGACTGCCACTCGTTGCATCTGCACAAGGAACAGGGCCGCACGCTGTTGAGTGGTCAGGGGTTGCTTGACGCTCCCGCATGGCATTGGCCGCGGCGTTGACGCCGCGCGTCACTCGGCGATGTTGCGCGCCTCGGCCGTGCCCAGGATCTCCGGGTGCTGCACCCGCTTGCGACGGTTCAACAGAGGGTGCAGGAACACCGCACCGACGATGATCGCCACGCCCAGGTAGAACCACGGCGTCACTTCATGCTGTTCGCGCAGCAGCGCCACCGCCAGCAGCACGGCATAGACCGGCTCCAGGTTGGTCACCAGCTGCACGGTGTAGGCGCTCAGATGGCGCAGGGCGACCAAGGCCAGGGCAAACGGCAGCAGCGTGCAGACCCCCGCCAGCACCAGCAGCAGGATGCCGTCGTGCAGGTTGGGCACCACCCACAGCGGGCTGGCCAGTGCCGGCAGCAGGTACGGCAGCACCGGTGCCAGCAGGGTCAGGGTGAGGGTGCCGGCGCCCAGTTCCAGCGCGGTGACCGTCAGCGGGTCGGCATGGCTGACCATGCGCTTGTTGAGCGAGCCGAACACCGCCACCAGCAGCGCCGACAGCGCACCGACCAGCACGCCCAGGCGCATGCCATCGGGCACACCGCCGACTACCAGGGCCACGCCCGGCAGCACCGCCAGGCCGAAGGCGAGTTCGCGCAGCTGGAACGGGCGCTTGGCCACCCAGGGTTCGATGATGGAGGTGAACACCGGCGCCAGCGCGATGCAGGTGGCGGCCACCGAGGCATTGGCCAGCTTCACTGCGCCATAGAAGGTCAGCCAGTGCAGGGCGACCAGCGCACCGATGCCAGCATAACCGGCCACCAGCCGCAGGGGCAGGGTGCGCAGCCCGCGCCATACGCGCGGCAGCAGGGCCAGCATCGCTACCACCAGCAGCATGCGCCACCACACCAGCGGCAGGGCGGGCAGGGTGATCAGCTTGCCGAGGATGGCGGTGACACCCCACAACAGGACACAGAAATGGATCTGCCAGAGCGCTTTGCGGGTGTCGGGGGTTGTCATCGGTGTATTGTGCGGCAAGCACGGGGTGGCCGGCGATGGGGAGGGCCGCCTGCTGCATTACGTCCACGGAGTTCCTGCCATGCCTGCCGACCGTTTGCTGCGGGGTTGGGCCGCGCTGACCGCGCTGGTCGCCGCCACACTACTGCTGCTGCAGTACCTGTTGCTGGTCAACCGCCCCGGCGGCAGCGTGGGCATCGCCGCGGCGACGCTGCGGTTCTTCGGCTACTTCACCATCCTCAGCAACCTGGCCGTGTGCCTGGGCTCCCTGCGCCTGGCCTCGGGGCGAGCGCTGCGGGCGACCGCGGCGGCGCTGCTGGCGCTGTGCATCGGCGTGACCGGCCTGATCTATGCAGTGGCCCTGCAGGGGCTGTGGCAGCCCACCGGCCTGCAGTGGTGGGTCGACATGGGCCTGCACTACGCCGTGCCGCTGCTGTACCTGGGCGGCTGGCTGCTGCTGTTGCCGCATGGAAGCCTGCGCTGGCGCGCGCTGGGCAGGGTGCTGCTGGCGCCGGTGGCCTACCTGGGCTGGGCAATGCTGGTGGCCGCGCTGATCGGGCAGGCCCCGTATCCTTTCCTGGAATGGCAGCGGATCGGCCCTGCCGCGTTCGCGCTCAACGTGCTGCGCGTGGCCGGCGTATTCGTGCTGGGCTGGACGCTGCTGTGGGCGCTGGATCGCTGGCGCCGTCGCTGAGCCGCTGCAGGGCCATCGCGGCGGCGGGATTGCGTGCCTTGCCCGCGCCGATGCACAGCAGGTAGACCTCGCGCGGCTGCGGCACCGCCGGTTCGGCGAGGCAGGGCAGGTCGTCCACGGGTTCGCCGCGTGACCAGCGCCGTGCACGTTCGGCCCAGCGCTGTTGCTGCGGACGCGGCAGGCCTTCGCGCAGGCGCGCCTGGCTGCGCTTGATCCGCGCGTAGACGAAGCTGGCGCTGACGTCGCCGTGCAGCGGGGCCTCGTCACTGTCCTCGATCACCAGGGCCACGCCATGGCGGCGCGCGGCGGTGACCAGCGCGGGGCCGTGCACGTGCGCGTTGCGCACTTCCAGCGCGTGCTGCAGCGGCACGCCCTGCAGCGTCTTCGGCAGCGCGGCCATCAGCGCTTCCAGTGCCACCGCATCGGCCGGGTGCTTCGGGTCGAACTGCCACAGCAGCGGACCCAGCCGATCCCCCAGCGCCAGCGCGGCCTGCAGGAACGGCGCAGCCGCGTCAACGGTGGAGGACAGGTCGCGGCGCTGCACGAGGTAGCGCGGCGCCTTCATCGAGAATCGGAATCCATCCGGCGTCTGTGCCACCCACCGGGCGCACTGCGCTCGGGTGGGCGTGCGGTAGAACGTGCCGTTGATCTCGATGCAGCGCAGCGCGTGGCTGGCGTGCGCCAGCTCCTCGCGCTGTGGCAACCCTTCGGGATAGAACATGCCGCCGCGCCACTCCGGGAACACCCAGCCGCCGATGCCGCAGCGGATCGCGGCGGGCGTCACTGGCCGTGGTCCGCAGGCCAGGGAACGTAGCTGGCGGACGCCCGCTGCAGCCAGTCGATGGCGGCCCGTGCATCGCGGCAGCGCAGGAACGCAACGATGGTGGAACCGCTGCTGGATGGATCGCTGTGGACCATGACACCCCTCCTATGGCACACGGCAGGATCGGCCGGCGGCCGTTACCATCGCGCGAAACCCCGGTGACGGCCTGCACATGGCCGCAACCCCTGTTCGGAGATGGTGCTGGATGAACAACTGGATTGGAGGCGCCGTGCTGCTGGCCTGCGCGACGATGGCAAATGCGGCCGAGACCGCGCCGACCCCGGCGCAGCTGCAGGACCTGGATGCGACCGTCGAGCGCGTGCGCGCGCAGTTCGACGTGCCCGGCGTGTCCGTGGCCGTGGTCAAGGATGGCAAGGTCGTGCTGGAACGCGGCTGGGGCGTGCGTGAGCTGGGCAAGCCGCAGCCGGTACAGGCCGATACCCTGTTCGCCATCGCCTCCAACACCAAGGCCTTCACCGCCACCTCGCTGAACCTGCTGGCCGAGGACGGCAAGCTGAAGATGGACGACAAGGTGATCGACCACCTGCCGTCGTTCCGCATGTCCGATCCGTTCGTGACCGGGCAGATGACCCTGCGCGACCTGCTATCGCACCGCAGTGGCCTGAGCCTGGGCGCAGGCGACCTGCTGTTCTGGCCGACCACCTCCTACAGCAATGCCGAGGTTGTGCAGCGGCTGGGCCAGGTGCCGCTGAAGGGCGGTTTCCGCGAGCGCTATGCCTACGACAACATCCTCTACGCGGTCGCCCAGCAGGTGATCGAGAAGGTGTCGGGCATGAGCTACCAGCAGTTCCTGCAGACGCGCATCTTCGACAAGGTGGGCATGGCCGGCACGCGCTACAACGCCGACCACCTGCGGGCCGGCGACAACGCGGCGGTCGGCCACGCCAAGTACGATTTCAAGGATCTGCGCACCGTTGCGCCGCTGACCTGGTCGAACAACGCCGGTGCCGGCGGCATCTATTCCAGTGCGCATGACATGGCGCGCTGGATGCAGGTGCAGCTGGCCGAGGGCGCGCTGGCCGATGGCACGCCGCTGTTCAGTGCCAAGACCCAGAAAGAGATGTGGCAGATGATCACGCCGCAGGCCATCGCCGCGCCGAGCGTGCCCGAGCTGGAGCCGGCGCGCGCCAACTTCGTCGGCTATGGCGAGGGCTGGAGCCTGAGCGACTACCGCGGGCAGAAGCTGGTCTGGCATACCGGCGGCTGGCCGGGCATGGTCTCGCGCCTGACCCTGGTGCCGGGGCAGAAGCTGGGCGTGGTGGTGCTGACCAACCAGGAATCGGGTGCGGCATTCAACGCCATCACCCTGAGCGTGCTCGATGCCTACTTGGGCGGCGAGAAACATGACTGGGTCGATGCATACGCCAAGGGCGTGGCGAAGGGCCAGGACAAGGCCGATGAAGCCTGGGCCAAGCACCAGGCCGAGCGTGCCAAGGGCAGCACGCCGTCGCTGCCGCTGGCCGCCTATGCCGCCACCTACCGCGATCGCTGGTATGGCGACATGGTGGTGTCGGCCGAAGGCAAGGGCCTGCGCCTGCGTTTTGCCAGGACCGCTCAGCTGACCGGTCGCCTGGAGCACTGGCAGCACGACACCTTCATCGTGCGCTGGGATGACCGCTCGCTCAACGCCGATGCGTTCGTGAACTTCAGCCTGGACCCGGACGGCAAGGTGCGCGAAGTGCGCATGCAGTCGATCTCGGACCTGACCGATTTCAGCTTCGATTTCCAGGACCTGCTGTTCACCCCGGTCAGATGAAGGTAGCGCCGGCCCATGGCCGGCGAGCGCGCAGCGCGGTTGCGGACATCCGCCGGGCATGGCTCGGCGCTACCGGATCAAAGGGCGATCGTCGGGTCGCGTACACACCGTCCATGGGATAATCCCCGCGCTGATCTGGCGAGGGAATGTGATGTTTCGTTGGTTTGAATCCCTGATTCCGGTGTTCCCGCCCGTGGACGGCCGCATGCCGCCGCAGAAGGTGCTGCCGTTCTACCTGCACTACCTGCGCCCGGTGTGGCCGGTGCTGCTGGCCACCCTCATCGCCGGCCTGCTGCTGGCGCTGGTGGAAGTGGCGATGTTCGATTACCTGGGCCGCATCGTCGACATGGTCGCCGAGCAGCCCGGTGCCGGTTTCTTCCAGCGCCACGCCAACGCGCTGGGCTGGATGCTGTTCATCACGGTCATCGCGCGGCCGATCCTGGTCGGCCTGCACAATCTGCTGGTCAACCAGGCCATCGTGCCCGGCCTGAGCAACCGCTCGCGCTGGCTGATGCACAACTACGTGGTGCGGCAGAGCCTGAGCTTCTTCCAGAACGATTTCGCCGGCAGCGTCGCCAACCGGGTGATGCAGACCGGTACCTCGCTGCGCGAATCGGCCGTGCAGATGGTCGATTCGCTCTGGTACATCGTGGTCTACACCGGCACCGCGCTCTACCTGTTCGCGCAGGCGGACTGGCGCCTGATGGTGCCGCTGATCCTGTGGCTGCTGGCCTATGCGGTAATCCTGGCGTACTTCGTGCCGCGCGCGAAGGAACGCGCATGGATCGCCTCTGAGGCGCGTTCGAAGGCGATGGGCCGCATCGTCGATGGCTACACCAACATTCCGACGCTGAAGCTGTTCGCCCATGGCGGCCGCGAGCAGGCCTACGTGGCCGAATCGATCCAGGAACTGGCGGTCAAGCACCGCGCGCAGACCCGCATCACCACCGGCATGGACCTGACCATCGCCATCGTCAACGGCTTCCTGATCGCCGGTACCTGCGGCCTGGCGCTATGGCTGTGGAATGGCGGGCACATCACCGTGGGCGCGATCACCCTGGCCACCGGCCTGGTCATCCGCATCCACAACATGTCCGGCTGGATCATGTGGACCATCAACGGCATCTTCGAGGACATCGGCACGGTGCAGGATGGCATCACCACCATCGCCCAGCCGCTGACCGTGCAGGACCGCGAGGACGCCGTGTCGCTGCAGGTGGCCCACGGCGGCGTGCACTTCCAGGACATCCACTTCCACTACGGCAAGAAGGGCGGCGTGATCGCCGGCCTGGACCTGGTGGTGAAGCCCGGCGAGAAGATCGGCCTGGTCGGTCCGTCCGGCGCTGGCAAGTCGACCTTGGTCAACATCCTGCTGCGCCTGTACGACCTGGAAAGCGGCCGCATCCTGATCGATGGCCAGGACATCGCCCACGTCACCCAGGAAAGCCTGCGCCAGCAGATCGGCGTGGTCACCCAGGACACCTCGCTGCTGCACCGTTCGATCCGCGACAACCTGCTGTATGGCCGGCCCGATGCCAGCGACGAGCAACTGCGTGCGGCCGTGGCCAAGGCGCGTGCCGAGGGCTTCATCGACACGCTGGTGGACGGGCAGGGGCGCCGTGGCTATGACGCACACGTCGGCGAGCGCGGCGTGAAGCTGTCCGGCGGCCAGCGCCAGCGCATCGCCATCGCCCGCGTGCTGCTGAAGGACGCACCGATCCTGGTGCTGGACGAAGCCACTTCGGCGCTGGATTCGGAAGTGGAAGCGGCGATCCAGGACAGCCTGGACGAGCTGATGGGCGGCAAGACGGTGATCGCGATCGCGCATCGCCTGTCGACCATCGCGCGCATGGACCGGCTGGTGGTGATGGACCAGGGTCGCATCGTCGAAACCGGAACGCACGCCGAGCTGATCAATGCAGGCGGCCTGTATGCGCGGCTGTGGGCGCGGCAGACCGGTGGGTTTGTGGCGGCGGATCAGTAACCGCCTATGGGGTCGGATCCCTTTCCGCAGGAAAGGGCGCTGACCCCAGTCTGAGCCAGACCAAGGAGGTCTCATGAGACCCAATCCCGGACGCATGATCGTAGTCGTCCTGTTTGTTGGCGTTTCGGCAACGTCTCCCGCGTTCTGCCAGAACGTAACCCCCGCCACCGACCCTGTCGTACAGACTTTTGCAAAAAAGGAAGGGCTGACGGCGGACGAAGCTGACAGACGACTGCGCCTTCGAATGGCGGCCGGAGAAGAGCTTCAGAAGATCATGGAGGTCATGCCGGACAGGTTTGCAGGCAAGACGTTCACCGAGAACCCGATGTTCGTGACGGTCAGACTGACCGGAGCTGACCCGGTACCTTCCAGGATTGTGGAGACGCGATATGGACGGCTCACCTATCATTTCGTGGTTGGTGCTGCGCATTCGCTGAACGAGCTTGAAAACGTCGTGAAATCTGGAGAGATCCAGAAGCTGTTTCCGGAGCATCAGGGACTGATGGTTGACGGGAGCCGCGGCGTCATCGTGGTTGAGTTGCCGGCAAAGGATTTTGAGAAGATTTACGAGGGCGAGGAACGTGAGGCCAGCCGCATGCTTTCTGTTCCGATCGAACTGAGGAAGTCCAAGGCTCCGGTGAAGCTGCTCCAGGCGCCGGAGATGCGGTAGGCCGGGCCGATCCCTCTTTCCCGCCAGCAGTGAAGTGAGTGCCATCCACGCATGGCGTGGATCTACTGGCAAACCGGGAACATCCATGCCACGCATAGATCCACGCGATGCGTGGATGCGGGGCAGTAGATCCACGCCATGCGTGGATGAACCCATCCGCAGTGCGGACCAACGGTCCGCACCCACCACCGGAGGCAGTAGATCCACGCCATGCGTGGATGAACCCATCCGCAGTGCGGACCAACGGTCCGCACCCACCACCGGGGGCAGTAGATCCACGCCATGCGTGGATGAACCCATCCGCAGTGCGGACCAACGGTCCGCACCCACCACCGGAGGCAGTAGATCCACGCCATGCGTGGATGGACCCCATCCAGGAACGCCGAACAAAAAAAACGGCCCGGATCTCCCCGGGCCGTTCCATTTCCATCTCACACCCAATCGATCACTCGATCGGCTGGTCCAGCATCAGCTGGCGTGCGAAGCGCACCGGCGGTGCGCCGTAGGACAGCATCTGGTCGTGGTAGGCCTTCAGGTTGAACGTGTCGCCCAGCTTGTCCTGCATCGCCTTGCGGGTGTCGAAGTGTTCCTGCGCACCGACGAAGTAGGTCGGCAGCTGCGCCGAGGTCAGCTGCGCGCGCACCCACTTGCCCGAGGCTTCGCTTTCCTGCTGGAACGCATCGTGGGTCATCAGGTGCATCGCCCTCTCGCGATCCCAGTTGTCCACGTGCACGCCCTGGTCGAGGATCGCGTTGGAGATCGTGCGCAGGTAGAACTTCAGCTGCACCAGGTGGAACAGCGGGTCGTTGTCGAGGTAACCCTGCTCCTGCATCATGCGCTCGGTGTAGACCGCCCAGCCTTCGGCAAACAGGCCCGAACGCAGCACCGCACGCAGGGTCGACGGGAACTTGGCCGAGTGCCAGCCTTCCAGGTAATGGCCCGGGGTGCCTTCGTGGATGCTCAGCAGGTGGATCATGCGCGAGTTGTACTCACGCAGGAACGAGTCGACCTGCTTGTCGTTCCAGTCGTCCGGAATCGGCGACACGGCGTAGAAGGTCTTCAGGTTCTTGTCCAGCGGGCCCGGCGAATCGCAGTAGGCCACGGCCACGCCGCGCTGGAACTCCGGCATCAGGATGATGTCGACCGGCGCATCGGGCAGGGTCATCAGGTCGTGTTCGCGCACGAACGCGGTGGACTGTTCCAGCGCGGCCTTGGCATCGTCGACCACCTTGTCGCGCGCCGGCTTGTCGGCGTAGGCCAGTTCCAGCGCGGCTTCGATGGCCTTCTGCTGCTGCTCGTCGGTCGGCTGCGCCGGCATCTCCGGTGCGCCCGGCTTGTCCTTCAGCACGATCTGCGCGATGCCGTACATATCCTCGCGCACGCGCTTGAGTTCTGCGCGCGCACGCTCACCGATCTCCTGGCGCGACAGCGAGGAGTTCAGCGCGAACTTCAGCTTCTGGTCGTACTTTTCAGCACCGATGCGGAAGTCACCCTTGGCGTTCGGCACCAAGGTCTTGTCCAGCCAGGTCTGCTGCTCGTCCACGGCCTTCTTCAGGCCGTCAATGGCCGCCTGCAGGCGCTGCTGGTCAGCCTGCGGCAGTTCACCGATGTGCGGGGTGATGAAGGTATCGACGATGCTGAGGATGCCCTTGTTCTGCTTGGCCACCGTCTCGGCGTGGATCTTCGGCACGCGTGCCGGGTCCAGGTTCTCACGGGCCTGGGCAAAGATCGCGGGCAGCTTTTCCATGCGCGCGGTGGCCGACTTCAGGCGGTCGGGCAGCGGTGCGAATTCGCGCGCCATCAGGCCGTACAGAGCGCTGCCAGCCAGGCCGTTGTAGACCTGCGGGTCCCACTTGCCGGACTGCAGCACTTCGCTGTTCCAGATTTCCGACTGCAGCTGGTTGCGCAGAATCGCCGCATCGACCTGGTTCTCGCGGCCGAGCTTGGCCACGTCGATCTTGTCCAGTTCGGCGAGCAGGCCCTTGTAGGCCGCCACGGCCTTCTGCTGGCCGGCCGCGCTCAGGTCGTCGATCTCGCTGTCATGGCGGTGGTCGCCGATCTGCGTCGCGCTGACCGGGGACAGCTGCATCCAGGTGTCCAGCGCACGCTTGGACAGGTCGGCGAAGGCGGTGTCGACCGCCGCGTCGCCGGCCTGCTGGCTGGCGGTCGGGGTGGAACCGTTGGTCGGGGCGTCGGCCGGCTGGCAACCGGCCAGGGCGGCGACCAGGGCAAGGGCAAGGAGATGCGGGCGCATCAGCGTTCCTGTACTGGGATCAATCCCCGAGCATAGGCCGCGCGGGGCGCTTTGTCCCCCTGCCATAGGATTACCATGAGCGCTGGCAGGACTCCCATCGCCCCGGAGGGCGACCCCATGCAGATTCACGGAAGAAGCAGTTTCAGCACGCGAGGCGGGTTGGCAGCCCTCGTTCTGGCAGCAGCGCTGGCGGGCTGCGCGGCGCAGGGCGACCACGCCGCGTCCGCTGGCGGCGCCGCGGCTGAGGCGGTGGCCTCACCGGACGGCGCGTTCCTCGCCTACGAGCACGATGTGCAGGTGCAGCTGGAAGCCACGCACATTGCAGCGCGCATCCAGCAGATCACGCAGGCCTGCCAGGGGGCGAAATTCGGTGATTGTGCGGTGCTGGAAGTCGACCATCGCAGCGGTGAGCGGCCCAGTGGCGAGGTCAAGGTGCGCATCGCGCCGAAGGGCGTGGAGCCGCTGATCGGCCTGGCCGGTGAAGGCGGGCAGGTACAGGCGCGCAATACCCGCGCCGAAGATCTGGCCCAGCAGGTGGCGGATACCGCGCTGACCAAGGCCCGGCTGGAAAAGGAACACGCCCGGCTGCTGTCCTACCAGGACCGCCAGGATCTGAAGATCGAGGAACTGATGGCGATCACCACGCGCCTGTCGGAAATCGAAGCGGGCGTGGAGCAGGCCAACAAGGACGCCGCGCAGCAGCGCCGCCGCATCGACACGCAGCTGGTCACGCTGCACTTCGATACCACCTCCGGCCAGCGCGGCCGCAGCGAGATCGGCGAAGCGCTGAGCGAGTCGGGCAGCATCCTCAGCACTAGCATCGCGTTCCTGATCCGCGCGGCGGCGGCCCTGCTGCCGGTGGCCATCCTGGCATTGCTTGCCGGCTGGGGCATCCGCGCATGGCTGCGCAGGCGCCGTCGCAAGGCGTGATCGAACGCAGGGTGGGAACGCCGGGCCATGCCCGGCGAATCTCAGTGCAGTGGTAGCGCCGGGCCATGCCCGGCGAACCCTCAGCCTAGTGGTAGCGCCGGGCCATGCCCGGCGAGCCCTCAGCCCTCGTCGGTCTCGTATTCGACAAACACATCCAGCTCCAGCGCCAGTTCCTGCACCGCGTCGCGCACCTTCTGCGCTGTGCTTTCGTTGCCGACTTCCACTTCCAGTTCGTGGATGCCCGGGCCGATGTCATCGGACAGCCCGGCCGAACTGGAATCATCGTCATCCATGTGTGGCATCAGGTCGTCGGTTTCTTCGACATGTTCGATGCCCTCCAGGCCCAGCAGCAGGTCGCTGATGGCGCGGGCGTCGTCTTCGGTTCCGGTGATGCGCAGTCGCAGCATTGCCATGGCAGGTACACGGTGTGGGGTTGCCTGCAGCCTAGCCAGCGGAGGGCAAAGATCGGGTGAGGGTGTAGTCAGCCGGCCGTGGGCGGGCGCCCGAGCAGGCTGTCGGGCAGGGCCGGAATGGGCGTGCGTTCGTCCTGCGCCTGGGTCAGCAGCCAATCGATGAACAACCGCGCGGCCGGGCTGGGCGGCTGCGCCTCGGCATGCACCACGTAGTAGGCATAGCGCGCCTTCAGTGCCGGGCCAGGCAGACGCACCACTTCATAGCGCTGCAGGTAGGGCTGGGCGACGTGGGTGCGCGCCAGTACCGCACCCATGCCGTACACCGCCGCGCGCATCGCATCGGTGCTGTCGGCGAAGGTGTGCATGGGCGGCAAGGGTGAGGGTGGCCGCACGCCGGCATGGCGGAACCAGTCGCGCCAGCCCTGTGGCGAGAGATCGGTCAGCAGCGGCAGCTCGGCGATACGCGCCGGGTCCTGCAGTGCTTCCACACCAGGCAGAGCCGGCGAAGCCACCGGGAACAGACTGTCATCCATCAGGTGCTGCGCATGCAGGCCCGGCCACTGACCCAGGCCGTAGCGGATGCCCACCTCCGGCCCGTTCTCGTCGTAGCGGTCCAGGCCGCTGCCGGTGTGCAGTTCGATGCGGATGTGCGGATGGGCCTGGGTGAAGCGCGGCAGGCGTGGCAGCAGCCAGCAGTAGGACAGCGAGCGCAGGGTGGCGATGCGCAGCGGCACGCTGTCGGCGTCCGGCTGCAGGTGGTGGGCGACGGCGGCGACATCGGTGAACGCGGCGCTGGCGGCGTCGGCCAGCTGCCGGCCCTCGGCGGTCAGGCGCACGCCGCGCGCGTGGCGCAGGAAAAGACGCACTTCCAGCACCTCCTCCAGGCGGCGCACATGGTGGCTGACCGCACTGGCGGTCAGGTGCAGCTCAAGCGCGGCCTGGGCGAAGTTCTGGTGGCGTGCGGCCACCGCGAACACGGCCAGCGCGGGGAGCAGGGAAGGGCGTAGCTGCATGTCGAGCCTCAAACCATATTTGTGGCTGGCAGCGATACTACGCGCTTGTGCGGCAGGCGTCTGCGGATGATCCTTTCAGCCCAGACACGGTGCAGGCGCAGGACGGAGGCAGGGCATGAACGCGGTACCGCAGGTGGCAGAACGCGATTGGCGAACCCCCTTGGAATTGACCCTGCTGGGTGCGATCTGGGGCTGCTCGTTCCTGTTCATGCGCGTCGCCGTGCCCTCGTTCGGCCCGTTCGCGCTGGTCGAAGTCCGTCTGGTGCTGGGCGCGCTGGTACTGATGCCGTTCCTGTGGCGCGCCCGTGCGCAGTTCCCGCCGCGTCGCTGGCTGTGGCTGGCCCCGATCGGCCTGATCAACTCGGCGCTGCCGTTCGTGCTGTTCGCCTATTCGGCCGAGCAGGCACCGGCGGCCATCGGCGCAATCTGCAATGCGATGACCGTCCTGTTCGCCGCGCTGATCGCCTTCCTGTTCTTCGGTGAGAAGATCGGCGTGCGCCGTGCCAGCGCGCTGCTGGTCGGCTTTGCCGGCGTCGTGGTGCTGGCCACGGCCAAGGTGTCGGGCCTGAGCATCGGCATGGCGGTGTTGGCCGGCGCGGCCGCCTCGCTGCTGTACGGCCTCGGCGTGAACCTGGTGAAGCGGCACATGACCGGCCTGCCATCGGCTGCTGCGGCGGCGGCAACGCTGGGCTGTGCCTCGCTGTGGATGCTGCCGATGGCGGTGACCCACTGGCCGCAGGCCGCGATTCCGGGCAAGGCCTGGGGCGCAGCGATCGCGCTGGGCGTGGCCTGCACCGGCCTGGCCTTCCTGATGTTCTACCGCCTGATCGGCCGCATCGGCCCCTCGCGTGCGTCGACGGTGACCTATCTGATCCCGCTGTTCGGCGCGGCGTTCGCGTGGCTGTTCCTGGGCGAGCCGGTGACCCTGCAGATGCTGATTGCCGGCGGCCTGATTCTCGGCAGCGTGGCCGTCAGCCAGAAGGGCTGACGGCGGTAGCGCCGGGCCGTGCCCGGCGAGCGCAGCGGCCGCATTTGACGTTCCGCCGGGCATGGCCCGGCGCTACCTCACCGGCACCGGAACATTGCACAGGTCGATGTGCCCGGCCGGGCGCTTGTAGAAATCATCCACGCGGTTGCGCCGCGCTTCCACCGTATCGGCGAAGGTCTTCGAATCGGTGCGCAGCACCTGGATCGGCGTGCGCTCGGCGGCCGGCACGTCGCTGGCGCGGCGGATCGAGACGATCGGCGTTCGCAGCTTCGGGTCTTCATAGAAACCCATCGGCGCCGGCCCGCGCGGAATCGCGCTGAGCAGCTCCATGCCCTTCAACACGCGGCCGACCACGGTGATGTTGCGGTCCAGCTGGCGCGGCGATTGCCC
This sequence comes from Stenotrophomonas maltophilia, assembly GCA_002364755.1. Classification (GTDB taxonomy): domain Bacteria; phylum Pseudomonadota; class Gammaproteobacteria; order Xanthomonadales; family Xanthomonadaceae; genus Stenotrophomonas; species Stenotrophomonas maltophilia_AX. Next base: position 85,042 of record DEZI01000003.1, read on the forward strand.
GGTCACCACGTACAGTTCGGCGCCGATGCTGCTGTCTTCCTCGTTGCTGCGGCCGGCACCGAGCATGCCGTAGCAGTGCGCCAGCCAGGCCTTGCCGGCCTGCGGATCCTGGCCCACCGGGAAGCCATCGACGAACCCGGTCTGCGCCGCCCAGCCATCGCGGTCGGGCAGCACGCTCACCTTCAGGCCGGTGCTGGGCCGTTCGAACTCGGCCGGCAGCTTGCGCGCGGCACTGCCGAACGGCTTGGCCTTGGCCGCGTCATCGGCGTCGGCATCGCCGAACTGCACCACGAAGTTGTCCTGCGACCGGTAGATGCTGGTGCCGTCCCAGAAGTGCTCGTGGGCCAAGGTCTGGATGTTGGCGACATGGCGCGGGGCGAACTGCGGCGCCAGCTCGATGATCACCCGTCCGGCCGGCAGGTCCATGTACAGCAGGTTGGCCGGGTCCGGCGTGCGCCAGTCGCTTGCGGCCGACACATCGAGGATCTGCTGCGGGCTGCGGTACGGCGTGGCGGCGCTGGCCAGCGCGGGCAGCAGGCAGGCGAGGGCAAGGGCGGTCAGGGCGAGACGGCGGTGCGACATGGAATCCCCGGAACATGAACGAGGCTTCGATTCTGCGTGACAGACTCTCCCACGCCAACCTGTAGGGTGACTAACGACACATTCGCTATACCGGACTTCGCACTACTGTTGACTCCAACATAGTGGAGGGCCGGTCATGAGCGAGGACGACGTCCACCTGAAGAAGTTCCAGAAGGAGCTCAGCGCCGGAACGGTGTCGCTGGCCCTGCTGGCGGTGCTGGCCCGGGCGGGCGAGCCGCTGTACGGGTACCTCATCGCCAAGGAGCTGGAGCGCGTGGGTGAGGGCGTGCTGAGTGGCAAGCAGAGCGCGCTGTACCCGGTGCTGCGCAACCTGGAGGGCGCCGGCCTGCTGAAGAGCCATGTCGAGCCGTCCAGCAGCGGGCCACCGCGCCGCTACTACCGCATCAATGAACGTGGCCACGAAGTGCTGGCGCAGTGGCGCCAGGCCTGGCAGGCCACCCGCGATTCCGTCGATTCCGTGTTGGAGGGGGTACCGCAATGAACGAGCAGAACCTGGCAGGCAGTGGCCTGCCCACCACGATCGCGCAGTACCTGGCACAGCTGCGCGCCGCGCTGCAGGGCGCCGACGCGGCGATGGTGCAGGACGCCCTGTACGACGCCGAGGAATACCTGCGTTCCGAACTGGCCGCGCAGCCGGGCCGCAGCGAGGCCGAGGTGATCGCCGATGTCGCCAGCAGCTATGGCGCGCCGGAGGAAGTGGCCGAGATCTATCGCGAAACCGAGGTGACCGTGAACCGCGCGCTGCGCACGCCGCGTGCCGACACCCGCCCGGTGCTGCGCGCCGCCGCCGAAGCCAGCGGCGTGGCACCGGCCGCGCCGACACCCGCACCGGTGCAGCGTTCGCTGGCGGCACGCTTCTTCGGCGTGGTGATGGATCCGCACACCTACGGCGCACTGTTCTACATGCTGCTGTCGCTGGCCACGGGCACCTTCTTCTTCACCTGGGTGGTGACCGGACTGTCGCTGTCGCTGGGCCTGATGATCCTGATCATCGGCATTCCGCTGACGGTGCTGTTCTTCGGTTCGGTGCGCGGGCTGGCGCTGCTGGAAGGGCGGCTGGTGGAAGCGCTGCTGGGCGAGCGCATGCCGCGCCGGCCGCAGTACACCGACCGCAGCCGCACGTGGCTGCAGCGCATCGGCGACATGTTCACTGACGGCCGCACCTGGCTGACGCTGCTGTATTTCCTGCTGATGCTGCCGCTGGGCATCGTCTACTTCACCATCGCGGTCACCCTGCTGGCGGTGTCGCTGGCCTTCATCTGGTCGCCGGTGGCGGCGCTGTTCGACTCGACCGCGCCGAGCATCTACATCGATGGCACCAACGTGCTGCCGCTGGCGTTCACCCCGGTGCTGGCGGTGGTGGGCGCGCTGCTGCTGCTGGTGACGATGCACCTGGCCCGTGGCATCGGCAAGCTGCATGGTCTGCTGGCCAAGAACCTGCTGGTGCGGCTGTAAGCGGTCAGGGGTCGGATCCCTGTTCGCAGAACAGGGCTCTGACCCCGAATCCCATCATGCTGGGGTCAGAGCCCTTTCCATTGGAAAGGGATCCGACCCCTGCCGGGAATCAGCCCGCCTTGCGCCGCAACGGGGTGACGTTGCTCTTCTTCTTCGTGGCCTTGGCGGCCGGTGCTTCGGCATGGGCGGCGAAGAAATCGCGCACCTTCGGGTACACCACTTCGCGCCAGCGGCGGCCGCTGAAGATGCCGTAGTGGCCGGCGCCTTCGACGATGAAGTGCTCGCGGCGGTCGGCCGCGATGCCGGTGCACAGCGCCTGCGCCGCTTCGGTCTGGCCGAGGCCGGCGATGTCATCCAGCTCGCCTTCGATGCTCAGCAGGGCGGTATCGCGGATGGCCGACGGGTCGACCTTCTCGCCGTTGACGACCCACTCGCCACGCGGCAGCAGGAAGTCCTGGAACACCACCGAAATGGTATCCAGATAGTACTTGGCCGGCATGTCCAGCACGGCGTTGTACTCGTCATAGAAATTGCGGTGCGCGTCGGCGTCTTCCAGATCGCCCTTGACCAGGTCGGTGTAGAAATCCCAGTGCGAACTGAAGTGGCGGCTGGGGTTCATCGACAGGAAGCCTGCGTGCTGCAGGAAGCCCGGATACACGCGGCGGCCGGCGCCGGGGTAGCTGGCCGGCACGGTGTGGATGACGTTGTTCTCGAACCACGACAGCGGGTTCTGCGTGGCCAGGTTGTTCACTGCAGTGGGGCTGCAGCGCGCATCGATCGGGCCACCCATCATCACCAGCGTGCGCGGGGTCGGCTCGCCACGGCTGGCCATCAGCGAAACCGCGGCCAGCACCGGCACGGTCGGCTGGCACACGCTCACCACGTGCAGGCGCTCGACGCCGAGGTGGCGGATGAATTCCTGGATGTAGGCGATGTAATCGTCCAGGCCGAACTCACCTTCGCTGGCCGGCACCATGCGCGCGTCCACCCAGTCGGTCACGTACACGCGATGGTCGCGCAGCAGCGTGCGCACGGTATCGCGCAGCAGCGTGGCGTGGTGGCCCGACAGCGGCGCCACCACCAGCACGAACGGCTGGTTCAGCATGGTGTGCAGCTGATCGGCTTCGTTGCTGTGGCGCTTGAAGCGCAGCAGCTTGCAGAACGGCTTGCTCACTTCCTCGTGCACGACGATCGGCACGCGCTCGCCTTCGACCTCGATTTCGTTGATGCCCCATTCGGGCTTCTCGTAATCCTTGCCGATGCGATGGAAGAGCTCATTGACCGCCGCCAGGCGATCAGCGCCCGGCATCTGCGACCACCAGTGGCCCTGGTTGGCGAAGAATCTGGCGTTGGCCTGGGCCTGGTGCACCCAGGGGGCGAGCAGGTTGCGGGTCAGTTCGTGTAGTTGATAGAGCATGACGACCGAATATGTATGGTCATATGTTGCCGCGCAGCATATCCCATCCGGGTGTCCCGCAGGTTAAGTGGGGCAAAAATAATGAATCCGGATTCACACCTTTTCCAGTGCGGCGGCCTCGTCGGCCAGGCCGGGACCCAGCCACAGGTGTGAACCGATGGCCTGCAGGCCCTGGCGGCCCAACTCGCGGCGGTACCAGCGCGCCGGCCGGGGCTGGAAGCCCTCGTGATCGCCATCGAACTCGTCCTCGGCGGCAAAGGTCTCCAGGAAGGCCACGCCGCCGGTCAGCTCGGCCACGCCGGCCAGGCCGGCACGCAGCTCGCGGTCGGGCACGTAGTGCATCACGTCCGAACACACCAGCAGGTCGACCGGGGCGCAGGGCCGCAGCCAGGCGAAGTCGCCGAAGCTGGCCATGTGCAGGTTGCGGGTACGTCCGTAACGGCGCACAGCGTACTCGCTGCTGTCGAAGCCAAGGTATTGGACCTTCGGACGCAGCTTCAGCAGTGGCGCGCGCCAGGCGCCTTCGCCGCAGCCGATGTCGAGCACGCTGCGCACCGGCCGCTCCAGGTAGTACTCGGCGGTGGCCACGGCCAGGGCGACCTTGCGCGCCAGGCGCGCGCTGCCGCCGATGTCGGCACGGCGGTACCAGCGTTGGAAATAGGCGGCGTCGTAGGTCTTGTCCATGGCGCAGGGCACGTAGAGGGTGAAAACGGCGCCTATCGTACGGCGTCGCGGCCGTGGTGCGTCGATTGGCCGCGGCATCCACCCATGGGGTGGCTCTACTGCGACAATGGGCGCCCATTCACGCCAGCCGTTGGAGCGAGCGCATGCAGAGCTATTACTGGGTCAAGACCTTCCACATCGTGTTCGTGGTGGCCTGGATGGCAACCGTGTTCTACCTGCCGCGCATCCTGGTGAACCTGGCCGAGACCGCGGGCCAGCCAGCGGTGGGCGAGCGCCTGCAGCTGATGGGCCTGCGCCTGTACCGCTTCGGCCATTCGATGTTCGGGCTGGCCTTCGTGCTTGGCCTGGTGCTGTGGCTGGGCTACAAGGTCATCCCCGCTTTCCCGACCATGGTCGCGCCCGCTGGCGCCGGCTGGCTGCACGCCAAGCTCGGTCTGGTGGTGATGCTGCTGGTGTATTTCATCTGGACCGGGCGCCTGCTGAAGGGTGTGGCCAAGGGCCGCGCGCTGCCGTCCTCGCGCGCACTGCGCTGGATCAACGAGATCCCGCTGCTGGCCTTCATTCCGATTGTCTGGCTGGTGCTGGCCAAGCCGTTCTGAGGCGTGGATGCCGTCAACGCGCAAACGAAAAGAGCCGGGCATCCGCCCGGCTCTTTTGTTTCTGCGAGCACCTGCATGTTGCCGGCCAGCGGCCGGCACTACCGGGCTTATGCGGCTTCGTAGGTGCCGTAGCTGCGCAGGCGCGTGTAGCGCTGTTCGAGCAGCTGTTCGGTGGACAGCTTGTCCAGCGCTTCGAGCTCGTTCAGCAGCACGGCCTTCAGGCGCTTGCCCATCTGGGTCGGGTTGCGGTGGGCGCCACCGGTCGGCTCGCGCACGACCTTGTCGACCAGGCCCAGGCCCTTCAGGCGCGGGGCGGTCAGGCCCAACTGTTCGGCGGCGTCCTTGGCCTTGCCCGCGTCCTTCCACAGGATCGAGGCGCAGCCTTCCGGGGTGATGGTCGAGTACACCGCGTATTCCAGCATCACGGTGCGGTCGCCCACGCCCAGCGCCAGCGCGCCGCCGGAACCGCCTTCACCGATGACGGTGCAGATGATCGGCACCTTCAGCTCGGCCATTTCCATCAGGTTGCGGGCGATCGCTTCGGACTGGCCGCGCGATTCGGCGTCGATGCCCGGCCAGGCGCCGGCGGTGTCGATCAGGGTCAGCACCGGCAGGCCGAAACGCTCGGCCATCTTCATCAGGCGCAGGGCCTTGCGGTAGCCCTCCGGCTTGGGCATGCCGAAGTTGCGCTTGATCTTTTCCTTGGTATCGCGGCCCTTCTGGTGGCCGATCACCATCACCGAACGGCCGTTGATGCGGGCCAGGCCACCCATGATGGCCTTGTCGTCGGCGAAGGCGCGGTCACCGGCCAGTTCCTGGAACTCATCGAAGATGATGCGCAGGTAATCGGCGGTGTATGGGCGCGACGGATGGCGGGCCAGCTGCAGCACCTGCCACGAGGTCAGGTTGCGGAAGATCTGCGCGGTGCGCAGGCGCAGCTTGTCCTGCAGGGCGTGAACCTCGGCCTCGACATTGACCGCCGGTCCGGCACTGGCGTTGCGCAGTTCCTGGATCTTGGCTTCCAGGTCGGCGATGGGTTGCTCGAAGTCGAGGTAGTTCGGATTCATCGGAAGCCGTCGTGTAAAGAAGAGGGGAATTCTAGCCGAATGCGCAGCAATGGCCCGTACGCCTTCGTCTGGAAGGCGACGGTACCCCAGCCGGGCAGGGGGCGCCAGTCAGACTGGGGCGGGGGCCAGCCTCAGTTGGCCCACGGCGGGCTGTAGCGCACTTTCAGCGTGCGCACGGCCGGGTCGGCGCGCAGCGCCTCCATCAGCTTGGAGTCGATGCGCACCGCGCTCTGCCCGGACACGTCGAGCATGCCGGCCACGCCGCCCTGCGGACCCTTCAGCAGCAAGTCCAGGCGCAGCGGCGTGCGCCCGGGGCGATGGCGGTCGAGCAGGGCATTGACGCGCTCCCAGACCGGGCGCTGCTGGCGCAGGTCCAGGCGCAGCGACAGGCGCGTGGCGTAGTTGGCGCAGACCTCATCGAAGTCCCAGCACTGGCGGATGCGCAGCGCATAGCCACCGTTGAACTCATCCTCGCGCAGGCCGCCCTTGACCACCAGGATGCGGTCCTTGGTCATCAGGTGGCCGAACTCGGCCATGGCATCGGAGAACGCGCTGCACTCGACGCGGCCGCGGCCATCCTCGAGCTGGATGAAGATCTGGCTTTCGCCCTTGCGGCGCACGCCGACCACCTGGCCGGCCAGCACGGTCGGCACTTCCGGGCGCCAGCGCTTCTCGCCGCCGTTGCCACCGCCGCCACCGCTGTTGCTGGAACTCCAGATCTTCTCGACCGAGCCCAGGTCGTTGCCGACCAGATCGCGCACATCGTCGCGCCACGGGTCGAACGGATGGCCGCTGAGGTAGAAGCCCAGCGTGTCGCGCTCGCCGTTCAGGCGCTGCAGCAGCGGCCATTCCTCGGCTTCGACCAGGTCCAGCTGGATGGTCACCGCGCTCGGGTCGGGGCCGCCGAACAGCGAGTTCTGGCCCGAGGCACGCTCGCGCGCCATCTGCTCGGTGGCCTTGATCACCTCCGGCAGCTGCAGCATCAGCGAGGCACGGTTATGGCCCAGCTCGTCCAGCGCGCCGCAGTTGATCATCGCTTCCAGCGTGCGCCGGTTGAGCTTGGCCGAACCGACGCGGGTGCAGAAGTCGAGCAGGTCCTTGTAGTCGCCGCCCTTCAGGCGCTCGTCCACCACCGCTTCGCAGGCACCCTGGCCGACGCCCTTGATCGCGCCCAGGCCGTACTGGATGGTGTCCGGCGTGACGGCTTCGAACATGAAGGCAGAGTGGTTCACCTTCGGCGGCAGCACGGTCAGGCCCAGGTTGCGCACCTCGTCCAGGAAGCCGACCACCTTTTCGGTATTGTCCAGGTCCGAGGACAGCGTGGCCGCCATGAACTCGGCCGGGTAATGGCGCTTGAGCCAGGCGGTCTGGTAGCTGACCAGCGCGTAGGCGGCGGCGTGCGACTTGTTGAAGCCGTAGCCGGCGAACTTCTCCATCAGGTCGAAGATCGCATCGGCCTTGGCTTCGTCGACGCCGTCCTTGGCCGCACCCTCGCGGAAGATCTCGCGGTGCTTGGCCATTTCGGCCGGTACCTTCTTGCCCATCGCACGGCGCAGCAGGTCGGCGCCGCCCAGCGAGTAGCCGCCGACGATCTGCGCCATCTGCATCACCTGCTCCTGGTACACCATGATGCCGTAGGTGTCTTTCAGGATCGCTTCGGTGCGCGGATCGGGATAGATGATCTCTTCCTGGCCGTGCTTACGCGCGTTGAAGGAAGGAATCAGGTCCATCGGGCCGGGTCGGTACAGCGACACCAGCGCGATGAGGTCTTCGAAGCGGTCGGGGCGCGCGTCCTTCAGCAGGCGGCGCATGCCCGAGGATTCGAACTGGAACACCGCACCGGTATTGCCGTTGGCGAAGATGTCCTTGTAGGTGGGCGCATCGTCCAGCGGGATCGCGGCGATATCCACCGGCGGGATGCCGGCGCGCTCGTGGCGCTTGTTGATCGCCTTTACCGCCCAATCGATGATCGTCAGCGTGCGCAGGCCGAGGAAGTCGAACTTCACCAGGCCGACTTCTTCCACGTCGTTCTTGTCGAACTGGGTGACCGGGTTCTTGCCCAGGCCGTTTTCATCGTGTTCGGCGTACAGCGGGCAGAACTCGCTCAGCGGCTCGGGCCCGATCACCACGCCACCGGCATGCTTGCCGGCGTTGCGGGTCAGGTCTTCCAGCTGCAGCGCCAGATCGATCAGGTCGCGGACATCGTCCTCGCTCTCGTAGCGCTGGATCAGTTCGGCCGACGCCATTTCCGAGCTCGGGCCTTCCTTGCCCCTGCCCAGCGCATCCTTCAGGTGGATGCCGAGGATGTTCGGGATCAGCTTGGAAACGCCGTCCACCAGGCCGTACGGGAAGCCCAGCACGCGGCCGGAGTCACGCACCACCGCCTTGGCGGCCATGGTGCCGTAGGTGATGATCTGGCTGACGCGTTCGCGGCCGTACTTGCGCGCGACGTAGTCGATCACCTCGTCGCGGCGGTCCATGCAGAAGTCGATGTCGAAGTCGGGCATCGACACGCGTTCCGGGTTCAGGAAGCGCTCGAACAGCAGGTTGTACGGCAGCGGATCCAGATCGGTGATCTTCAGTGCCCACGCCACCAGCGAACCGGCACCCGAACCACGGCCCGGGCCGATCGGGATGCCCTGGTTCTTGCCCCACTGGATGAAGTCGGCAACGATCAGGAAGTAGCCCGGGAAGCCCATCTTGATGATGGTGTTGAGCTCGAACTCCAGGCGTTCGAAATACTCTTCGCGGGTCTTGCCCGGCGCCAGCGGGTTCTTCTGCAGGCGCTCTTCCAGACCATCGCGCGACATTTTCTGGATCCAGGTGTCCAGGGTTTCGTCGTCGGGCACCGGGTAGTTGGGCAGGAAGTAAGTGCCCAGCCGCATCTCGATGTTGCAGCGCTCGGCCAGCGCCAGCGTGTTGTCGATCGCATCGGGGATGTCGGCGAACAGCGCGCACATCTCCTCGGCCGACTTCAGGTACTGCTGGTCGCTGTACTCGCGCGGGCGCTTGGGATCGTCAAGCACGCGGCCGGTGGAAATGCACACGCGTGCTTCGTGCGCGCTGAAATCGGTCGGCGCCAGAAAGCGCACGTCATTGCTGGCCACCACCGGCAGGCCGCGCTGGCCGGCGGCCATCAGCGCGAAGCGGTTGAAGGTTTCCTCGCCGTCGCGGCCGGTGCGGGTCAGCTCCAGGTGCAGGCCATCGCCGAACGCGCGCTGCCAGTCGGCCAGCTGCTGCTCGGCCAGGTCGTGCTTGCCGTCCAGTGCCAGGCGACCGGCCAGGCTGTCACGGCCGGCCAGGGCGAACAGGTTGGCGTTGCCGGCCTTCAGCCAGTCCGGGTGGATGGCGACGCCGCCTTCGGGGCGGTGGCCTTCCATCCAGGCACGGGTCAGCAGCCGTGACAGGCTCAGGTAGCCCTCGCGGTCGCGGCACAGCAGGGTCATCCGCCACGGGTCCTGGCCTTCCTCGGCGATCATCACGTCGGCGCCGGCAATGGGCTTGATGCCCACGCCTTCGGCGGCCTTGTAGAACTTGACCAGGGCGAACAGGTTGTTCAGGTCGGTCACCGCCAGCGCGGGCAGGCCAAGTTCGACCGAGCGCGACAGCAGGTTGGCCTGCTTGGCCTTTTTCGGGTCCGCCTGGTCCGGTTTGGCCGGCACGCGGATGGTCGAGTCCGCCAGCGAGAACTCGGTGTGGACGTGGAGATGTACGAAGCGGGAGTTGGACATGCCGGACCAGGTTGGAGCGCGCGGGCCCCGGGTGCTGACGGGGGAATCGTCGCCGGGGTCGGGAAGCGCTGGAGTGCCCGGTCAGGGTAGCGAGGGCAGGGGGTGGCGACAAGGCTTGACGGTACGGCGATTGCGCGATTGCCGCCGGTGCGTTCACGCGTTCATGGGAGCGCCGGGCCATGCCCGGCGGCGGTTGTTCAGGCAATCGCGATGTCGGCGGCCACGACCTGCGGCACTGCCAGGCATTCACGCACAGGGGCGAAGCTGCGGCGATGCTCGACGCAGGGGCCGTGTGCGCGCAGCGCGGCCAGGTGGGCCGGGGTGCCGTAGCCCTTGTGCTGATCGAAGCCGTACTGCGGGTGCCGCACATGCAGTTCCTGCATGTAACGGTCGCGCGAGACCTTGGCCAGGATCGAGGCGGCCATGATCGCGCGGTCGATGCCATCACCGCCGACCAGCGCCTGCGCCGGCAGCACCAGGCCCTTGGGCACGACGTTGCCGTCGATGCGGGCGAAGCCGGCCACGTGGGCCACGGCCGCCACCACATCGCGCATGCCCTGCAGGGTGGCCTGGTAGATGTTCAAGCGGTCGATGGCGTTCACGTCCACCAGCACCACTTTCCAGGCCAGCGCGCGTTCGATGATGCGGTCGTGCAGCTGCTCGCGGCGCGCTGCCGTCAGCTGCTTGGAATCGTCCAGGCCGTTGATGCGCGGCCGCGCCGGGTCGAACACCACGGCGGCCACGGCCACCGGGCCGGCCAAGGGCCCGCGGCCGGCCTCGTCGACGCCGGCCACCAGACGTTCGGGCTCGACCACTGCCGCGCCGTCGAACAGGGCCAGGCTGGCCGCAGCGGCAGCGCGACGGCTCATGCGGTTTCCTGGTTGCGCACCAGCAGCTCGCCCACCGCGTCGGCGGCACGCGCGGAGGCATTGCGGCGCAGGCGTTCGTGCAGGCGCTCGTAGGTGGCCTGCAGGTCGGCGGTGCGCTGCGGGTGGTCGAACCACTGCTGGATGGCCGCGGCCAGCTTGTCCGGCGTGCAGTCGTGCTGCATCAGTTCCGGGGCAAGATCCTGTGCAGCGAGGATGTTGGGCAGGGCGAAGCGGTCGACCTTGATCAGCCCCAGCGCCTTCACCAGGCGGTAGGTCAGTTCGTTGACCCGGTAGCCGACCACCATCGGCCGCTTTACCAGCATCGCCTCCAGGGTGGCCGTGCCGGAGGCCAGCACCACCACGTCGGCGGCGATCAGCGCCGTACGCGCCTGGCCATCGAGCACGTGCGAGTACGCCACCGGCAACGCCGAGCGCGACAGCTGTTCCTCGATCAGGCGGCGGCAGGCGGCGTTGGCCGCCGGCACCACCACGTGCAGGCCGGGGATGCGTTCGGAGACCTGCCAGGCGGCTTCAAAGAACGGTTCGCCCAGGCGCGAGATCTCGCCCAGGCGGCTGCCCGGCAGCACCGCCAGCACCTTGGCCGAAGCGGGCAGGCCGAGCGCGGCGCGGGCTGCGTCGCGGTCACCGTGCAGCGGAATGTCATCGGCCATCGGGTGGCCGACAAAGCGCGCGTCGATGCCGTGCTTTGCGTAGATCGGAGGTTCCATCGGGAACAGGCACAGCACCAGGTCGGCACTGCTGCCGATCTTCTCCGCGCGTTTCTCGCGCCAGGCCCAGACCGAGGGGCTGACGTAGTGCACAGTGGGAATGCCGCGCTGCTTCAGCCAGCGCTCGATGCCCAGGTTGAAATCCGGGGCGTCGATGCCGATGAACACATCCGGCTGCCATTCCAGCGCACGCTCGCGGAACGCCGAGCGCAGCTTGAGCAGGCGCGGCAGGTGGCGCAGCACTTCGGTCAGGCCCATCACCGCCAGCTCGCTGGCGTCGTGCCAGGTCTGGCAGCCGGCGGTGCGCATGGCATCGCCGCCGATGCCGGCGAACTCGGCACGCGGGAAGCGGGCCTTCAGCTCACGCACCAGGCCCGCACCGAGCAGGTCGCCGGAGGCTTCGCCCGCCACCAGCGCGATCCGCAACGGGCGCTCGCTGAGCACCCGCTGCGCCGGCACGCTGCCGGCCATCGAGGCCAGCGGAATGACGTCAGCGCCGGCCGGCGCCTGGCCGGTCGTGCTGCTCATCGCAGCAGGTGCCTCTCGGTGTGCTCGATGAAGTCCAGCATCGAGCGGACGTCATCGCTGGCCTGGGCCTGCTCGGCCAGCTGCTGCTTGGCTTCGGCCAGCGGCAGGCCGGCCACATACAGAGTGCGGTAGGCGCGCTTGATGGCGGTGATGCGCTCGGCATCGAAGCCGCGGCGCTTCAGGCCTTCGCTGTTGATGCCGCGCGGGCGGCCCAGCGAATCGGTGCCGACCATGGTGAACGGCGGGACATCGCCGTTGGTCAGCGCGCCCATGCCAAGGAAGGCGTGGGCACCGATGCGGCAGAACTGGTGGGCACCGGCGAAGCCGCTGATGATCACGTAGTCGCCGACGGTTACATGCCCGGCCAGGGTGGTGTTGTTGGAGAACACGCAGAAGTTGCCGACGTGGCAGTCGTGGGCCACGTGCGTGTACGCCAGCATCCAGTTGTCGTTGCCGATGGTGGTGATGCCACCGCCGCCGCCGGTGCCGCGGTTGAGGGTGACGAACTCGCGGAACACGTTGCGGTCGCCGATCACCAGTTCGGTGCGTTCACCGGCGAACTTCTTGTCCTGCGGCTCGCCGCCGACCGCGACGTGGCCGATGAAGCGGTTGTCGCGGCCGATCCGGGTCGGGCCGTGGATGCTGCAGTGCGGACCGACCTCGGTGCCGGCGCCGATCTCGACGTCGGGCCCGATGATCGTGAACGCGCCCACGCGGACGTTGTCGGCCAGTCGAGCCGACGGATCGATCACCGCGGTGGGATGGATCAGGGGAGCGCTATCGGTCATCTCGTTCCTCCGTGCAGGGTCATTCGCGGGTGCCGGCGCACAGCACCTCGGCGCAGGCGACCACTTCACCATCGACCTTGGCCACGCAGTCATACACGGCCATGTTGCGGATCACGCGCTTGATCTCGACGTGCATTTCCAGCACGTCGCCCGGCACCACCTGCTTGGTGAAGCGGGCCTTGTCGACCTTGACCATGTAGAACAGCTTGGACTGCGAATCGCGGCCCAAGGTGAGCTGGGTCAGTACGCCGCCGGCCTGGGCCATGGCTTCGATGATCAGCACGCCCGGCATGATCGGCTGGTTGGGGAAGTGGCCCTGGAAGAACGGCTCGTTGATGCTGACGTTCTTGGTGGCGACGATCCTGCGCGCTTCGTAGTCGATCGACAGAACCTTGTCGACCAGCAGGAACGGGTAGCGGTGCGGCAGCAGCGTCTGGATCTGTGCCATGTCCGGCAGGGTCTGGGGCTGGCTCATTCTTTCTCCTTGCTCACAGACAGGATGCGACGGGCCAGTGCATCGAGCTGCTTGAAGCGCGCGGCGTTCTTGCGCCACGTGCGGTTGTCGGTCAGGGGCGTTCCGGACGAGTACTCGCCCGGCTCGGTGATGGAGTTGCGGACCACCGATTTACCGGTGATCACGACCTTGTCGCAGATTTCCAGGTGGCCGACGACACCAACGGCGCCGCCGAGCAGGCAGTAACGGCCGATCTTGGCGCTGCCGGCGATGCCGGTGCAGCCGGCGATGGCCGAGTGGGCGCCGATCTGCACGTTGTGCGCGATCTGCACCAGGTTGTCCAGGCGTACGTCTTCGGCCAGCACGGTGTCTTCCAGCGCACCGCGGTCGACGCAGGTATTGGCGCCGATCTCACAGTCGTCGCCGATGCGCACGCCACCCAGCTGCGGCACCTTGATCCACTTGCCGGCGTCCATCGCCAGGCCGAAGCCATCGGCGCCGAGCACGGCACCGGGATGGATGCGCACGCGCTTGCCGAGCTTCACGCGGGTGACCAGGGTGACGCGGGCAATCAGTTCGCAGCCACTGTCGAGGGTGCAGTCTTCGCCGATGATGGTGCCGGCGCCGATGATGCAGTTTTCGCCGACCACGCTGCGCGCACCGATGGTGACGAACGGGCCGATGTGGGCGCTGGCGGCCACCTGGGCCTGCGGGTCGATGACCGCGCTGGGGTGGATGCCCGGCTCACGCACCGGCGCGACGTCGAACAGTGCGGCGATCTTGGCGAATGTGGTGTAGGGATCCTTGGCGACGAGCGCTGCGCCGGGGGCGGCCTCGGCGTCTTCGGCACGCAGGACCACCAGCGAGGCCTGGCTTTCGGCCAGCTGCGCGCGGTAGCGCGGGTTGGCAAGGAAGGTCAGCTGGCCGGCACCGGCATGGGCGAGGGTGGCCACGCCACGGATGGCGGTGGCGGGATCGCCATGGACCTGCAGGCCGAACTGATCGGCGAGTTGCTGGGCGGTGTAGGTAGGAGTATTCACGGCGGGAGTTTAACGTGTGGAGCCAGTCCGGTCATGCGGCGCGGTTCCACGGCCAACGGCAGGGCCCCTCGTGGCTTGCAGGATAAGGCCCGTGGCAGGGTCGGACGGGTAGGGCCAGCGGGGGACGGCGCAAGTACGTCCATGTAGCCTTGGTCGCCGCATCCATGCGGCTCACACCCCCGCCGGCCCCACCCGTCCGCCCTCCGACGGCGTGGCGCGAGTGCCAGCCACGGAAAAACGGAAAAAGATCAAAAGCGGAGCCCGCTTCCGGCATCCGGGCCAAACGAAAACGCCGGGCAGAGCCCGGCGCTTCGTGACCCGTCTGGTGGAGAGCCCCCCTTCTGTTAAGGGGGGCGCGCCCCTGGGAATCGCAGGAGCGATTCCCAACGTTGCTACGCAACGGCCCGAAGGGCGCATGCCACGGATGGCATGCGTAACGGCGCGGGGGATAGGGAGCAGGATAGGCCCCGCGGTTTGCATCGCAAACCGTGGGAACGTTTGGGGGCCAGTTAGAACTGGCCACCAAACGTAAATTGCAGGCGCTCGATTTCGTCGCCGTCCTTCTTCTTCAGCGGGAACGCATAGCTGATCGAGATCGGGCCGACCGGGGCGCGCCACAGCAGGGCCACACCGGTGGACACGCGCAGTTCGTTGGCCTTGAAGTTGCTGGTGCCGTTGTAGACGTTGCCGAAGTCGACGAAGGCCGACACGCGGGCGGACGGGCTGTCGAACAGACGCGGGAAGTACGCTTCCACCGAACCGACGGTCTTCACCGAGCCACCCAGCGGCTGGCCGTTCGGGTAACCCGAGGTCACCTCGCGCGGACCGAGGGTGTTGTCTTCGAAGCCGCGCACCGAATTCGTGCCGCCGGCGTAGAAGTTCTCGTAGAACGGCAGGCCGGTGGCAGTCACCGTCTTGACGTAATCCGACGAGGCCGGGGTGCAGTCCACGGTCTGGGTCGGATTCGGGTTGTCGGTGGTCGGCGCGGTGTAGCAGATGTTGCGGGTGTAATCCTTGCCGTAGCTGTCGCCGTAGCCGATTTCCGCACGGGTGTTGATCACCAGCGACGGGATGATCGGCCAGTACTTGCTGATCTGGTAGTTCAGCTTGAAGTACTCGACGGTCGAACCCGGCAGCGTGGTTTCCAGGCCGATGCGCTGGTAGGTACCGCGGGTCGGCATGAAGTAGTCGTTGCGCGAATCCCGCGCCCAGCCCAGCTCGGTGCGCCACGCGTGGAACGTCTTGGTGCCGATGGCGTTGATGTAGTCAATGATCGACTGCGGGGTGGACCCCGGATAGGTCGTGATCTGGTTGCTGTCGATGCCGAACATCAACGAAACGCTGTCGGTCTCGGTCAGCGGCACGCCGAACACCACCTGCGCCGAACCATTGGTGCTGTTGTACTGCGCGGTGTTGAAGTCGGAGTAATCCAGTTCGCGCCAGGACAGGTTGTAGCCCAGCGACACGCCATCATCGGTGAAGTACGGGTTGGTGTAGCTGAAGCCGTAGCGCTGCAGGTAGCTGCTGCGCGAGGCTTCCACCGACACCCGGTTGCCGCCGCCGAGGAAGTTGTTCTGCGACAGCTGCACCGAGGTGGTCATGCCGTAGGACTGCGAGTAGCCCAGGCCGAACACGAAGCTGCCCGAGGTGGTTTCCTTGACGTTGTAGACCACGTCGACCTGGTCGTTGCTGCCACTGACCGGCGGGGTTTCAACGTCCACCGACTCGAAGTAGCCCAGGCGCTGCAGGCGGATCTTGGAACGGTCGATCGCAGCCTGTGAGTACCAGCTGTTCTCGAACTGGCGCATTTCGCGACGCATCACTTCGTCGGAGGTGCGGGTGTTGCCCTTGAAGATGATGCGGCGCACCGACACGCGCGGGCCGGGGACGACCTGCATGTTCACCGCAACGGTCTGTTCGGCACGGTTGGTGGTCGGGATCGGGTTCACCTTGGCGAACGCGTAGCCGATGTTGGACAGCGAATTGGTGATCGCGTCGGAGCTGAACTCCAGCAGCGCACGCGAGAACGTGTCGCCGGCGCGCTGCACGACCATGCGCTCGACATCTTCCTGCGGCAGGACGGTGTCACCGCTGACCTTGATCTCGGAAATCTTGTACTGGTTGCCTTCGGTCACGCCGGCCGTCACGAACATGTCGCGCTTGTCCGGGCTGATCGAGACCTGGGTCGAGTCGATGCTGAAGTCGACGTAGCCGCGGTCCAGGTACCAGGAGTTCAGCTTTTCCAGGTCGCCGGACAGCTTTTCCTTGGAGTACTGGTCATCGCGGCGGTACCACGACGCCCAGTTGTGCTCCTTGGATTCCCAGGTTTCCAGGATGTCCTGGCTGTCGTACTTCTCGGTACCGACCAGGTTGACGTGCTGGATCTTGGCGGCCTTGCCTTCCTTGATCGCGATGGCGATGTCCACGCGGTTGCGGTCCAGCGGGCTCACTGTCGGGGTGATCTCGACGTTGTACTTGCCACGGTCGTTGTACTGGCGGCGCAGTTCCTGCGTCACGCGGTCCAGGCTCAGGCGGTCGAAGGTGCCGCCCTCGGTCAGGCCGATGTCGGACAGGCCCTTGAGCAGCTGGTCGGACTTGATGTCCTTGTTGCCGGTCACGGTCAGCTTGTTGATCGCCGGGCGTTCCTTGACGGTCACGACCAGGATGTTGCCCTGGCGATCCAGCTGCACGTCTTCGAAGAAGCCGGTCTTGTAGAGGGCGCGGATGGTCTCGTCGACCTTGCTGTCGGTGACCGTCTCGCCACGTTCCACCGGCAGGTAGGTGAACACCGTACCCGAACTGATGCGCTGCAGGCCGTCGACGCGGATGTCGCTGACAGTGAAGGGCTCGGCTGCCTGGGCCAGGGCGGGAGCGCCGGTGACGGCGGCGAGGGCGAGGGCCAGCAGGCGGCGATTGGGGAGTCGCGTCATGTCACGTCCGGTAGGAAGGTCGATTTCATTGGTACGGGATGCCGGCGCTGTAGACGCCAAAAACGTGGAAAAGTTCATCGCGGGACCAGGCCGAGGATGTCGTTGTAGAACGCCAGCCCCATCAGCCCGGCCAGCAACGCAAGGCCGATGTACTGACCTGCGGCGATGGCACGCTCGCTCAGCGGGCTGCCCTTGACCAACTCGATAAGGTAATACAGCAGGTGCCCGCCGTCCAAGATGGGAATCGGCAGCAGGTTGATGATGCACAGGCTCAGCGACAGCAGCGCAAGGAACTGCAGGAACCAATCGAGGCCGCGTTTGGCCGAAACATTGGCCACGCGGGCAATGGTGACCGGGCCGGAAACGTTCTGCAGCGAGGCTTTGCCGGTGACGATGCGGGCCATCATGCCCAGCGAATCGGAGGCCAGGCGGCCTGTTTCGCGCACGGCCACGGTCACCGCATCGAGCGGCCCGTACCGCATCAGGGTGTCGTAGGCGGGGCTGAACGCGCCGGAGAAGCCCACGCCGATCTGCCAGACCGGCTTGCCCTGGCCGTCCTTGCCCGCGCGCGGGGTCACTTCCAGCGCCAGGCGCTCGCCACCGCGCAGCACTTCGATCATCCCCGGGCCACCACGGCGGCCCAGTTCCTGGATCTGCGCGCTGACCTGGTCGGCGCCTTCGATGCGCTGGCCGTCGATGGCCACGATCAGGTCACCCGGCTGCAGCAGGCCGGCCACGGCCGAATCGGCGGTCAGGCTGTCCACCTGCGCCGGCTGCAGCGATGCCTGCCACTGCAGGCCAGCCAGACTCGGCACGCGGCGTTCATCGAAGCCGGCCGGCAGCTGCGACAGCGGCAGCGTGCGCTTGCGCACCTGCTCGCTGCTGTCCAGCACCTCCAGGGTCACGTCACGCCGGTCCATCGCCGCCGCGGTCAGGGCCATGCTGGCATCGCCCAGGGTGACCACGTCGCGGTCGTCCACGCGCAGCACGCGGTCGCCGCTGGCCAGGCCGGCGCTGGCGGCGATGCCGGTGGTACGGCCGATGGTGGCCGAATAATCCTGCTTGCCGATCACGAACATCGCCCACAGCAGCAAGATGCACAGCAGCAGGTTGGCGACGGGGCCGGCGGCAACGATCGCGATGCGCTGCCAGACGGTCTTGTGGTTGAAGGCCTGCCCGCGCTCATGCGGGTGCACCTCGACCTCGCGCTCGTCGAGGAATTTCACGTACCCGCCCAGCGGCAGGGCGGCGATGGCGAACTCGGTGCCGTGCTTGTCGCGGCGCGACCACAGCGGGCGGCCGAAGCCGACCGAGAAGCGCAGCACCTTCACCCCACAGATGCGGCCCACCGCGTAGTGCCCGAACTCGTGGAAGGTGACCAGCAGCCCGAGGCTGACGATCATCCACCAGACCGATCCGATGAAGTCAGTCATGCAGGCTCACGGTGGCGGGCAATGGCAGCGGCGTCATGCGATAGGGGCGTGGCGTTCAGGCGGCGTCGATGGCGTTCAGGGTCAACTGGCGGGCCCGCTGGTCGGCGGACAACAGGCCGTCCAGTGTATCGGCTGCTTCGGTCGGCAGTGTTGAAAGAGCGTTAGCAACCAGCGCGGGAATGCTCAGGAAACCGATCCGGCCCTGAAGAAACGCTGAAACAGCCTCTTCATTGGCCGCGTTCAGCACCGCCGGAGCGGTGCCGCCGGCCTGCATCGCCTGCCAGGCCAAGGCCAGGCACGGGAAGGCCTCGGTGTCAGGGGCTTCGAAATCGAGCCGGCCCTGGGCCAGCAGGTCCAGCCCGGACACGCCCGATTCGATGCGCTGCGGCCAGCCCAGGCCCACGGCCAGGGTGGTGCGCATGTCCGGCAGGCCCAGCTGGGCGAGGGTCGAGCCGTCGACGAACTCGACCAGCGAATGGACCAGGCTCTGCGGGTGGACCAGCACCTCGATGCGCTCGCCGGGCACCTTGAACAGGTGGTGCGCCTCGATCACTTCCAGGCCCTTGTTCATCAACGTCGCCGAATCGACCGAGATCTTCGGGCCCATGGACCACTTCGGGTGGGCAACGGCCTGGGCCTGGGTCACCTGTTCCAGTTCGGCACGGCTGCGGCCACGGAACGGGCCGCCCGAGGCGGTCAGCAGGATCCGGCGCACGCCGGCCCCGTCCAGGCTGGCATCGCGCGAGCGCAGGCACTGGAAGATCGCGCTGTGCTCGCTGTCGATCGGGATGATCTCGGCGCCGGCACGCTCGGCGGTGCGGGTCAGCAGTTCGCCGGCCAGCACCAGCGATTCCTTGTTGGCCAGCAGGATGCGCTTGCCGGCAGCAGCGGCGGCCAGGGTCGAGGACAGCCCGGCGGCACCGACGATGGCGGCCACCACGGTGTCGCACGCATCGCTGGCGGCCAGCTGGTCCAGTGCGGCGGCGCCGGCGTGGGCCTCGGTGGCCAGGCCGGCGTCGCGCAGGCCGTCGCGCAGCTCGGCGTACAGGCTCTCGTCGGCGATGACCGCATGTGCGGGCCGGTGCTGGCGGCACAGCGCCAGCAGCGCTTGCACCTGGCTTCCGGCGGCGAGCACGGTGGCCTGATAGCGCTGCGGGTGGCGGGCGATCACGTCCAGCGTGGAGGCGCCAATCGAGCCGGTGGCGCCGAATACGGCGACCCGGCGCAGGTCTGCAACAGCATCCATGGTCAGAATCCGAAGATTTCCTTGCCCAGCGCGAACACCGGCAGGGCAGCCAGCACACCGTCGACGCGGTCCAGCACGCCGCCGTGGCCAGGAATGAGGTGGCCCGAGTCCTTGGCGCCGGCATGGCGCTTGATCAGGCTTTCGTACAGGTCGCCCAGCACCGAGGCGAACACGGCCACCACCGAGGTGACCAGCAGGCCCGGCAGGTGCGCGACGTCCACGCCGGCCAGCCAGCCCAGGCCGACGGCCACGGCAACACCGGCCAGCAGGCCGCCGAACAGGCCTTCCCAGGTCTTGTTGGGACTGATGCGCGGGGCCAGCTTGTGCCTGCCGAAGTGGCGGCCGGCGAAATAGGCGCCCGAATCGGCGGCCCACACCAGCGCCAGCGCGGCCAGCAGCCACAGGTGGCCGTTGTGGCCGGGCGGATCGCCGCCGGCATGGATCAGCACCAGCGAGGCCCAAGCCGGGACGATGGCGAGGGTGCCGGCCAGCAGCTTGAAGATGCGGGCGGGACTGCCCGGCTGCGCGCCGAAGGTGAAGAAGCGCAGCCAGACCAGGGCGGCCAGCCACCAGGCCACGCCAACCAGGGTCGCCAGCTGGAACAGCACCAGCGAACTGCCATCGGCCCAGACCATCAGCACCATCAGCAGCAGGTTCAGCACCAGCAGCACGGTACGGGCGAGGGTATCTTCGATGCCGGCCAGCTTCAGCCATTCCCACAGGCCGATCAGGAACACGGCGGCGGCGGCGGCAGCCAGCCACTGGGTAGGCAGCAGCAGGATCGCGGCAATGGCCACCGGCGCCATGATCAGCGCGGCGAGAACTCGGGTCTTGGTCATGGGCTGGGCGTCTCGGTGGCCAGGGCGGCGATCTGGGCGCTGGTCAGGCCGAAGCGGCGTTCACGGCTGGCGTAGGCGTCCAGCGCCTGCTGCAGCTGCCCGGAATCAAAGTCCGGCCACAATGCCTCGGTGAACCACAGCTCGGTATATGCCAGCTGCCACAGCAGGAAGTTGCTGATGCGGGTATCGCCACCGGTGCGGATGAACAGGTCCGGCGGCGGCAGGTCTGCCAGGGCGACCTGGCGGCCCAGCAGTGATTCGTCGATCTGCTCGGGCAGCAGGCGGCCGGCAGCCACTTCCGCGGCCAGCGCACGGGCGGCGCGGGCGATGTCCTGGCGGCCACCGTAGCTGGCGGCGATCGACAGGGTCAGCGTGGTATTGTCGGCGGTGCGCTGTTCGGCCAGCTGCATGCGGCTGACCAGCCCGGCGCCGAAACGCTCGCGTTCGCCGATGAAGCGCACGCGCACGCCACGGCGATGCAGCTCGTCCACTTCACGGTCGAGGGCGCCGAGGAACAGCTTCATCAGGGCATCGACTTCTTCCTGCGGGCGGCCCCAGTTCTCGCTGGAGAACGCGAACAGGGTCAGCGCCGGAATGCCCAGTTCAAGGCAACGGTCGATGGTGCGGTTGACCGCGCGCGCGCCGGCACGGTGGCCGATCACGCGCGGGCGGCGGCGCTGCTGTGCCCAGCGCCCGTTGCCATCCATGATGATGGCGACGTGGCGGGGCAGGGCGGCCGGCAACGGAGGCGGGACTGAAGGCATCGACTTCAGACCGACAACAGTTCCTTTTCCTTGTCGGCGACGACCTTGTCGACGTCCTTGATGCTGCTGTCAGTCAGCTTCTGGATGTCGTCTTCGCCGCGCTTCTTCTCGTCTTCGCTGATCGCCTTGTCCTTGACCAGCTTGGCCACTTCCTTGTTGGCGTCCTGGCGGATGTTGCGGATGGCGATCTTGGCGCCTTCGCCTTCCTTCTGCACCTGCTTGGCCAACTCCTTGCGGCGCTCTTCGGTCGGCGGCGGCATGTTGATGCGGATGGCCGCGCCCAGCGTGTTCGGGGTGAACTCGTGGTTGTACAGGCCCTTCTCGATTTCCTTGATCATGCTCTTGTCGAAGGGCGTGACCAGCAGCGAGTGGGCATCGGCGTTGGAGATCGACGCGACCTGGTTCAGCGGGGTGCTGGCGTTGCCGTAGGCATTGACCGTGACGCGGTCCAGCAGGGCGGGAGTGGCACGCCCGGTGCGGATCGAGGTGAGGGTGTGCTTCAGAGCGTCGATGCTCTTGGCCATGCGCGTCTGCGCGTTGTTCTTGATGTCGTTGAGCATCGCCCGGGTCCTGGATGTAACTGGAATCGGGCGATTATAGGCGAATACGGGACGCTGACGGGCCTGGATCGGCCCGCAGCACGCCTGCCGCTCAGGCTCAGGCCGGATCGCGGCCCTGGACCAGGGTGCCGATGTTGGCGCCGCCGAGGATCTTCAGCAGCTCGCCCGGCTGGCCCATGTCGAACACGCGCATCGGCAGGTCGCTGTCACGGGCCAGGGCGAAGGCCGCGGTATCCATGACTTCCAGGCCGCGGCGGATCACTTCGTCGTAGCTCAGGCTGTCGAAGCGGACCGCATCGCTGTGCTTGTTCGGGTCCTTGTCGTACACGCCATCGACCTTGGTGGCCTTCAGCAGCAGGTCCGCGCCGATCTCGATCGCGCGCAGGGCGGCGCCCGAGTCGGTGGTGAAGAACGGGCTGCCGACGCCGGCGGCGAAGATCACCAGGCGGCCCTTTTCCAGGTGGCGGATGGCGCGGCGGCGGATGTAGTCCTCGCACACGTCGTTGATCTTGATGGCGCTCATCACGCGGGCCTTGGCGCCGAGCTTCTCCAGCGCGTCCTGCATGGCCAGGGCGTTGATGACCGTGGCCAGCATGCCCATCTGGTCGCCGGTGACGCGGTCCATGCCGCCTGCGGCCAGGCCGGCGCCGCGGAAGATGTTGCCGCCGCCGATCACCAGCGCTACTTCGGCGCCCGCCTGCTGGGCCTCGATCACTTCACGGGCCAGGCGGTTGATGATCTTCGGGTCGATGCCGTAGTCCTCATCTCCCATCAGCGCCTCCCCGGACAGTTTCAGAAGGATGCGGCGATAGGCGAGCTTGGACATATGGACCTCGTGAGCGTGGAAATCGCGGGGGATTCTACGCGCATGCGGCGCGCGGCCAAAGCATTTTGTGCACTGCGGCGCAGAAGGCTGCACTGCCCCGTTCAGCCGGGGCAGCGGGTTCAACCCAGTTCGGCGCCTGCGGTGGCAGACAGCTCATCATGCCCCAGTTCGCCGGGGGAGCGCGCGATGACGCGGTTACGGCCCAGGTTCTTGGAGCGGTACAGCACGTCATCGGCCGCCCGCAGCAGGTCCTGCACGCCGGCAAAGCGCTCGTAACCACCCTGGGTGGCCACGCCAGCGGAGAAGGTCACGAACAGCGGCCCGCCCTCCAGTTCGACCATCGGGGTGGAGACGATGCTGGCCAGCACGCGGCGGATCACGTCCAGGGCCACTGCTTCGCTGGTGTTGGGCAGCAGTGCGACGAATTCCTCGCCGCCGAAGCGGGCCACGGTGTCGCTGTTGCGCAGCTGGCCCTGCAGCTTGTTGGCGAACACGCGCAGCACCTCGTCACCGGTCAGGTGGCCGTGGGCATCGTTGATCTTCTTGAAATCGTCCAGGTCGATGAAGGCCACCGACAGCGGCCAGCCCTGCCGGCCGGCGCGCTGGAACTCCTGGTCGAGCACGGTTTCCAGCTGGCGGCGGTTGAGCACGCCGGTGAGGGCGTCGCGGTGGGCCTGGTCGGCCAGGCGCTTTGCCCGCGCCTCGAATTCGTCGGCGCGGCGGCGCGCCTGCTCGGCATCCTGCATTTCACGCAGGTTGCGCAGCGTGGTCAGTTCCTGCGCGTGGTCGATCAGCTCGCGCACGCGGGAGGGCGAGCTGAGGCCGGTCTCGAACAGGCTGGCGATGTCCGGCAGCGCGTCGCTGATGCGCGCCAGCACCTGGTCGAAGCGCGCGCTGTCCAGCTGCAGGCGCTCGTGGACCTCGTGCAGGGCGCGTTCGCGCGCGCCGTCGGCATCCTCGTCCAGCCAGATGTCGGCAACCGCGCCTGAGAGCTGGACGCAGGCCTGGAAGGTGTTGTCGGTGGCGGGCTCGGACTCGCTCAGGCGGATGCTGTCCACCAGGTAGCGCGGCAGGCCCCACTGTTCGGCCACCCAGGCGCCGACGTCGGCGTGGGTGCAGCCCAGTTCCTTGCGCTCGCGGGCGAGCAGGTCCAGGTTGCCGCCGGCTTCGCGCAGCAGGGGCAGGTAGCGCTCGGATTCAGCCTGGGCCAGGCACAGCACGCCCATGTCCTGCAGCAGGCCGGCCAGCATCAGCTCTTCCAGCCGGCGCAGGCCGCGGGCCTGGCCCAGCTGGCTGGCGGCCAGGGCGCTGAGGATGCTGCGCTTCCAGGCGCGCTGGCGCAGGTCGTGGTCGGCGCCGCTTCCACCAGTCAGGCCCTGGGTGACGGTGAAGCCCAGCGCCAGACTGATGGTGGCGTTGAGGCCGAGCATGGTCAGTGCCTGGCCGAGGTTCTCGATGCGGCGCCGGCTGGCATACAGCGGCGAGTTGGCGATGCGCAGCATGCGAGCGCTCAGCGCCATGTCGATGGCGATGATGTCGGCGGCGGTGGCGATGTCCGCTTCCGGGTCCTGGGCCAGTTCGATGATGCGCAGGGCAATACCGGGAGGCGAGGGCAGGTTGCGGCACAGCGCCAGGGCAGCAGTCAGCTCAGGAGGCATGTCGGATCGTTCAATTCCATTAGGACAAGAATACCTAGGGATACATCACAGTCTGCGACTTCTGTTCCTGTTATGCGATTGCGTATTCCCCTGTGTCGAGTATCGGCTTGAATGGCGGATAACGCAAAGATCCTTGCTCTGGATGTGCGCACCAACGGTGCGCACCTACCGGGGAGAGGGGAGTGCGCACCTACCGGAGAGAGAGTGCAGGCACCCGCGGTGCACACCCATGGGCATAAAAAAAAGAGCCGCGGTTTCCCGCGGCTCCTTCTGGTCGTTTTACAGCCGGTGGGCTGGAATCAGACCTGCATCGCCTTGGCAACTTCGGCGGCGTAGTCTTCAACCACCTTCTCGATGCCTTCACCGACAACCAGCAGCTGGAAGCCAGCCACGTCGGCGCCGGCGGCCTTGACCACCTGCTCGACGGTGGTGTCGCCCAGCACGTAGGTCTGGCCGTACAGGGTCACTTCGCTGACGATCTTGTTGATCTTGCCGGCGATGATCTTTTCCAGGATGTCGGCCGGCTTGGACTTGTCCTTCTCGGACATCTTGGCCAGTTCGATTTCCTTTTCCTTTTCCACGAACTCGGCCGGCACATCGGCAGCCTTGTTGTGCGGCGGCTTCAGCGCAGCCACGTGCATGGCCAGGCCACGGGCCAGCTCGACGTCGCCGCCGATCAGGTCAACCAGCACGCCGACCTTGCCGTTGGTGTGGACGTAGGCACCGACGTTGCCGGTGGTGTCGACCTTGACCAGGCGACGGATCTGGATGTTTTCACCCAGCTTCTGGATCGCGGTGGCACGGGCTTCTTCGACGGTTTCGCCGGAGGCCAGCTTGGCGGTCTTCAGGGCTTCGGCGTCAACGGCGCCCGATGCCAGGGCGGCAGCGGCGACGGAATCGACGAAGTTCTTGAAGTTGACGTCGTTGGCAACGAAGTCGGTTTCCGAGTTGATCTCGACCAGCACGGCCTTGCCGCCGTCCTGGGCCAGGCCCAGACGGCCTTCGGCGGCCACGCGGTCAGCCTTCTTGTCGGCTTTGGCGGCGCCCGACTTGCGCAGGGCTTCAGCAGCGGCGTTGATGTCGCCGCCGGCTTCGGTCAGCGCCTTCTTGCATTCCATCATGCCGGCGCCGGTGCGCTCGCGCAGTTCCTTGACCAGGGAAGCAGTGATTTCCACGGGATTACCTCACGAAAGAAAGGGGTTGGGCCGGCATGGTGGCCGGCCCGTGTGACAGTGTCCGGTCGCCGCGCCAGTGGCAGCGGTCAGGACAGGTGGGCGCAGGGCGCCCACCGGGGCCTGGATCAGGCCTGGGCTTCGCCCTTGTCAGCAGCAGCCTTCTTGGCCGGTGCGCGACGGGCCGGCTTGCCTTCTTCGGCAGCAGCGGCGTCGGCGAACTCTTCTTCACGCACCGAAGCAGCGTGCGGAGCAGCAGCCTTGCCTTCCAGCACGGCGTCGGCAGCGGCGCGGGCGTACAGCTGCACAGCGCGGATGGCGTCGTCGTTGCCCGGGATCGCGTAGTCGACCAGTTCCGGGTTGTAGTTGGTGTCGACCACGGCGATGACCGGGATGCCCAGCTTCTTGGCTTCCTTGATCGCGATGTCTTCGTGGCCGATGTCGATCACGAAGATGGCGTCCGGCAGACGGTTCATGTCCTTGATGCCGCCCAGCGAGGCTTCCAGCTTGTCGCGCTCGCGACGCAGGCCCAGCACTTCGTGCTTGACCAGCTTCTCGAAGGTGCCGTCGGATTCACCGGCTTCCAGTTCCTTCAGGCGGGCAACCGACTGCTTGACGGTACGGAAGTTGGTCAGGGTGCCGCCCAGCCAACGCTGGTTCATGAACGGCATGCCGCAACGCTCGGCTTCTTCACGGATGGTTTCGCGGGCGCTGCGCTTGGTGCCCAGGAACAGGACGGTGCCGCGCTTCTGGGCAACCGACGAGATGAAGTTCATCGCGTCGTTGAACAGCGGGACGGTCTTTTCCAGGTTGATGATGTGGATCTTGCCGCGGGCGCCGAAGATGTACGGAGCCATCTTGGGGTTCCAGTAGCGGGTCTGGTGGCCGAAGTGGACGCCGGCTTCCAGCATCTGACGCATGGTGACCTGGGGCATTGCAATACTCCTGACGGGGAACCGGCGATTCCGCCCGCGGGATAGGTATGCGGGACGCGTGGAAGCGCTGATGGTTCCGGGGTTGGGCTTCCCTGTTGCCTCCGTGGCCGAACTCCTTGCGGAGCACCCCGGCACGGATGGGGGCAACAAGTGTGGATTCGCCGATGACGTACGGCGTGGACGGTGTTCCGCGCACAGGGCGGCAGGACATCCCGGCGATTATAGCCCGGCGGCGGCGTCCGCTGCAATTGCGCGTCCGGGCGCAGGCAGGACCTGCACCTGTCCATCCTGCAGGCGGGCCAGGAAACGGCCGCCTCGGTAGCTGTCGGTACGGGGCGGCAGCTGCCAATGGCGCTCCCGGGCGGCCAGCACATACCCGGCGAGACCGGGCAGCAGCACGTGCGGCTCGCCCTGCGCGTCCTCGTACACGAGGTCGCTGAGGCGGGCGTGGCGGGGCCCCTCATTATGCAGTCTCAGCTGGGGCTGCGCCGCATCGCCGGCCGTCTCTCCACCCAGAGCCGGGCCCGCGCGCCGGTGGGATCACCGCCGCGGAACAGTGGCAGGGAATAGCGCGACTGCCGGCGGTCATCGGGGGTCAGCATCACCCGGTAGGCCTGTTCGGCGGCGACCCGTGCGGGCGTTCGTGGCAGCAGCCAGACCCGCTGGCGGGCGCCGGCGGGCAGGTCGATCAGGGTAGGACTGGCCAGGACCTGCTCGCTGCGCTGCAGCCGTTCGGCACCGGTCTGCTGGTCCCAGGCCCAGATCTGCAGGCGCCCGCGCCAGGGCCCCGGACCGGGGTTGTACAGCCACAGTTCGGTACGGCCGCCGGCCGCGGGCAGCTGCAGGGTGGTCGGCACCAGCTCCAGTGCCGCCGCCGGCAGGGCCAGCAGCAGAGCCAGCAGGCCGGGAAGCCGGCGCCCGGGCATCAGTAGTAGACCGTGGGTGGTTCGGGCAGCACGCGGCCGCCTTCGTCCCCGGTCGGCGGCGCGAGCTCACGGACCTGCGAGGGCAGGGCCGGGGCCTCGCTGTACTGGGCGGGGACCGGGCAGGGGTCGGTCGTGCCGGTCGCGGTGGCGCAGCCCTCGACCACCACCAGGCGGATCTGCAGGGCGGTGGTCGCCGGCTCGGCCCGGGCGGTCATGCTGGCTGCCAGCATCGCTGTAGCGCACGTACCACCGGCCGTCTGCCCTGCTGGAAATCCCTGAGCGCGGTATCGGCCGCGATCGGCGGATCTGTAGAGAAAAAGGCGCAGTCGAGCATGGCTCGACGCTACGAAAAGCGCGGTCCAGGGCATGCGGGTTCAATAGGTGATGGTCACCGTGATCCGGTCGTTGTAGGTGCCGGCCGGCGGCTGTCCCGTCATCGGCGGCACGCGGCCGTAGATGATCAGCTGCTGCGCCGTGCCGGTGCCGGTGCCGCTGGCAGTGTCCACGGTGAGGGTGTTGCCCCAGCGCTGGCTGCGCGCGGCATCGCGGTACAGCTCGTAGCCCAGGTAGTACCAGCTGCCACCGATGGTCGTGCTCATCCGCCGCGTGCTGGTGGCGGCTGGGTTGTTCTGGCCGTTGTCGAGGCTGACCTGGTAGGCGGTGTTCTTCAGGCAGGTCAGGGTCACGGTGGCGGTCTGGTCGATGTTGGCGGGGATGCCGCCGGTAACGTTGCCGAAGTTCATGTCGGTGGTGACGTAGCTGCCACACAGCGGCAGCACGTTGGCGGTGGCGGTGAAGCTGAAGGCCGCGCTGGCCGTGGCGGTGCCGGTGGCGCCGCCGTTGCACGTGGCCGGCACCGTCGCGGTGCCGAGCAGGACTTCGTTCCAGGCCCAGGTGAGCACCACGCTGGCACCGCTGAAGGTGCTGCTGTAGGCACCGGAGGCCAGCGCCTGGTTGGCCGGGATCTGCGCCGTCAGGCTGGTGCTCTGCGCGCCACTGCCGCCGGTCAGCACTGGCACGTTGTAGCTCATGGTCAGCTCCTGCGCCGGGGGCGTGCCGCGCGGCACCAGGCCGGTGACCTGGCTGAGGCCTGGGTCGTTGTAGAGCTGGAAATTCATCGTGTCGGCGCTGCCGGTGGTCATCGTCCGCCAGGCGGAGTTGCTGCCTCCGGTGCCGGGGCCAATGCCGACGCAGACCCGCACGCCGGTGGTGGCCAGCAGGCTCAGCGCGGCTGTGCTGCAGGTGACGGTGATGTTCAGCGTGGCAGTGGCGGGGCCAGCCGCGAGGCTGGTGATGGTGCCGAACGGCAGCGTCGGATTGGCGGTCGCCACGCAGGTCGCGGTGGCGCGGGCCGGTGCCGCCACCGCCAGGCCGGCCAGCAGCAGCAGGACCAGCAGCAGGTGGCGGGCGGTCATGGCGCGGTCTCCGGGATGCATTGCAGGGCGGCCGGGCGCGGCTGCGCGCCGCTGGCCACCACCTGCGGCTGCTCCGGCACGCGGGAACGGCACTGGCCGCTGCTGGTGGTGACGTACAGCGTGGTGCCGGGGCTGACGTCTTCCAGGTACAGCAGGCCGTCGTAGCCCACCGTGGCCTGGCGGCCATCGGGCAGCCGGACCTCGCTGCCGGCCTCCAGCGGTTGGCCCTGCAGGTCCTGCAGGATCAGCGTCACCGACGGCCGTGCGCGCAGCTTGAAGGTCACCCCGGTACCGGCCCGCTGGCGCGGCGTGACCCAGTCCTCGATGCGGTCGGCGCGCATGTCGGCCGGCAGGTCCAGGGTGTCGATCGAGACGCGGTTGCGCTGCCAGGACAGCAGCGGGCTGACCAGCAGCAGGCCGCGATCGTCGGTCACGCCGATCAGCCGGTTTTCCAGCCGCACGGGCACGCCGCCGACGCCGCTGGTGCTGACCACCGCGAAGGCATCGGAGACTTCGCGCGTGGCGAAGGTATGCCCGTCCATCCACACCAGGCTGCCACTGGCGCTGGCATAGGCGAAGTTCAGTCCGCCTTGGCGTGATGCGCCGAACGAATAGCGGCCGACGTCGTTGAGGATGCCGACCTCGGCCAGGCCGCCGGTGCCGTCGTCGCCCTGGCGGATCTGGGCGCGCCAGCCGATGCCGCTGGCGCTGCCGTCGCCCGGCACCGGCTGGGTGACATCGGCCACCCAGCTCTGGGTGCCGCCGTTGCGCTGGCTGGACACGCTGGCCTGGCGGTTGTTGCCCAGGCTGGCGGTCAGTGACAGGTAGATGCTGCGGTCCTCGGATCTGTCCAGGTTCTGGTTGACCGACAGGTAGGCCGACCAGCGCGGGCTCCAGCTGCGGGACCAGAACAGGCTGGCATAGCGGTTGTCGTCGCCGTCGGGGTAGCGCAGCCGCAGGTAGCTGGCGCTGAGCGTGCCCAGTTTCAGCAGGTCCACGCCGACGGTGGCCTGCTCGCTGATGCTGGGTGGCAGGTTGTCCTGCAGTGCGCCCAGATCGCGGAAATCGCCGTGGCTGCGCACGCTGCGCAGGTTGAAGTTGAAACGGCGGTTGTTCCAGCTGTAACCCACCGCCCATTGCCCGCCCTGCAGGCCCTGGTAACGGCTGTGTGCGTAGGCCAGGTTGACCACGCCGGCGCTGCCCAGCTGCCACCAGCCGCCCATGCCGGCCTCGGCCAGGCCGGCGCCGCCTTCGGCATGGATCTCGCCGGTGAAGCGGTCGCTGATGCCGCCGCGCCAGTTGGCGCTTGCCACGGTACGGTCGTCGTAGGCGAAGGAGCGCTCGCCGAACTGCTCGCGCAGCCGGCCCACGCCCAGCGACCAGTCCGAGAGGCCTTTGGCCAGCAGCTGCTGGGTGCCATAGAAGCTGAAGTCCAGCGTCTGCATGCGGCCGAACGCATCGGTCACCACCACCTGCGCGCTGCCGGTGCCGCTGATGCCCGGCTGCGCAGCCAGCTGGAACGGGCCGATCGGGACCTGGCCGCTGTACTGACGCAGGCCGTCCACGTAGAGCTCGACGGTGGAGGGCACCACAGCCTGGCCGAGGAACGATGGGGTCGGGGTCAGCACGCGGTAAGGCTGCAGCCCATAGTTGCGGCCGATCTGGATGCCGCCCAGGCGCACCGGTCGTGACCAGTCGACGTAGCCGCTGTAGAAATCACCCACTTCCAGGGTCAGCGCCTGCTCCGGGAAATCCAGGGTCCAGCGCGTGTCCAGGCGCACGCTCTCGCTGCGCCAGTGGCGATCCTCGGCCTGCTGGTAGCGACGGCTGATGGTGGTGTTCTCGAACGTGCCGTTGCCGAGCCCGAAGATGCGCATTTCCGAGGCCACGCTCAGATTGGCCAGATCGTCGACGCGGCTGCCGTACACGTCGTAGTTGAACAGCACGCCGGGCGAGGCCTTGCCGCTGGGCGCATTCACCTGCGGGCGGCTGAGCACTGTGGTCGGCAGGGTCAGCTGGTCCAGTGGCACGTCCAGCGCGAGGGTCTGCAGGCCGGCGTCATAGCGCACCACCACGCCGTCGAGCTGGTCCAGGAAAACCGGCGCTTGGCCGGTGGCGTTGAAGCCGAGCTGGCGCAGCACCTCGGGGCGGGCCTGCAGGCGGCCACGGTCTTCAACGAAGGGCAGCAGCCCGCGCGGCGTGCTGTTCAGCAGCACGTCCAGATACAGGGTCTGGGTGGCGGTGAGCGGGGTCGGTGCCGGCAGGATGGCATCGGCAGACACCCCGGAGACATCGGCGGCAAGCGTTGCCGCGGGAGCCAGTGCCGCACCCAGCAGCGCGCTCACCAGGGCCTCAGCGAGCCTGTGGGGGCGGTAGCGGTGTCTGCGCGGACTCGCCATTGAGCTTGGCCGTGATCTCGTCGTTGTCGCGGTCGATCGCCGTGCGTTCCAGCGGCCAGCGCATCACCTGCCCGGGCAGCACGTAGCCGAGCAGCCCCGGGTGGATGATGCGCGGCCGCTTGGCGCTGCCCAGCGCCAGGTCGGCGATCTGCGCATAGCTGTTGCCGCTGTTGCCGATTTCCACTCCGTTGCGGCCATCGTCCAGCCGCACCAGCCGGGCCTGCAGCTGCGGGGCCAGCGTGCCGCCACCGCCGGGCTGGATGAACACCGGGATGGAATAACGGAGGACGAACTGCATGCCTTCGGCGCGGGTAGCCAGGTCCGGCACCTCGTCGACGATCAGGCGGTAGTACTGCTGGCTGGCGGGGGGCTGCGGGTCGGTACGCATCACCCGGATCAGCTGTTGCTGGCCGGCCGCCATTTCCTTCATCGGGGGGGTGGCCATCAGGTCGGTGGTGGGCAGCAGCTGCTCCTCGCCGTCCTGCTGGCTCCAGCGGTAGACCCGCACCTGCACCTTCACCGGTGACGCACCACTGTTGGTCAGCCACAGTTCGGCGGCGCGCTGGCGTGGATCCATCTGCAGGCTGGTGGGCGCCACCTGCATGCTGGTGGCCGCCGCCGCGGTGGCCGACAGTGCGAGGCCGAGCAGCAGCGCCACCCCAGTGGCGAGCCACGGGCGGGGAAGGGCCATCCGATGCCACCCCATCAATAGGTGATCGTTGCGGTGACCGTGTCCAGGTAATTACCGGCCGCGGCGTTGTTGGTGCTCAGGTTGGTGATCTGGCCATACACCTGGTAGGGAACCGCCAGGCCCGTGCCGATACCGGCCTGGGTGTTGGTGCCCGAAGTGGCGCCCCACACCAGGGTGCGCGCCGCGTCCTGGTAGAGCTGGTAGCCGACATAGTTGTTGGCCGTCACCGCGGCATTGGTGTTCTTCATCCGCCGGGTGGTCACGTCGTTGGCGGTGCCCGCATTGGCGCCGGCATTGAGCGAGATCGTGTACGGGGTCAGTGCCGAGCACTGCGCCGTGACCGAGCCCTGGCCCAGGGTCGGGGTGGCGGTGGTCGACGCGGCCGTGCCGAAGTCGACGTTGGTGGCCGCGGCTGCGGTGATCGTGCAGGCCTTGGTGACGATCAGAGTGACGTTGAACGTCGTGGTGTCGGCAGCCGTTGCGGGGCCGGCCAGAAGCAGGGCCACGGCCCAGGTGAGCGGGGAACGGACTGCAGATCGCATGTACAACCTCCCTGACCCGTGGGTCTGTTGAACAGGACGGTGCGGCACGTTCTGAGCCGCGTTGACGACGGTCCCGTTCAGCCTAGGGTGGGTAAGTGTCTGTATCCAGTGATGTTTGCGTCGGACAAAGCGCGGGTTGGGTCACGTTTTCACGGTCCTTGCCGGATCCGTGCATCGTCAGTTCGCCCAGTTGGGTGGCGTTCGTTCAGATTGTGGCCGGATCAGCGATAATGGGTGCCATGAGCGTGAATCTGAAAACCCCGCAGGAAATCGAGGCGATGCGCATCGCCGGCCGCCTGGCCAGCGAAGTGCTCGACATCGTCACCCCCCATGTCAAGCCCGGTGTCACCACCGAGGAGCTGGACCGCATCTGCCACGACCACATCGTGAACGTGCAGGGCGCCACGCCGGCCAACGTCGGCTACCGCGGCTTCCCCAAGAGCGTGTGCACTTCGGTCAACAATGTCATCTGCCACGGCATCCCCAGCGAAGGGAAGGTGCTCAAGGACGGCGACATCATCAACATCGACGTCACCGTCATCAAGGACGGCTGGCACGGCGATACCAGCCGCATGTACTTCGTCGGCACGCCGTCGGTGATGGCCCGCCGCCTGGTCGAAGCCACCTACGAAGCGATGTGGCGCGGCATCCGCGCGGTGCGTCCGGGTGCGACCCTGGGCGACATCGGCCATGCCATCCAGAGCTATGCCGAAGGCGAGCGTTTCAGCGTGGTGCGTGAGTACTGCGGCCACGGCATCGGCAAGGTCTACCACGATGAGCCGCAGGTGGTGCATTACGGCCGCCCGGGCCAGGGCCTGGTGCTGCAGCCGGGCATGACCTTCACCATCGAGCCGATGATCAACGAGGGCACCCGCTACAACAAGGTGCTGCCGGACGGCTGGACCGTGGTGACCAAGGACCGCAAGCTGTCGGCGCAGTGGGAGCACATGGTCGCGGTCACCGAGACCGGCGTGGATGTGCTGACCCTGTCGCCGGGCGAATCGCAGGTCTCCTGACGATGCTGCCGGCGGGTTCACTGCTGGACGCGCCGGCCGATTCGCTCGAGGATCCAGAATGGGCGTCTGCCGCACGGCAGGCGCTGCAGCAGGCCGATGCGCGCCTGTACCGCCGCTTCGACCAGGGCGACAACATCGAGCGCCTGATCGCGCTGCGCGCGCGCGCCGCCGACCACCTGATCCGCCTGGCCTGGCAGCGCTGCGTGCCGGCCGGCAGCGGGTTGTCGGTGTTCGCGGTGGGGGGCTATGGCCGCGGTGAGCTGTTCCCGCGCTCTGATATCGACCTGCTGGTGTTCGGCGATCCGCCTGCGCAGCTGGCCCATGAGGCCGGCCTGTCGCGCCTGTTCGCGCTGCTGTGGGACTGCGGCCTGGCGGTCAGCCATGCCGTGCGTTCGGCGGCGCAGTGCCGTGAGGCTGCCGCCGACCAGACCGTGCTGACCGCACTGATCGAAGCGCGCCCGATCGTGGCCGACGATGCGGCCCGGCGCGCGCTGCGCGGGGCCATCGATGACCGCGAGCCGTGGCCGGCACGCACCTTCTTCCTGGCCAAGCTGGAGGAGCTGCGCAACCGCCACCAGCGCTTCGGCGATACCGCCGACAACCTGGAGCCGGACCTGAAGGACGGCCCCGGTGGCCTGCGCGACCTCAACACGCTGGGCTGGATGGCGCTGCGTGCGTTCGGCGTGCGTGACCTGGAAGCGCTGGTTGGACTGGGCCATCTGGGCGCCGATGAAGCGGCCGCACTGAAGCGCGAGCGCGCGGTGCTGGCACGCCTGCGTTTCGGCCTGCACCTGGTGGCGCGCCGCCCGGAAGAGCGCCTGCGCTTTGATTACCAGAAGACCCTGGCCGCACGCCTGGGCTTCGAAGACGACGCCGAGAACCTGGGCGTCGAAAAGATGATGCAGGGCTTCTACCGTGCCGCCCTGGTGGTGCGCCGGATCAGCGACCGCCTGCTGCAGCGCTTCGAGGAGCAGTTCGACGGCGAGGCGCAGCCGGAACCGTTGACCGTGGGCTTTTCGCTGCGCCGCGGCTACCTGGCCGCCAATGATGCCGAGTGGCCGTGCGGTGACGTCGGCCAGGTCTTCGCCCTGTTCGCAAGCTGGGCCAACAACCCGCAGATCCGCGGCCTGCATTCGCTGACCGCGCGTGCGCTGGCCGAGGCGCTGCCGCTGCTGCCGGCCTACGACCGCGCCGATGCCAATGCCCGCGAACAGTTCATGGCCCTGCTGCGCGGCCAGCGTCCGGTCGACACGCTGTCACGCATGGCGCGGCTGGGTGTGCTCGGGCAGTGGATTCCCGCCTTCGCCCAGGTCAGTGGGCGCATGCAGTTCGATCTGTTCCATGTCTACACGGTCGACCAGCACACGCTGATGGTCCTGCGCAACATCGGCCTGTTCGCCAGCAGCCGTGCCGACGAACGTTTCTCGATCGCCCACGAAGTCTGGCCGCGCCTGCGCAAGCCCGAACTTCTGCTGCTGGCCGGGCTGTTCCATGACATCGCCAAGGGCCGTGGCGGCGACCATTCCGAACTGGGGGCGGTGGACGCGCGTGCGTTCTGCCACGCCCATGCGCTGAGCGGCAGCGATACCGAACTGGTGGCCTGGCTGGTGGAGCAGCACCTGCGCATGTCGGTGACCGCGCAGAAGCAGGACATCGCCGATCCGGTGGTGATCCATCGCTTCGCCACTCTGGTCGGCAGCCGCGACCGCCTGGACTACCTGTACCTGCTGACCTGCGCCGACATCGCCGGCACCAGCCCCAAGCTGTGGAACGCATGGAAAGACCGGTTGCTGGCCGATCTGTACTTCGCCACCCGCCGCGCGCTGCGCGATGGGCTGGAGCACCCGATGCCGGCCGCCGAACGCGTGGCCGAGGCGCGTGACAGCGTACGCGCGCTGGTGCGCGAGCAGGGCTACGACGATGCCACCATCGATCGCCAGTTCGCGGTGATGCCCGACGAGGGTTTCATGCGCCTGCGCCCGGAACAGCTGGCCTGGCAGGCCTCGGCGCTGGTGCCGATCAAGCAGGGCCACACCCTGGTGAAAGTGCGCCGGATCAGCGTGGACGACCCCGCGCTGGAAGTATTCGTGCACTCGCCCGACCGCGATGGCCTGTTCGCTGCGATCGTGATGACCCTGGACCGCAAGGGCTATGGCATCCATCGCGCACGCGTGCTGGATGGCCCGTCGGACACCATTTTCGATACCTTCGAAGTGAGCCCGGCCGACACCTTCGCAGATGGCAGCAGCGCCAACCTGGAGGCCGCGCTGCGCGAAGCGCTGGGTGGCGACCTGACCCTGCTGCGCCCGTCGCGGCGAGTGGTGCCCCGGCAGCTGCGCCACTTCCGTTTCGCCCCGCGCATCGAGTTCCGCGATGAACCCGGCGCGACCCGATTCGCCCTGGTCGCCCCCGACCGCCCGGGCCTGCTGGCCGACGTGGCGTTCGTGCTGCGCAACCAGCGCCTGCGCGTGCATGACGCGCGCATTGCCACGTTCGGCGAACGCGCCGAAGACACCTTCGTGATCAGTGACGAACACGACCTCCCCCTGACCGAACCCGCCCGGCAGCAGCTGCATGACGCAATGCTGGCCTGCCTGGACCCTGATCGAAACGCCGGAGACCCCACCTGATGGCCACCAAGCCCGTGAAAAAGACTGCTGCGACCGCCAAGAGCGCAGCGGCGAAGAAGACTGCCGCACCGAAGAAGGCCGCCCCGGCCAAGGCACCGGTGAAGAAGGCTGCTGTTGTGAAGAAGCCGGTCGCGAAGAAGGCCCCGGCCAAGAGCGCCGAAGCTGCACGCGCCGAAACCATCGCCCGCAAGTCGCTGCGCAAGCCACCGGTGCCGGGCGTGGAAGAGCTGAAGTTCGGCATCGAAAGTGCTTTCGAGCGCCGCGCCACGCTGACCCTGCACGAGCTGGAAGGGTCCACCCGTCCGCTGGTCAACCGCGTGATCGATGGGCTGGAAACGGGCGAATTCCGCGTCGCCGAGCCGGACGGCCACGGTGGCTGGAAGGTCAACGAGTGGCTGAAGAAGGCCGTGCTGCTGTACTTCCGTGTCAACGACATGGCCATGGTCGACGCGCGCCCGGCGCCGTTCTGGGACAAGGTCGAGTCGCGCTTCGCCGGCTATGACGAAGCGAAGTTCCGTCGCGCCGGCGTGCGCGTGGTGCCGGGTGCGATCGCCCGTCGCGGCACGTACTTCGGCAAGGACGTGGTGCTGATGCCGAGCTTCACCAACATCGGCGCCTACGTCGGCGAAGGCACCATGGTCGACACCTGGGCCACCGTCGGTTCCTGCGCGCAGATCGGCCAGCACTGCCACCTGTCCGGCGGCGCCGGCATCGGCGGCGTGCTTGAGCCGTTGCAGGCCAGCCCGACCATCATCGAAGACCACTGCTTCATCGGTGCGCGTTCGGAAGTGGTGGAAGGCGTGGTCGTCGGCCACCACAGCGTGATCGGCATGGGCGTGTTCCTCAGCCAGAGCACCCGCATCTACAACCGCGCCACCGGCGAGTTCACCTACGGCTACATCCCGCCGTACAGCGTGGTGGTGTCCGGCTCGCTGCCGAGCAAGGACGGCACCCACTCGCTGTACTGCGCGGTGATCGTCAAGCAGGTCGATGCCAGGACCCGCAGCAAGACCAGCGTGAACGACCTGCTGCGCGGCCTGGCCGATTGAAGGCGACTGCGCCGGAGGACCTGGCGCCGTCGGCGATCTACCGGCATCCGTCCGACAGCCTGTTCGGACGGGTGCTGCCGCGCCTGTTGCATGCCCCCCGGTGGACCTGGCTGCGCCGCGCGCTGTCGCGGCGCTGGCCGATGCCGATGCTGGCCAGTGATGTGCGCGATGTGGTCTACGTGAGCTGGTGGGTGGATGTGCGGCACGCGCCGCCGCCGCCGCCCGGCCACCATTACGTCATCCATGAAGGGCGCACGCCCTACACCATCCTCAGCTACCGCCACGGCCACTTCGGCCCGCGTGCGGCCGGGCCGCTGCGTGCGCTGATGCCGTCGCCACGGCAGAGCAACTGGCGCTGGTACCTGCGCCGCGATGACGCTCCGCAGGGAACGCCGGTGGTGCTGTTCGACCGCAACGTGATGGACCGGCTGGCCTTCGTGGCCGGCGCGCGTGCGTTCAGCGATGCCATGCAGCCGCATCTTTCCAGGCGCTTCGAGCATGCGGTGCGCGACGATGGCGGTGGGCACACCCTGATCGAAGGCGGGCAGGGCAGTGCCCCGGGCCTGCACCTGCAGTGGCGCGCGGCCGAAGGTGTGGAGGCTGATGCATGGACCGCCGCTTTCGGCGGGCATCCGGACCTGCTGCGTTTCCTGACCTGCCAGGACGAGGCCATCGCCCGCACCTGCGACCAGCGCTGGGCCAGCACCCGCATCGATCTGCCGGTGGACTTCATCCAGCTGCAGCCGCTGCAGCTGCAGGGCGAGCTGCAATGCCCGCGCCTGCAGGCGATGGGCGTGGACCTGGCCGAGGGGCTGGCCCTGCGCCTGCCATCGTTGCCGTTCCGGGTCGTGTCCGAGCGCCTGTTGTGAGATTCTGGCCCTCTGTTTTCCTGCATCACAGATGGCCATGAGCACCACTGTCCACGGTTTGAAGAACTGCGATACCTGCAAGAAGGCGACCAAGTGGCTGGACCGCTTCGGCGTGCCGTACACCTTCGTCGACTACCGCGACAACAAGCCCAGCCCGGAAACCCTGCTGGAGTGGGCCGCGCAGCTGGGCGGCCTGGCCGCGATGGTCAACAAATCGTCCACCACCTGGCGGCAGTTGCCGGACAACCGCAAGGCCGCTGATTCGGATGCCGAGTGGAAGCTGCTGTTGCGCGAATACCCGCAGCTGATCAAGCGCCCTGTCGTGGTGACCGCCGACGGCACGGTCAGCCAGGGCTTCAGTGACAACGGCTTCAAGGCACGCTTCGGCGTGGGTGGCGCGTGAGCGCCGTCCTCGACCTGACCTGCGAGCTGATCGCGCGGCCGTCGGTGACGCCCGACGATGCCGGCTGCCAGGCGCTGCTGTCCGCCCGCCTGCAGCAGGCCGGTTTCCAGTGCGAACACCTGCGCCTGGGCGAGGTCGACAACCTCTGGGCGACCCACGGCAGCGGCGCACCGGTGCTGGTGCTGCTGGGCCACACCGACGTGGTGCCGCCGGGACCGCGTGAGGCGTGGCAGAGCGATCCGTTCACCCCGGAGATCCGCGACGGCGTGCTGTACGGCCGTGGCACCGCTGACATGAAGGGCAGCGTGGCGGCCTTCGTCATCGCCGCCGAGCAATTCGTGGCCGCGCATCCTGACCATGCCGGCACGCTGGCCGTGCTGCTCACCAGCGACGAGGAAGGCGATGCCATCGACGGCGTGCGCCATGTCGCGCGCCTGTTCTCCGAGCGTGGCCAGCGCATCGACTGGTGCATCACCGGCGAGCCTTCGTCGACGGCGACGCTGGGCGACCTGCTGCGCGTCGGCCGCCGCGGCAGCCTGTCGGCCAAGCTGCGCGTGCAGGGCGTGCAGGGCCACGTGGCCTATCCGGACAAGGCACGCAATCCGATCCACCAGGCGGCGCCGGCCCTGGCCGAACTGAGTGCGCGGCGCTGGGACGAGGGCTATGAGAGCTTCCCGCCGACCAGCCTGCAGATCTCCAACATCCATGCCGGCACCGGCGCCAACAACGTGATTCCCGGCGAGCTGGAGGTGGATTTCAACATCCGCTACAACCCGCACTGGGTTGCGCCGAAGCTGGAAGCGGAGATCACCGCGCTGCTGGACCGGCACGGCCTGCAGTACACGCTGAAGTGGCACCGCAGCGGCGAGCCGTTCTACACCCCGGAAGGCCCGCTGCGTGCGGCCGCGCGTGCGGTGCTGGCCGGACACATCGGCCGTGCCCCGGAAGAAAGCACCGGCGGTGGCACCTCCGATGCGCGCTTCATCGCACCGCTGGGTGCGCAGTGCATCGAAGTGGGGCCGGTCAACGCCAGCATCCACCAGGTGGACGAGAACGTGCGCGTGGACGAGCTGGAGGCCCTGCCGCGCCTGTACCAGCGCCTGGTGGAGCGCCTGCTGGCGTAACCCCGCAATGGTGGGTGCCGACCGTTGGTCGGCACAGCGGCAACCCCGCAGTTGGTGGGTGCCGACCGTTGGTCGGCACGCCTCCTGTGGTTGCTAACGCAACTGTTGCACGGTTCTGGAAACCGCGATACGGTCAGTGCCATGTCGATCCGCCTGGCCACCGCCGTCAACAATACCAACCGCAATAATCTGCGCGCGAATAATCGTGCGCGGCCGATGCGGGACTGCGCCCTGGGTAGATAGACAGCAACATACGCCCGGACACCAGAAAACCCGCATCGGTCGATGCGGGTTTTTTTGTGCCCGGGCCCAGCCCTCCCGGGCCTGGCTGGCCGGTCGAACACCTTCCCCCCGTGTAATCCCCCACAACAGGAGCACCATCCATGTGTTCGATCTTCGGAATCTTCGGCCTGCAGGCCGGTGACGATCTTCCCGCCCTGCGCCGCCATGCGCTGGAACTGTCGCAGCGGCAGCGCCACCGCGGCCCGGACTGGAGCGGCGTGTACCTGGACGAAGGCGCGCTGCTGGTGCACGAGCGCCTGGCCATCGTCGACCCGGCCGGCGGCTCGCAGCCGCTGCTGTCGGCCGACGGCCAGCTGGCCCTGGCGGTCAACGGCGAGATCTACAACCACCAGGCCCTGAAGGCCGCGCTGACCAGCGACTACGCCTTCCAGACCGGTTCGGACTGCGAGGTGATCAACGCGCTGTACCGCCAGGGCGGCTCGCCGGCGCAGTGGCTGGAACAGCTCAACGGCATCTTCGCCTTCGCCCTGTGGGACCGCGATGCCGGCCGTGTGCTGGTGGCCCGCGACCCGGTCGGCGTGGTGCCGCTGTACTGGGGCCACGATGCGCAGGGGCGCCTGCGCGTGGCCTCGGAAATGAAGGCGCTGGTGGATTCCTGCGCCGACGTCGCGCAGTTCCCGCCGGGCCACTACTACGACAGCGCCAGCGGTGAACTGGTGCGTTACTACCAGCAGCCGTGGCGCGAGTATGCCGA
This sequence comes from Stenotrophomonas maltophilia, assembly GCA_002364755.1. Taxonomy (GTDB): domain Bacteria; phylum Pseudomonadota; class Gammaproteobacteria; order Xanthomonadales; family Xanthomonadaceae; genus Stenotrophomonas; species Stenotrophomonas maltophilia_AX. The sequence continues at coordinate 125,429 of DEZI01000003.1, forward strand.
CGTGGAAGGCCGACAGGCCGACCTGGCCGACCTGCGCCAGGCCTTCGAACAGGCGGTCGAGCGCCAGCTGATGAGCGACGTGCCGTACGGCGTGCTGCTGTCCGGTGGCCTGGATTCCTCGCTGGTGGCCGCCGTGGCCGCGCGTTACGCACGCCGCCGCATCGAGGATGGCGGCCAGAGTGAAGCCTGGTGGCCGCGCCTGCACTCGTTCGCGATCGGGCTGAAGGGTTCGCCGGACCTTGCCGCTGCCGCCATCGCTGCCGAAGCGCTGGGCACCGTCCACCACGGTTTCGAATACAGCTTCGAGGAAGGCCTGGACGTGCTGCCGGAAGTGATCCGCCACATCGAAACCTACGACGTCACGACCATCCGTGCCTCCACGCCGATGTTCCTGCTGGCACGCCGGATCAAGGCGATGGGCGTGAAGATGGTGCTGTCCGGCGAGGGCAGCGACGAGATCTTCGGTGGCTACCTGTACTTCCACAAGGCGCCGGATGCGCGCGAGTTCCACCAGGAACTGGTGCGCAAGCTCGATGCCCTGCACAACTACGATTGCCTGCGCGCCAACAAGTCGATGATGGCCTGGGGCGTGGAGCCGCGCGTGCCGTTCCTCGACCGCGAATTCCTCGACGTGGCGATGCGTTTCGATGCCGCGCACAAGATGGTCGGCGCCGGTTTCGGTGGCCGCCGCATCGAGAAGGCGGTACTGCGTGAGGCCTTCGATGGCTACCTGCCCGACAGCATCCTGTGGCGGCAGAAGGAGCAGTTCAGCGATGGCGTCGGCTACGGCTGGATCGATGGCCTGAAGGCGCACGCCGAGGCGCAGGTGAGTGACCGCGTGCTGGCAGCGGCCGACAAGCGCTTCCCGCACAACCCGCCGCAGACCAAGGAGGCGTACTACTACCGCCACCTGTTCGAGCAGTTCTTCCCGAGCCGCGCCGCAGCCGAAACCGTGCCGGGCGGCAAGTCGATCGCCTGTTCCTCACCGGCTGCGATTGCCTGGGATGCCAGCTTCGCCGCCGCCGCCGACCCGTCCGGCCGCGCCATCGCCGGCGTCCACGAGCAGGCCCTGGCCTGACGTCTGCGCCGGGCATGGCCCGGCGCTACCGAACGCACGTTCCCTTTTTTGTATCATCGGGCCCCTGCGCATTGGGGAATGTTCATGGATGTACAGACCGGAGGCAGCGTGCCGCCGATGAAATGGGGGTGGCGTTACCTGGCGTGGGCGGCGGTTCCGCTGGCGATCGGCCTGGCGCTTGCGCGCTATGCGGGACCGGCCGTGCCGTCGGTGGCGGCCAAGGCCGAGGCCGTGGTCGGCAGTGACTGGGCCCACCACCTGGCATCGCCGCTGGGCCTGTTCCTGCTGCAGCTGCTGGTGCTGCTGCTGGTGGCCAAGGGCGCGGGCGCGCTGCTGAAGCATTTCGGCCAGCCGGCAGTGATCGGCGAAATGGCCGCTGGCCTGATGATGGGCCCGCTGGTTCTGGGCAGCCTGCTGCCGCAGCTGCACGGAGCGTTGTTCCCGGCCGCGTCGCTGGGGCCGCTGGGCATGCTCAGCCAGCTGGGCGTGCTGATGTTCCTGCTGGTGGCCGGTGCCGAACTCGACCTGGGCGCGCTGCGTGGCCGCCGCAAATTCGCTTTCACCGTCAGCCATGCCGGCATCGCCGTGCCCTTCGTGCTGGGTGTGGGGCTGGCCATCTGGCTGTATCCGGGGCACGGCCCGCAGGGCGTGGGCTTCACTGCCTTCGCGCTGTTCGTCGGCATTTCCATGAGCATCACCGCCTTCCCGGTGCTGCTGCGCATCCTTGCCGATCGTGGCATCACGTACACCCCGCTGGGGCAGACCTCCATTGCCTGTGCGGCGCTGGGCGATGCCACCGCGTGGTGCATGCTGGCGCTGATCGTGGCCGCCGCGCAGGCCACCGGCTGGCTGACGGCCAGCGTGAACCTGGTCTGCGTGGTGCTGTTCATCGCGCTGATGCTGGGGGCGGTGAAGCCATGGTTCGCCCGCCAGAAGATCGTCCCCGGGCGAGAAGGGCGCTGGCTGCTGGGCATCCTGCTGCTGTCGCTGGCCAGCGCGCTGGTGACCGAAGTGCTGGGCATCCATGCGCTGTTCGGCGCGTTCGCGGCCGGCGTGGCGGTGTCATCCAACGCCCAGCTGCGCCAGCTGCTGGTGGCCAGGGTCGAACCGTTCGCGGCGACCCTGCTGCTGCCACTGTTCTTCGCGATGACCGGCCTGCGCATGCGCGCCGATGCATTGCAGACCAGCGACATCCTGCTGTGCGTGGTGGTGATCGTGGTGGCCACCGCCGGCAAGTTGCTGGGCACTTGGAGTGCCGCGCGCAGCACCGGCATGGAAAATCGCGAAGCCTGGCGTCTGGGCGTGCTGATGAACACCCGTGGCCTGATGGAGCTGATCGTGCTCAACCTGGGCTACGAGCTGGGCCTGCTGGGTGACCGCCTGTTCGCGGTGCTGGTGATCATGGCGCTGGTGACCACGGCGATGACCGGACCGCTGTTGAACCTGATGGAACGCCGCAAGGCCTGATCCGGTAGCGCCGGGACGAGCTTCAGCACATGCTGCGCCCTGCCCGGCAGGAACGGGGTCGGGCGGCCATGCACCCAGTCTTCGTGGCCGGCGCCCCAGTACGGCGACAGCGGGTGGCCACTCTGGCCGCCCGGCATGTGCACGATGCCGTCGGCTTCATGGCCAGGCGAGACCACCATGCGCTGCGAGGCACCGAAGCTCGGGCCCTGCACGCGCGGCATGTCGCGGTCGCCAGGCAGCTGGTCGGCCGGCATGCACAGCCAGCGGCGGGTGAAGGTGGGCAGGGTACGCGAGACCGGGTGGCAGATGTCGGCCACGTTGCGCTCGCCCCAGGTGCGCTGCTGCAGCGGCCCCTGCTTGTCGAGGTCGGCTTCCAGCGTGCGCGCGGCCTTGGCCAGCAGCGCGTCCCAGCTGTCCACGCCCGGTGGCAGCAGGTTGGCCGGGCGTTGTTGCAGCATCGGCCAGACCACACCTTCCAGCTGCGCAAGCCGCAGCGGCAGGTAGTCATTCCCCAGGCGCGCCTTGGCCGGTGCCAGCAGCGCGCTCTCGATGGCTTCAAGCACTTCGCCGCGGAAACCACGCACGATGCGGTAGCTGGTCGAGCTTGCCGAGGCGCGGGCGTTCCAGTGTCCGCTGGCGTCGGCCAAACGCTTCAACGACGGATCTTCGCTGTGCGCGGCGGTTTCCTGCAGCAGCCCCCACCAGCGCTGCAGTAAAACGGCGCGGTCGTCGAGCTGGATCGCCAGCAGGTCGTGTTCATCGAAGCGTTCCTGGGTTGCCAGCAGGTTGCGGATCTGCTGGCCGCGTGCGCCCAGGTCGTAGCCGGCGTTGCCGACCACGGCCAGGGTGGCATCGTCGACGACGCGGCTGTTGGCGGTCCACAGGCGCTGCCCGGGCGGATCGATCAGGGCCGGCGCGGCGTCGCTTCGTATCGGCCATGGCGCGCAGTCCGTGCCGTCATCAAGCGCGCTGTCCTGCAGGGTGTTGAAGCCCTGCGGCACGCAGCCGGGGCCGCGGTCCGGGCGTGCACCCACCAGCCGCCAGGCAATGCGCCCGCTGCGATCACCGATCACCAGGTTCTGTGCGGGAATGCCGGCATGGTCGGCGGTCTCCAGGGCCTGGCTGAGGTCACCGGCGCGGGCCATGTCGGCGAAGTCCATGCGCACCGCGCCGGGCAGGTGGGCGACCCAGCGCAGGGCATCGCCGCTGCCATCGGCATGGGTGTGCAGGATCGGCCCCCACGCGGTTTCCCGCACCGGAAACAGCACATCGGGCTTGCCGGCCACGGCGATGCGTTCCTCGTGCACGGTCACCGGCGCATTCGCTGGTTCGCGGCGGAAATCGGCCGTGTCGATGTAGCTGTTGGTGAAGCCCCAGGCTACGTGCCCGTTGCTGCCGACGATGACCGCCGGCACGCCCGGCAGCGAGAAGCCGCTGACATCCACCTGGCCACCCGGTGCCTGCGGATCCGGATAGCGCAGGCGCACGCGGAACCACAGGCTGGGCGCACGCAGGGCCAGGTGCATGTCGTCGGCGATGATGGCGCGGCCATCGGCGGTCAGCGCACCGGCCACGGCGAAGTTGTTGCTGCCGACCGCATCGGCGTCGGCGGCAGGCGCGGTGGGCGCGGCAGCCAGCGTGCGCAGGTCCAGCTGGGTGGCGTCGGGCAGCACCGCGTCGCCGCGCGGTTCGCCCTGCAGGGGCGCGTCCCAGCTGCTGCCATCGTGGGCCAGCAGCGCATGCAGGGCCGGCGGCACCACGTCGCGGATGCGCGCCAGCGCCAGTTCGTTCTGGTTGCCCGGGTCCTGCAGGTCGGCGTACATGGCCAGCCCGGCCAGCACGCTGTCGCTGGCCTGCCAGGGTGCGGGCGACTGCCGCAGCAGCAGGTAGGCCCAGGGCCGCACCGACAGATCGGCCAGGCCCGCGTTGACCCCGTCGACGTAGGCACGCACGGCCTGCGGGTTGTCGCCAAGTGCGTCGTCCAGGTGCGCTTCGGTGCGCGCGCGCAGCCGGTGCACGCGCATGCGCTTGTCGGCGTCGATGGCCACCGGCCCGAACAGCGCCGACAGTTCGCCGGCGGCACTGCGGCGCATCAGGTCCATCTCGAAATAACGTTCCTGCGCATGCACATGGCCGAGGGCACGCATGGCATCGGTCTGGCTGCCGGCGGTGATGGTGACCACCCCCAGCGCGTCGCGCTCGATGCTGACCGGCGCGGCCAGCCCGGGCAGGGCCTGTTCGCCCTCCAGTTCAGCCAGGCTGCCGCGCAGCAACAGCCACAGGACCAGTGCGGTGACCAGCACGATGGCGATGAGCACAGCCAGTATCCAACGCCAGGTACGTCGCATTGCAGGTCCTTCCGGCACTCGTGGGGGGATTGTAGCCGCAGGCGCAACTGCGACTGATTCCGATTAGATCACCGTATTTTGAAATGCGGCACCCTATGCCGCATCGATCCACAGGAGCACCTCCATGAAAGGCAACCCGGACGTCATCGCCTGCCTGAAGGAACTGCTGCGCGGCGAGCTTGCTGCCCGCGACCAGTACTTCATCCATTCCCGCCGCTACGAGGACCAGGGCCTGTTCGCGCTGTACGAGCGCCTGAACCACGAGATGGAAGAGGAAACCCAGCACGCCGACGCGCTGCTGCGCCGCATCCTGTTTCTGGGCGGCGACCCGGACATGCGCCCCCATGCGACCGAGCCGGGCAGGACCGTGGAGGAGATGCTGCAGAAGGATCTCGATACTGAATACGCAGTCCGCAACAATCTCGCCGCAGGCATGAAGCTGTGCGAGGAGAAGGGCGACTACGTGAGCCGGGACATGCTGCTGGCGCAGTTGAAGGACACCGAGGAAGACCACGCCTGGTGGCTGGAGCAGCAGCTGGGCCTGATCAAGCGCATCGGCCTGGAGCTGTACCAGCTGAGCAAGATCGACGGCAACGGCGCCCCGGCGCACTGAGCCGGCGCCGCGCTTTGGGTAGAGCCGACCGTTGGTCGGCTGCTCTTCAAAAGACAGCCGACCAACGGTCGGCTCTACCAGGCGCACCAAGCAACGTCGCCCGCCAGCACCGGAGCATCGCGAGCCAGCCTTCGCCAGCCAGCCGCTCCACCGCCCGCCAGCCGACAAACGAAAAAGCCGGGGAATCCCCGGCTTTTTCGTGTCCGGGGTCAGATCCGTTTTCAACGAAAACGGCTCTGACCCCTTGTCATGTCGGATGGGTCAGAGCCCTTTCCTGTGGAAAGGGATCCGACCCCGTTCCCCGTCATTCCACCGACAACCCTTCCACCTTCTGCCAGCCGCGCGGCAGCAGGTGGCCGCGGGTGGCGCGGGCGCCCAGGTAGGCGTCGAGCTCGTTGAACTTCAGGCCCATCGTGCGCTGGCCGCTGCGCACCTGCAGGGTCTGGCCCGGGCTGATCGCCACGATCGCCACCACCCGCTCGGTGGCCAGCTTGGCCTTGGGGATCTCGATGATCTTGTTGCCCTTGCCCTTGTCCAGTTCCGGCAGGTCGTTGGCGGCGATCGCCAGCAGGTTGCCCGAGCTGGTCACCGCCACGATGCGGTCGGTCGCCACGTTGGCCACGGCCGACGGGGTCAGCACCGAGGAACCGGACGACAGGTTCAGCATCGCCTTGCCGGCCTTGTTGCGGCCGATCAGGTTCTCGAAGCGGGTGACGAAGCCATAGCCGTGGGTCGAGGCCAGCACGAAGCGGGCGTCCGGTTCGGCGCTGGCCAGGGTCACGAAGCTGGTGCCCGGTGCCGGCGAGAAGCGGCCGGTCAGCGGTTCACCGTTGCCACGCGCCGAGGGCAGGGTATGCACCGGCGTCGAGTAGGCGCGGCCTTCGCTGTCCAGGAAGGCGACCTGCTGGGTGCTGCGCGCGCGCACCGAGCCCTGCAGGGCGTCACCATCGCGGTAGGACAGGGTGGCGGCATCGATGTCGTGGCCCTTGGCCGCGCGGATCCAGCCCTTCTCCGACAGCACGACGGTCATCGGCTCGCTCGGCACCAGCTCGGTTTCGTCGATGGCCTGCGCGGCCTGGCGCTGGACCAGCGGCGAACGGCGGGCGTCGCCGAACTTCCTGGCGTCGGCGGCCAGTTCGTCGCGGATCAGCTTTTTCAGCTTGGCCTTGCTGTCGAGGATGCCGAGGATCTTCTCGCGCTCCTTGGCCAGCTCGTCCTGCTCGCCGCGGATCTTCATCTCTTCCAGGCGGGCCAGCTGCTTCAGCTTGGTTTCCAGGATGTACTCGGCCTGGTCTTCGGACAGGCCGAAGCGCGCGATCAGCGCTGCCTTCGGTTCGTCCTCGGTACGGATGATGTGGATCACCTCGTCCAGGTTGAGGAAGGCCACCAGCAGACCTTCCAACAGGTGCAGGCGGCGCTCGACCTTCTGCAGGCGGTGCTGCAGGCGGCGGGTGACGGTGGTGCTGCGGAATGCCAGCCATTCGCTGAGCAGCATCTTCAGGTTCTTCACCTGCGGACGGCCGTCCAGCCCGATCACGTTGAGGTTGACGCGGTAGCTGCGCTCCATGTCCGTGGTCGCGAACAGGTGGCCCATCAGCTGGTCCGCGTCGACGCGGTTGGAGCGCGGCACCAGCACCACGCGCACCGGATTGGCGTGGTCGGATTCATCGCGCACGTCTTCCAGCCACGGCAGCTTCTTGGCGCGCATCTGCGCGGCAATCTGCTCGATCACCTTCGACGGCGACACCTGGAACGGCAACGCGGTGACCACCACGTTGTTCGCTTCCTTGGTGAAGGTCGCACGCGCACGCACGCTGCCGTTGCCGGTCTCGTACATCGTGCGCAGGTCGTTGGCCGGGGTGATGATCTCGGCGGTCGACGGATAGTCCGGGCCCTTCACGTGCTCGCACAGGTCGCGCACGCTGGCGTCGGGATCGTCCAGCAGGTGCAGCAGCGCGCTGACGATCTCGTTGAGGTTGTGCGGCGGCACGTCGGTGGCCATGCCCACGGCGATGCCGGTGGTGCCGTTCAGCAGCAGATGCGGCAGGCGCGCCGGCATCCAGGTCGGCTCCTGCAGGGTGCCGTCGAAGTTCGGCGCCCAGTCGGTGGTGCCCTGGCCCAGCTCGCCCAGCAGCACTTCGGCGATCGGGGTCAGCTTGGATTCGGTGTAGCGCATCGCCGCGAACGACTTCGGGTCGTCGCTGGAGCCGAAGTTGCCCTGGCCCTCGATCAGCGGGTAGCGGTAGGAGAAGGGCTGCGCCATCAGCACCAGCGCCTCGTAGCACGCGCTGTCGCCATGCGGGTGGTATTTACCGATCACGTCACCGACGGTGCGCGCGGACTTCTTCGGCTTGGACGCGGCATTCAGGCCCAGCTCGCTCATCGAATAGATGATGCGGCGCTGCACCGGCTTCAGGCCGTCGCCGATGAACGGCAGGGCACGGTCGAGCACCACGTACATCGAATAGTCGAGGTAGGCGCGTTCGGCGTACTCGCGCAGCGGCAGTTGTTCGAAACCGTGGAACACGGGGCGGGCAGGTTCGGTCATGCGGCGTTGTTACCTATGTCGGGAGGCGAAGACGGCGGTCGGCGCTCTCAATGCTCTGATTATCCGGATGCGGCGGGGGATGCCAAGCCACGTGCGGGGTCCAGCCCCGGTTCCAGGCCATGGCCGACCCGTGCCAGGTAGCGCCCCGGCGGCAGGCCGAAGTGGCGGCGGAACACGGTGACGAAGGCGCTGGCGCTGCTGAAGCCCAGCGCGTGGGCGATATCGGCTACGCTGCGGCCCTCGCTGAGCTGGCGCAGCGCCTCGGCCAGCCGGGCCTGCTGGCGCCACTGGGCGAAGCTGAGGGTGGTCTCGTCGCGGAAGTGGCGGGTCAGGCTGCGCGGCGACAGGCCGGCCCAGTGCGCCCATTCGGCAAGGCTGCGCTCGTCGGAGGGCTCGGCCAGCAACTGCGAGGCGATCTTCAGCAGGCGGCGGTCGCGCGGCATCGGCAGGTGCATGCGCTGGCGCGGCGCGGTGCGGATCTCGTCGCGCATGACGCTGAGGATGTGCTCGCGGTCGTCGCTGAGCTCGTAGTCCAGCGGCCATTCGCAGATGCGCTCGGCCACGGCCTGGGCCAGCTTTGACAGCCCCAGCACGCAGGGGTCGGAGGGCAGCTCGGCGCAGGCCGGCGCGGCCAGGGCCATGCCCCAGCCACGCATCGGGCCATCCAGACTGACCGTGTGCGGTTCCAGCGGCGGCATCCAGCCGGCCGAGCCCGGTGCCAGCGACCAGGTGCCGTGCGAGGTGCGGGTAGTCAGCAGGCCGCGTTCGACGTAGATCAGCTGGGCGCGGGCGTGGTGGTGCCAGTCCACTTCACGGGCCAGGCCCTGCGGGCTGTCGAAGCGGAAACCAATGACCGGCGGGCCATCGTTGCGCTCGAACCAGTCCATGGCCACTTCACGGAGCAGGGTAGGCGGGCCCGGTTCACCTGCCGTTATGACCGACGGGGGTGGCTGGAATGTGACATTCATTGGCTGGATTGTACTACCGGGCCAGTTCCGCAGGCCATTAAGGTAGCGCCTTCACTGATCGAGCCCGTTGCTGCAACACAGCATTCGATGCCAGATCGAATATTTCCATTGAGAAATATTTTTTTTGGAAGAAAATGCTCACCCATGATCTGTCCGTCCTCCAACCCCCCCAGCTTCGGCCTGCTGCTGCGCCAGGTGCGCGACGGCCTGGTCCGCCAGCTCGACGCGTCCATGGCCGAAGAAGACCTCGGCATCGGCTTCACCCATTACATCGGCCTGAAGCTGCTGGCCCGCATGGCCCCGTGCACCGCCAACGAACTGGCCCAAGCCATTGACCAGGTGCCCAGCGCGGTGACCCGCCTGCTGGACAAGCTGGAAGCCCTGGGCTGCGTGCGCCGCGAGCCGCACAGCCAGGACCGGCGGGCCCTGCAGATCGTTCTGACCGATGAAGGCCGTGCCCTCTGGGCGCGCCTGCAGAAGCGCGGCGACGCGGTGATGGACTTCGCTCTGCGCGACCTGTCCGCCGACGAACGCACGCTGCTGCTGTCCCTCCTGACCCGAATCCGCGATTCCCTGACGACCCCATGAACCCGATCCCGCATCCCACTCTCCGCCGGTCCGGGCGCGCGCTGCTGGTTTCAGCGCTGGCCCTGGCCCTGGCTGCCTGCGCCAGCAGCCGTGGCCTGAACCCGCAGGGCCACGTGCTCGACGTGGACAGCCTGCACAGCGAGCGCACGCTGGCAGACAGCGACCTGAGCGCCACCGGCTTCCCGGCCCAGGACTGGTGGAAGGCGCTGGGCGATCCCCAGCTCGACGCTCTCATCAGTGAAGGCCTGGCCGGCCACCCGAGCCTGGACGCGGCCGATGCGCGCCTGCGCCAGGCCCAGTCGCAGGTCGGCACCCGCCGTGCCGAGCGCCTGCCCAGCCTGTCGGTGTCCGGTGGCTACACCGGCCTGCGCCTGCCCGAATCCATGCTCGGTGACGAGCTGGGCGGCCGCTACGGCGGCAGCAGCCAGGTCGCCTTCAACTTCAGCTACGGCGTTGACCTGTGGGGCGGCAAGCGCGCCGCCTGGGAAGCCGCCGTTGACGGCGCCCATGCCGCCACCGTGGATGCGCAGGCTGCACGCCTGAACCTGTCCGCCGGTATTGCCCAGGCCTACACCGAGCTGGCCTATGCCTGGCAGCTCAACGACGTGGCCGAGCAGGAACTGACGCGCTCGCAGAAGTCGCTGGAACTGACCCGCCAGCGCCGCAGCGCCGGCATCGACAGCGACCTGCAGGTGCGCCAGTCCGAAGCCCGCGTGCCGGCCGCGCAGCAGCAGCTGCTCGCCGCGCAGCAGCGCATCGACGCCGCCCGCACCGCACTGGCCGCGCTGGTCGGCAAGGGCCCGGACCGTGGCCTGTCGATCGAACGCCCGCAGGCGCTGAACCCGCTGGCCCTGCAGCTGCCGGGCGTGCTGCCCAGCGAACTGCTCGGCCGTCGTCCGGACATCGTCGCCGCGCGCTGGCGCGTGGAAGCAGCCGAAAAGCAGATCAAGGTCGCCAAGACCAAGTTCTACCCGAGCTTCAACCTGACCGCGCTGGCCGGCGTGGTCGCCCCGAATGTGGGCGACCTGCTGAAGAGCAGCTCCACCTTCGCCTACATCGGTCCGGCGCTGAGCCTGCCGATCTTCGAAGGCGGCAAGCTGCGCGCCAACCTCGACAACACCGACGCGCAGTACGACCTGGCGGTGGCCAACTACAACCAGTCCGTGCTGGACGCGCTGCGCGACGTGGCCGACCAGGTCAACGGGGTGCGTTCGCTGGCCCAGCAGGCGCAGGCGCAGCAGCAGGCGGTGGACACCGCCCACGCGGCCTTCGACCTGGCCCAGCAGCGTTACCGCGCCGGCATCGGCAGCTATCTGGACGTGCTCAGCGCGCAGTCCATCCTGCTGCAGTCGCAGCAGCAGCTGGCCGGCCTGCAGTCGCAGCAGGTGCAGACCTCGGTGCGCCTGAGCAAGGCATTGGGCGGTGGTTTCCAGCCCAGTGACGCCGACGCCGCACCGATCGCCTCCCATTCCGATTCCTCGCATTCCTGAAGACCCACGCCATGAGCCAGACCCAAGACACCGCGGCCCCGGCCGCTCCCAACCGCCGCGGCAAGCTGCTGCGCGGCCTGTTCGTCATCGTCGTGCTGCTGCTTGCCGCACTGGCGCTGTGGTACTTCATGTTCGGCCGTTGGTTCGAAGAGACCGACGATGCCTACGTGCAGGGCAACCAGGTGCAGATCACCCCGCTGGTGGCCGGCACCGTGGTCGCCATCAACGTCGATGACGGCATGCGCGTCGAGCGTGGCCAGCTGCTGGTGCAGCTGGACCCGGCCGATACCTCCGTGGCGCTGCAGCAGGCCGAAGCCAACCTGGCCAAGACCGTGCGCCAGACCCGCGGCCTGTACCGCAGCGTGGAGGGCGCGCAGGCTGACCTGAACGCCCGCCAGGTGAGCCTGAAGCGCGTGCGCGAAGACTTCGCCCGCCGCAAGGATCTGGCCGCCACAGGCGCCATCTCCAACGAAGAACTGGCCCACGCCCGCGATGAGCTGGCCGCAGCCGAAGCCGCCGTGGCCGGTTCGCGCGAGACCGTCGAGCGCAACCGCGCGCTGGTCGATGACACGGTCATCGCCACCCAGCCGGACGTGCTGGCCGCCGCCGCACAGCTGCGCCAGGCCTTCCTCAACAATGCCCGCGCCGGCATCGTCGCGCCGGTCACCGGTTATGTCGCCCGTCGTTCGGTGCAGGTTGGCCAGCGCGTGCAGCCGGGCAATGCCCTGATGGCCGTGGTGCCGACCGAGCAGATGTGGGTGGAAGCCAACTTCAAGGAAACCCAGCTGCGCCACATGCGCCTGGGCCAGGAAGTGGAACTGAAGTCGGACCTGTACGCCGGTGACGTGAAGTACAAGGGCCGCATCCAGAGCCTGGGCCTAGGCACCGGTTCGGCGTTCTCGCTGCTGCCGGCGCAGAACGCCAGCGGCAACTGGATCAAGATCGTGCAGCGCGTGCCGGTGCGCATCGCCATCGATGCCAAGCAGCTGGCCGAACACCCGCTGCGCATCGGCCTGTCGATGAAGGCCGAAGTGAGCCTGCGCGACCAGAAGGGCGAAGTGCTGCCGACCGCCGCCGCCAAGGGCACGGTGTTCGACACCGATGTGTATGCCAAGCAGCTGCATGATGCCGACGAGGTGATCCACACGATCATCGAAGGCAACCTGCCGCAGCAGGCCAACGCGGGCTGAGGTCGACATGTCCGCACAAGCTCCAGCGGCGCCCGGCACTCCGGGCGCACCGGCGGCGCCGGGTGCGGCCTCCGGGTTCCTGCCGCCCAGCGTGGCCCTGTGCACCGTCGGCCTGGCGATGGCCTCGTTCATGCAGGTGCTCGACACCACCATCGCCAACGTCTCGCTGCCGACCATCGCCGGTAACCTCGGCGCCAGTTCGCAGCAGGCGACCTGGGTCATCACCTCGTTCGCGGTCAGCACGGCCATCGCGCTGCCGCTGACCGGCTGGCTCAGCCGCCGCTTCGGCGAACGCAAGCTGTTCATCTGGGCCACGTTGGCCTTCGTCATCACCTCGCTGCTGTGCGGCCTTGCGCAGAGCATGGGCATGCTGGTGGTGTCGCGTGCGCTGCAGGGCTTCGTGGCCGGTCCGATGTACCCGATCACCCAGTCGCTGCTGGTGTCGATCTACCCACGCGAGAAACGAGGGCAGGCGCTGGCGCTGCTGGCGATGATCACCGTGGTGGCGCCGATCTGCGGGCCCATCCTTGGCGGTTGGATCACCGACAACTACAGCTGGGAATGGATCTTCCTGATCAACGTGCCGTTGGGCATCTTCGCCGCGCTGGTGGTGGGCAACCAGCTGAAGGGACGCCCGGAGCAGATTGAAAAGCCGAAGATGGACTACGTCGGCCTGATCACCCTGGTGATCGGCGTGGGCGCGCTGCAGCTGGTGCTCGACCTGGGCAACGACGAAGACTGGTTCTCCTCGACCAGGATCGTGGTGCTGGCCTGCGTTGCCGTGGTGGCGCTGGCGGTGTTCCTGATCTGGGAACTGACCGACAAGGATCCGATCGTCGACCTGAAGCTGTTCCGCCACCGTAATTTCCGCGCCGGTACGCTGGCGATGGTGGTGGCCTATGCGGCGTTCTTCAGCGTGTCGCTGCTGATCCCGCAGTGGCTGCAGCGTGACATGGGCTACACCGCCATCTGGGCGGGCCTGGCAACGGCGCCGATCGGCATCCTGCCGGTGATCATGACGCCGTTCGTGGGCAAGTACGCCTCGCGCTTCGACATGCGCATGATCGCTTCGTTCGCATTCGTGTTCCTGTCGTTCACCAGCTTCATGCGCTCGGACTTCAACCTGCAGGTGGACTACGCACACGTGGCCGGCGTGCAGCTGATCATGGGTATTGGCGTGGCGCTGTTCTTCATGCCGGTGCTGCAGATCCTGCTGTCGGACCTGGACGGTCGCGAGATCGCCGCAGGTTCAGGCCTGGCCACGTTCCTGCGTACGCTGGGCGGCAGCTTCGCTGCATCGCTGACCACCTGGCTGTGGGCACGCCGTACCCAGGTGCACCATGCCGATTTGACCGAACACATCTCGGCCTACCAGCCGGGCATGCAGGACCAGGTGGCGGCGATGGGGCAGGGCAACCTGCAGAACGGTGCAGCGGTGCTCAACAACATGATCAACCACCAGGCATCGCAGATGGCGTTCAACGACATCTTCTACCTGCTGGGCTGGACGTTCCTGGCGATCATCGCGTTCCTGTGGCTGGCCAAGCCGCCGTTCGGTGCCGGTGCCGGTGCGGCGTCTGCCGGCGGGCATTGATCGATCGTCGTGGATGAAAAACAAAAAACCCGCCGGAAGGCGGGGTTTTTGTTTGTGGCGCATCCACGCATGGCGTGGATCTACTGCGGGTTCCGAACGCCGGACATGAAAAAACCCACCTTCGCGGGTTTGATCGTCCAGTAGATCCACGCCATGCGTGGATGCGCCCCGCACGCGCGTAGTTCCCGAACGCCGGACATGAAAAAACCCGCTTTCGCGGGTTTCATCATTTGCTGAGTCATGGTGCCCAGGAGAGGACTCGAACCTCCACGAAGTTGCCCCCGCTAGCACCTGAAGCTAGTGCGTCTACCAATTCCGCCACCTGGGCGACTCAGGAGACGAATTATGGGGAACGACTGAGGCTGTGTCAACAACATTTCACGCTTTTTTCTGCGGCGGTACGCCGAGGTGCTGCAGCAGGCTGCGCATCGCCGGTGACAGCCGCGTCCAGTCGGCAAAGCACGCGCACAGGCGACGCTGCGCCCAGGCATCGGCGAGTGGCATTGCAACGGTGTGCGTGCTGCGTCGATGCTGGCGCGCGATCGTCTTCGGCACGATGCCCACGCCGATGCCATGGCCGACCATCGTGCACAGCCCTTCGAAGGTTTTCATGCGGATGCGCAGATCGAGCCGGCGTCCTGCCTCGCCTGCGAGTTCCTCCACGTAGGTCTGCAATGCATTGCCGTCGGCCAGCGCGACGAAGGTCTCGCCCAGCACGTCAACGAAGTCGAGCGTGCGTCGCGATGCGAAGCGGTGGCTGGCGGGCAGCAGCATCACCAGCGGGTCTTCGGACACCACGTGCCGCTGCAGGCCGTCGGCCGGAACGGCGTCGCTGATGATGCCTGCCTCGGCCTGGCCAGCGGCGAGCGCGCGCACGACGTCGGTGCTGGTGCGTTCGTGCAGTTCCACGTGCAGGCGCGGCCGCTGCGCCAGCCAGGGCGCCAGCCGCGAGGGCAGGTAGTTGGTCAGCGCCGCGGTGTTGGCATACAGATGCAGGGTGCCGCGCGCACCGTGGGCGAAGGCGTCCATCTCGCCGCGCAGCTGTGCCTGCTGCTGCAGGATCAGCCGTGCATGGTGGGCGAGGGCGGCGCCGGCTTCGGTCAGGCTGACCCCGCGCGGATGCCGGTTCAACAGTGCCGCGCCGGCATCGGCTTCGATCGCGCGCAGGCGTTCGCTGGCCGAGCCCAGTGCCAGATTGGCCAGCGCGGCGCCGGCGGTGATGCTGCCGGCGTCGGCCACGGCCAGGAACAGGCGCAGGTCGGCGATGTCCATCCGCATAGCTGGTACCCCGGTCGGGCCTGACTTCGGCTGATCCGAAGGCTGTGGCGGCAAGACCGCATTGTGCGCCCGTGTCGCGCCCGTTCCAATGGCGGCATGAACGAGGCGATGTACTTCTATGGGTTGCTGGTGGTGGTGTTCGTGCTGGCCGGCGTGGTCAAGGGCGTGACCGGCATGGGCCTGCCGACGGTGGCGATGGGCCTGCTCGGCGGTGCACTGTCGCCGGTGGCGGCGGCCTCGATGCTGTTCATTCCCACCTTCGTCACCAACGCGTGGCAGCTGCTGTCCGGTCCTTCGCTGGGCCCTACCGTGCGGCGGCTGTGGCCGATGATGCTGGCAGTGGTGGTGGTGACGCTGGGTTCGGCTGCGCTGCTGGTACGGGTGGACCGCACCTGGTCGCGGGTGGCCTTGGGCGTGGCGCTGGTGGTGTATGCGCTGTACGCGCTGGTGGCGCCGGTGTTCCGCGTGCCGCAGCGGCGCGAACGCTGGCTGGGGCCGCTGGTTGGTGCGATATCCGGCATGGTCACCGGCGGCACCGGTGTGTTCGTGATGCCTGCGGTACCGTACCTGCAGTCGCTGGGCATGCAGCGCGAGGAGCTGGTGCAGGCGCTGGGCCTGGCGTTCACCGTGTCGACCATTTCCTTGAGCACCGGCTTGGTGATCAACGGTGCGTTTGGTGTGCAGCAGCTGGGGCTGAGTGCGTTGGCAGTTGTGCCGGCGCTGCTGGGCATGTGGCTGGGGCAGGTGATCCGCCAGCGCATCAGCGCACGGGTGTTCCGCGCGTGCTTCCTTGGCTTCCTGCTGCTGCTCGGGCTGGAGCTGATTCTGCGGCCGTTGTTCTGAAGGGCGTCCGCCGCCGGCGCCACAAACGCTCAAATCGCAGGCAAGAAAAAACCCGCTTGCGCGGGTTGTTTTCTTTCTCGACATGGTGCCCAGGAGAGGACTCGAACCTCCACGAAGTTGCCCCCGCTAGCACCTGAAGCTAGTGCGTCTACCAATTCCGCCACCTGGGCGTCGAGGAGCGAGATTATGGGGTGCTGCTACCGGGGTGTCAACACTTCTCGAAAACAATCTCACTTGGGGGTCAAAGCCCTTTCCTCTGGGAAGGGATCCGACCCCGTTGCTGGATGACAGGCAAAAAAAATCCCCGCCGAGGCGAGGAGTTTTTTCGTTGGTGCCCAGGAGAGGACTCGAACCTCCACGGTTTTACCCGCTAGTACCTGAAACTAGTGCGTCTACCAATTCCGCCACCTGGGCGTTCCAGAGGCGCAATTGTGAAGATGAATCGGCGGGCTGTCAACGATTTCCAACAAATATTTCACGCAATGCTTCCAAAGCCGCCTCTGACCCGCTCTGCACGCCTGCAACGGCTACCATGTAGGGCGATGACTACCAAAAAACCAAGCAAGGGCGGGAGCAAGTCCCGCAGCCAGGCCCCGACCAAGGGCGCCAAGGCGGGCGCAGCCCGCACCACCAAGCCGGGCAAGCCGTTGCCGGGCTGGTTCCCCGAATTGAATGAAGGCGGTGCACCGCCGCGCGGCCGCAAGGGCCGCGGCATGGATGCCGCCCTACCGGGCCCGGCCCCGGGCCGCAGGCTGCCGCCGACCGGCAAGGTGATCGACGATCCGTATGCCGCCCGCGAGGCCGAGAAGTACGAACAGCCCATCGCCAGCCGCGAGGCCATCCTGGCCCTGCTGGAACGCTGCGAAGGGCCGCAGACCGCCGAAGAACTGGGCGCGCGCTTGGGCCTGACCGCAGCCGACCGTGCCGAGGCACTGTCGCGCCGGCTCGGCGCCATGGTCCGTGACGGCCAGCTTGTGCAGAACCGCCGCGGCGGCTTCGCGCCGATCCAGACCCTGAACCTGGTCACCGGCGTGGTGATCGCCAACCCGGAAGGGTTCGGCTTCCTGCGCCCGGTCGAGGGCGGCGACGACTTGTTCCTGCCGCCGTATGAAATGCGCAAGGTGATGCACGGCGACAAGGTGCTGGCCCGCGTGACCGGCATCGACCACCGTGGTCGCCGCGAAGGCAGCATCGCCCGCGTGCTCGAGCGCGGCATGACCCGCCTGATCGGGCGCTTCAGCATTGAAATGGGCATCAATTACGTGGTGCCCGATGACAAGCGCATCCAGCGCAACGTGCAGGTGCCGCCGGACCAGACCGGTGGCGCGCGCGATGGCCAGCTGGTGGTCTGCGAACTGACCCAGGCACCGGACAGCCGTCGCCCGCCGATCGGCCGCATCATCGCCGTGCTCGGCGACAAGCTGACCGCGTCGCTGGTGGTGGAGACCGCCATCCACGGCCACGAACTGCCGTTCGAGTTCCCGCAGGAAGTGCTGGACGAAGCCGCCTCGGTGCCGATGGTGGTCGAGCCGGCGATGATCGGCGACCGCGTCGACCTGCGCAGTACGCCGCTGGTGACCATCGATGGTGAGGATGCCAAGGACTTCGATGACGCGGTCTACTGCGAACCGAATGCCGATGGCTTCCGCCTGGTGGTGGCCATTGCCGATGTCTCCAACTACGTGCGCCCCGGCACGCCGCTGGACGAGGAAGCGCAGAAGCGCGCCACGTCGGTGTATTTCCCGGGCTTCGTGGTGCCGATGCTGCCGGAGACCCTGTCCAACGGCATCTGCTCGCTGATGCCCAAGGTCGACCGCATGTGCTTCGTCTGCGACATGCAGATCGACCGCGACGGCGTGGTCAGCCATTCGCGCTTCTACGAAGCGGTGATGAACTCGCACGCGCGCCTGACCTACACCCAGGTGTGGAAGGCGGTGGGCGAGGACGATGCCGATACCAAGGCCTGGATGGGCCCGCTGCTGCCGCAGGTGCAGCGCCTGCACCAGCTGTACAAGGTGCTGTCGAAGGCGCGTGCCAAGCGCGGCGCCATCGAGTTTGAAAGCAGCGAAGTGCGCTTCGTGCTGGACAACAGTGGCGAGGTGACCCAGGCCGGCATGCTGGTGCGCAACGACGCACACAAGCTGATTGAGGAATGCATGATCGCGGCCAACGTGGAGGCGGCCAAGTACCTGCTGTCGCGCCATGTGCCGGCCCCGTACCGCGTCCACGAGAAGCCGCCGGAGACCAAATTCGCCGACCTGCTGGAATTCCTCAAGGAGTTCAAGCTGAGCCTGCCACCGTGGTCGAAGGTGCGCCCGGGCGACTACACCAAGCTGCTGAAGAAGATCCGCGATCGCCCTGATGCCACCTTGCTGGAATCGGTGCTGCTGCGCAGCCAGAGCCTGGCGGTCTACAGCCCGGACAACAATGGTCACTTCGGCCTGGCGCTGGAGGCGTACGCGCACTTCACCTCGCCGATCCGTCGTTATCCCGACCTGCTGGTGCACCGTGCGATCAAGCACGCGTTGTCCGGCAAGCCGCTGGACAAGTTCACCTACAACGCCCGCGAGATGGCTGCGCTGGCGCTGCAGTGTTCCGAGCGCGAGCGTCGTGCCGACGAGGCCGAACGTGAGGTCGATGAGCGCTACCGCGCCGCGTGGATGGAAAAGCACGTGGGCGGCCAGTTCGACGGTGTGATCAGCGGCGTGACCAGCTTCGGCCTGTTCGTGGAGCTGGATGATTCCAAGGTGCAGGGCCTGGTCCACGTGACCCAGCTGCCGCAGGACTATTACAAGTTCGACGCCACCCGCAAGACGCTGACCGGCGAACGCCGCGGCAGCAGCTACCGGCTGGGCGACCGCGTGCGCATCCTGGTGCTGAAGGCGAGTATGGAAGAGCGCAAGATCGACTTCCGCCTGGTCGAGCACAAGGGCGAAGACGAGGGCGATGGCCTGCCGCCGCTGCCCGAACGTGGCAAGCCTTCCAAGCGCACGAAAAAGCAGTATTGAAAGGTGTGCCGACCAACGGTCGGCACCTGCCGGACCCGGTAGGTGCCGACCTTGGTTGGCAGATTCCTCACCTGGTAGGTGCCAACCGTTGGTTGGCACGACGTTTCGGAGGATCGCATGCAAGGCCAACCCGAGTACCGCGGCGGCTGCCAGTGCGGCGCCATCCGCTTCGAGGCGCGCGGCGCCCTCACTGACAGCTCGATCTGCCACTGCCGTATGTGCCAGAAGGCCTTCGGCGCTTACTACGCGCCGCTGGTCTCGGTGCGCGGCGCGCAATTCAGCTGGACCCGCGGCCAGCCGCGCTATTTCCAGTCCTCCAACGTGGTCCGCCGTGGTTTCTGCGGCGACTGCGGCACCCCGCTGACCTACGAGGCCCCGGACGGCATGGCCGTGGCCGCCGGCGCCTTCGACGAACCCGAGCGCCTGCCGCCGACCCTGCAGTACGGCATGGAGCGCAAGCTGCCCTTCGTGGATGGCCTGGGCCTGCTGCCCGGCCGCCGCACCGAGAACGATGTGGCCGCGCTGGAGTTCCTGGCCACGATCGTGTCCCACCAGCACCCCGACCACGACACCCCGCACTGGCCGCCGCGCAGCCGTTCAGCCGAAGGATGAACGGCGGGTAGCGCCGGGCCATGCCCGGCGAAGGCGTGCGGACCAACGGTCCGCACCCACCAACCAAGGGGCCATGCCCGGCGAGCGCGCAGCGCGGCCGCCGCCGATGCTCTACCATAGCCACCCCCTTTCCGGTTCGGCCCCCGCATGAGCAAGAACAGCCAGTGGATCGTCGGCGTCAACGCCGTCGCCTCCTCCATCGAGAACGACGCCGACAACGTCCGCGAAGTGCTGGTCGAGGCCGGTGCGAAGAACCCGCGCCTGGTCGAAATCGAGGAAAACGCCCGCCGCAAGGGCATCGACGTGCGCAAGGTCAACAGCCAGGCGCTGGACGGTGTCGGCGGTTCGGTGCGCCACCAGGGCGTGGCTGCGCGCTATGCCGCGGCCCGCACCTACAGCGAGAACGAGCTGGAAGGCCTGGTCACCGCTGCCGAGGGCAAGGCCCTGCTGCTGGTGCTGGACGAGGTGCAGGACCCGCACAACCTGGGCGCCTGCCTGCGTTCGGCCGCTGCCGCCGGTGCCACCGCGGTGATCATTCCCAAGGACAAGTCGGCCACGGTCAACGCCACCGTACGCAAGACCTCGGCCGGCGCCGCCGACCTCATCCCGGTGGTGGCGGTGACCAACCTGTCGCGCTGCCTGAAGGACCTGCAGAAGCAGGGCGTGTGGATCTACGGCCTGGCCGGTGAAGCCACCGCGTCGCTCTACCAGCTGGACCTGAAGGGCAACATCGCCCTGGTGCTGGGCGGCGAAGCCGACGGCCTGCGCCGCTTGACCCGCGAGAACTGCGATGGCCTGGTCAAGATCCCGATGCCGGGCGAGATCGAGAGCCTGAACGTCTCCGTCGCCGCCGGCGTCAGCCTGTTCGAGGCCGTGCGCCAGCGCGGTTGATCCGACGGTACGACGTGATCGGGGTCAGATTCCTCTCCAACAGGAGAAGAGATCTGACCCCTCTTTTTCTAATCAGAAAAATCGTGTCGGCCAAGGTCGACACCTACCAGAGCAGAACCAGGGTCAGGGCCTTTGCCGACCAACGGTCAGCACCCACCATCAGCACGAGATTCCGACAGATCGCGGAAGTCTGTCGGGGGCGGGGTGGGTCCGGTTGAGGGGGTGTGAGCGCCACGGATGGCGCGACCAAGCCCCCATGGAAGGGTTTACGGCGTCCCCCTCGACCGGACCCACCCCGCCGTCCCACGGAATGCAGGCTTTTGACGTTGCCGTTGATGTTGACGTTGACGTTGATGTTGTTTCGGCAGGTGCGGGGCGCAGCCCCGCATCGCCTTACCCCGCGCTGCCGCCCAGCGCCTTGAACAGGGTCACGTCGTTGTTCAGCTGGCTCTGCCGCACGCGCGCCAGTGACAGCTCGGCATCGCGCCGGGTCTGCTGTGCTTCCAGCCAGGTACGCAGGTCGGTAGCACCCACCCGGTAGCGCACTTCCTGCGCGCGCTCCACTTCCACGGCCTGGTCATACGATGCCTGCGAAGCGGCCACCTGGCGCGCCAGCTGCTCGCGCGCCGACAGCGCGTTGTCTACTTCCGAAAGCGCGGTGTACAGCGTCTTGCGGAAGTTGGTCGCGGCAATCTGGTAGGCGGTACCGGCGATGTCGGTGTCCAGCTGCGCACGCTGCAGGTTGAGGAAGGGCAGCGACAGGCCGGCGCCCAGGGTGGCCACCGGGTTGCGCAGCACATCCCCCAGTGAGGTCGCACTGGAGCCGAGGCTGCCGGTCAGGCTCAGTGCCGGGTAGTACTGGGTGGCGGTCACCTTGATGGTCTTCAGACTGTTGCGCAGGCGCAGCTCAGCCGCGCGCAGGTCGGGGCGGCGGCCCAGCAGGTCGGCCGGCAGGCCTTCGTCGATGCCGGGGCTACGGGCGGCCTGCAGGTTCTGCGGCTCATCTTGTTGCGGCCACGGCGTGCCATCCAGCAGCACCGTCAGCGCATTGCGGACTTCCACCCGCTGCTGTTCCAGCGCGCTCTGCGCCGAGCGCTGCGATTCCAGGTTCTGCAGGGCCTGGCGCACTTCCAGCCGCGAGACGGCACCGGCGTCGAAGCGGGCCTGCACCAGGTCGCGGGTACGCTCCAGGCGCTGCAGGTTGGCCTCGCCGCTGGCGATGGATTGGTTGAGGTAGGCCAGCGTCCAGTACTGGCTGATCGTGTCACCGATCACCAGCAGGGCGGTGTTCTGCCGGTCCTCCTCGCTGGCCTGGGCTTCCCAGCGGGCGATGTCGCGCGCGGTACGCAGGCGGCCCCACAGGTCCACTTCCCACGACAGCGACACGCCGGTGGAATAGCCACGGCTCCAGTCGGCGGCCTGGTCGATGGGACGGCTGCCGCTGGCGCTGACCCCGGACGAGGATGGCTGGGGCCACAGCGCGTTGCTGGCCAGGCCGGCCTGCAGGCGGGCGCGCTGCACGGCCAGGCCGGCGGCACCGAGGTCGCTGTTGGCGTCCAGGGCCTGCGCCACCAGACGGTCCAGACGCTCGTCACCGAAGCCGGTCCACCAGGTGTCCTGGCGGACGTCGCGGCCCGGGGTGTCCAGGCTGCTGCGCGGGTCATCGGTAGGCGCGTTGAGGGTGGCATCGCCACGGCCATAGGTCGCGGCAACGGCTGGGTCTTCGGTCGGGTAGCGGCCCACCGAGGCGCAGCCGGACAGGGCGAGCAGGACCGCGCCGGCCAGCAGCACGCGCGAAGGGGCAGGGGAGGTCAGTCGGGTCATCATTTTCATTCGCGGGCCAGGGCCTCCACCGGGTCGAGCTGGGCGGCATTGCGTGCCGGCAGGAATCCAAACGCCACGCCGATCAGGGTCGAACAGGCAAACGCGGCGATGATCGAGGCGGTCGAGAACACCACCTGGAAATTGCTGGAGAAGTGGCCGATCAGCACGCCCAGCAGCAGCGCCAGGCCGATGCCGAGCAGGCCGCCGATCAGGCACACCAGCACCGCTTCGATCAGGAACTGCTGGCGGATGTCGCTCTGCCGTGCACCCACGGCCATGCGCACGCCGATCTCGCGGGTGCGTTCGGTCACCGACACCAGCATGATGTTCATCACGCCGATGCCGCCGACCAGCAGAGCGATGGCAGCGATGGCGCCGATCAGCAGGGTCATCGTGCGTGTGGTCTGCTCGATGGTCTCGCGGATCTCGGCGCTGTTGCTGAGGAAGAAATCCTCGGTGCCGTGGCGCAGGGTCAGCAGCCGGGTGATGGCCTCCTGCGCGGCATCCATCGGTGTTTCATCGTTGACGCGCACGGTGATGCTGGAGACGTAGCTCTGCCCCAGCATGCGCGACATCACCGTGGTGTACGGCACGAACACGCCCAGGCTGGTGCTGCCACCGAAGCCGAAGCTCTGCTTCTTGGCCACGCCGACCACGCGCACCGGCACGTTGCCGAGCAGGATCACCTGGCCGATCGGGTCGCTGTCGGGGAAGAACTGGGTCTTCGTGTTCTCGTCGATCACGCCCACCTGCGCCAGGCCGCGGATCGCATCGGTGTCGAAGAAGCTGCCGTCGAGCAGGGTCACGCCCTTCACCCGGAAATACTGCTCGCCGACGCCGCTGATCTGTGCCGTCGCCGACTGGTTGCGGTAGCGCGCGGTCACCGAGGTCGACACGCTGGGCGTGGCGCTGTCCACGTAGCTCTGCTGCGACAGCGCATCGGCGTCGGTGGCCTTCAGCGTCTGCACGCGCGCCGAGCGCATGTCACCAAAACCGCGGCCGGGGTAGACATCGATGGTGTTGGTGCCCAGCGCGCTGATGTTCTGCAGGATCTGCTGCTGCGAACCGTTGCCCAGCGCCACCACCGATACCACCGAGGCGATGCCGATGATGATGCCGAGCATGGTCAGGAAGGTGCGCAGGCGATGGGCGTTCATCGCCAGCAGCGCCATCCGGAACGCTTCGGTGAAGCGGTCGCGGGCCGCGCGCCAGCTGCTGCCATGGGCGACGTCGGCGCTGGGCTGGCGTTGCGCACGGTAGTCAGGCGCCTTCGGATTGGCGCGGTCGGCGATGATCTCGCCGTCGCGGATCTCGATGATGCGCTGGGCGTGCTCGGCCACGCTCATGTCGTGGGTGACGATGATGATGGTGTGGCCTTCGGCATGCAGCTCGCCGAGGATGGCCATCACTTCCTCACCGGATTTCGTGTCCAGCGCGCCGGTCGGTTCGTCGGCGAGGATCACCTCGCCGCCGTTCATCAGGGCGCGGGCGATCGACACGCGCTGCTGCTGGCCGCCGGACAGCTGGCCCGGCTTGTGGTGCATGCGGTCGTGCAGGCCCAGCCGCTGCAGCAGCTGCTCGGCGCGCGCGTTGCGGGTCGGCCCGGGGCTGCCGGCATATACCGCCGGCACTTCGACGTTGCCACGTGCATCGAGGTCGCCCAGCAGGTGGTAGCGCTGGAAGATGAAACCGAAATGGCCACGGCGAAGTTCGGCCAGCTCGTCCGGCTCCATCTTTCCGGTTTCGCGTCCGGCCACCTGGTAGCTGCCGCGCGTCGGGCGGTCCAGGCAGCCGAGGATGTTCATCAGCGTCGATTTGCCCGAGCCGGACTGGCCGACGATGGCCACCATCTCGCCGGCATGGATGTCCAGATTGACGTCGCGCAGCACGGCGATGACATCCTCGCCGGCCGGAAACTCGCGGCGCAGGTCACGCAGGCGCAGCAGAGGCGCCTTCGTGCTCATCGGCGCGGGCCCATGCCACCGGGCGGGCCCATGCGCATCGCGCCGCTGCCGCGGTTGCCGGTGCCGCTGCCGGCTGCGGCCGCACCGCCTTCTCCGACCACCACGCGCTCGCCTTCCTTCAACCCGGACAGGATCTGCACGGAGGCACCGTTGTTGATCCCGACCTTGACCTTGCGCGGCTGCGGCTGGCCCTGTTCGTTGACCACGCGCACCACGCGCTCGCCGTCACGCGTCTTCGGGCCCAGGGCCACGGCCGGTACCAGCAGCGCGCCCTTGGCCTGCTGCAGCAGCACCGAGACCTGCGCGGTCATGTCGATGCGCAGGGTGCCATCGGGGTTTTCCACGTCGAACAGCGCGTTGTAGTAGACCGCGCTGCTGGAACTGGAGCTGGACGAACTGCTGGAACTGGACGAGCTTTCGTTGGCGATGGACGACGGCGCCGGATTGATCTGGCGCAGCGTGGCGTGGTACTTGCGGTCGGGGTCGCCCAGGGTGGTGAAGTACACCGGCATGCCGGCCTTGATCTTGACCACGTCTGCTTCGGAGACCTCGGCATTGACGGTGACCACGTCCAGGCGCGCCAGCATGACGATGGTCGGCGCGGTCTGGTTGGCGTTCACCGTGCGGCCTTCCTCGGCCACCACCGCCACCACGGTGCCGTCCATCGGTGCGGTGATGCGGGTGTAGGCCAGGTTGGCGCGGGCAGTACCCAGCTCGGTCTCGCGGCCCTTGATCTGCGCCTCGTACGACTGCAGCTGGGCGCGGGCGGTCTTCAGCGTGGCTTCGGCGGCATCGTATTCCTGGCGCGAGGTCGCCTCGGCGGCCAGCATTTCCTTCTGCCGGGCGAAGTCCAGCTCGGCCTGGCGCAGGCTGGCCTGCTGCACGGCACGCTGGGCGATCACCTGGTCCAGCGAGGCCTGAGCGTTGAGCACCTGGTTCTGCTGGGTGGTGGCGTCGATCTCGGCGATCAGGTCGCCTTCCTTCACCGTGTCGCCCAGCTGCACCTTCAGCGATTTGATCTGGCCCGAGGCCTGTGCGCCGACGCTGACCAGCTTGTAGGCATCGATCACGCCGGTGGCTTCCACCGTCTGTTCGATGTCGCCGCGGCTGACCGGACTGGTGGCCAGGGCCGGGACGGCGGGCTTGCGCAGCAGCCACCAGGCGCACGCGGCAGCAATGACGACAAGCAGGACAATCACGATCAGACGACCCCGGCGGGTCGCGGGCAACAGGCGGGAGATCACGTGCGGGCTTCACTCGGCAGGCCGCCGCAGCGGCATTGGTGGGCATTGTGAAGATCGGGCGCAGGCGGGCTCAATCCTCAGGGTGTGTCCATGTGTAACACTGTCGGCCGAAACGCGTAACGGCAGGTATCCGGCCCCGGCGTGGATACAGTGGTACGCACTGGACAGGATGCGGTTCAGCTCCCGACACGGGAAAATCGCGACATGGAGACTGAAAACCCGATGCATCGCCTGTTGATCGTCGACGACGACAATGACATCCGCACCCTGCTGGCCGAGCAGCTCGGCCGCGCCGGCTATCTGGTCAGCACCGCGGCTGACGGCACCAGCATGCGCCAGCTGCTGGAGCGCGAGCACGTGGACCTGATCGTGCTTGACCTCAACCTGCCGCGGGAGGATGGCCTGACCCTGTGCCGCGACCTGCGTGCGCGCTCGAACACGCCGGTGATCATGCTCACCGCACGTGCCGAGCCGATCGACCGCGTGCTTGGTCTGGAGATGGGCGCCGACGATTACCTGGCCAAGCCGTTCGAGCCGCGCGAGCTGCTGGCGCGCATCCGCAACGTGCTGCGCCGGACCGAGGCCCTGCCGGCCAACCTGGAGCCGCTGGCGGTACGCCGCGCGCGCTTCTCGCGCTGGATCTTCGATCTGGAACACCGCCACCTGGTCGACCCCGATGGCCGCGTGGTGGTGCTGTCCGGCGCCGAGTTCCGCCTGCTGCGGGTGTTCATCGCGCACGCCAACAAGGTGCTCTCGCGCGAGCAGCTGGTCGCGCTCAGCAGCGGCCGCAACTACGAGGCGCAGGACCGCGCGATCGATCTGCAGGTCAGCCGGTTGCGCAACAAGCTGGCCGACGATGGCGGGCCCGATGGCCTGATCAAGACCGTGCGCAATGAAGGCTATGTACTGGCCTCGGCCGTCAACCTGGAATAAGCCGTGATGAAGCGCCTGCGCCACTTCCTGTCCTCGATGGTGGGGCGGCTGTTCGTGATCCTGCTGCTGGGCATGTCGGTGGCCGCGATCGGCGCGACCATGCTGGCCACGTCCAAGCGCCAGCAGGATTTCGAACGGCAGAACCTCAACCGCATCGCCGACCGCCTGCAGGGCTACGTCAACCTGCTCGACGGCAACCCGGAACTGCGTGACCGCCTGCTGGAAATGGGCGGGCCGAGCGTGCGCGCGCTGCAGCCCGGCGCTCGCCTGGGCCGCGTCGATACGGCGCTGATGGAAGTGCTCGATGACCGCCCCGGACCGGTGGCGCGCGCACATGTGCACTTCACTTCGTTCCGTTCGTGCATCCCCAAGCTGCAGGAACTGCTGCCGCCGCCACCGCCGGGCCATCGGCGCCCGCCGCGCGAACGCGATCCGTCCTTCATTCCGCCCAAGTGCCGGGCCGTGGACGTGGTCCTCAGCGATGGCACCATGCTGAAGCTGGCGCTGGATTCACCGGCGGTGGCGCACAACGGCGTGCTGGCCGTGGACCCGCTGTTCCTGACCTTGCTGGTGCTGGCGATCGCCGTGCTGGCCTACATCGTTTCGCGCATGGCCAGCGCCCCGCTGCAGGAACTGGCCTCGGCCGCCGAGGAACTGGGCGACGACCTGCAGCGCGACCCGCTGCCGCTGCGCGGCCCGCGCGAAGTGCAGCGCGCTGCCGAAGCCTTCAACGCCATGCAGCAGCGGCTGCAGCGGCACCTGGCCGAACGCACGCAGATGCTGGCAGCGATCACCCACGACCTGCAGACGCCGCTGACCCGGCTGCGCCTGCGCCTGGAAAACGTGACCGACGAGATCCTGCGCGAGCGCCTGATCGGCGACCTCGCGGCCATGCAGGCACTGGTGCGCGAAGGCCTGGAGCTGGCCCGCAGCGCCGAGAGCGCCGAACAGCGCGCGGCCCTGGACCTGGATTCGCTGCTGGAAAGCATCGTCGAGGACACCGCCGAGGCGGGCGCCGACGTGGCCTTCGAAGGCGCCAGTGGCGCAGTGCTGATGCTGCGGCCGCTGGCCATGCACCGCCTGTTCTCCAACCTGGTGGACAACGCGGTGATGTATGCCGAGCGCGTGCGGGTGCGCGTGGACCGCAGCGGCGGCGGTATCACCGTGGTGGTGGCCGACGATGGCCCGGGGCTGGCCGATGACCAGCTCGAAGCGGTGTTCGATCCCTTTGTGCGGGTGGAAACCTCGCGATCGCGGCAGACCGGCGGCGCCGGCCTGGGCCTGACCATCGCGCGCGCGCTGGCCGAGAAGGATGGCGCCCGGCTGTGGCTGCGCAACCGCCCCGAGGGCGGGCTGGAAGCGGTGGTGCAGTGGCCGGCGGGCAGCGCGGTGGCCGGGCGCTGACGGCCGAGGCCGGGTCTGGGGGGCAGATCCCTTGCGCCATGGGCGGAAGGGCCCTGACCCCGAGTGAAGCCCGGCTTTCACGCCGCGGTGACGCCGAGGGGGGTGTTTGGCCTATCATTCGCCCCATCTCCCCACAGTTCCCGCGATGAGCCAGCCTGTCAACACCGGCGCGCGGCCCCGTGCCGCCCGGCTGTTCCTGTTCCTGCCTGTTGCCCTGCGCGGCAACCGCACCTGGCCGCTGCCGTTGCAGTAATGGGCGTTCAGGGGGCTGGCAGGCGCCTGGCGGGGCGCCACCCGGAACACCACATCGGTCGCCTGTTGCGGCTCGGTGTGCTGTGGCTGTTGCTGCTGCTGGCGTCGCCGCTGGCGGCCCAGTCCGTCGCGCCCCCGCTGCGCGACTACGCCATCGACGTGTGGACCTCGCGCAACGGCCTGCCGCACAACTCGCTGCGCGACATCGCCCAGACCCCCGAAGGCCATCTGTGGTTCGCCACCTGGGAAGGGCTGGTGCGCTACAACGGCCTGGATTTCACCGTGTTCGACCGCAGCACGCGGCCGGGCCTGCGCGACAACGGCATCGGCGCGCTGCTGGTGGACCGCCAGGGCGGTCTGTGGATCAGTGATTCGCGCGGCAACGTGACCTACCGCAGCAACGCCGGCCAGTGGCGCGTCTGGGAACACCAGGCCAACACCCCGGAAGTGCTGATCCAGTCGATGCAGATGGACAGCCAGGGGCGCCTGTGGCTGCTGTACGAAGGCAAGGGCATCGCCTACCTGACCCCGGAAACCGGCATCGTCTACCAGCCGCCGCCGCCGGACCTGCCGTTGGCGATGAGCTTCACCAAGCTGGTGGTCGACGCCCAGGACCGGGTCTGGATCGGCACCCTCGATGGCCTGGTGCTGCGCGACAATGATGGCGAGCTCAAGCGCGCGCCGGCCGAGTGGGGCGTGGACAAGGGCCTGACCTGGCCCTATCGCGCGCCCGATGGCGCGTTGTGGATCGTGGCCGGCGAGCGCCTCTACCGGGTCGAGGATGACCGCCTGGTGCTGGTGCACAGCCTGCCCGGGCAGCTGCACATGACCGCGATGCTGCAGGACCGTCACGGCGACATCTGGCTGGGCACCGAGAACCAGGGCCTGCTGCGCATCTCCAGCCACGGCCTGGAGCGCCTGCCGGCCGGCCTGAACCTGCCCGGCGGGCGGGTGGTGAGCCTGCGCGAGGACGCCGAGGGCAGCATCTGGGTTGGCGCCAACGGCGGCCTGTACCGCCTGCGCGAAACGCTGTTCAGCAGCTACACCGAGCGCGATGGCCTGAGCGGTGACTACGTGCGCACCGTGTTCGAGGACCGCGACCGTCGGCTCTGGGTGGGCAGCGCCAGCGGCCTGGACCAGCAGACCGCCGACGGCCGCTTCCGGCCGATGCCGCTGCACAACCGGGGTGGCAAAGCGCCGTCGGTCCTCAGCCTGGCCCAAGGCCCTGAGGGTGATCTGTGGGTGGGCACCTTCGGCGACGGCGTGTACCGGTTGCGCGCCGATGGCAGCCTGCGCCACAACTACGATGCGGCCGATGGCATGCCGGGCGGCAACATCCGCGCGATCAGCATCGATCCAGCCGGCGTCGTCTGGGCGGGCACACAGAAGGGAGTGGTACGCATCGAGGGTGAACGCGTGCATGTGTCCGACGTACCCGGCATGCCGGGCGGTCTGATCACCGCGCTGGAACATGACCATCAGGGCAACCTGTGGATCGGTACCATCGAGGGCATCCGCGTGCTGCGCGGCGACCATGTGCAGTCCATCGATCTGGCACCACTGGGCGGCGGCCGCAGCGTGTTCGGCTTCCACCAGATCGGCGACGCGATGTGGATCAGCAGCGACCGTGGCCTTTACCGCTGGTACAAGAACCGCCTGTCGCGGGTCGGCCTGGAGCAGGGCATGCCGGTCGATACCGTGTTCCAGCTGGTGCCCGACCGGCTCGGCAATGTGTGGATCAGCAGCAACCGCGGCGTGCTGCGCACCGACATGGCGACCTTGAACGCCGTTGCCGACGGGCGCGCGCCGCAGGTGACGGTGGAGCGCTATAACGAGATCGACGGCATGGCCAACGCGCAGGCCAATGGCAGTTCCGGGCCCTCGGCGATCCTGCGCCAGGACGGCACCTTCTGGGTCGTCACCGCCGGTGGCCTCAGCACGGTGGACCCACAGCGCCTGCAGCGCTTCCGCGAACGCCCTGCGCCGCCGGCGGCGATCGAAAGCGTGCAGGTCGATGGCGCGCAGGTGCATTGGGAAGGGCCCGAGCGCAACCTGATCCCCGGCGGGCGCCGGCTGGCGGTGAGCTTCGTCGGCCTCAGCTACCTGATGTCCGACCGCATCCGTTACCGCACCCGGCTGGAAGGCCTGGACGCCGGCTGGGTCGAGCGTGGCCCGCAGCGCAGCGTCGAGTTCGTCGGCCTGCCGCCGGGCGATTACACCCTGCACGTGGCGGCCTCGCACCCGGGCGGTGCCTGGGGCCAGCAGGAAGCGGTGTGGAGTTTCACCGTGCAGCCGTTCTGGTGGCAGCGGCACAGCGTGCAGGCCTTCATCGGCCTGCTGCTGCTGGGCGCGCTGGTGGCGCTGTACCGGTTCCTGCTGCAGCAGTACAAGGCCAGTAACCTGCGCCTGGCGCGGCGGGTGGATGAAGCGACCTTCGACCTGCAGGCGCAGACCGTGCACCTGCAGGCGCTGAACCAGGAAAAGACCGAGCTGGCCGAGCGCCTGGCGCGGCAGGCCGAGGCGTTCGAGCGGCAGGCCCGCGAGGATGCGCTGACCGGCCTGGCCAACCGCCGCGGCTTCGATGAGACGCTGGCGCGCGACTTCGCCCGCTCGCAGCGCAGCGGTCACCCGTTGAGCCTGGTGGTGCTGGACATCGATCACTTCAAGTACGTCAACGACACCTACAGCCACAGCATCGGCGACCTGGTGCTGAAGGAAGTGGCCGAAGTGATCGCCGCGGCGTGCCGCGATTCGGACCTGCCGGCACGTACCGGCGGCGAGGAGTTCGCGCTGCTGCTCAATGACACGCGGCTGGAAGAAGCGGCGCAGGTCTGCGCGCGCCTGCGCGGCCTGTTCCATGACCATCCGGACTGGGCCGGGGTGAAGGGCCTGCGGGTAACCTTCAGCGCGGGCCTGGTGGAACTGGCCAACGACGACCGAACCCCGGCGCTGCTGTACCAGCGTGCCGACCGCGCGCTGTACCGCGCCAAGAGCGACGGCCGCGACCGCACCAGCATCGGGTGATGTCCCATCCACGCATGGCGTGGATCTACCGGGCAGGTTGGATGGTGGGTGCGGACCGTTGGTCCGCACGGCCGATGCATCTCATCCACGCATGGCGTGGATCTACCGCGGCCAGGCGTTGGCGATGGTGCAGAACAACCGCGCGGTCTGCTCGGTGTCGTACACCGCGCTGTGCGCCTCGTTCGCATCCCAGCCCAGGCCGGCGGCATTGGCCGCACGTGCCAGCACCGTCTGCCCATAGGCGATACCAGCCAGGGTAACCGTGTCGAACACGCTGAAGGGATGGAACGGGTTGCGCTTGTGGCCGGTGCGGGCCACGGCGGCATTGACGAAGCCCAGGTCGAAATGGGCGTTGTGCCCGACCAGGATCGCGCGCTGGCAGCCGTACTTCTTCATCGCTGCACGGACCGGGGTGAAGATGTGGTCCAGCGCGGCCTTCTCTTCCTTCGCCAGCCGGAACGGATGGTCGAGGATGATGCCGGTCACTTCCAGCGACTTCGGGTCGATCTCCAGCCCTTCGGCGGGGACCACGTGGGCGCTGGCGGTCTGGCCGGGGTAGAGCAGGCCGTTCTCGTCCATCTCGATCGGCACGGCGGCGATTTCCAGCAGCGCGTTGCGCTGGCTGTCGAAGCCGCCGGTTTCAACGTCCACCACCACCGGCAGGAAGCCGCGGAAGCGTTGCGACATCGCGCGCTGCGCCATCGGAACTACGGAAACAGGGGCGGCGTCGGCTGCGGGGGTGGGGTCAGTCATGCGCGGATTCTAGCAGAGCGACCCTGAGCGCCCGGCCACGCATCGCATGGCCGGGACGCTGTGCACGGGTCAGCGGTGTGCCAGCACCACGTCGGCGATGACGCCGGTGGCCACGGCAATCAGCACGTAACGGCCGTCGACCTTGCGCCATTCCTGGCCGCGGGCGGGGGCGTGCAGGCCATGGTGGCGGTAATCGCGGACGTGCTCGCCGCGGTGGTCACGGGCGAGCTTGTGGCCGCGACGGGGCGGATCGCGACGGTCGTCGTGGTGATCCTTGTGGCCGTGGTGGTCGTCACGCCCACCGGCGCCATAGGGAGCGGCCATCGCGGGCGAGACGGCGGTGGCCAGCAGGGTCAGCGAAAGGGTGGCGGCAATCAGGCGCTTCATCGGGCAACTCCGGGGGAAGGACGTGGTCATCGAGGCCACGGATCCAGCATCGGGTTTTTTTGATGAATAGGCGATTAAATCGGCCTTTTGCGCGGTTTCGGCGCGTATCGGCGTGTAACGGGGCCGACGCGACTACCGGGGCGCGGCGGCCCGGCCGGCCACCCACGCGTCCACGCTCAGGCGCCCGGCGCCGTTGAACAGCAGCGGCAGCAGCATCGCCATGAACAGCACCGGCAGCTTGAAGTTGCCGAAGCCCTGGTCGCTGATCGCGTAGCCCATGGCCAGATCACCCAGCGAATGCCAGTGCTTCGGCCAGTGCACGGCATAGGTCGCCACCGCGGTCAGCACCAGCAGGCTCGCCGCGGCAAAGCGGGTGCCGAGCCCGAACAGCAGGCAGGCCGCGCCGGCCAGCTCGAACCAGGTCGCCAACTGCCAGTTCACGCCGGCGGGCAGCTGGTCGAACGGGAACGGGAATGCCCCCTGCAGCTCGGCAAACCAGTTCTCGCCCAGCAGCTTCTCGCGGCCGGACTCGAAATACTCCCAGGCCAGCAGCAGGCGCAGGCCCAGCGGCGCCAACCACGGGCCGCAGCGATCCAGCTGGCCGCGCACGGCAGCCAGGGGCGGGGTGTTCATCACGGGGGAACTCCTCGTTGGGGGGGTATCAGGCCACGGCGGGCAGCGGGCCGATCACACCGGCCTGCAGGAACTGCTGCAGCAGCTGGGTGCCGGGTTCGATCAACGCACCGGCGTCGAGGTGGTGCAGGGTGGCGAGCTGCTGCAGCTGCTGCCCGCCGGTGGCTCCCGGCGCCTCGTCGATCAGGATCACCAGGTGCGCGGCCAACGGGCTGAGCTGGGCGAAGCGCACCACGCCATCGCCGTCGCGGCGGACCAGCAGGCCGGTCGGTTCGCCCGGAGGGGCGACCGCTGCGTCATCGGCGCCGAGGCGGTGGACCGGCCAGGCGTACAGCAGCGGCCAGGCCAGCGGTGAGCAGCGCAGCGGTTCCTGCAGCGGGTCGATGCCCGGGGCCGGCGGCAGTGGCTCGGCCGCACGCTGGTACAGATCGGTTTCCACCCACTCGTAGTGGGCCAGCTCGGCCAGCGCCGGGTGCGGCAGCTCGGGCTGCGCCTGCAGCCACTGCACGAACTCGGCCGCTACCGCCGTGAACAGCGGCGTGCGTGCGCGGTGGTGGGCGAAGTAGTGGCGGACCAGCTCGGCCCAGGCCGCATCGCCGAGCAGGCGCACGCAGACCGGGAAACTGTTGCCGAGCAGGCCCAGCAGGTTGTTGGACAGCAGCCGCTGGTAGACCGCCACCCTGCGCGGGTCGAGGTCGGCCGGGGCGGGTACCTGCTGCGGGTCGCGCAGGTGTGCGGTGAATGCATGCTGCTGCGCGCGCAGGCGCTCGGGCGCGTCAGCCATGGGCGACCTCGCGCGGTGTGCCCTGCAGTCGGCGGATGGCATGCAGCTCGCCCTGCAGTTCGGCGTAGGGCGGGAAGTTGAAGTCGCGTTCCAGCAGGGTCGGGCGCGGCCCGAAGCGGGCGTAGCTGCGCTCCAGCAGCGCCCACACCGGGTCGATCACCGGGCTGCCGTGGGTATCGATCTTCAGGTCGGGTGCCTCGTCCAGGTGGCCGGCCACGTGCAGGCAGACGATGCGCTGCGCGGGCAGCCCGGCGATGAAGGCGTCGGCATCGTAGCCATGGTTGCAGGCGTTGACGTACACGTTGTTGACGTCCAGCAGCAGGTCGCAGTCGGCCTCGGCCACCACCGCGTTGGTGAAGGCCAGTTCGTCCATCGCCGGCTGCGGGGCCAGGTAGTAGGACACGTTCTCCACCGCGATGCGGCGGCCCAGCAGGTCCTGCACGCGGGCGATGCGCGCGGCGGTGTGGCGCACGGCTTCGTCGGTGAAGGGAATCGGCAGCAGGTCGTACAGCTGGCCGTCGTCGCTGCAGTAACTCAGGTGTTCGCTGTACAGCGGCACGCGGTGGCGCTCGAGGAAACGGCCGACCTGCCGCAGCAGCTCGGTATCCAGCGCAGCGCTGCCGCCCAGCGACAGCGACAGGCCGTGGCAGCTCAAGGGGTGGCGCCTGGCCAGTTCGTCCAGGGCATCGCCGGCCGGGCCACCGACGTTGATCCAGTTTTCCGGCGCGCATTCCAGGAAATCGAAGTCACCGGCCGGGGCGTCGTGGAGGTCCTGCAGCAGCGCACGCCGCAGGCCCAGCCCGACGGCCGCCGCAGGCAGCGGCAGCCGTGGGTGGACGACGCTGGCGGCAGCGTCAGTGCTTGACACCGCACTTGCCCTCGCCGCACTTGCCTTCGGCGGCCTTCTTGTCGCCGGCGGTCCTGGCCTTGGCTTCGGCACCCGTGCCGTCCTTGGCCTTGCCCTTGTCGGCGCCACACTTGCCTTCAGCGCTCTTGCCGTCGGCACCGCACTTGCCCTCGGCATGCTTGGCGGCATCACCGGCCATGCTGTCGGCGGCCTTTGCACCACCCGCCTTGGCCGCCTGGCCGGCCACCAGGTAGCCCTGGGTGAGGTCGGTCATGCTCAGGGCCGAAGCGCTCGCAGTCACGCCCAGCCCTGCGGCCAGTGCGGTGGCGGTCAGCAGGGAGAGGGTCTTGTTGGAACTGCTCATCGGTCGTACTCCTTGGGAGGTGGGCGGGCGCCCGGGGTGAAACGATGGTGCAGTCATCCTACTCACCGAATCCTCGCCGATAGCTCAAATTTTCGTGAGAATTGTTACGGGCAGGAAATGCGGGGCGCACGGCATCCACGCATTGCGTGGATCTACTGGATGTCGTGCGCCGCCTCCCATCCGCCTGCGGCAAGTTGCGGGACAGCAGTAGATCCACGCCATGCGTGGATGAAACCCCGGATCGCGCGCCAACAAAAAGGCCCCTGTCATGCCGACAGGGGCCTGCGTAGACGCAACTGCTGTTGCAGCGCAGTGTCAGACCTGGTCGGTGCTCGACGTCTCGTCGCGCTTCTCGCGCGGCGGCAGCGGCTGCTCACCGTGCACCAGGAACCACACGTTCTCGGCGATGTTGGTGGCGTGGTCGCCCACGCGCTCCAGGTTCTTGGCCATGAACAGCAGGTGGGTGCACGGGGTGATGTTGCGCGGGTCTTCCATCATGTAGGTCAGCAGCTCGCGGAACAGCGCGGTGTACTGCGCGTCCAGGCGGGCGTCGTCCTGGCGCAGGGCGATGGCGGCCTCGGCGTCGTTGTCGCGGTAGGCGGCGATGGCGCGGCGCACCTGCTGCGCGGCCAGGCGGCCAAGGGCGCGCAGGCCCTGGATCTGCGGCAGCGGCGGCACCTTGCCCAGCGCGATCGAGCGCTTGGCCACGTTCGCGGCGTAGTCACCGATGCGTTCGATGTCAGCCGGGATGCGCAGGCCGGCCAGGATCTCGCGCAGGTCGCGGGCCATCGGGCCGCGCAGGGCCAGGCGCATCACGTCGTGGCTGATCTGCTGTTCCAGCTGGTCGATGGCTTCATCGTTGGCGATGATGCGGTGGGCGGCGTTCTCGTCGCGCTTCTCGATGACGTCCATCGACGCCTCCAGCTGGGCGACGGCCATCTCGCCCATGCGCACGATTTCGGCCACCAGGCGCTGCTGCTCTTCGTCGTAGCTCTTGACGATGTGGTCGTTGGGAAGATTCATGGTCTGCAATCCGGGTAGAGCCAGGCCGCGCCTGGCTGGGACATGTGGCGAGGGGGCAACACCGATCAGCCGAAGCGACCGGTGATGTAGTCCTCGGTCTGCCGCTGCGAGGGCTGCGAGAAGATCACTTCGGTACGGTCGTGCTCGATCAGGTCGCCCAGGTACATGAAGGCGGTGTAGTCGGACACGCGCGCTGCCTGCTGCATGTTGTGGGTGACGATGACGATGGTGTACTCATGCTTGAGCTCTTCCACCAGCTGCTCGATGCGGCTGGTCGAGATCGGGTCCAGCGCCGAGGTCGGCTCGTCCAGCAGCAGCACCGACGGGCGCAGGGCCACGGCACGGGCGATGCACAGACGCTGCTGCTGGCCACCGGACAGGCCCAGGGCGCTCTGCCCCAGCTTGTCCTTCACTTCGTCCCACAGCGCGCCCTGGCGCAGCGCCTGCTCGACGCGGTCGGCCATGTCGGCTTTGCTCAACTTCTCGTGGTGGCGGATGCCGTAGGCCACGTTCTCGAAGATGGTCATCGGGAACGGCACCGGCTTCTGGAACACCATGCCGACCTTGCTGCGCAGGCGGTTCATCGGGTACTTCGGTGACAGGATGTTCTCGCCGTCCAGCAGCACCTCACCACGCGCTTCCAGCTTCGGGTACAGCGCGTAGATGCGGTTGAAGATGCGCAGCAGGGTCGACTTGCCGCAACCGGAGGGACCGATCAGCGCGGTCACGCGCTTTTCCGGGATCTCCAGGTTGATGCCCTTCAGGGCGTGGAACTTGTCGTAGTAGAAGTCCAGACCACGCGCGGCCAGCTTGACCGGCGACGGCGCGTGCAGGTTCTCGTGCGAGGCCGGCACCGCGATGCGCTGCATGGGCACGGCGTTGGAGAGGTCGTTCATGGCGTTATCCACGGAAAGGTCAGTCATGGGAGATACGGTTGCGCAGCAGGATGCCACGGGCGGCAAGGCTGACCAGCAACACGAAGACAGTCAGCACCAGGGCACCGGCCCAGGCCAGCACCTGCCAGGATTCATACGGGCTGCCGGCGAACTGGTTCATCACCACCGGCACCGAGGCCATCGGCTGGAAGATGTTGTTGTTCCAGTACTGGTTGCCGAAGGCGGTGAACAGCAGCGGTGCGGTCTCACCGGAGATACGGGCCAGGGCCAGCAGGATGCCGGTGATGATGCCGGCCGATGCACTGCGGTACAGCACCTGCACGATCACTTTCCACTGCGGGATGCCCAGCGACAGGGCGGCTTCGCGCATCTGTGAAGGCACCAGGCGCAGCATCTCGTCGGTGGTGCGTACCACCACCGGCAGCACGATGAAGGCCAGCGACAGGGCACCCGCGAAGGCGGAGAAGTTGCCGCCGGTCTGCATCACGTACAGGGTGTAGACGAACAGGCCCAGCACGATGGACGGTGCCGACAACAGGATGTCGTTGACGAAGCGGACCACGGTGCCGGCCTTGCGGGCGTTGCCGTACTCGGCCAGCCATGTACCGGCCAGTACGCCCAGCGGGGTGCCGATGCCGATCGCCAGCGCACACATCACCGCGCTGCCGAAGAAGGCATTGGCCAGGCCGCCTTCCTGCATCGGAGGCGGCGTCATCCTGGTGAACAGATCAAGATTGATGCCGGCCAGGCCCTTGGATGCCAGGGTGAACAGGATCCAGCCCAGGAAGAACAGACCGAACAGGGCGGTGGCGCAGGACAGCGCGATGGCGATGACATTGCCGATGCGGCGGCGCAGGTACAGGGAGTCAGCGGTGGTGGACATCAGTTGCCCTCCTTGCGGGACAGGCGCATCAGCATCAGGCGGGCGATGGCCAGCACGACGAAGGTGACGATGAACAGGACGAAGCCGAGCAGCAGCAGCGCCGAGCGGTAGGTTTCAGTGGCCTCGCCGAAATCGTTGGCGATCAGCGCGGCGATGGTGGTGCCCGGTTCCAGCAGCGAGGGCGACAGGCGCACGCTGTTGCCGATCACGAAGGCCACGGCCATTGTTTCGCCCAGCGCGCGGCCGAGGCCGAGGAAGACGCCGCCGATGACGGCCGAGCGGGTGTAGGGCAGGACGATGTCCCAGCTCACTTCCCACTTGGTGGAACCCAGCGCGTAGGCCGATTCCTTCAGGCGGGTCGGCACGGTCAGGAACACTTCGCGCATCACCGAGGAGATGAACGGGATGACCATGATGGCCAGCACGAAACCGGCGGTGAGCATGCCGATGCCCAGCGGCGGGCCCTGGAACATCGGCCCGATGATCGGCCATTCGCCCAGGGTTTCGTTGAGGAACGGGGTGACGTACTCGGTCATCACTGGCACCAGCACGAACAGGCCCCACATGCCGTAGATGATCGAGGGGATGCCTGCCAGCAGTTCGATGGCGGTACCGACCGGGCCACGCAGCCAGCGAGGCGCGACTTCGGTGAGGAAGAAGGCGATGCCGAAGCTGACCGGCACGGCGATGACCATCGCGATGAACGCGGTGACCAGGGTGCCGTAGATCGGGGCGAGGGCGCCGAACTTGTTTTCGACCGGATTCCAGTCGGAGGAGAAGAAGAAGCTCAGGCCCTGCATCTGCAGGGCGTGGCGGCCGCCCCACAGCATGGACAGCGCGGCGCAGGCCAGGGCGATCAGGACGAAGATGACGGTGCCGACCAGCACCCATCGGAACAGTTTGTCATTGCGGGCATCACGCGCATCGCGCGTGGACGGAGCTGCTACAGGCTGGGCGATGGCATTCATGGGGACGGCAGGGCCAGGAAAGGGGGCGGCACGACGTGGAAGTGACGGTGCCCGCGCGGGGCGGGCACCGTCGGGTCCATCACTTCAGCTCGGTGCCCCAGTAGGCCTCGATCTGCTTGGTCAGTTCGGCCGGCAGCGGCACGTAGTGCAGCTCGTTGGCCTGGGTCTGGCCGTTCTCGAAGGCCCACTTGAAGAAGGCCAGGGTGTCCTGGTTGCGCTTGGCGTCCTTCGGCTTCTTCTGCATCAGCATGAAGTTGGTGGCGGTGATCGGCCACGCCTGCTCGCCCGGGGCGTTGGTGATGACCAGGTTGAAGTCCTTGGCGCTGGCCCAGTCGGCGCTGGCAGCAGCGGCGGCGAAGGTTTCAGCGTTCGGCTGCACCCAGGTGCCTGCGGCGTTCTGCAGGGCGGCGTACGGCATGGCGTTCTGCAGCGCGTAGGCCAGCTCGACATAGCCGATGGAGCCCTTGATCTGCTTCACGTAGGAGGCAACGCCTTCGTTGCCCTTGCCACCGACGCCATCCGGCCACTGCACCGAGGTGCCTTCGCCGACCTTGGTCTTCCACTCCGGGCTGACCTTGGACAGGTAGTTGGAGAAGTTGAAGGTGGTGCCCGAACCGTCCGAACGGTGGACGATGGTGATCTTGCCGTCCGGCAGGGTCACGCCCGGGTTGGCCGCGGCGATGGCCGGGTCGTTCCAGGTCTTGACCTTGCCCAGGAAAATGTCGGCCAGCAGGGCACCGGTCAGGCGCAGCTTGCCGGCTTCCAGGCCTTCGATGTTGACGACCGGGACCACGCCGCCAATGGCCGACGGGAACTGGGCCAGGCCGGCCTGGGCCAGCTCGTCGCTGCTCAGCGGCTTGTCGGAGGAACCGAAATCAACGGTGCCGGCCTTGATCTGGGCGATGCCGCCACCCGAACCGATCGACTGGTAGTTGATCTTGGCGCCGGTGGCGGTGTTGTAGTCGGCCGACCACTTGGACACCAGCGGGAAGATGAAGGATGCGCCAGCGCCGGAGACCTCAGCAGTCACCTTGTCACCGGCAACGGCCGGCGCGGCGGCTGCGTCTGCAGCCGGCTGTTGTGCAGCCTGCTTGTCGCCACCGCAGGCCGACAGGCCCAGGGCGATGGCCAGGGAAAGGGCGGCGAGGCCGGCCGAGTGCAGTTTCATGTTCACTCCATAGCGGGGAAGAGCTGACGGCGTCAGCGGATGCGGCTATGAAATGATGTTTTTGTTACAGCCGTATGACGTCCATGACAGAGGTGTCGGACATCACGTTCTGACAAGGGTTTCACGGGGTTCTGGACGCCCGGGGCGGGGATGTCCGGTGCCCCCGGGGCCTTGGACTGCGCGCGGTCCACCTCCCGTAGCGTCGAGCTCGCTCGACGGCGCCTGCCCTTGCAGAGCCGAGCCCATGATCGGCTGCGGTCCGTCAGCCGAGCATGGGCTCGGCTCTACAAGGGGCAGGGCCGGGCCCCCAAAAGAGAAAGGCGCCAGACCCGAAGGTCCAGCGCCCGGTTGGGATCGGCGAGGGAGAGAGGACCCGCCGACCCCCGTTCCTGCGGGGGAACGCCTTGCTCAGTACTTCAGGTTCTGCGACCAGTAGGTCTCGATCTGCTTGACCAGGGTGTCCGGCAGCGGCACGTAGTCCAGCTGCTTGGCCTGGGCGTCGCCGTTCTTGTAGATCCAGCGGAAGAATTCCTGGGTCGACCTGGCGCCGGCCACGTTCTTCGGCTGCTTGCGCACCAGGATGAAGTTGGTGGCGGTGATCGGCCAGGCCTGCTCGCCCGGGGCGTTGGTCATGACCAGGTAGAAGTCCTTGGCATTGGCCCAGTCAGCGCTGGCGGCCGCGGCCGAGAACGAGGCGTCCGACGGCTGCACGATCTTGCCGGCAGCATTCTTCATCGCCGCGTAGGACATCTTGTTCTGCAGGGCGTAGGACAGCTCGACGTAGCCGATGCCACCCTTGATCTGCTTCACGTAGGCAGCGACGCCTTCGTTGCCCTTGCCGCCGATGCCGGCCGGCCACTGGACCGAGGTGCCTTCACCGACCTTGCTCTTCCACTCCGGGCTGACCTTGGACAGGTAGTTGACGAAGTTGAAGGTGGTGCCCGAACCGTCCGAACGGTGGACGATGGTGATCTTGGCGTTCGGCAGGGTCAGGCCGCTGTTCAGGGCAGCGATGGCCGGGTCGTTCCAGGTCTTGATCTTGCCCAGGAAGATGTTGGCCAGGGTCGGCCCGTCCAGCTTCAGCGCTCCCGGGGCGACGCCGGCCACGTTGATGACCGGCACCACGCCGCCGATGACCGACGGAAACTGGGCCAGGCCGGCAGCAGCCAGCTCTTCCGGCTTCAGCGGGGCGTCGGAGGAACCGAAGTCCACGGTCGCCGCCTTGATCTGGGCGATACCACCACCGGAGCCGATCGACTGGTAGTTGACCTTCTTGCCGGTCGCGGTGCTGTAGTCCGCCGACCACTTGGACATGACCGGGTAGATGAACGAAGCGCCCGCGCCGGTGACATCGGCGGCGTTGGCGGCAAACACGGACGATGCAGCCAGGATGGCGACAGCGGCGCGCGACTTGAAGGCGTGGATCACGGGAGAGACTCCTGGGGTGGTCGAAGGGCGGCTGCCCGACGTTTCGGTGCACATTCCATAACGGTTACGTGACACGCCCGCGTCTGTCATATGACGCAATCGTGACACCCGTCATGAATGTCCCGGAACCCGTGCCAGATGGCCTGCGAGGCCTTCGGGACAGGGCAGGGAAGGGCGCTTTGCGGCCCCCGCAGCGCAGCTCCGGCGCCGGTGCTGCGCAGGTGCGGCCGCCCGGGTCGCGGGGCGAGAGGGCGCTGAAACGGCGAAGGCACGGCCGGAGCCGTGCCTTCGTTGCAACGCGTGCGTCAGGTCTTACCAGAAGAACTGCGCGCGGGCTTCCAGGATGTTCGGATCGTCATTGACGAAGCCGCGGGCGGTAGAGCTGTACTTCTTGCTGTCCACCATCACGTAGTTGACCATGAACTTGAAGTTCGAACGCCAGTACCAGTTGGCGCCGACGGTCCAGATGTCCATCTTGCCGCCCAGTACGCCATCGACGATCGGCGGACGACCGGCTACCGGGTTGGCCGACAGGTTGCCGTCGTTCAGATCCATGTGGTCGTAACGCACGCCCAGCTGCCACTGGCCGCCAGCCGGGTTGTTCGGCAGGCCGGTGCCTGGGGTACCGCCCTTGTAGCTCCAGGTCTCGCCGGTCACGTTCCACACTCCGCTGACGTAGTAACCGTCGCTGGTGTAGTTGTCGTGGTCGTAGCGTTTGGCCTTGCTGCTGTAGTACTCGGCCTGGGCCTTGAACGGACCCTGGAAGTACATGGCTTCAGCGCCGAGGGTGCTGACGCGGTCGGTGTCGGTCATGTTGCCGCTGTCGACCAGGCGCGCAGTGGCCAGGTCGGCGTTCGGACGGGCACGCACGCGCAGGGTGTCGGCGTCGGCGTCGTAGTCGACGTAGCTCAGGCCGAAGTGCAGGACCTGGCCCTTCTCGTTGATCGGGGCGAAGGTGCCGCGTGCGCCGTAGCCGCTGCCGTGGGCCAGGTTGCGGGTCAGTTCACGACCGAAGGCGCTGGCGGTGACCGACCAGTTGTCCTGGCCGTAACTGTAGGCACCACCGAGGCGGCGGGCGACCGCGTAGGTGTTGGTGACCGCAGCCTTGGAGATGAAGTCGTTGTTCTTGGTGCTGGACAGTTCTTCCAGGCTGTTCGGCTGCTTGAACTGGCCGGCCTGGATGAAGTGGTTGGCGTTGCCCAGCAGCTTGTACTTGACGTTGGTGTCGAGGAACTTGTCAGCTTTGGCGTCGTAGCCGACGACCCACTCCACGTTGCCCGGTCCCTTGCCCTTCAGCACCAGCTCGGCGCGACGCAGTTCGAATTCGCTGTCCTTGCCATTGCCGGCGTCACCGCCGTTGAGGTCCACGACGTCATTGTCGAACCAGTTGCCGTCGGCCTGGACCAGGCCTTCGAAGGTGATTTCCGAACCGCCGATCACATCGATGGCGACTTCAGCGTGAGCAGCCGGCACGTACAGCGCAGCAGCCACGGCCACCGTCAGGAGTTGGTGATGCAGTTTCATGGAGAGGAGCCTTGCAGGCAGGTGGGAAGATGCGCGCAGGCTAGAAGGTAAAGATTGCGTAAATGTGACAGTTCGCGCGCGGCCGGGATCCGCCGCAGGCCCCGTCGCGTCAGGGGCTGACGATGTAAACGCTTGCATGTGACGCTGGGGTTGCGCATGGATTGCAGTAGATCCATGCCACGCGTGGATGCGTTTCCTGCGGCCTACGCGACGGTTTTTTCCTTGAAGCGACACAGGTCGGCAATCACGCAGCCCGGGCAATCCGGCTTGCGTGCCTTGCACACATACCGTCCGTGCAGGATCAGCCAGTGGTGCGCATCGAGCAGGAACTCGGCCGGGATCACCTTCACCAGACGGTCCTCGACTTCGCGCACACTTTTACCCGGTGCCAGCCCGGTGCGGTTGGAGACGCGGAAGATGTGCGTGTCCACCGCCATCACCGGTTCGCCGAACGCCGTGTTGAGCACCACGTTGGCGGTCTTGCGGCCGACACCGGGCAGGGCTTCGAGCGCTTCGCGATCGCGCGGCACTTCGCCGTCGTGCTTCTCCAGCAGGATCGCGCACGTGGCGATCACGTTCTTTGCCTTCGCGTTGAACAGGCCGATGGTGGCGATGTATTTCTTCAGGCCGTCCTCACCGAGTGCGAGGATCTTCGCCGGTGTGTCGGCCACCGGGAACAAGCGTCGCGTCGCTTTGTTGACGCCCACGTCCGTGGCCTGCGCCGACAGTGCCACCGCCACCAGCAGTTCGAACGGTGAGCTGTATTCCAGTTCGGTCTTCGGGTGCGGGTTGAGTTCGCGCAGGCGGGTGAACATCTCCACCACGTCGGCGCGCGGCATCACGCTGCCACGACGCGCAGGTGCGCGCGTAGTCTTCTTTGCAGTGGCCATTACTGCTCCTTGCCTGCGGCGCGGGCCTTGGCCCGGGCGAGGATCGCGGCGGCCGCAGCGGGCAGCGCGGGTTTCACATCGGGCGCCGGAGCCGGTGTGCGACGTGCATCACGTTCGGCTTCACGGCGTGCAAGGCGAACGGTGCGTGCGCGAAAGCGTTCGCGTGCGGCCCAGGCGGTGCGCAGGTCATGTTGTGCCCGCAGCAGCCTTTGCGGCAGCTCCGGGTGGTCGGGCAGCAGGCGTGCGTCGGCATCCGCAGCGATGTAGTCCATCAGGCCGTTCTGCAGGGCACCATCGAGATCGTCTGCCTGGACCCGGGCAAACAGCTGCACGGGGTTGGGTCGGGATGCCATGCGATCAGCGATTCTGGAAGGCCGGCGGGCGGCGCTGCAGGAACGCGCTGGTACCTTCGCGCATGTCTTCGGTGGCGAACAGCAGGCCGAACTGCGCGCTTTCATACTCCAGGCCGGCTTCCAGGCTGCATTCGCCGCCCACGTGCACGGCATCGAGCAGGCCGCGCAGAGCCAGCGGCGCCGAGCGTGCCAGCTGCCTGGCGACGTCCTGCACGCGGTTGTCGAGTTCGGCTACCGGCACCACCTGGTTGACGATGCCCAGCGCGAGGGCGCGTTCGGCATCGATGGGGGCGCCCAGCAGGCACAGTTCCAGGGTGGTGGCGCGGCCGCACAGGCGCAGCAGCCGCTGGCTGCCGCCGAAGCCCGGGATCAGCCCCAGGTTGATCTCCGGCTGGCCGACCTTGGCGGTATCGGCGGCGATGCGAAGGTGGCAGGCCATGGCCAGCTCCAGCCCACCGCCGAGCGCGAAGCCGTTGACGCGGGCGATGACCGGCTTGGGCATGCGCTCGATCCGGCGCATCAGGGCCTGGCCAAGCAGCGAGAAATCACGTCCCTGAACCGCGCTGAGGGTGTTCATCTCGGCGATGTCTGCCCCGGCTACGAAGGCCTTGGTGCCGGCGCCAGTCAGCACCACCACGCGGACGTCCGGATCGGCCGCTGCCGCGCTGAACGCCTCGGCCAGGGCCTGCAGGGTGGCTGCATTGAGGGCGTTGAGCTTTTCCGGGCGCTGCACGGTGAGGGTGCGGATGGCACCGTCATCGGTCGCGGCGACGGGCGGGTCGGCGGGGGCTGAGGCCACAGAAAGCTCCTGG
Source organism: Stenotrophomonas maltophilia (assembly GCA_002364755.1). Classification (GTDB taxonomy): domain Bacteria; phylum Pseudomonadota; class Gammaproteobacteria; order Xanthomonadales; family Xanthomonadaceae; genus Stenotrophomonas; species Stenotrophomonas maltophilia_AX. The sequence goes on from DEZI01000003.1 coordinate 170,303, forward strand.
AACGTTAAAAAAAAGTGAGATTGAACTCCTGAAACGCAGGTGGGTCAAAGCCTGCGTGGTCAGTAGCGGTTACACGTTGTGGCCGGTATCCTAACCCGTCGCCTCAGGGCGGCGCAGAACGTCCCTGAGTTACCACCCCTGGAGAACTGTTTGATGAAGTTGCGTTCTATCGCGGTCGCCGTCGCGGCCCTGGCCCTGACGGGCAATGCCCTCGCCCAGGACGTCGCGTCCGAAAAGGGCAAGCTGAGCTATTACTTCGGTTACGACTACGGCAACAACCTGGCGGAGCTGACCGGTCGTGGTGAGCAGCTGGACATCAACTCGGTGGTGAAGGGCCTGCAGGACGCCTACGCCAAGAAGCAGCCGGCGATCACCGCCGAGCAGCTGAAGCCGGCCGTTGAAGCGTTCCAGAAGCGCGAGCAGGGCCGTGCCCAGGCCGCCAAGGCCGAGTACGAAAAGGCTGCTGCTGAAAACAAGACCAAGAGCGACCAGTTCGTTGCGGCCAACAAGGCCAAGGCGGGCGTGCAGTCGCTGCCGAGCGGTGTGCAGTATCGCGTGATCGAAGCCGGCAAGGGCGCCAAGCCGACCCAGGCCAGCACCGTGCAGCTGGAAGTGGCCGGTCCGTACCCGTTTGGCCAGCGTCCGGCCGAAGCGCGTCCGGCCCAGCAGATTCCGTCGATCAAGGTCAGCGAAGTCGAAATGAAGGCCATGCGCGAGACCCTGCTGCAGATGCCGGCAGGCTCGAAGTGGGAAATCACCCTGCCGCCGGACCAGGCGTACGGCGCCGACCCGCGTACCGGTTTCCCGCCGAACGTGGCGGTGCAGTTCGAAGTGAAGCTGGTCAGCGTCAAGTAAGTCGAAGCAACATCACTGCACTGCAGACAACGCGCCGGTGGCTTCCACCGGCGCGTTTCTGTTTGTGCATCCCGCGACGATCACGCACCTTCGTGATCGTCCCCAACTGCAGCCATTCGCGCTACTGTTGCAGGGTGCAAACTACGGAAGAACCGGCGCGTGTTGTCGCAAGCCCCTGCATTGGAGTGTGCGAGCTGGATCACAACCGGCTGTGCGCCGGGTGCGGGCGGCATATCGATGAAATCGCAGGGTGGTCGTCGATGAGCGACCGAGAACGCAGCAGCATCCTGCATCGCGTGCAGCCCCTGCGCGAACAACTGCGGCAGTCGCTGCGCGGATCACTGGCCGACCACGAACGCCTGCTGCGCGCGCTGCATCCGCTGGCCCAACCGCCGCAGGGCGATGGCTGGAACCGCAGTGAACTGAGTGACCTGCTGCCGCCCGGCCCGCCGGTGGAAGCCGCGGTGCTGGCCGGCATCGTGCCGCGTGCTGGCGGTGCCCAGGTCATCCTGACCCGCCGCACCGAGACCCTGCGCACTCATGGTGGCCAGGTCGGCTTCCCGGGCGGACGCACCGAACCGGACGACCGCGATGCGCTGGCAGCCGCACTGCGCGAGAGCCAGGAAGAAATCGCGCTGGCACCGGGCCAGGTGCAGGCGCTGGGCTACCTCGATCCGTTCGTGACCATCACCGGTTACCGGGTGACCCCGGTGGTGGCGGTGGTCGATCCGGATTTCGTGCCGGTGCCGCAGCCCAGCGAGGTGGCCGAGGTGTTCGAGGTGCCGCTGGACTACCTGATGGCTGCCGAAAACCTGCGCCAGGTCGAGATCAACCATCGCGGCCGCCTGCGCCATGTCCTCGAATACGGCTGGCCTGGCCAGCGCATCTGGGGCGCGACCGCCGCCATCCTCTACAACCTGCGTCGCCGCCTGGAGCAAGTGCAATGAAGCCGATCGATCCGCCGTGGACCACCCTGGTCGATGTCGCCACGCTGGCCGCCGCCCTCGATGGCGACGTGCGCGTGGTCGATGCCCGTGCCACCGCCAGCACCGCCGTGCGCGTGGTGGATGCGCGCGCCGGGCTGGCTGACCCGCAGGCCGGGGCAGGGCAGTACGCGGCCGGGCATATCCCGGGTGCGGTCCATGCCGATCTCAACCAGGATCTTTCCGACCTGCGCCGCAGTGGCCATGGCCGCCATCCGCTGCCCGACAGCGACACCTTCGCCGCGCGCGTGGGCCAGTGGGGCATCGGGCCGGACACCCAGGTCGTGGTCTACGACGGCAGCGACGGCAGCATGGCGGCCGCCCGCCTGTGGTGGCTGCTGCGCCTGATCGGCCACAGCCGGGTCGCCGTGCTCGACGGCGGCATTGCTGCCTGGCAGGCCGCGGGCCACGCGCTGGCCACAGGCCACAGCGAGGTGACCGCGCAGCCCCCGTATCCGGGCCGCTTCGACACCACACAGGTGGCATCGGCCGACGAAATCGCCGCGCGCCTCAAGCACGCCCCCGGCTGGCTGGTGGACGCCCGCGCCGGCGAGCGTTTCCGCGGCGAGGTCGAGCCGCTGGACCCGGTGGCCGGCCACGTGCCCGGCGCGGTCAACCGCCCGTTCGCCCTGAACGTCCTCGACGGCCGCCTGCGCGACCCGCAGGAACTGCGCGCCGAACTGCAGGGCGTGATCGGCAGCCAGGACCCCGAGCGCGTCGTGCTGATGTGCGGATCCGGCGTGACCGCCTGCCACCTGCTGCTGGCGATGGAAAGCGCCGGCCTGAGCGGCGCCCGCATCTACGCCGACTCCTGGAGCGGCTGGGTCAGCGACAGCACCCGCCCGGTCGCCACCGGCGCCTGAGCCGCGCGGGGTCGGATCCGTTTCCCAACGGGAAACGGCTCTGACCCTATCGGCCCGGTAGCCGTGCAAGGCGCAGTCGAGCGCGGCTCGACTCTACAAAAGCGCATTTCGATTGATTCGACCCCGTGCCGACCAACGGTCGGTACCCACCATCAACAGCAGGTTCCGACAGATCGCGGGAAACTGTCGAAGGCAGGGTGGGTCCGGTTGAGGGGGTATGAGCGGCATGGATGCCGCGACCAAGCCCCCATGGACGGGTTTACGGCGCCCCCCTCAACCGGACCCACCCTGCCTCCCCTCAGGAAGCCAGCTTCTGCTGTTGCCCTGGCGTCTGCAGGTGCAGGGCGCAGCCCTGCAAACCCTCACTCCAACCCTTGCAACGGCACCTTCGCCAGCACCCGCGCCCATGGAAACAACGGCCCCGGATCCCGCTTGCGCGCCACCGTCAGCCCCGCATCATCACTGGCCGGCACCCGCTCCAGATCCAGCTGGTCGTGCCCGGCAATGCGCTGCAGCGACGGATACCGTGCCACCAGCGCCAGCAGCAGCGCCTCCAGCGCCACCAGCTGCGCCTCCGTATACGGCTCGTCCATCGCCTGGTGGCGGCTGTCGAACCAGTGCGGGTAGCGGCCGGTGTTGACCAGCTCGATGCCCACCGTATCGGCGTTCATGCCGCGCACGTGGTGGGCGATCCGCTCCGGCGCCACGTACTGCACCATGCTGCCGTCGCGGTCGATGTAGAAATGCCCGCTGTTGCCCGCGCCGCTGTCATACAGCACGCGCTCGCCATACTCGCGGGCCATCGCCAGGTCCGGCAGCTCGGTGCAGTGGACCACCACCATCCGCAGGCTGTCGGCATCACGCAGGGGCAGGCGGTCGTGGTAGGGCAGGGGCTGCAGCAGCAGGCCGGGCAGGAGCGGGGTGGGCATGCGGCGATGCTAGCATTGCAGGATGAACCTGCCTTCCCGATCGACGTTGAACCGCTCCCTGGGAGCGCATGCATGAGCCGCGGCCACTGCATCCTGTCCCACGGCTTCGAGAGCGGCCCGGAGGCCACCAAGGTCACCGCCCTGGCCGAGGTTGCCGAGCGGCTGGGCTGGACCCACGAGCGCCCCGACTACACCGACCTGGACGCGATGAGCGAGATCAGTCGCGTCGGCGACGTGCGCACCCGCCTGCAGCGGCTGGTCGAGCGTGTCGCCGCGGCCGCTGCGCAGGGCCCGGTGGTGCTGGCCGGGTCCAGCCTGGGCGCCTACATTTCCGGCATCGCCTCGCTGCAGGTGCCGGTGGCCGGCCTGTTCCTGATGGTGCCGCCCACCACCATGGGCCCGATGCCGGCGCTGGACGCCGCTGCCGTGCCGACCATGGTGGTCCAGGCCTGGCATGACGAGGTGGTGCCGGCCGCCGGGGTCATCGCCTGGGCGCAGGCGCGCTCGGCGCAGCTGCTGCTGGTGGACGACGGCCACCGCCTGGAACGTCACGTAGAGGCCTCCGCGCAGGCCTTCGAGCGCCTGCTGCGCCAGCTGTGAAGCCCGGGCGCACGGCGCGCCCGCCCGCTTTGACTACAATGGCAGCCCCGCCGCCCCCGGCGCGGGCCTGCCGGCCGTGTCCACGGCCCTCCTTTCCGACTGGCCCGGCCCCCGTGCCGCGCCCGACCACCTGCGAACCGATCCCGTGAAATTCTTCGTCTCCTGCGCCAAGGGCCTGGAATACCTGCTTGCCGATGAACTGTCGGCCCTGGGCCTTGGCAAGGCCACCGCCACCATTGCCGGCGTCAACGCCGAAGGCGAACTGGAGCAGGCGCTGCGGATCGTCATGTGGTCGCGCCTGGCCAGCCGCGTGCTGTGGCCGATCGACGCGTTCGAGTGCCCGGACGAGCAGGCCCTCTACGACGGCGTGCGCGCGCTGCCGTGGCACGAGCACATCAAGCCGGAGATGACCCTGGCGGTGGACGCCCACGTGTCCGGCGACAAGATCACCCATGCGCGCTTTGCCGCGCAGCGGATCAAGGACGCCATCGTCGACCGCATGCGTGACGAAGGCCTGGAACGCCCCTCGGTCAACACCGACCTGCCCGACGTGCGCGTGAACCTGTCGCTGCGCAAGGGCCGTGCCTCGCTGTCGATCGATCTCGGCGGCGGCTCGCTGCACCGCCGTGGCTGGCGAGGCGCCGCCCACGAGGCGCCGCTGAAGGAAAACCTGGCCGCCGCACTGCTGCTGCGCGCGCAGTGGCCGCGCCTGCACGCCGCCGGTGGTGGCCTGCTGGACCCGATGTGCGGCAGCGGCACGCTGCTGATCGAAGGCGCGCTGATGGCCGCCGACGTCGCCCCCGGCCTGATGCGCCATGGCAGCCTGCCGCCGAGCCGCTGGCTGGGTTTCGACAAGGCCGCCTGGAAGGCGATCCAGAGTGAAGCGCGTGATCGCGAAGCCGCTGGCCTGGCCGCACTTAAGCCGGTCATCCACGGCAGCGACATCGACCCGGTGGCCATCCAGGCCGCCCGCGAGAATGCCGAAGTGGCCGGCGTGGCCCACGCCATCCGCTTCACCCGCGCCGACGTGGCCGATTTGGCCGCGCCGGAACAGGAGATCGGTGCGGTGGTCTGCAACCCGCCGTACGACGAGCGCCTGGCCGCCGATCCGGCGCTGTACCGCGCGCTGGGCAATGCGCTGCAGAAGGCCGTGCCGCAGTGGCGCGCGAGCCTGCTGTGCGGCAACGATGAACTGGCCTTCGCCACCGGCCTGCGCGCGGGCAAGAAGTACCAGATGTTCAATGGTGCGCTGGAGTGCGCGCTGATCGTCTGCGACCCGATCGCCGTGCCGGGCCGCGACCCGGCGCAGCCGCGCGAACTGAGCGAAGGCGCGCAGATGGTGGCCAACCGCCTGCGCAAGAACCTGAAGAAGTTCAAGAGCTGGCGCGCGCGCGAGGACATCACCTGCTTCCGCGCCTACGATGCCGACCTGCCGGAGTACGCGGCGGCCATCGACGTCTATGAAGAAGACGGTGGCCAGCGCCGCACCTTCCTGCACGTGCAGGAATACGCTGCACCGGCCGCGATTCCGGAAAACGACGTGCGCCGTCGGCGCAACGAACTGCTGGCCGCCGCGCGCGAAGTGTTCGGCGTGCCGCCGGAGCAGGTGTCGATGAAGTCGCGCGAGCGCGGCAAGGGCGGCAGCAAGTACGGCCGCTTCGAGCAGCGCGACGAGTTCATCGTGGTGCGTGAGAACAACGCGCTGCTGCAGGTGAACCTGTTCGATTACCTCGATACCGGTCTCTTCCTGGACCACCGTCCGCTGCGCCGGATGATGGCCGAGCAGGTGCGTGGCAAGCGCTTCCTCAACCTGTTCTGCTACACCGGCGTGGCCAGTGTGCAGGCGGCGGTGGCCGGCGCGGCCAGTACCACCAGCGTCGATCTGTCGGCGACCTATCTGCAGTGGTGCTACGACAACCTGGCGCTGAACGGCCAGGGCGGCAACCAGCATCTGCTGGTGCAGGCCGATGCGATGGCATGGCTGGAAGGCGACCGCGGCCAGTACGACGTGATCTTCTGCGACCCGCCGACGTTCTCGAACTCGGCCCGTGCCGACGACTTCGACGTACAGCGCGAACAGGTGAAGATGCTGCGTGCCGCGGTGGCGCGCCTGGCGCCGGGCGGCGTGCTGTATTTCTCCAACAACTTCCGCCGCTTCAAGCTGGAAGAAAACGCCATTGCCGAGTTCGCCCAGTGCCGCGAGATCACCGCGCGCACGATTGGCCCGGACTTCGAGCGCAACGCGCGCATCCACCGCGCGTGGGAACTGAAGCGCCTGGGCTGACCGGTACCTGGGGGTCGGATCCCTTGCGCGGTGCGCAATGGATCCGGTCCCGGTAGCGCCGGGCCATGCCCGGCGTAGATCCACGCCATGCGTGGATGGCCCTACAACACCAGCAACCGACCCGGGGCGTGGGCCAACGGCCAATGCCCTTGTTCGTACAACGCGATCACTGGCTCCCAGTGCGCCAGCAGGCCAAGGTGTACCTCCAGCAACCGCTGCCGGCCGGCAAACATCGCCGCATCGCGTGCAACCTGGTGCAGGTCATGCGCGCCGCAGCGCAGCGCGGGCAGATCGAGGGCGGACAACATCCGCATCAACGACCGGTTGAGTTCACGGCGAGGCTCGGCCAGTTCGGGCGGTCGCGGCAATGCGCCATGGAACGGATCCGGATCGCCCAGCGTTACCGGCATCCATTCGAAGTCATCGGCATCAATGGCCTGCAACGCTTGCGTCAGGGATGCTACGGGAACGATGTCTGAGGTTGCCGGCAATTCTTCGCCCAGGCAGGAAAAGAAGCGGATTCCAGCGATCCGTTGCAGCAGCGCAGTTGATTCCATGCAGGGAATTGTAGGCCGGTAGCGCCGGGCCATGTCCGTAGTAGATCCACGCCATGCGTGGATGGCGGCTACAGCAACGCCACGACCAGCCCGGCTACCGGCAGCACAACCGCCAGCGGTGCTATCCACGCCGGGCGGTACGGGTACAGGCCGAATGCCAGCGGCACGCCAGCCAGGGTCAGCGCACCCAGCCACAGCACCGGGCCCATCGCCCAGCCATGGTCGACCACGCACAGCGCGAACGCGACCGTCAGCAGCGCCCAGCCCAGCACGCGCCACTGCGCGCGCCGTGCCGGCGTCGCGGCGGCCTTGCCGTGCAGGTCCTGCTGGTGCTTCTCCATCGCCAGCGACAGCGCGGTGAACGCGGAGAAGGACAGTGTCAGGGCCAGCAGCATCATGCGCTGGCCTCCGCTTCGGTTGCCGCAGGCGCAGCCGGTGCCTTGGCGGCAGCAGCCGCCGCTGCGCGCTTCTTCTTTTCGGCCGCGCTCAGCGGCGGCGTCCAGCGCTGCATGCGCCAGCCGCACATCGCCAGCATCGCGCCGAAGGCAAGCATCGACAGATCGAATCCGGCCAGCACCCAATCGCTATTGAGCAGGGTCACGCCCAGGTGCGCATGGGTGGTCAGGGCATTGACCACCGGCACCAGCGCGAAGGCGGCCGCACCGATGTACAGCTGCCACGCCCACATCATCCGCTTGGGCCGGATGAAGGCGGCCAGCAGGGCGGCGCCCCAGGCGTAGAAGAACACGTTGGCCTCGGCGTTGGAGCGCTCGGCCATCTCCAGCGGCAGCAGGCGGTTGCCCCAGAAGTAGGCGGCAAACGCGATCGGCAGGCCGGCCACGGCGCCGATGTTCAGCGCATCGACCAAGCGCAGGCCGAAGCCGATGCGCCCGCTCTTGGCGTGCTTGGGGCGTTCCTTCACCGCCCACAGCACCACGCCGCTGGCCACCATCAGGCAGCCGGTCAGGCCGGACAGGAAGAACAACGCACGCAGGCCCCAATCAGCGAAGCGGGCCAGGTGCAGGCCATACATCACGCCACGGGTGGCGGTGGCGCCGCCGGAGGGCGGGCTCTCCTGCAGCAGCGTGCCGCTGGCCATGTCATAGCGCAGCGCCGGGGTATCGGTGGACAGCCGCTTGCCGTCGCGCTGGCGGATGTCGATGACCGCGTTGGCGGCGCCCGGGTTGGTCACGGTGAAGCCCGCCACTTCCACGCCCTTCCAGTGTGCGCGCGCGCTGTCCAGCAGTTGCGCGATCGGCAGCGGCGGCGCGCGGCCCTCGGCCGGTGCGCTCACCTCGGGCATGCCACCGAAGGCTTCGGCGAAGAACTTGTCCTCGTCATGCGGGTAGGCCACTTTCACGCCCCACGGCAGGTACATGATCATCAGGGTGACGATGCCGGTGTAGGTGATCATCGCGTGGTAGGGCAGGGCCATCACCGCGCTGACGTTGTGGAAATCCAGCCACGACCGCAGGCCCTTGTTCTTGCGGAAGGTGAAGAAGTCCTTGAAGATTTTCTTGTGGGTGATGACGCCGGTGATGATCGCCACCAGCATGAACATCGCGCAGAAGCCCACCAGATAGCGCGCCCAGTACACCGGGATGTAGTGCAGGTCGAAATGCAGGCGGTAGAAGAAGTCACCGCCACGGGTATCGCGCGCCTTCAGTTCGCCGCCGGTGTTCGGGTCCAGCGTTGCATCGCCGAAGGCACCGCGACGGCCCTTGGACGGATCGGCCTGGCCGGCGGGCACGCGCCAGAACGTGCTCATCGCCGGGTTGCGCGGCTGCGGCAGCGTCACATACCACATCTCGGCGTTGCCAGCCTTGTCATGCAGGAAATCGATGGCGCGCTGCGCGGCTACGTCGGTGCTGACCCTGGCGCTGGGCAGCTCCGGGCGCATCCAGCGGCTGATCTCCTCGCGGTAGTAGCTGGCGGTGCCGGCCATGAAGATCAGCAGCAGCAGCCAGCCGACCAGCAGGCCGGTCCAGGTGTGCAGCCAGGCCATCGACTGGCGGAATCCGTTCTTCATGCCCAGGCCCCCAGCAGGCGCGACGCGGTGGCCAGCAGCAGGGTGGGGCCGAGGATGCCGACCCAGGCGCGCAGTGCGCTGCGCGTGGCGAAGGCCCACAACGCGGCGCAGGCGGCGACCACGATGGCCAGCAGCATGCCGGTCAGCACGGCCTGGCCACGCGCGGCGGGCAGGGCCACGGCGCAGAACACGCTGGTCATCGAGGCCAGCGCGTAGCCACCGAAGATCGCGGCCAGGGAACGGGACAGCACTCCCCAGCGTTCGCTGGCGAAGAAGGTGCTGAGGCGGGAGCTGGCAAGTTCGGGCGAGCGGTCCACGGCGGTCCTGCAGGTTCGTTGGAAGAAAGGCCGGCGCACCGAAGCGCGCCGGGGTTGGCCATCCATGGCCGGGCGCCGGTCGCAGAACCGGCGCCATCCATCAGGGCGTCAGAGCTTCCAGCGCAGGGTCATGGTGACGTTGCGCGGTTCACCCCAGTACACGCCGTTGTAGAAACCGACGTTGCTGTAATACTTCTTGTCCAGCAGGTTGCTGATGTTGAGCTGGGCGCTGAAGTTCTCGTTAAAGCGGTAGCCGCCGGCCAGGTTCAGCAGGTAGAACGCGTCCTGGCGGATACGCGCACTTTCGGTGCGGCCGCTGGTCAGGTAGTCGGCTGCCGGCTTGACGCTGGCGCGCCAGATGCGGCTCTGCCAGGTAGCACCGCCGCCCAGCCAGAAGCGGCCATCGATGCCGCCCGGGCGCCAGCTGGCGTTGAGGCGGAAGGTGTCCTGCGGGGTGGTGCTGTTCTGTACGACGCCGGCCTGGCTGCGGCTGACGGCGTGGGCAAAGCCCGCCGAGAGGTTCCAGCTTTCGCCAAGACTGCCCTGTGCCTCCACTTCCCAGCCGTGCACCTTGTTGCCCTTGCCGGTGGAGCGGTAGGCCTGGGTGCCATCCGGAAGCGAATTCAGCGGCACCGAATCATCGACCTCGGCCACGTTGTCCTTCTCGCCCTCGAAAATCGCCGCCGAGGCATTCAGCAGGCCGTCGAAGAACTCGGCCTTCAGGCCGCCTTCGTACATCTTGCCGACCACCGGCTCCAGGTAGCTGCCGTTCTTGTCGCGGTAGTTCTGCGGCGCGAAGATGTCGGTGTAGCTGGCATAGGCGCTGAGCACGCGGTTGAAGTCGTACACCACGCCGGCGTACGGCGTGGTCTGGTCCTTGGGCTTGTAGCCGGTGCGCGTGGTGCCGGTGCGGTCGCCGCTGCTGTCGTAGCTGTAGCGCCAGGTCTTGGTTTCCCAGGTGCCGTAGCGCACGCCGGCCACCACCAGCAGCGGGTCGGCCAGGCGCAGGCGGGTAGCCACGTAGGCCGCCTGCTGGCGCAGCTCATCCTGCGAACCCAGGTAGCCCGGACGGGTCACCGACAGCGGCGCGACATCGCCGGTCCAGTTCCGCCAGTCGGGCACCTGGGCGTAACTGGCGGGGGAGGGGTCGATGGAGGCCGCCGGGTACGCGCCCTTGCGCACCGACTGACCTGCGCCGAACACCACTTCCTGGGTGTGGCCGAACAGTTCGAAGCTGCCGGTGGCGTTGACGTCCGCCACATCCATCGTGCTGTCTTCAACGAAGTTGCCGATGTAGGCGAGCACGCCGGTGCCATCGGCACGCGGGTAGCCCTGTGCGCCATACCAGACCGCGCCATCGGTGTTGCGTTTGGCGCGGCTGATCGCGCCCTTCACCAACCAGTGGCTGCCCAGCTGCTGTTCCAGCCGCGCGAAGGTGGTCTTCTCGATGATCGGCCAGCTGCTCCACGACGCGGAGAGGTTGGTCGAGCGCGGCAGGTTGGCCGGCGTGCCATCCGGGCCCCAGTACGGCACCACGCCCCAGGTCACGCCGCGGGTATGCGGCGACTGGTACTCGTAACCCACTTCGAACAGCGTGCTGTCGGTCAGGTCGGCCTGGACGATGCCGTAGAACACGTCCTTGTCCAGCTGGTAGACATCACGGAACGAATCGCTCTGCTGCTTGGCGGCGACCACGCGCGCGCGGATGCGGCCATCCCAGGCGATCGGGCCGCCCAGATCGGCTTCCAGGCGCTGGTTGCCCCAGCGGCCCAGGGTCAGGTTGGCACCCATCTGGAGGGTGTCGGTCGGGCGCTTGCGCACCATGCTGATGGTGCCGGACGGATCACCGGCGCCGGTGGTCAGGCCGGTGGCACCGCGGATCACTTCGATGCGTTCGTAGATCACGTTGTCGGTGTTGGTCTTGATCGACCCACCAAACGTGTTGAGCATGCCGTCGATCTGGAAATTGGTGATGTTGTAGCCGCGCGAGACGTAGTTGATGCGCTCGCTGTCGGTGACCGCCACATGCACGCCGGTGACCTGGCCCATCACATCGGACAGCGAGAACAGGCCCATGTCATCCAGGCGCTGGCGGGTAATGACGGTGACCGATTGCGGCGTCTCGCGCAGCGACAGGTCCAGCTTGGTCGCACTGCGCGCGTTCTTGACCGTATAGCCGTTCGCGATCTCGCCATCAGCGGTCACCTTCACCGTATCCAGCGTGCGCGCATCGGCAGCGGACGGCGCATCGGCGTGGGCCAGCGGGGCACACAACAGCGTGGCCAGGGCCAGCGCCAAGGGTGAAACGAGGGGAATGTTCGGTCGGGCCATGCAGTGCGATTCCATGCAGGAGAAAAACATCAGCGATGGAATCCATGCGTGCGGGCGCTTGCGCGGAATCGCGCGACCCGAGGCATCTCCCATCGCCACGCGCTGACGGTCAGGGCCGTCGGCGCACGAGGAGCCGGGGATGTACACGGGCGGAAGCGCGGTAGGGGCGCCGGGTGGCTGAGCGTACAACCGATCAGTAAATGATAGGCATTCGCATTTCGTTAATCAAGCACGGATTGGCCGGGGCGTGGGGGCCCACCTTCAGCGCGACGCGCAGGCGCGGGTGACGTCGTCGTTGAGCTGCCGCTGCGGCGTGCGCGTGCCGAACCACTCGGCCATCTCGCGGCGCGCACGCGCTTTGTCGCAGGCTTCGGCGTTGCTGGCGGCCTCGATGACCGTGCCGGAACCCTGTGGCGCACTGCGGCCGGCATTGGCCTGCAGCTGACGGCGGGCATCGCGGAGCTCACGGTCGACCCGCTCCGACTCCTGCCAGCTCAGTTTGGGATCACGCACGATCGGCCGCGTCACGCCCGTATCCTGCCCGCTCGGGCAGGGCAGCGTCTGGTAGACGGTATGACCGCCATCGTTGCACTTGTACACACGCTGCGCGCACGCATCACCGGCCGCCGCCAGCAATAGCAGCAACACCCATATCCTTCGCATGAATCCCCCCACGGGCCACCCTGGCCCGCATGGCGCGGGAGCATAAGGAGTGTGACCCCGGTCGCGCAACATGCCGCCGCCGTCGGCCAGACATGGGGTCAGAGCCCGTTGCGCAGCAACGGGATCCGACCCCGTGCCGACCAACGGTCGGCACCCACCATAAGCAGCAGGTTCCAACAGCTCGCGGGAAACTGTCGAAGGCGGGGTGGGTCCGGTTGAGGGGGGGGGAGCCGCATGGGCCCGAGGCAAGCCTCGGGCGGGTTGGGCAGGACGCCCAACCCCGGTCTTGCCGTATGCGCAGGACAGCGCACACGAGCAAGCGGCGACCAAGCCCCCATGGATGGGTTCACGGCGTCCCCGCAAACCCACAGTGCCCCGCCATCCCACGGAATGCAGGCTTTTGACGTTGACGTTGAC
>DEZI01000018.1 GCA_002364755.1 Stenotrophomonas maltophilia
AACCACCCAGCGCCCCGCCACCCCACGGATAGGCTGCTTTTGACGTGGCCGTTGCCTTGGCCTTTGCAGGTGCAGGGCGCAGCCCTGCAAAAAGAACCTATTTGACCCGACCTCCCGTGCGGTCGATGCGGAACCACTCGCCGCCTTCCATCGGCGTATGCCCATCGCCATCCGGCGTGCCACGCCTGCACCCGTTGCAGACCTCCGCCACGCCGTCCTCGAACGGCCATGCGAAATCGAACAGCGCCGGAATCACCTGGCGGAACTGCAGGTCGAAGTAACCCACGCGGTCACCCACGCGCCCGCGCAGCAGGCCTTCCTGCGGTATGTCCGCACCGTTGTCCCACGCCAGCACCGGCAGGCTGCGGCCGCTGCGGTCCACGTAGTGGAAGCCGCCATCGGCATGCACAACCGCCAGGCCGTGCGCGTCGTACTCCAGTCCCTTCAGCGCGTCGGCGCTGAGCTTCAACCGGTGTCCGTCCACCTCGCAGCCGGGCAGGGCCACCAGGCCCTGTTCTTCCGTCAGCTGCATGCACGCCGGTGCCTGCGCCCACGCCGCACCGCTGGCCAGCAGGCCGCCCAGCGCCAGCGACCGCGCGAGGCGGCCGCTGGCAGACGACGGCCAGTCAGGCCGTGCCGTCACTGCGCCTCGGCCTTGCGCTCGAAGGCGGTCGGCGCCGGCAGCTGCACCGGCACGCCCTTGTCGTCGCAGGTGCCGGCCTGGCACAGGCGCTCGCGCAGGGCCGGGGTGGCCTGCACGATCATGTGGTAGATCGCGTTCTGTTCCAGGGTGCCGCGGATGGCCTTGCTGCCTGGGCCGCGTGCCCAGATGCCCACGTCTTCGCCACCGTGCGACTCGGACTTCATCGGCACCAGCGCTTCCTGCATGTAGTCCGGGTGCTCGGTGTCCACGTCATGCAGGTTCGGGCGGCCGTTGGCCTGTTCGAAGCTGCTCGGGTTGTGCGGGTAGATCTTCGGGCCGACTGGCTGCTGGTTGGTGGCGCCGGTGTGGCCCGGGCCGTTGGCATAGGTCAGCGTGGTGTAAGACTGGCCGTTGCCGTCCAGCGCGTAGTCAAGCTTGCCGGCGCCATCCTCGCCGCCCTTGTCCTTCACCTTGCCCAGGATCGGGTTGCCGCGCGCCGGGTAGCCGACAAAGTTGAGGGTGTGCGAGTGGTCGGCGGTGACGATGATCAGCGTGTCGTCGGCCGAGGTCAGTTCGTTGGCCACGCGCACCGCGTCGGACAGGGCGACGGTTTCGGTGAGGGCGCGGTAGGCATTGCCGCTGTGGTTGGCGTGGTCGATGCGCGCGCCTTCGATCATCAGCACGTAGCCTTCCTGGTGCTGCGCGAGGTTCTTGATCGCCGCGGCGGTCAGCTCGGCCAGGCTCGGCTCACCGGCCGGGTCCTGCGGGCGCTCGTACTCGTAACGCATGTGGTCCGGCTCGAACAGGCCGAGGATGGCCGGCGCGGTGGCCGCGGCCGCCAGCTGCGTGCTGTTCCAGACGTAGGCACCCTGCGGATGCGACTGCTGCCATTCCTGCACCAGGCTGCGCCCGTCCAGGCGCTGGCCGACCTTGTCGTCGTACTCGGGGTCGCGTTCTTCCACGGTGGTGAATTCACCACGGCCACCACCGAGGGCGACCAGCGGGCCACGGCCATAGCGCGAGGTCGACAGCAGCTGCTGGGCGATGTCCTTGCAGCCGGCGGCCTTGGCGGCGTCGGTCAGATCGGTGTCGTTTTCCCAGTTGCGCTCGGGCGAGTGCGCGTAGGTCGCGGCCGGGGTGGCATGGGTCAGGCGTGCGGTGGAGACGATGCCGGTCGCCAGGCCGGCGCTGTCGGCCAGCTGCAGCCAGGTCAGCAGGCCCTTGGACAGGCTGTCGGCGCAGTCGCTGCGGCTGCCGGCGCTGACGCCGATCGCACCCATGTGGGTCTTCACGCCGGTGGTGATGGCGGTCATCGTGCCGGCCGAGTCCGGCGTCTGTGAATCGGTGTTGTACGTCTTGCTGAACGCCGTGGCCGGGAAGCGCTCCCAGGACAGCAGGTTCTCTTCGCCCGAGCCGCCCTTCTGCTGGCCTTCGTAGATGCGCGAGGCGGCGACGGTGGTCAGGCTCATGCCGTCACCCAGGAACAGGATGACGTTTTTCGCCTTGCCGGACATCGCGCCATTGGCGGCCGCCTGGGCGGCGCCGCTGCGGTACCACCACTGCGGAGTCTCGCCGGCCGGGTGGGCGACGGGATCAACGGCGACCTTCAGGCCGGCCGGTGCGGAGGCGGGGGTTGTGCTGGCGCAGGCGCCCAGCAGCAGGGTGGTGGCACAGGCGGCCAACAGGGAGACGGAACGACGCATGGACGCTGGGATCTCACAAAGTGTAACGGGGGTTCATTATGCCCAACCCCGCAATGCACGCCGATGACACACTGTTTGCCGGTGGGGCGGTCGTACCGCCTGCCCGCTTGGGCTATCGTGCCAGCATCCCTTCCTTCCCCCCTGGATTGCCTATGAAACTGGTCTCTGCCTGGCTGCGGATTCCATTCTGGCAGCGCGTGGTCGGTGGCTTCGTGCTCGGCGCGCTGGCGGGCTGGGCGCTTGGCCCGTCCGCTGAAACGTGGTTCGGCCCGCTCGGCGAGCTGTACGTCACCCTCATCAAGATGATCGCGGTACCGCTGGTGTTTTTCGCGGTCATCAACGCCATCTCCTCCCTGCACGGCCAGAAATCAGTCGCCGCGCTCAGTGGCCGCACATTTCTCTGGTTCGTCATCACTGCCGCGCTGGCGGTGTGCGTGGGCCTGGGCGTGGGCACGGTGCTGCAGCCCGGCGCCGGTGGCCTGCAGCTGTCGATGGCCAACAACTACGTGCCGCGCGAAGTGCCCAGCGTGGTGCAGGTGCTGCTGGACGTGGTGCCGTCCAACGTGTTCTACGCGCTGTCGGGCATCGGCACCAAGGTCAACGCGGCGGGCGAGACCGTGCTGGCGGCCGGCCGTGGTTCGATCCTGCCGGTGATCTTCTTCGCCGGCCTGGTCGGCTTCGCCATCGTCAAACTGGGCGAGAAGGTGACCGAGGCGCGCAAGCTGGTCGGCCAGATGAGCGACATCATGATCCAGGTGACCCGCTTCGTGCTGGAAGTCACCCCGATCGGTACGTTCGGCCTGATCGCCGGCCTGGTCGGCAGCTACGGCTTCGAGAAGCTGCTGCCGCTGGGCCATTTCGTGCTGGCCCTGTACGTGGCGTGCGCGCTGCACATCATCGTGGTCTACAGCGCCCTGCTGCTCTCGCACGGCCTGAATCCGCTGAAGTTCTTCCGCGGTGCCGCGCCGGGCATGCAGGTGGCGTTCGTCAGCTCGTCCAGCTTCGCGGCGATGCCGGTGGCGCTGCGTTCGATCACCCACAACCTGGGCGTCAACAAGGACTACGGCTCGTTCGCCGTGCCGCTGGGCGCGAGCATCAAGATGGACGGCTGCGGTGCGATCTACCCTGCGCTGTGCGCGGTGTTCATCGCCCAGTACAGCGGCGTGCCGCTGTCGCCGGAGCAGTACGTGGTGGTGCTGATCGCATCGGTGCTGGGCAGCTTCGGCACGGCCGGCGTGCCGGGCACGGCGGTCATCATGGCCACCGTGGTGCTGAGTGCGGCCAAGCTGCCGCTGGAAACCATCGGCTACCTATACGCGATCGACCGCATCCTGGACATGATGCGCACCATGACGAACGTGACGGGCCAGATGCTGGTGCCGGTGCTGGTGGCCAAGGAAACCGGCCTGCTCGACCAGTCGGTGTACGACAATCCCTCGACCAACGTCGGCCTGGACGATCCCGACCCGACCCCGCCGCGTAGCTGAAGCGGCACTGCAACGGGCTGTATCAGCACCTGTAACGCCGCTGATACAGCCCCCGCCAAGCCTTGTGCAGCGTTGTTTCCTGCACGTTAAGGCAAACGAAATCCGAACGCCTTTGTAACACCCTGCTGGCAACGCGCCCCACCTGGACTGGCTGAACCGCTTGCCACCAAGCGGTCTGGAAGTTGGCACGGAAGCTGCTCCATCCCTGCGCATACGCAACGGGAGAGCGGCATGGACAGCAGCACCACCCATCTCGGTTCCTCGGTCCGGCAGCTGACGCTGCTGCTGACCCTGGCCTGCCCGCTGGCGGCCGCCGCCTCCGGTGCGCGCCAGGGTGTGAAGGCGCAGCCGGGCGAGATCGTCCTGCTGCGCGATGTGGCCGCACGTCCGGCCTACCGCATGGCACCGCCCGGCATGGCGTTGATCGCCGATCCCAAACCCCAGCATGAGATCGCCACAGCACTCGGCAGCGGCGGCGGCTCCAGCGGTATGGATGAATTGAGCGATGACGACTATGCCGGGCTCGGGGCGGGGCAAACCGGCCGCATGGCTGCGCCAGGCGGCACCACCGTGGAGCGGGTGACCCACCAGGCCCTTGGCGGCACGCTGGGCCGTTCCAGTGACGGCGCGCTTGGCGGCAACAGCCTGGGCGGTGCGATGAGCGGCCCGCTCGGCGCCGTCGGCAACACCACCCGCGGCATCGGCGATACCGTGCGCGGCGCGCTGGCGCAGTTCCCGCTGGGCGCGGCACCGCAGGGCGGTGGCAAGTGAATCGCGCGGCGCGTGGCGCGCTGCTGCTGGTGCTGGCGGGTGCGCCCGCACTGGCCTGGGCCGACGATTACAGCGGCATGCTGTCCTATCTGGACGTGGCCCGCATCGGCGACCGCGCGCTGGGCGGTGCCAGCGGCGCCATCATGGTCAACCAGGCCAGCGGCGACCTGAACATCCAGGCCAACCTGCAGGGCATGGCCACCGGCGACCAGGCCAACGTCGCCATCGCTGCCCGCCAGCAGCGCCATGCCGACGTGGTGCTGTCGGGGCCGCTACAGGCCAGCGCACATATCGAAGGCCAGGCGCTGAACGGCGCCAGTGGCATCGCATCCATCAACCAGGCCAGCGGCATCGCCAACACGACGCTCAACGTCGTCAGCGCGACGCTGGCCCGGCAAGGGATACGCGAGACCGACGACGCGGCTTTGGCGGCGTCGGACATCGCGTCAACAGGGGGGCAGGGCGACACCGGCGACGGTGTTGCGGCGGGTATCCGCAGCGTCGGGGTTTCCGCCTCGGCACTGCGGGGCTTCGACGGTGTCCTGCAACTCAATCAGATCGCGGGAGCCCGCAACGACACGGCCAACGTGCTTGGCATGGTCGTCCAAGGCAACCCGTGAGCAGTACCCACCACCCGATGTATCACTGATGAGAGAGAGGACACCATGAACGCGACTTTCAAAAAGTCTCTGCTCGCCATGGCAATTGCTTCTGCCTCGACCGCCGCCGCGGCCAATGGCTGGGACAACCAGAACGCCAACGCGAACATCAACCACAACCATGTCGTGACCGAAACCCGTAACGACACCCACAACCACACCGACAACGAGGTCCGCAACTGGACCCGTACCAACACCACGGTACGCAACAACACCGACAGCTCGAGCGTGACCCGCAACCGTTCGGTCAACGAGCAGGTGCAGAAGAACAGCAACATCCAGGCCGACGAGCGCAAGGAAAAGAACAATCATGGCGTCGACGTGAACCTGGAGAAGGACCTGCGCCTGAGCAGCGACGTGAACTTCTCCGGCGATCCGACCATCACCGGTGACATCGACCTGGATTCGGCCGCCATCGCGGTCATCGACAACCGCCAGTCGATCAGCCATAACGCCGCGTCCAACAGCCTGGTCACCAACAGCGCCTCGATCGCCGATGACGTCGGCTCGGGTGCCTCGGGCAACCTCGGCTTCAACGTCGTGGCCGGTGACAACAACGCGCAGGACAATGCGGCTTCGCTGTCCGCCGCTGACGCCTCCTTCAGCTTCGGCATGGCCGACGCCGAAGTGTTCGTCAACCAGTCCGGCATGGGCAACACGACCATGAACTCCGGCGTCACCAACGCTGCCGGCCTCGGCGGCAATGCCTTCGGCGGCGCGTCCGGCAACATCGGCGTGAACATCGCGTCGGGCAACAACAACGAGCAGAAGAACGCGCTCGCTGCTTCGGTGGCCACCAGCGCGATGGCCCAGTCCAGCATCAGCTCCAACCAGGTGTCCAGCGGCAATGCGGTGAGCAATGCCGGCTTCGTGCAGTCCTACACCGATACGGTGCAGGTCGGCATGAGCGGCGGTGTCAGCGGCCTGACCCTGGCCTATGGCGCCGGCACCTACAGCGGCCGTGGCAACGCCTACCAGATGGCCAACTACTATCTGGATACCTGGAGCGGCGACCTGCCGCACCCGGGTGGCAACGCGACCGGCCACATCGATCTGGACAACGAGATCCAGAACGCGACGCCGAACCCGTACCGTCAGGGCGTCGGTGGCCTGGGCTTCGATACGCGTGAAAGCGGCACCAGCCAGTTCGTCGAACTGGGCGTGGCCGATCTGTACGCCAGCCTGAGCGGCACCGTCACGACCACCCGCTGGGTGAACGTGAATGCGACCAACACCTCGGCGCTGTCGGGCAGTGCGTTCTCGGGCGCCTCCGGCAACATCGGGGTGAACGTCGCCTCGGGCACCGGCAACCTGCAGGCCAACAGCCTGGCCCTGGCCGTGGCACAGCCGAGCACCGGTGGCGGTGGCGGCACCGGCGGCGGCGAGTAACACCTGGCGTGACCGCTTTCGCAGCGAAGCTGCGTTGAGTGCAACAAGCCCGGCCATCCGCCAATGGCCGGGTTCCCCCGGGAGCCCCTGCTCCTCCTCCCCCTTGGGGCAGGGGCTCCTTCCTTCTGCTGGAGGGCACCATGGCCGCACACCGCTGCTGGATCCGCCTGCTGTCCTGCCTGCTGTTGCTGGGCAGCGCCCACGCATGGGCGGGCGACGTCAGGTTCACCGGCGTACTGCCCAACGGCGCGCTGATGCAGCAGAAGGTAGAGAGCATGCAGGAGCGGCGCTACCGCAACCTGGTGCGGCAACACACTGATTACAGCTGTGGCGCGGCCGCACTGGCCACCATCCTCCGCTACGCCTACCACCTGGACACCACGGAGGCGACGGTGATCGAAGGGATGATGGGCGTGTCCGATCCGCAGCTGGTGAAGGAACGCGGTTTCTCGCTGCTGGACATCAAGCGCTATGTCGAATCGCTCGGCATGCGCGGGCGTGGCTACCGCATCGATGAGAGCCGGCTGCGCAACCTGCGCGTGCCCGGCCTGGTGCTGATGGACGTGCGCGGGTTCCGCCACTTCGTGGTGCTCAAGCAGGTCCGCGGCGGCATCGTCGAGGTGGCCGACCCCATCCTCGGCAACCGCAGCCTGTCCTTGGCCGAATTCAACGAAGCGTGGCCGTCGCGTGCTGTTTTCGTCGTGATCGGCAGCGACTTCGATCGCAATACTGTTCTTCTGCAACCCAGCGAGCGGCCCAGTGCGCGTGCGTTGTACGCGCGGCAGGGCCCGATCACCGATGCCGAACTGGTCGATTTCGGCTTCAGCCATGCCGACCTGTTCTGAAGGAGGCCCGATCATGCTGTGCCAACGTTTGTTGATCGCCGCGCTGCTGCTGTTGCCGGTGCTGCCCGCCTGGGCCGCTGAAGGCGCACCAGGGCGCGGCCTGAAGGAAATACCCGATCCCGAACTGAACCTGATGCGTGGCCGTTACACCGTGGGCGGCAACAACGTGGCCTGGTTCGGGGTAACGATGATTTCGCAATGGCAGGGTGCCAACGGCAGCAGCGTGCAGGGCGCGCTGACCCTGGGCATGGACTTCCGCCAGGGCAGTTCGCCGCGGCTGACGTTCCAGCCGCACGTGCAGGTCACCAACGCCGATGCGCCGATGCCCACCCCGGACGGACGCAGCATCGACAGCAGCGGCCTGGCCAACGCCACCGGCCTGGTGCAGGCGGTGCAGGTGGCCGGCGATGGCAACACCGCGCGCAACGTGACCACCTTGACCGTCCGTGATGGCGCGGTGCCGACCACCACCGACGATGGCAACCGCGTCGCCCAGATGCAGCAGGGCGGGACCAGTGCCACGGCGGTGCTTGATGGCAACCAGGCGCGCCTGATGCTGCAGATCGACGGCCAGGGCCTGGTCCAGCAGTGGATCCGCAATGGCAGCGTCGGCCAGGGCATCGCCCTGTCCGGTGACGGGCAAGCGGCAAGCAACCGGCTGCAGCTTGAGCTGGTACGCAGCACCGTGGCCAGCAACCAGCCGTTGAGCCAGAGCGTGGCCCAGGCGATCGCGCTGAACCGCGGCATGGGCCCGGGCCAGTAACACGGCCCGGTCAAGGGGGAAGGACGGACAACGCAGGCCAACGACATGCACACCTATTTGCGGCTTACCCCGCTGGCGCTGGCGGCGCTGGCGGCCAATGCCTTCGCCCAGCAACCGGCGGCAGAGGCCAGGGACGGTGCCGATGTACACGCACTGATCACCCAGCTCGAGCAGCTCAAGGCCAACTACGCGCAGGAGGTGCGACGCCTGCGCGAGCTGGACATGCAGGTGCAGGCCATGCAGGCCCGCCTGAGCGGACGGGCTGGCGGCGCCACGACCCCGGCGGCGCCCCTGGCGCCTGCGGCGGCGGCGGCCGTGCCACCGAGCAGCGAAGGCTATGCCAGTACCGCGGCCGAGGCCCGGCAGGCCAAGCAGGAGGCGCGGCGCAGCGTGGACGATGTGAAACAGCAGCAGGCGGCGCTGTTCTCGCGCAAGTTCACCGTAGAAAACAGCCTCACCTACGCGCGCTATGACCGCAAGCAGCTCTCCCTCAACGGCTTCCTGGCGCTGGATGCGATCTTCCTCGGCAACATCGCCATCGAGAACGTCGAGTCCGATTCGCTGACCTACAACCTGGCCGCGCGCTGGGGTGTCAGCCCGAACCTGACGTTGAACATGGACGTGCCCTACCTGGCGCGGCGCACCGTGTACCAGAAGGGCGGTGCGGGCGGCGCGGCGGCGGCCATCGCCCAGGACGAGACCAACGGCAACGGCATCGGCGATGTCAGCATGAGTGCCAACTACCGCCTGTTCGGCGAGCGTGGCTGGCGCCCGGAAACGGTGCTGACCGGCGGCGTCACCGCACCGACCGGCCGCGCACCGTATGGCCTGGACTGGCGGGTGATCGAGCGCGATGACGATGACTACATCCGCTTCGCGGTCCCGCGCGAACAGCCGACCGGCAACGGCGTCTGGCAGGCCAACCTGGGCCTGTCGATGGTGAAGACCGCCGATCCGGCGATTCTGTTCGCCAACGCCGGCTACATCCACTCCTTCCCGCGTGGCTTCGACGACATCGACAGCAACCCGGACACCGTGAACCCCGGCGATGTGAAGCTGGGCGGGTCGGTGTACTTCGGTGCCGGTGTGGCCTTCGCCTTCAACGAACGCACCAGCCTGAGCATTTCCTTCAGCGACAAGATCAGTGCACGCGCGTCCACACGGTTCCAGGGCGGGCAGTGGGTGAAGGTGATCGGCAGCGATGCCAACGCGGCGTCGTTGAACCTGGGCGTGACCTACGCGCTGAACCAGCACGCGACGATGGTGACCCTGCTCGGCATCGGCCTGACCCCCGATGCACCGGACTTCACGCTGTCGTTCAAGGTGCCGTACATGTTGTAGCTGATTGCGGTGATCCTGCATCGGCAACGCCGGGCCTTGCCCGGCGTTCTTTGTCTTCGCAGCGGCGCCGGCTGTCAGTAGAGCCGAGCCATGCTCGGCTGGCGTCCTGCCGGGCAGCGCCCGGCACTACCGCTCCGCTGGCAGCTCCAGCCGGTGCTTCCGGCACAACCGGTACACCGTCACCCGCGATACCTGCATGTGCCGCGCGCAGGCCGACACGTTGTAGCCATGCATCTTCAGTGTCCTCAGCAGCACATCGCGCTCGACCTGGCCGCGCGCGTCCTGCAGCACCGCGCGCGACGAAGGGGCGTCGGCGTCGGCCAGATCCAGGTCGCTGGCGCTGATCAGCTCGTGTTCGCTGACGATCGCCGCGCGCTGCACCCGGTTCAACAGTTCGCGCACATTGCCCGGCCAGTCGAACTGGCGCATCGCCACGCGCGCACCGGGATCGAAGCCACGGGCGCGGCCGGGGTGGCGGTTGCGGAAGCTGCGCAGGAAATGCTCGGCCAGCAGCAGCACGTCGCTGCCACGGTCGCGCAGCGCCGGCATCGGCAGGCGCAGCACGTTGAGGCGGTAGTACAGATCGCGGCGGAACCGCCCCTGGGCGACGGCCTGTTCAAGGTCGACATGGGTTGCCGCCAGCACGCGGACATCCACCCGCAGCGGCTGGTTGCTGCCAACCCGCTCCAGCGTGCCTTCCTGAAGCACGCGCAGCAGGCTGGTCTGTGCATCGGCAGGCAGGTCGCCCACCTCGTCCAGGAACACGGTACCGCCGTCGGCGGTTTCGAAAAGGCCGACCCGGCGCTGCGCCGCCCCGGTGAAGGCGCCGCGCTCGTGGCCGAACAGCTCCGACTGCGCCAGGCTGGCCGGGATGGCCCCGCAGTTGACTGCCAGGAAGGACCGGCCGGCGCGCCCGGAGAGGGCGTGCAGGGCCTGCGCGGCCAGTTCCTTGCCGGTGCCGGTTTCGCCGGTCACCAGCACCGGCAGCTCGACCGGAGCGAATTTGTGCAGGGACGCGCGCACGGCCAGCAGGGCCGGGCTGTCGCCGATCAGCGCGGGCAGGCCGCTGCCGTCGCGTATCGCCGCTGCGTGCGGATCATCCTCGCCGCACTCGCGCTGCATCGCGGTCAGCAGGTCCTGCAGCTCGCGGGGCAAGGTGAACTGGTCCTGGCAGGCGCGCAGCAGCGGCCCCCAGCTGGGGGGCGGCACATCCAGGCCGCCCGGCAGCACGGCCAGCCAGGGCAGGTGGTGGTGCTGCTCGACCCACGGCAGCATGGGCTGCAGCGCCTCCGCATCGAGGTGGCGCAGGTCCAGCACGGCCACCAGATGGTCGCGGCCGCGCAGGCCCACGGCCATGGCTGGCGAGGGACTGACGCAGCGCAGCTGCCAGCCGGCCGCCACCAGCGCGTCGCGCTCGCTTGCCAGTGGCTGGCCGAACCAGATCACACAGCGTGATGGAACCTGCAGGCTTGCCGCCATGCCTTCCCCCAAGCATCCGGGCAACGCGGGCGGTGGCAGACCGGGCATCGCCGCGTGCCGCCCCACGCCGGGATGCCATGGCCGCATCCAGCGGCCGGCCGCGGCAGGTATCTCGCCGTGACATCAGTGTCCAACGCAGGCAGCGGCGGCCAGCGGCCACGCATCTGCACTTCAGGGGAGGCGGACAACAAAAAAGCCGCTGCAGGGCAGCGGCTTCCAGTGCGGGTGCGGGGCATCCGGTTCAGAGGTCGACGCGGCGGGCCTGCATGAACTTGTTGCCCCAGTAGCCGCTGAGCAGGGTGTCGACGCGGACGTCCTTGCCGGTGCTCGGTGCGTGCAGGAAGCGGCCTTCGCCGACATAGATGCCGACGTGGTCGACGCGGCCCTTGCGGCCGAAGAAGACCAGGTCGCCCGCAGCCAGCGCGGCGCGGTCGTTGATCAGTTCGGCATTGTTGTCATGGGCCATTTCGCGCGAGACGCGCGGCAGCTCGATGCCCAGCGCCGAGCGGAACACGTAGCCGACCAGGCCGCTGCAGTCGAAGCCGCTGTCCGGGTTGCTGCCACCCCAACGGTACGGGGTGCCCAGCAGGGTCATCGCGCGGCGCAGGAGGGACTGCACCTTGCCGTTGTCGGCCTCGGTGCCGACGACGCTGCCGTTGGCGGCGCTGCTGGTGTCGTAGTTGGCAAGCAGGCGGCTGAGGTCGCCGGCGACCATCGCCGAGCGGTCCATCAGCGGAATGGTGTCATTGGCGGCCAGATGCGGCAGCAGGGCGGCCAGGGTGGCGGTGGCAGCGGCATCGGCACGGCTGCGCTGTGGAGCGGCAGCGTCGGCCTTGGTGGCCGGGGCCGAATCGGTCTTGGCGGGGACACTCTGCGACCAGGCCGGAAGGCTGGTCAGACACAGCGCCAAGCCCAGGAAGAGCGGGCGGACACCACGTGAAGAAGCGGCGGTCTGGCCATGGCCTTGCAGGTCGTCAGTCGTCACGCGTCGGTCACAGGAAAAAAACGATGGGGGCATCATGCCCTGTAAAAGCGTCAATAAGTTAAAAATTCCGTTAAAAAACCGTTATTAACAATGTGATGGGCGTCGCATTATTGAACATATCGCCTGTTCATTTTAGCGAAGAACGCGTTTCGCTCCTGTGTAGTGGTCTTTCCAGTAGGGACCGCTGAGTGAGTCCAAGCGCACGGTGCCGCCGGTGCTCGGCGCGTGCACGAAACGGCCTTCGCCCACGTAGATGCCGACATGGGTGACGTTGCCGCGGCTGCCGAAGAACACCAGGTCGCCGGTGGCCAGGCGCTGCGGATCGATCTTCGGTCCCTGCACGGCGGCCAGGTCGCGTGAGGTGCGCGGCAGCTTCAGGTCGACCATCTCGCGGTAGACGTAGGTCACCAGGCCGCTGCAGTCGAAGCCCGAATCGGGCGTGTTGCCACCATAGCGGTAGGGCGTGCCGACCAAGCCGATGGCGCGCATCAGTACCGAATTGGCGGCCTCGGGATTGTCCGGCGTGGTGGCCGGCCAGTGCGCCGTGGGCGGCGGCGTGGCGGGGCGGACGGCCTTGCCGCCACCGCAGGCGGCCAGTAACAGTGGCAGGGCCAGCAGCAGGGCGGGCGCGAGGATCCGGCGCAGGCCGGACGAAACTGGCGTGTTGTGCATGTTCTCCGGATAATGCGCCACCTTGGATTGGCCGTCATGATGGCGGCGTCCCCGCCGGGCGACAACCCGCCCCAACCCGCCTGCCTCCGGCAGATCCAGACAGAGTTGCGCATGAAGATCGAAAAAGACCGCGTTGTCCGCTTCCATTACACCGTCTCCGAGGTCGGCCAGGCGCCGATCGAATCGTCCAAGGACCGCGGTGAGCCGCTGTCGATCCTGATCGGCCACGGCAACATCATTCCGGGCCTGGAAAACGCCATGATGGACAAGGAAGCCGGCGCGACCTTCGACGTCGACGTCTCGGCAGCCGATGCCTACGGCGAGCGCCGCGAGGGCCTGTCCCAGCGCGTGCCGAAGAAGCACTTCGGCACCGCCAAGCTGGCCCCGGGCCAGCAGGTCGTGCTGCAGACCAACTTCGGCCCGCGCGCGGTCACCGTGCAGAAGGTCGGCATGAGCGTGGTCGACGTCGACCTGAACCACCCGATGGCCGGCAAGGACCTGCATTTCGACGTCGAGATCGTTGAAGTGCGCGAAGCCGCCAAGGAAGAAATCGACCACGGCCACGTCCATGGCGACGGTGGTCACCAGCACTGATCGCCGCGCGATCGTGATGGCAGCAACGGCCCGCTTCGGCGGGTCGTTGCGTTTCTGGAACAGGGCGCGGCCGTCCATGGCGCGCAGGGCGGCGGCATAATGACGGACCTGCCTGCCGGATGCCCCGTGAACGCCGCTTCCCTTTCCCTGCAGCCGGTGGCTTCCGGCGAACGCATCGCAGTGCTGGACGTGCTGCGCGGGGTAGCCCTGCTGGGCATCCTGCTGATGAACATCGAGGCCCTCAGCGGACCGCTGGACCTGGCCTTCACCGGCATCGACACGCGCTGGCACGGTCTGGATTACGTGGCCGATGCCTTCGTCTACCTCTTCGTGCAGGGCAAGTTCTTCACCCTGTTCTCGCTGCTGTTCGGTGCCGGCTTTGCGGTCATGGCGCGACGCGCGCAGGCGGCCGGTCGTGAATTCGCACCGTTCTACCTGCGGCGCAGTCTTGGCTTGGCGCTGATCGGCCTGTGCCACGCGCTGCTGGTCTGGTCCGGCGACATCCTGGTGATGTACGCGCTGGTCTCGCTGCCGCTGCTGGCCTGCCGCGAAGCGCCGCGCAGCTGGCTGCCGTGGATGGGCATCGTGGTCTACCTGGCCGGCGTGTCGATGATGCTGCTGATCGGCGCGATGGTGACGATCTCGCCGCCGCAGGACCTGCAGAAGATGCTGGTCGATGCGCAGCAGGCCATCGACCAGCAGCGCCTGGTGTACGGGCAGGGCACGTGGATGCAGGGCAACGTGCAGCGCCTGCAGGAGTTCGGCTCCTCGCTGGGCGCGCTGGTGATCACCGGGCCGGAAGTGCTGGGCATGTTCCTGATCGGCAGCTGGTTCGCCGCCAGTGGGGCGCTGACCGAGCCGGAACGCTTCCCGCGGCTGTATGCCTGCCTGCGCTGGGTCGCGCTGCCGCTGGGCCTGCTGGTCACACTGGGCGGGGTGCTGTGGAAGCCGTACCTGGCGCCGGGCGAATACAGCTTTGAAACCACCGCGGTGATGTCGCTGGTGTCGGTCGGCGCGGTGCCGATGTGCCTGGGCTACCTGGCGTGGATCGTGCACTGGCGCGCGCGGCTGGGCTGGCTGGCACCGGCGGGGCGCATGGCGCTGACCCACTACCTGGCGCAGTCGCTGGTCTGCACATGGCTGTTCAATCACTACGGGCTGGGCTGGTTCGACCTGATGCCGCGCGCATGGCAGCTGGTGTTCGCACTGCTGCTGTTCGCGCTGCAGGTGGGCATCTCGCAGCTGTGGCTGCGGCGCTTCCGCTTCGGCCCGATGGAGTGGCTGTGGCGTGCGATCACCTACCGGCAGTGGCCGCCGATGCGCCGAGAGCGCGGGCAAGGATGACGCCGGTCCGGGCTGCTCACGCTGCGCTGCGTATCGGCGATGGCATGCTCGCTTCCAGCGGACGGTGCCATCCACGCATGGCGTGGCTCTACTCCACAACGGCGGCCCCCTCTACTCTTTTTTGCTTCGAGCGATTCCGATGAGCACTGCATCCTTTGACTACGACCTGATCGTGCTTGGCGGCGGTTCCGCCGGCCTGGCCGGCGCCATCCGCGCGGCCCAGCACGGCAAGCGCGTGGCGCTGCTGGAACCCGGCGCGCTGGGCGGTACCTGCGTCAACGTCGGCTGCGTGCCGAAAAAGGCGATGTGGCTGGCCGCCGACCTGCACGAGCGCATCGGCCTGGCCAGTGCGATGGGCTTCGATGTGCCGGTACGCCCGGCGCTGTCGTGGAAGGAACTGGTGATCCATCGCCAGGCCTACATCACCAACATCCATGCCAGCTACAACAAGCGCCTGGACGAAACCGGCGTGGTGCGCATCCCCGCGCGCGGTCACCTGGTCGATGCGCATACCGTGGCCTGCAGCGATGGCGTGCGCTACAGCGCCGGACACATCCTCATCGCCACCGGGGCGCACCCGCAGCGCCCGGACATACCCGGCGCGGAGCTGGGCCTGGTCTCCGATGATTTCTTCGACCTGCGCAGTGCGCCGGCCGAAGTGGCGATCATCGGTGGTGGCTACATCGCGGTGGAACTGGCCGGCCTGCTGCAGGCGCTGGGCAGCAGGGTCAGCCTGCTGGTGCGCGGCAACCGGCTGCTGGAGCGCTTCGATCATGAACTGACCGACCAGCTGGCCGAGAACCTGAAACAGCAGGGCGTGCGCATCCAATTCGACTACCGCCTGCGTGAACTGCAGCGCGACGGCGAGCGCGTGCGCGCGTTCGGCCATGACGGCCCACTGGACAGCGTGTTCGATGCAGTGTTCTTCGCCACCGGCCGACGTGGCAACAGCCGCGACCTCGGCCTGGAAGCGCTGGGCATCGGCATCGGCGAACACCAGCAGGTGGAAGTGGACGAGTGGCAGACCACGGCGGTACCCAGCGTGCATGCAGTGGGTGACATTGCCGGCAAGGTCGGCCTGACCCCGGTCGCGGTGGCCGCGGCACGGCGCCTGATGGACCGCCTGTTCGGCGGCCGCCCCGGAGCGAAGATGGATTACAGCAACGTGGCCAGCGTGGTGTTCTCGCACCCGCCGCTGGGCGCGGTGGGCATGGGCGAGGAAGAAGCACGCGCCTGCTTCGACCAGGTGACGGTCTACCACAGCCGGTTCCGGCCGATGCTGCAGGCGCTGGCCAACGGCACCCAGCGCAGCCTGTTCAAGATGGTCTGTGCCGGTGCGGAGGAGCGGGTGGTCGGCATCCACCTGCTCGGCGAAGCAGCCGATGAGATCCTGCAGGGCTTCGCGGTAGCGGTGAAGATGGGCGCGACCAAGGCGCAGTTTGACGATACCGTGGCCATCCATCCGACCTCGGCCGAGGAAGTGGTGCTGATGCGCTGACACGCAGTTGTTGTAGAGCCGAGCCTATGCTCGGCTTTCTTCGCCTTGGAACCGCGGCGCCGAGCGTCGGCTCGGCTCTAGAGGGCATCACGCGCCCGCATGCGACAATGCGCGTCCCCACATACCCCATGGCCGCCCCTGCGGCCTGCCGTCGTCCTGATGTCCAACCCTTCCCCCCGCATCGCTACTGCCTCCCCGCGCATTGCGCTGGGCGGCATCGGCCTGGCTGCGGTCGGTGCCATCGCCGCGTCCGGCAAGGCCATCATCGTCAAGCTGGGCCTGCGCCACGGCGTCGATGCCACCACGCTGCTGGCCCTGCGCATGCTGATGGCGCTGCCGCTGTTCGTGCTGATGGCCCTGTGGTCGGCGCGCCGTGCCGAACCGCTGTCCTGGGCTGACCGTGCCCGCGTGCTGTGGCTGGGCTTCACCGGCTACTACCTGTCCAGCCTGCTCGATTTCCAGGGTCTGCAGTACATCAGCGTGACCCTGGAACGGCTGATCCTGTACTTGAACCCGACCCTGGTGCTGCTGATCAACGTGCTGCTGGCGCGGCAGCGCCCGGGCCGCTGGCAGGTCGCGGCGCTGGTGCTGAGCTACCTGGGCGTGCTGCTGGCCTTCGGCCATGACCTGCAGCGCGAGGGCGGGCAGATCATCGTCGGCAGCCTGCTGGTGCTGGGCAGCGCGCTCAGCTACGCGCTGTACCTGTTCGGCAGCGGCCAGGTGGTCGCGCGCATCGGTGCGGTGCGGCTGACCGCCTATGCCAGCTGCGTGGCCGGCGTGCTGGTGCTGCTGCATTTCGCCATCACCCATCCGCTGCCGCTGCTGTGGCACGCACCGGCGCCGGTGCAATGGCTGTCGCTGGTCAACGCCACGGTGTGCACCGTGCTGCCGGTGCTGGCGATCATGCTGGCGGTGCAGCGCGTCGGCTCGTCGCTGGCCGCGCAGGTGGGTATGCTGGGCCCGGTTTCCACCATCGTGATGAGTCTATGGCTGCTCGACGAGCCGATGGGGCCGGCGCAGATCGCCGGCACCGTGCTGGTGCTGATCGGCGTGCTGCTGGTGACCCGCCTTCGGCGCTGACGCCGGAGCAGGCGCGTGACCGCATCCTGGCGGTGATCCGTGCGATCCCGCCGGGCCAGGTGCTGGGCTATGGCCAGGTGGCGATGCGCGCCGGCCTGCCCGGACGCGCCCGCCTGACTGCGCGCATCCTTGGCCGGAACGAAGACCCGGACCTGCCCTGGCACCGGGTGCTGCGCTCGGACGGGCGCATTGCCATGGCCGAAGGCTCGGCCGGCTGGCGCGAGCAGTCGCAGCGGCTGCGCGCCGAAGGCGTGGTGGTGGAAGACGGCCGCGTGCGCATGCCTGCCAGCGACCCGGCCGCCGCGCTGGACGCGGCGATCTGGGGCCCGGGCTGATCGCCGGCGGCGACTGAACGGAACGGGCAGGGCAGTCGCCACGCTGTCGTGAGGCTGCGGCTATGATGGAGGCCGTTCCATGCCGGTATTCCCATGTTCCCGCGACTGCCCACCGTCACCAAGGCTCTGCTGATCGCCAACGTGATCCTGTTCCTGCTGCAGCAGCCGTTCCTGCTCGGCATGCAGACCTTCGAACCGTTCATGCTGCAGCCGTGGCAGCAGGGCTTCGATGCGTTTTCCCCAGGCGCCAATTTCCAGCCGTGGCAGCTGCTGACCTATGGCTTCCTGCACGGCAGCTTCGGCCACCTGTTCTTCAACATGCTGGCGGTCTTCATGTTCGGCGCGCCGCTGGAGCAGACCTGGGGGGAAAAGCGCTTCCTGCTGTACTACCTGGTGTGCGTGGCTGGTGCCGGTGTCTGCCAGTTGCTGGTGGGTACGCTGCTGGAGAACCCGGCCACGGTGCTGGGCGCATCCGGCGGTGTGTTCGGCCTGCTGCTGGCCTACGGCATGCTGTTCCCGAACCAGCGCGTGATGCTGCTGTTCCCGCCCATTCCGATGAAGGCACGCACGTTCGTGATCCTGTTCGGCGTGGGTGAACTGGTGCTGGGCATGACCGGCTGGCAGCCTGGCGTCGCGCATTTCGCACATCTGGGCGGCATGCTGTTCGGCTGGCTGCTGATCCGCTACTGGCGCGGGCAGCCGCCGTTCAACAAGCGTCGCCCGCCCGGCCCTCCCGGCCCACGCAAGCGCCCGAACCACCTGCGCAGCGTCAAATGATTTAAAGGATCATTTGACGCTGTGGGTGCCGACCGTTGGTCGGTACACGCTGCGCGCATCCACGCATGGCGTGGATCTACCCATCCTGCAACACCACCTGCGCGGCATTGTGCCCGGGCGCACCGGTCACGCCGCCGCCGGGATGGGTACCCGATCCACACAGGTACAGCCCCGGCAGCGCACCGCGATAGCCGGCCTGTCCGACCATCGGTCGTGCCGAGAACAGCTGGTTGGCACTGAGCGCGCCGTGGAAGATATCGCCACCGACCAGGCCGAAGGTCCGCTCCAGATCCAGCGGTGACAGCACCTGCCGGCCCAGTACGCTGGCGGCGAAGCCCGGCGCATGGCGGTCGACGGTGGCGATCATCAGGTCGGCCACCTCATCGCGATGATCATCCCAGTGCCGGCCACCGGGCAGCACCGGCGCCACGTGCTGGCAGAACAGGCTGGCCACGTGCTGCCCGGGCGGGGCCAGCGAATCATCCAGCGTGCTCGGGATAAGCATCTCCACGATCGGCTCGCGCGACCAGCCATCGCGCCGCGCATCCAGCCAGGCGCGGTCCATGTAGTCCAGGCTGGGCGCCATGATGATGCCGGCGCTGAGGTGGTCGCCGGAACCGGGCAGGGCGCGGAAATCCGGCAGCCGCGACAGTGCCACGTTCATACGGAACGTGCCCGAGCCGCAGCGCCACTGTGCCATCCGCTCGCGCGTCGCCGGCGGCACCTGCGCCGGGTCCAGCAGTTGTTCGTACAGCAGCTTGGGATTGACGTTGGCGACCACCGCACGTGCGCGCAGGGTTTCGCCGTTGTCCAGTTCCACGCCGGCCGCCCGCCCCTGCTCGACCAGCACGCGCCGCACGCCCGCATCCACGCGCAGCTCCGCACCCGCCTCGCGCGCCGCCGCCGCCATCGCCTGGCTGATCGCGCCCATGCCGCCGATCGCGTGGCCCCAGGCACCCTTCACACCATTGCACTGGCCGAACACGTGGTGCAGCAGCACATATGCACTGCCCGGCGTGTACGGGCTGGCGAAGTTGCCGACGATGCCATCGAAGCCGAACAGCGCCTTGATCGGTTCGCTCTCGAACCAGCGGTCCAGATACTCTGCGGCCGACAGGGTGAACAGGTCCAGCAGCTCCTGCCGCAGCGACGCATCCAGCGTGGCCAGTTCGCGGCCGAGGCGCCCCATCTGCCACAGCGCAGGCAGGGCGCGCCATCCGCCGGACACGCCGAGGTCGGGCGGCGCACGCAGTGCCCATGCGCGCAGTACCCGCTGGTGCGCTGGTGGCTGCCGGCCCGCTACGAAGGCGTCGGCGAAGATCCCCAGCCGCGCTTCGTACTCGGGCAGCCGTTGCCCGTCGCGCTCGGAGAACTTCGCCACCTCGGCCTGGGTGCGGCCCGGTGCCGACAGCAGGTAGCGGCCGTCATCCATCGGCAGGAAGTTGTTGGCCGGCCGGTTGATGATGCGCAGGCCGTGCGCGTGCAGCTGCAGGTCGTCGATCACCTTCGGCTGCAGCAGCGACACGGTGTAGGACGCCACCGAGTTGCGGAAGCCGGGATGGAACTCCTCGGTGACCGCTGCGCCGCCCAGCACGCCACGGCGCTCCAGCACCAGCACCTTCTTTCCGGCTTTCGCGAGGTAGGCGGCGCACACCAGTCCGTTGTGGCCACCGCCCACGATGATCGTGTCCCAGTGGCTCATGCGCCGGCAATCGCCGCTTCGATGCTGGCGATGTCGATTTTCTTCATCGGCATCATGGCGTTGAAGGCGCGTTTTGCCAGTGCCTTGTCCGTGCTGGTCACAGCATCAATGAGCATGCGTGGGCTGATCTGCCACGACACGCCCCAGCGGTCCTTGCACCAGCCGCAGTCGCTTTCCTGGCCGCCGTTGCCGACGATGGCATTCCACAGCCGGTCGGTCTCGGCCTGGTCTGCGGTCTGGATCTGGAACGAAAACGCTTCGTTGTGCTTGAACGCCGGGCCGCCGTTGAGGCCGACGCAGGCCACGCCGCAGACGGTGAACTCGACGGTGAGCACGGCGCCCTCCTGGCCGGCCGGGTAATCGCCCGGCGCGTGGTGCACGGCGGTTACCGCGCTGTCGGGGAAGGTGTTGGCGTAAGAGGTGGCCGCATCCAGCGCCTCCTTGTCGTACCACACGCAGATGATGTTCCTCACGGTCATGATCGGCTCCGCAGCGGACGAGGGCGCAGCGATAGCACGGGCGGTGTCAATGCGGGATCGTGCTGCACTGCAGGAACGCGCTACCCTGCGATGGCAGAGCAGTTCCCTTTCATGGCGGTACGACAAGGACGATGCGTGAAGATCCTGATCCTGGGCGGATATGGGGTGTTTGGAGGGCGCCTGGTGCAGCTGCTGGCGGACCTGCCGCAGCTGGAGCTGCTGGTGGCCGGGCGCACCCTGGCGGCGGCGCAGGCCTTCTGCGCGGACTACCGCGGCGAAGCGCACGTGCGGCCGCTGCGGGTTGACCGGCAGGAGCTGGCGCCGACCCTGCTGGCCGAGCGGCCTGATCTGGTGATCGATGCGTCCGGTCCCTTCCAGGAGTACGGTAGCCAGCGCTATGCGGCCATCGAGGCCTGCATCGCCGCCAGCATCGATTACCTGGATTTTGCCGACGCCGCCGACTTCGTGTTCGGTGTCTCGCAGTTCGACGCGCGGGCGCGCGCAGCCGGCGTCTACGTGCTGTCCGGGGTCAGCAGCTTCCCCGTGCTGACCGCGGCGGTACTGCGGGTGATGGCCACGCGCATGGACATCCTCAGCGTGGAGGGCGGCATTGCGCCGTCGCCCTACGCTGGCATCGGCCTCAACGTGATGCGTGCGGTGGTGGGCTATGCCGGGTCACCGGTGAAGCTGCGTCGCGGCGGCCGCGATGGCCACGGCGTGGGCCTGGCCGAAAGCCGCCGCTTCACCGTGGCGGTGCCGGGCCGGATACCGCTGCGCAACCTGCATTTCTCGCTGGTGGACGTGCCCGACCTGCAGGTGCTGCCGCCGGAGCACCCCACGCTGACCGATATCTGGATCGGTGCGGGCCCGGTGCCGGAGATCCTGCACCGCATCCTCAACCTGCTGGCCAAGGCCCGGCAGCACCTGCGCCTGCCGTCGCTGGAGCCGTGCTCGCGGCTGTTATACACCGTGCTGAACCTGATGAAGTTCGGCGAACATCGCGGCGGCATGATCGTGCGCGCGCTCGGCGTGCGTGATGGCGCGCCGGTGCGGCAGAGCTGGCATCTGCTGGCCGAAGCCGATGACGGTCCCTACATTCCTTCGATGGCCATCGAAGCACTGATCCGCAAGCAGCTTGCCGGCGAAAGGCCGGCACCGGGCGCGCGCCCGGCAACGCATGCGCTGGAACTGACCAACTATGACCGGGTGTTTGCCGGCCGCACCATCCATACCGGTTTCCGCCAGGACATGCCCGGCGCAAGCCTGTACCAGCGCGTGCTGGGCGAGGCCTATTCGCAGTTGCCCGCGGCCGTCCAGGCCCTGCATGCGCCGGGTGCGGCGCGGTGCTGGAAGGGCAGGGCCCGGGTGCAGCGAGGCCGCGGCCTGCTGTCGCGGCTGCTGGGCGTGGTGTTTGGTTTCCCGGCTGCGGGCGAGCAGGTGCCGGTCAGCGTCGCCTTTGCGCCGGAAGCCGGCGGCGAACGCTGGACGCGCACGTTTGCCGGGCGCTGTTTCTCCTCGCTGCAGACCGAAGGCCGTGGCCGCAACGAGGCGTTGCTGGTGGAACGCTTCGGCGCTGTGTCGGTGGCCCTGGCCATCGTGGTTGATGGCAGCCGGCTGCAGCTGGTGCCGCGGCGCTGGTCGCTGATGGGCATCCCGCTGCCGCGCGCGCTGCTGCCGGGCGATGACAGCTTCGAGTACGAAGTGGACGGGCGTTTCGTGTTCGATGTCGAGATCGGTGCGCCTTGGGTGGGGCGCATCGTGCATTACCGGGGAACGCTAAAGCCGACGTGAAATCCACCGCTGCGTGCATGCCGCGGGTGTGTCGGAATCGGAGCGGATTGGCACAGCATCAAGTGCCCATCAAGACGCAGTGTTCGCGATCATGTGTCGGATACAGCCTGATTTGCGTCCCTGCGATGGCCGACGCGATGGCGTTCATGCATGAACTTATCAGTAGTCTTTTCAATGACATGGCACAAGCCTGCGAGTGGCGAAGGAAGGTTGTTCTGACGCTTTCTGCGCGATTCATTGAAGGTTGTTGCATACCGGCACGGGCCGCACCTGTGCCTATAACTCTCCGGCAGTTCCACCACCGGAGAGAGCTTCATGGCAGTTGCATCCACCCATCGTGTGCTGAAGCGCAGTGCGCTTTCGGCACTCCTGTTTTCCATCGTCGGCAGCGTTGCTGCGCAGAGCACTACCGGCACCCTGTATGGCACCGCGGCGGGTTCCGAAGGCGCGACCGTCGTCGCCCAGAGCGACAGTGGCCTCAAGCGCACGGCCGCCATCGACGCACAGGGGCGCTACAGCTTTGGCGCGCTACCGGTGGGCCGTTACAGCATCAGCCTGCAGCGTGACGGACGGACTATTGAAGAACGGAATGACGTGCAGCTGCGCGTGGGCACTGGCACCGAAGTGAGTTTCGCCGCACATGGTCCGGCCACGACGCTCGATACGGTCAACGTCTCCGCGGCGAACATGCCGAAGATCGATGTCACCCATACCGTTTCCAAATCGGTCATCACCTCCGAGCAGTTGGACGTGCTACCACTGGGGCGCAGCGCCGAATCGATCGCGCTGTTGGCGCCGGGCGTGGTCGCCGGCAGTGGGGCCTTCACCAATGGCTCGCGGTCCGTGCTGTCGTTCGGCGGCTCCAGCGTTACCGAGAACGCCTACTATCTCAACGGCTTCAACGTCACCAATCCGCTCAACTACCTGGGCGGGATCAGCCTGCCTTACGGCTCCATCGACCAGCAGGAAACCTTTACCGGAGGCTACGGTGCAGGCTACGGGCGGTCTACCGGCGGCGTGATCAACCAGTTGGGGAAACGCGGCACCAATGCCTGGCGCTTCGGCGCTCAGGTCACATGGGCACCGGCCGGGCTGGCCGAATCACCGGCATCGGTGAACTACCCGGACGTGGGGCTGCCGGATGGATATGCCTACGAGAACGGGAGCAAGCCGGGCACGCTGTACCGCTACCGGCGCGGTGACAAGGAAACCACCACCACCTACAGCGGCTATGTCAGCGGGCCGCTGATCGAAGACCGGCTGTTCGTCCACCTGGCTGCGGAGTCCAACCGCCGCGAAGGTGTGGCCACTGCCAACGAAGCCGCCGCACAGCAGGCGCGCAACCACTACCGCGTGGACACCCCGAAGTTCTACGGCAAGCTGGACTGGAACATCAACGACAGCAACACGCTTGAGTACACCCGCTTCCAGGACACCGACCGCTATGGCGGCTACTACACCGCCTTCGACTATCCCACGCTGCAGGAGGGAGATCGCACCGGTACCTTCCCCAACACAACCAAGGCCAGCACCGACGTCGATATCTTCAAGTACACCGGCTACCTCAACGACGCGCTGACCTTCAGCACCGTGTGGGGGCGTACCCGTACCGGCAACCTGGAGTTCAACCCGCTGGAATCGGGCAACCCCTACATCAACGGTGCCGGCAACCAGGATCCCGCGTTGAACGGCGGCACGCCCATCCGCAACGACCAGCCCGATCTGTACACCAAGGCATCGGACGCAGGCAGTACCACGCACGGGCTGCGCATGGACCTGCAGTACCGCATCGGCAACCACGAGTTGACCGCCGGCATCGACAACATGACCTACCGGGCGCACAACGAAGGTCAGTCGATGACCGGGCCCGGCCACGCCTGGATCTACTCCCGCGGCAAACCCGATGCGTCGCCCAGCCCTGCGTTCGACATCGCACCGCCCGGTGGCGAGGGCTACTACGTGCAGAAATACATCTACTCGACCACCACCAGCATGTCGGTCAAGCAGAAGGCGTACTACCTGGAAGACCGCTGGCAGCTGACGCCCGACTGGCTGCTGACGCTCGGCCTGCGCAACGACACGTTCACCAACTACAACAGCGAGGGCAAGGCATACGTGGAGAGTGGCGACCAGTGGGCGCCACGCCTGGGCGCAAGCTGGGATGTGTTCGGCGATGCGTCGTTGAAGGTCTTCGCCAACGTCGGCCGCTACTACCTGGCACTGCCCAACAGCGTGGCCATCCGCGGCGCCTCCGCCTCGACCTACACGCGTGAGTACTTCACCTATACCGGCATCGACGCCAATGGCAATCCGACCGGCCTCACGCCGCTGGGGCCAGGGCCGGTGTCGACCAACGGCGAATACGGGCAGGCGCCTGATCCGCGTTCGGTGGCCCCCACCGATCTGCGTTCGCAGTACCAGGACGAACTGATTTTGGGTTTCGAAAAGACCTTGGGCACGGACTGGAACAGTGGTGCCAAGCTTAGCTACCGCCGTCTGCAGTCGGCCATCGACGATATCTGCGATTCCGATCGCTTTGCCGAAAGGCTGGCGGGGATGGGTCTGGATCCTGACGGGTACGAACTGCCGGGGTGTGTGATCTTCAACCCTGGCCGTACCAACACCTTCCAGGTCAGGCACCGCGATGGCTCCGGCTACACGCCGGTCAGCATGAGTTCGCCCGATTGGGGCTACGACGGCAAGAAGGCGAAGCGTCAGTACGTCGCCATCGACCTGTTCATCGAGCACCCCATGTCCGATCGCTGGTACGGACGTGTCGATTAGACCTGGTCGCGCAGCTTCGGCAATACCGAGGGCCAGGTGAAGTCGGATATCGGCCAGGACGATGTTTCCAAGACCCAGGACTGGGATGCGGTGTCG
Source organism: Stenotrophomonas maltophilia (assembly GCA_002364755.1). Classification (GTDB taxonomy): domain Bacteria; phylum Pseudomonadota; class Gammaproteobacteria; order Xanthomonadales; family Xanthomonadaceae; genus Stenotrophomonas; species Stenotrophomonas maltophilia_AX. The sequence goes on from DEZI01000018.1 coordinate 25,218, forward strand.
CTGATGGAGTACGCCGGCGGCTACCTCGCCAATGATCGCCGGCATCAGTTGAAGGCATTCGGCGCCTACCAGGTCAACGACGCATGGACGGCCTCGGCGACGGTGCGGGTGATGTCAGGGATGCCCAAGAGCTGCCTGGGCTTTTACGGTGCGGACCAGAGCGACCCGGCCGGTGGCTACGGTTCCTCCTACCACTACTGCAACGGCCAGCCCTCGCGTCCCGGCGATGCGGGCCGACAGCCGTGGACGGCGCAGCTGGACATCGGGCTGATGTATCGGCCGGCGTTTGCCGACAGCCGACTCGGTCTTGGCCTGGACGTGTTCAACGTGCTCAACCAGCGACGCCAGCGGCAATCGACCGCGAAATACCAGACGGGGCCCGGAACGGTGTCCAACGTGTACGGCATGGGCAGCTACTTCACGCCCCCGCGGACGGTGCGCCTGAGCGCCTCCTACGACTTCTGACCTGCGCGAACAGCGGCTCTCTCTCTCCGCAAAGGTTGGCTTGGCCCTGATCCGTCAGGGCCCTTTTTTCAGCCGGCATTTCGATGCAGTAGAGCCACGCCATGCGTGGATGAGGCATCGGGAAGCAGAGAGGGCGCCCGAAGGCGCCCTCTCATCAAACCATCGCCGCTCAGACCTCAGACCTCAGACCTCAACGCCAGACCTTGATCTGCTCACCCTCGGTGCGCTGCATCGGCTGGCCGGCCTTGCAGCTGAAGGTCGCACCGAAGGCCGGCAGGTTCGACAGCGGGCCGTTGGTGCGCCAGCGACCCGGTGCACGGATGTCGGCGGTCAGGCGGCGTGCGGCCTCGTTCGGCGACAGCTGCTGCGGCCACAGCGCGGCCCAGGCGCGGAAGAAGCCCTGCTGCTGCGTCGGCGTCGCCTTCGGTTCCTGTGCGGCGTAGGCCGCCCAGGCCAGTTCCAGGCCGGCGATATCGGCCAGGTTCTCTTCCTGGGTCAGCGTGCCGTTGACCTTGGCGCCCTTCACGCCCGGGAAGTCGTAGGCGCCGTACTGCGTGGCCGCGCGGCTGCCCAGCAGCGTCCAGGCGGTCTTGTCGGCCGGGGTCCACCAGCTGCGCAGTTCACCTTTGGCATCGACCAGGGCGCCCTTGGCGTCGACGGCGCGATTCAGTTCGTGGCCGACCAGGCCACCGAAGCTGCCGAACTTGTCGGCGGCATCGGCCTTGGCGTTGAACACCGGGCCTTGCAGGATCGCGGCGGTGACGATCAGGCGGTTCTGCGCCAGGTCGTAGGCCAGCGACGGCTGCTGCGGCAGCACGTCCCAGCGACGGTCGGCGTTGCCCTTGCCGATGCGCTTCATTTCTTCGCGATGGCGCCAGGTTGAAGCGATCAACATGTTGCCGCCGAACGAGCCACGGCCCATCGGCTGCACGCTGTAATCCAGGTCGCGCAGCGGAGTGCCGATCTCGATCTTCAGTGCGGCCAGCTTGGCCTGTGCTTCGGCCTTGGCCTCGGCGCTCATCCAGGTGCTGTTCTTGACCGCCTCGATCTGCACTTCGCGCACCTTGTCGACGATCCACGCCGCCTGGCGGCGATCTTCGGCGGACAGGTGGCGGGCGGCGTACTCGCGGCCGACCATCGGGCCAGCGGCCACGTTGATGGCGTCCAGCACGTTCTCCCAGCGCTGCGCGGGCAGGGTCTCACCGCGCAGCACGCGGCCGCGGAACTCGAACTCGGCGTCGCGGTAGGCCTTGGACAGGTACGGCGCCATCGAGTCACCCACGCGCCAGCGCAGATAGGCCTTCCACTGTTCCGGCTTGAGCTTGGTGACCATCGTGTCGAGCTGCTTGAACAGGCCCGGGTCAGCCAGCGAAACCAGATCGTCGTTCACGCCCTGCGCCTTCAGGAAGGCATCCAGCTGCAGGTTGCGGTAGCGGCTGTTCAGATCCTTGGTCGAGATCGGCGCGTAGTTGTTGAACGGGTTGTTGATGCCGGCCAGCGACTGCGCGTTGCGCGCCAGTTCGGTTTCCAGTTCGATCACTGACTGCGATTCGGCATCCAGCTTGGCTGCCGGGGTACCGGTCAGGGCCAGGATCTGCTTGACGTAGTTGCGGTAGCGGCCCATCAGGGCCACGGTGTCGGCATCGGTTCGGGTGTAGAACGCCGGGTCGGGCAGGCCCATGCCGCCCTGCATGAAGTAGCCGATGTGGCGGTCCAGCGCCTTCAGGTCCACGTCCGGGCCGAAGTTGAAGGCCACCGGGATGCCGACCTGGTGCAGTGCGGCGATCGAGGCCGGGACGTCCTTGGCCTTCTTTATCGCGTTGATGCGGGTCAGCAGCGGGGCGATCGGGTTGGAGCCATCGGCTTCCACCGCGGCTTCGTCCAGGCCACTGGCCCAGAAGTCGCCCAGCAGCTTCTGCACGTTGCCCTGCGGCGCCTTCATCGAGGCGTCCAGCAGTTCACGCTGCTGCTGGCGGCTGCGGTCGACCAGCTGGCCCAGCGCGGTGGCGGCGCCGGACTGCGGCACCGGGTTGGCCTTCAGCCAGTCCGCGTTGATGGCATCGTAGAAATCGCTGCACTGAGCGCTGACGGCCGGGGCGCGCACGGCCTTCTTCTTGGCAGCGAACGCATCGTGGGTCGGGACCAGGGTCGCCAGGCTGATACCCAGGGCAACGGCAAGCGGACGGAAATTGGGCATGTAGAACGAATCCGTGATGGATTGAGGGCGGGCGAACTATAGCAAGCCGTGCATGGGCACGGGATGCATGCGTCACGCGGCTTCCGCCGGGCATGGCCCGGCGCTACCAGGTGGTGTGGCGTGGGCAGTAGATTCACGCCATGCGTGGATGGCGCTACCTGCATGGGGTCAGAGCCCCCACGCTGCGCGCAAGGGATCCGACCCCGGGAAGCGCCGGCCTGAGCCGCCAAAAACAAAGGCCCGGGAAATCCCGGGCCTTTGAAGGTTCACTTTGGCGTCAGCCGCGGCTTACCAGATCACCACCTGCTGGTCGCCGGCGCGGGCCATCGGCGAGCCGGCCTTGCACTGGAACGCGGCGGCGAAGGTCGGCAGGTTCGACGGCGCACCCATGGCGCGGAACTGCGCCGGAGCGTGCGGGTCGGTGGCCAGGCGGACCTTGGCGTTTTCCGCGGTGTACTTGGTGCGCCACACGGTGGCCCAGTTGAAGAAGAAGCGCTGGTCGCGGGTGAAGCCGTCGACCTTCGGATCTTCCTTGCCGGCGGTGGCCTTCTGCAGGGCGTCGTAGGCAGTGGCCAGGCCACCCAGGTCGGCGATGTTCTCGCCCAGGGTCAGGTGACCGTTCACTGCCTGGCCGTCGACCTTGTACTGGTCGAACTGTTTGACCAGCTTGCCGGTCAGGCCTTCGAAGTTCTTCTTGTCAGCCGGGGTCCACCAGTCTTCCAGGTTGCCGCTCGGCCCGAAGCGTGCGCCCTGGTCGTCGTAACCGTGGGTCATTTCATGGCCGATCACCGCGCCGATGCCGCCGTAGTTCAGCGCGTCGTCGGCCTTCGGGTCGAAGAACGGCGGCTGCAGGATGGCGGCCGGGAACACGATCTCGTTCTGCAGCGGGTTGTAGTAGGCGTTGACCGTCTGCGGGGTCATGCCCCACTCGGTCTTGTCCACCGGCTTGCCGACCTTGGACAGGTTGAACTTGTAGTTGAACTCGTTGGCTGCGCGCACGTTGCCCAGGTAGCTGTCGCGCTGGGTCTGCAGGCCGGCCCAGTCACGCCACTTGTCCGGGTAACCGATCTTCGGGGTGAAGGTTTCCCACTTGGCGATGGCCTTGGCCTTGGTCTCGTCGCTCATCCAGCTCAGGCCCTGGATGCGTTCCTTCAGCGACGCGGCCAGGTTCTTCACCAGTTCTTCCATCTTCGCCTTGGCTTCCGGCGAGAAGGCGACCTTCACGTACAGTTGGCCAAAGGCTTCGCCGGCATCGTTCTCGATGGTGCCCAGCACACGCTTCCAGCGCGGCTTCTGTTCCTTCTGGCCGTTCAGGGTCTTGCCGTAGAACTCGTAGTTCTCCTGCACGAACGCATCGGCCAGGTACGGCGAGGCGCCGTCAACGGTGTGGAAGCGGAGGTAGGCGCGCCAGACCGACGGGTCGGTGTCGCCCAGTGCCTTGCTCACTTCCTCGTGGAAGGCTGGCATGGCCAGCGAGAACTTCTCCGGCGCGGCAACGCCCTGCGACTTGAAGAACTCGGTCCAGCTGAAGTTCGGGGTCAGCTTGTCGGCGTCGGCCAGGGTGAGCGGGTTGTAGAACAGCTCGACGTTGCGCGACAGTTCCACGCGTGACTTGGAAGACTTGGCCAGGCGGGTCTCGAACTTGACCACGTCCTCGGCCTGCTTGGCGGCGTCGGCAGCGGCCACGCCCGACAGCTCCAGCACCTTGGCGACGTGCGCCTGGTAGGCCTTCAGTTTGTCGGCGTTCTTGGCGTCGGTGTAATAGGTGGTGTCCGGCAGGCCCAGGCCGCCCTGGCTGGCGTAGGCCATGTTCATGGCCGAGTTCTTGAAGTCCGCTTCGGCGCCGAATCCGAACAGGATGTTTTCACCCTTGGCGGCGCTGGTGCGCAGGTAATCGGCGATGGCGGCCTTGTCCTGCAGGCCGTCGATGGCGGCCAGGTCGGCCTTCAGCGGCTCGATGCCCTGAGCGTTGATTTTGGCCTCGTCCATGCCGGTGGCCCACAGGTCACCGACGATCTTCTCGATGTGGTTCGGGTTCTTGACCTGGGCGACCTGCTCGGCCAGCTGGTGCTGCGCCGCTACCGAACGCTCGTCGAGGATGGTGAAGGCGCCCCAGCTGGTGCGGTCGCCCGGAATCTCATTGGCGGCCAGCCACTTGCCGTTGACGTAGTCGCCGAAGGCGCCGCAGGCGTCCAGATTGCTGTCCAGGTCGCTGGCCTGGAAGGCGTTGTAGGCCGGCAGCTTGGCTTCGTCCAGCTTGTAGGTGGTGGCCTGGTCAGTGGCGGCCGGCGTGGAGGCGGCGGCATCCTTTGCCGGGGTATCGGTCTTGCCGCAGCCGACCAGCGCGGCCGAAACGGCCAGGGTCAGCAGCACGATCTTGGGAGTACGGGTCACTTGTATGGCCTCCAGGCCGAGTGAGTCAGGGAAGGGCCGCAGGACGGCCGTGGGCCGAACGATACGCCGCCGGCCCGCCCTGCAAGGGTGTCGAAGGTCATGGGCGATGGCAAGCCGCCGGCCCGTTGTACATGGGCCGCAGCACAGCCGCCAGAATCGGGCAGGTCGCGGCACGGGCTGCGCAAAGAACGCTGCCGGCACAAGGCCGGCAGCGGAGACATCAGGGTTTGCCGTTGCCCAGCCGGGGCTGTTCGTCGGCGGTCTGCGGTTCGGGGGCATCAACCTGCGGTGCGCCGGCCTCGATGCGGGTCTTGCGGTCGGCTTCGTCCTTGATCTGGGTTGCCGCACCGACGTCGACCCGGGCGACCTTGGGCTTGGCCCATACCGAATCCTGCCAGGCCTGGTACTTCTCCGGGTCCCAGTAGCGATCGTCGTAGAACTTGCTGCCATCGATCTCCGTAGTGCCGACCAGGCCGGGCAACACAATGCGCAGGTTGCCGGTCGCGCCGGTGCGGCTGCCGGTCACCTGCCGGCGTTCGCGGCGCAGCGCGGCATCGATGCGCGGGCGCGCGGCCTCATCGCCGAAACGGGCGTAGACCGCCGGGCCTTCCTGCAGGGCACGGTCGCGTTCCTCGGGCGTCAACGCGGCCCAGTAGCGCTCGCGCAGGTCGAGGAAACCTTCATAGCCGCGCTCGGCGGCCAGGTCCATCCAGGCGTAGGCAAGGGCGCGGTTGACCGGAGTGCCGGTGCCATTCCACAGCATTTCCGCGACCATCGCCTGCGACGGCTTGTCGGCATAGAAGCCGGCGCGTTGGAAGAAGCCGAACGCCTGTTCCATCTTGCCGGCGTCGCGCTTTTCGATGCCCAACAGGCGGAAGCGCAGGTCCGGGTGGCCGCTGAGGAAGCCGGCGGTGATCATCATCGGATCCTCGGTGGGATCCGGCGCGGCGGCCGGTGAAGGCTTGGCGGCCAGCGCGAGCGGGGCGTGCAGCGCGAAAGGCAGCAGGGCTGTAAGCATGAGCCTGCGGTACATCGGTATCTCTCCTTGATTGAACGATGGCACCCACGCACCCGTTGCCGGGTACACGCAGGCACACCTTCATGGTGCGCCAAAAGGTGCCCGAAGTTCCCGGCTCCCCTGTTCAGGGAGCCGGGGACGGCTCAGTCAGCCGCCTTTGCCCCCGATGCCGTCGACGGGCCGATGTGGCGGCCGAAGAAATCCAGCATCGTGGTGTACAGCTTCACCCGCGCCGGCACGCCATAGAAGCCGTGCATTTCGCCGGGCTCGATGATCATGCCTTCGGGCGTGTTGCCGGCGGCGATCAGCGCCTTGTTCATCAGCTCGGTCTGTTCCGGCGGCGTGCGCACGTCACGCGCGCCTGCGGCCAGGTACACCGGGATCTTCACTTCCGATGCGCGACGTGCCGGCGAGGTGCGGGTCCAGTCGGCGGTGTCGGTGCCATGGGTGCGGCGCAGGAAGCGCTGGCCCGATTCGCGTTCCGGGATGTCGCCCTTCTTGAACATCATGTCGATGTCGTAGACGCCGACGTAGCCGAAGGTGCACTTGAACAGGCCCGGTGCACGGATCGGGGCCATCAGCGACGAGTAGCCGCCGAAGCTGCCGCCGTAGATGCAGATACGGTCCTTGTTGGCGTAGCCCTGGTTGATGGTCCACTGCGTGGCATCGATGATGTCGTTCTGGATGCCATCGGCCCACTGCTTGTGGCCCGCATCCTGGAACGCCTTGCCGTAGCCACCGGAGCCGCGGTAGTTCACCTGCAGCACCGCATAGCCGCGGCTGGCGAACAGCTGCGTTTCGCCGGAGAAGCCCCAGTTGTCACGCGGGCCGATCGGACCGCCGTGCGGGTTGACGATCAGCGGCAGGTTCTTGCCGTCGCTGCCATGGGGCAGGGTGAGGTAGGCATGGATGGTTTTGCCGTCGCGCGCGGTGAAGCTGAAAGGCTTGACCGAGGCCATGCGCGCCTTGTCCAGCTGCGGCGCGCGCTGCATCAGGAAGCGTGCCTTGCCGGTGGCGCGGTCATACAGGTACAGCTCGCCCGGATTGCTGTCGCTGTAGACCGAGACGATGATCTTGCTGCCATCGGCGGTGTGGCTGGAGAAATCCACCAGTTCACCGGGGAACGATGCGGCCAGCGAGCCATACAGTTCGGCGTCGGGGTGGTTCTCATCGACCAGGGTCACCTTCGGTGCACCGGCTTCGGTGATCACGCCCAGCAGGCGGTTGTCATCGGTGGACCAGATGTAGTCAGAGACTTCGGCCACCGGGTCCTGGAACAGGGAGGTGAACGCGCCGGTGGCGGTGTCCAGCGTGCCCACCGCGCCGGGCGCCTTGTCGTCGCTCTGGGTGACATACACGGTGCCATCGGCGGTAGCGCGCTCGACCCACAGATGCTTGCCGTCGGTCTTGGACGCGTTGACCAAGGTCCAATCGCGGCCATCGCGGCGGTACAGTTCGGTGCGCTCGTCGTACTCGCCTTCCTCGTTGCGGCTGGACGAACAGACGGCGAAACGCGGTTCCTTCTGCGCGTCCAGCGCGATGGAGCAGTCGTCCTTGGGCGCGCGTGCGAGCACTGTGCGGCGGCCGCTGAAGGTATCGACCTGCACCACCTGTGTGCCGGCACCTTCGTTGGAGCGCGGGTAGCGCGACTGCATGATGACGTTGCGGTCGTCGTCCTTCAGCGTGTCGAGCAGGCTGAAGCTTTCGCGGCCGACGGTCTTGCCGCGCTGGGTGGCATCGCGGGTACCGTAGAAGATCAGCGGCACGGCTTGGCTGCCGTCGGCATTGACCGCGAACCATTCACCGGTGGCGAAGGGCTGGGCATAGCCGCCCATCTTCTTTACCGCATTGAACATCAGGCGGTCCGGCGCGATCCAGGTGAACTGGCCGACGCTCTTTTTTTCCGGCAGCTGGTTGACCTTGAGCACCTTCAGGTCGCTGGTGCGCAACACCGCCAGCACGTCCTGGTCGCCGTGGTCCATGGTCACGGCCAGGTACTGGCCATTGGGCGAGATGCGCACGTTGCCGTAGGCAGCGTGCTTGACGAAATCTTCGACCGAGTAGGCCGGTGCGGCGGAGGCCGGCACGGCGGTGGTGCCCAATGCCAGTGCAAGCAGGGCGAAGGACAGCTTGTACATCGTGTATCCCCTTCAAATGGCGGGCCTTCGTGGCCCGGGATATGGCGTTGCTGCCGGTGCGCAAATACAGAGCCCGGCCTAGGCCGGGCTCTGCTTGTCACACAACCTGTCGCATCAGAAACGGTAGGACAGGCTGAAGTAGTAGCGACGGCCCAGCGGGTCGGCACCGATGTAGCTGTTGAAGTACGGGTACGCGGTGTTGGTCGGGTCGCGACGGAACTGGTTGTCGGTAAGGTTGACCACCGTGAACTCGGCACGCACGTTCGGGCCGAACTTCTTGCTGACCTGCAGGTTGTACTGCATGTACGGGGCCAGGCGTTCGGTCCAGGCAGCGTTCCAGTTCGAACCGTAGCGGGTGCCGAACAGGGTGGCACCCCATTCGTCGCCGGCCCAGCTCAGGCTGCCGCGCAGGCGGCTGCGCTGGCTGTAGTCATACAGCGGCAGGTCGCGGTAGTCGATCAGCTCGTCGTCGCTGTTTTCCTGGTACTTGTTGGTCAGCACCAGCGAGTAGCCCAGGTCCAGGCCGAAGTCGCCGAGGCGATCGGTATCCAGCTTGTACTTGAAGGTGGCATCGATACCGCTGGTTTCCAGCAGCGCCGCGTTGATGTACGCGGTGTTGATCTGAGAGATGCGGCCGTCCAGGGTGGTGCCCGGTGCGTTGGTACGGGTGACCAGCGCGGTCAGGTTGCGGCAGAAGGCCGAATCGGAGCCCTGCTCGAACGGCGTGCCATCCGGGCGCACGCCGAGGCGGCAGTTGGCTTCGTTCTGCAGCAGGTAGGTCGAGCTAAGCTGGGTTGAGGCATCTTCCAGGCGGATCTTGTAGTAGTCCACCGACATGGACATCGAGTCCATGATGTCCCACACGAAGCCGGCGCCCCACGACTTGCCTTCTTCTTCCTTCAGGTTCGGGTTGCCGGCGATCAGCGACTGCGCCTGGTACAGGGTCACGTCACCGGTCACGTTGCACTGCGCGCGGGTACGGCCCGGAGCGCCTGCAGCCTGGCCCAGGCCGGTGCCCGAACGGCAGCTGTATTCGTCGAGGATGGTCGAGAACGAGGCGGCGCCTTCGGCGTAGACCAGCTGCATGTCCGGTGCGCGGAAGCTGGTGGCGTAGGAACCACGGATCAGCAGGTTGCTGAACGGACGGTATTCCAGGCCGACGTTGAAGGTCTTGGCATCGTCGACGGCAGTGATGTCGTCGTACTTGTCCCAGCGGCCTGCCAGGTTCATCGACAGGTTGCTGAAGATCGGCACGCGGAATTCGGTACCCACCGCATAGCGGTTACGGGCGCCGTGGGTTTCACCGGAGCTGGTCAGGTTGTAGATGGTCTGGTCGTCGATCGGACGCAGCTGGTTGGTGCGCACGTCGCTGACCAAGTCGGTGGTCTGGCGCATGCCTTCGATGACCGCCGCAAAGCCCACCGGGCCGGCCGGCAGCTCGAACAGGTCGCCGCTGATGTTGAAGTTGGCGGTGGCCGAGGTCGATTCGGCAACGTTCTTCACGCGGGTGGAGAAGCTCTGGTAGATCTCCGGGGTGATCGGAGTGTTCCAGCGGTCCTGGTTCAGCGTGTAGATCGGGTAATTGCTGATGTAGCCCTGCAGTGGGCCCAGGAAGTAGTCATGCACGGCCTTGGCCAGCAGGCGCGGGCGGTCGGCTTCGTACTCGTACTTGCCGTAGTTGACGCTCGCTTCCCAGTCGAAACGATCGGCGAAGGTTCCCTGCGCACCGAAGGTGAAGTCGTAGCTCTTCTCGTCGTACAGGGTGCTGGCGGCTTCGTTGCCACCCAGTTCAAACGGGTTGAAGGTGCGCTGCAGCTGGATCAGGTCCTGCAGGGCGGAGTCGTAGTACACGCTGGTCGCGGCGCCGCTCGGGTTGGAGGTGAAGCGGTCACCCGAGGTGCCCCAGAACTCGATGCCGCCGCTGGCCTTGGCCTTGGTCTTGTAGAAGTTGACGCTGCCGAACAGCTGGGTGGTGTCGGTCACGTCGAACGTGCCGTAGCCGTAGCCGTTGAAGTTCTGGTTCTTGTTCCAGATGGAACGGGCGGCGACCTGGGTGTAGCTGCCGCAGTAGGTGCCGCGCGAGGCGGTGGTCACCGTGGTGTAGTCGAACGCATCACAGGCCGCAGCGTTGTACAGCGCGTTCTGGTTGCGCACGTGGCCGTTCAGGCCGGCCGAGCTCAGGGCGACCAGCGACAGCGACGGATTCACCGCGATGCCGGCGGCGTTGTTGCGGGTATCGGCCAGCGCGTGGCGCTGCGAGGCGAACACCGGCTCGTTCTCGCTGTACTGCAGGGCGTAGGTCGCGCTCCAGCGGTCGCCGGTCTTGCCGCCGGTGTATTCGACGTTGACGTTGTCGCCGCCGCCTTCTTCGGTGGTGCCCGTGGTCAGGCGCAGCTGGTTGCCGTCGTAGTTCTTGCGCAGCACGATGTTGATCACGCCGGCGACAGCGTCCGAACCGTAGATGGCCGAGGCGCCGCCGGTCAGGACTTCAACGCGCTCGACGATCGAGCTCGGAATGGCCTTGATGTTGACCACGTTGTTGTCGCGGTTGTACGGCTGCGGGTACTGCGCCGGGCGGCGGCCGTTGACCAGGGTCAGGGTGTAGCCCGGGCCCAGGTTGCGCAGGTTGACCACCTGGGCGTTGGGCGTGAAGCCGGTCACGGCGAGATCGCCGGTGAACGAGCTGGTGGTGTTCTGGGTCAGGGTCTGCAGCATGTCGCCGACCGACTGGAAGCCTTCGCGATCGATGTCGGCGCGCGAGATGACGGTGACCGGCGCCGGGCCTTCGACTTCAGCGCGCTTGATGCGCGAGCCGACGACCGAAACGCGGTCCAGGTTGGTGGCGTTCTTGCCACCGGCTTCGTTGCCGGCTTCCTGGGCAAAGGCGGGCGAAACGACGGCTGCCAGCAGGGCGGTCGTCAGAGCAAAGCTCAGCGGGTGGCGGCTGAGCGCCGTGCGGATGGTCATGGATGGATCCCCTGATGTATCGAATCTCGACAGGCGCGTGGGCCTGTCGTCCCTGTAGGGCTTTTCGCCCCGTCCTGTAACCGGCTTCACAAGCCGATGAGCTGACGTTAACACGACCTTAACTTGATGTGTCAACTGTTCATGCTCCCGTCATGAAGCCAAGCTAGGCAAAGTGCTGATTTGGATGGATTTTTGATACAAGGCGTTGATTTCAAATGAAAGGTTTCTCTGCTTGGCACGCCGCGCCGACTCCCTGCGGAGGGTGCAGACGGTGCTGGATGTTCAGCCGGCAGTCCGGGTTGTGACGGCAGACGGGGGAGGGGGGGCGTTGCGACGCCCGCGGGCCAGCCACGCGGGCAAAAAAAAGGCCCCGCCGAAGCGGGGCCAGTACCAGTCATTCCCTGGAGCGTCGCGACGCTTACTTCGCGCCGAAGTCGTACTGCATCTGGGCGTAGATCGCCCGGCCTTACGGGTTGTAGAGGCTTTCGTTGTACGGCGCGCTGCTGTTGCCGCCGAAGCTGTGGCGCTGGCTCGACGGGTTCTTGTTGAACACGTTGTTGACCATCAGCGACAGGGTCAGGTTGTCCATCGCGCGGTAGCTCACGCTCAGGTTGTAGGTGGTGTACGAGCCCCACTTGCCAGCCTTGTAGCCCGAGGAGTGGACGTAGTCATAGCCTTCGCCCAGGTACGCCATGTAGTTGGGGGTACGGCCGATGTAGTTGTAGTACAGGGTGGTGGTCCACTGGTTCTTCGCCCAGCCGATCGAACCATCGGCTCGCACCTTGGCGAAGGCCTGGTAGTTCCACATCGCATACGGATGGCGCAGCAGGTCCAGGTAGTCATCGCCGGTCTGCGGCGGCACTTCGCGCTTGAGGATGTTGGTGTAGTTGCTGGCGAACTGCAGCGAGCCGAAGCGACCAATGTCCTGCACGTACTTGAAGCTGGCGGTCAGCGCATTGAGGTTCTGGCGTGCCACGTTGAGCTTGGGCGTGTAGATCTGGTCCAGGTTGCCCGACGCATCGCGGGTGACCCAGTCGGCCACGTTCTGCAGGTGGCGTTGGTGTTGTTGTCCAGGTTGTTGCGGCAGTAGTACTCGGCACGCAGCAGCTGGTCGGAGCTGAGGGTGTCGACCTCGTTCTCGATCTTCCAGCGGTAGTAATTCACCGACAGCGAGAGGTTGGCCATCGGTGCCCAGACCACGCCGGCGTTCCACACATCGGCGGTGATCGGTTCCAGTTCCGGGCTGCCCGACTGCACGCCGAGGGTGGACTGGCCTGCATACGGGCAGCCGACGGTGTAGGCGGGCTCGAAGCCCAGCTGTGCGCAGCGGTAGTAGTCGGTGGCGGCAGTGTAGAAGCCGCTTTCGCCCTGGAAGGCATCGGGCAACGACGGCGGACGGAACGCGGTGCCGTACTTGCCGCGGAACAGCAGGTTTTCAATCGGACGGAACTCGACGCCGATGCTGTACGTCGACTTGTCGACCGTGTTGTCGGCGATCTTGAAGGCGTCGTAGCGGCCCGAACCGGTGACAGTGAGCGAGTCGAGCAGCGGCAGGCGCAGTTCGCCGGTCACCGCGTAGTTGCTGCGATGGCCGGCGCCGGCCACCGACGTGGTGCCCCAGACATCACCGTTGGGCAGGCGCTCATGCGGGCTGTAGTCCCAGCCTTCGCTGCCGCCTTCGACGACGATGCCCAGGCCGGCGTCGCCACCGGGCAGGGAGAACAGCCCGCTGTTGGTCAGCTGCACGCGGCCCAGGTTCTGCCAGGTGCGGCTCTGGTTGTAGGTGTATCCGGTGAAGCTCTGGAATTCGCCTGCCGGCAGCTGTGAGTAGAACGCACCCCAGTTCGGGCTGTAGATCTTATAGCCATCGTCTGTCTGGCCAAGCACTGGACCGAACACGTTCTGTTCGAAACAGCTGTCGATCGGCCCGGCCCAGCGAGCGAAGCTGCGCTCGGTCAGTTTGTACTCGCCGCGGCTGAAGCTGGCGCTGTAATCCCAGTTGGTGCCGAAAGTGCCGCGGCCGCCCAGGGTGATCTGGCAGGCCTTGTTGCGGTTGGTTTCCTGGATGTCACGGTAGCCTTGGCCGCCAATGTCCTCCGGCGCGAACGCGCGCTGCAGGCTCATGTACTGGTCGGTGTCCTGGTCGTAGATGTAGCCGAAGCCAGGGCCGGTGCTCCAGAACGTGTAGCCGGAACCGGTGACGTAGTTGATCTCTTCCAAGCTGTAGAGCGCCTCGCCGAACAGTTCGAAGTTCTCGTTCACCTGGAAGTTGAGCGAGGTGTAGAACTGGCTGCTTTCCTTGCGTTCTTGATGGTGCGGTAGCCGGCGCTGTACTTGGAGCCACACGATTCGCCCGCGGCACGGGTGCCCAGTTCGGTGGTGCCGCCGAATTGCCCGGCCACGCTGGCGCAGCGGGTCGGGTCCATCATGACGAACGCGTTGTTTTCGGCAGGCAGGTAGACGAGGAAGTCGTTGGACGGCACCTGCGGCGAGTAGCCGCCAGGGTTGTTTGGTCAGGTCGCGCTGGTAGCCTCAGATCGGACTGGACGTCTCGTACTGCACGTTGAACAGCGCGTTGAAGCGATCATCGGTGCTGTTGAAGCCCTTGGCCACGCTGACCCGGACGTTGTTGCCGCCGCCCTCGGTGTAGGCGCCGCCGCGCACGTTGATCGTGCCGCCATCCATGCGCTTCTTCAGGATGATGTTGACCACGCCGGCGATGGCATCGGAGCCGTACAGCGACGACTGGCCGCCCGGCAGGATCTCGATGCGCTCGACGATGTCGATCGGGATGCCGCTGATGTTGTTGAAGGCGTCGCTGCCGTTGTACAGCGCCGGGTACTGCAGCATCGGGCGACCGTTGATCAGGTACTTGGTGTAGCCCGGATCCAGGCCGAACATGCCGGCCGCTTCGGCACACCCTGGGTGAAGGCCGCGGAGGACTGGCCGCCCTGCAGGCCGCCGGTGGTCAGCGAGGATTGCTGCAGGACTTCGGCGATGCTGGTGAAGCCGCGGGTCTGGATGTCCTCGGCGGTGACGGTCAGCACCGGGGTGTGGTTTTCCACCTTGGTCTGCGGGATGAGCGAACCGGTGACGGTCACGCGACCGAGGTCGGTGGTCTCCCTGCTGTCCTGGGCGAAGGCGGGAAGGGCGGTGGCGAGCAGGCTGCCGAACAGCGCGAGCGAGAGCGGGTGGCGGACGACATTGGTGGACAACGAGTCATTGCTATATCCCATCCATTAAGCAATGCAGGCAGTCCCCGGTGCCGGGGCATTCAATCAGCTTCAGTTTCCAAGTTGTGGGGCCGAACATAACACGGCATTAACGTTAATGGTACGAGGTCCTAAGAAATCTTTGTGTTTTGTGAATAATTTCTGGGTAAATTCAACGAGATGGGCATTTATTTAAAGCTGTCTTAATAATGTATTTACTTATTCTTAACTATTGAATTTAAAATGAGCACTGCGTTTCACCCAAAAGCAGTCGTCTGAATTACCGCTGCCAGTAGATTCTGTTGAAGCTGTATTCCGCGCGCAGCAGGTGTTCGGTGCTGGTTGGCTACGCGCGCAGGACGGCAGGGCTGCGCCTGGCTGAACTTGTATGATGGGAGGTTGCCCGCCCCATGAACCGCTTCCGGAGTCCGCAGTGAACAGCCCCGCCCGTCGTCCCCATGCCAGCCAGGTGCAGAAGGGCCTTTCGCCCCATGCGCGCATCCGTAACGTGATCGCGGTGGGATCGGGCAAGGGGGGCGTGGGCAAGTCCACCACCTCGGTGAATCTGGCCGTCGCGCTGCAGCAGCTCGGTGCCCGCGTGGGCGTGCTCGACGCCGATATCTACGGCCCCAGCGTGCCGGCCATGCTCGGCCTCTCCGGCCGCCCGGAAAGCCCGGACAACAAGAGCATCGAGCCGATGCGTGCGTTCGGCGTGGACACCATGTCCATCGGCTACCTGGTGGAAGACGAGACGCCGCTGATCATGCGCGCGCCGCGGGCGACCGCCGCCCTGACCCAGCTGTTCGAAGACACGCTGTGGGACGATCTGGACTACCTGCTGATCGACCTGCCGCCGGGCACCGGTGACATCCAGCTGACCCTGGTGCAGAAGATTCCGCTGGCCGGTGCGGTCATCGTCACCACGCCGCAGGACATCGCCACGCTGGATGCGAAGAAGGCGCTGAAGATGTTCGAGAAGGTGGAGGTGCCGGTGCTGGGCATCGTCGAGAACATGGCCGTGCACACCTGCAGCAACTGCGGCCACATCGAGCACCTGTTCGGCGAGGGCGGCGGCGAGCGCATGGCCGTGCAGTACGGCGTGCCGCTGCTGGGGTCGCTGCCGCTGCAGATCGACATCCGCGAACAGGGGGATGCCGGCAACCCGATCACCGTCGTCCAGCCCCAGTCGACCGCGGCCCAGGCCTACCGCCGCGCCGCCGAGCGCCTGGTGGAGGAGGTGGGCAAGCGCCCGCGTGCCTCGATCCAGATCCTGTCCTCGCTGCTGTAAGGCCAGGCCTGCGGGGCTGCGGCGTGCGTGCCCGGCCCCCTGCTAGAATCCACGCGCCCCCTCGTACCCAGGACAGAGCATGAGCATCAAGAGTGACCGTTGGATCCGCCGTATGTCCGAGCAGCACGGCATGATCGAGCCGTTCGAGGCCGGGCAGGTGAAGCACGCCAACGGCGAGCGCATCGTCAGCTACGGCACCTCCAGCTATGGTTACGACGTGCGCTGCTCGCGCGAGTTCAAGGTGTTCACCAACATCAACTCCACGATCGTCGACCCCAAGCACTTCGACCCGGGCAGCTTCGTCGACATCGTCGGTGATGAGTGCATCATCCCGCCGAACAGCTTCGCGCTGGCGCGTACGGTGGAGTACTTCCGCATTCCGCGCGACACCCTGGTGGTGTGCCTGGGCAAGAGCACCTATGCCCGCTGCGGCATCATCGTCAACGTGACCCCGTTGGAACCGGAGTGGGAAGGCCACGTCACCCTGGAATTCAGCAACACCACGCCGCTGCCGGCGCGCATCTACGCCAACGAAGGCGTGGCCCAGATGCTGTTCTTCCAGGCCGCGGCCGACGACGTCTGCGAGACCTCGTACAAGGACCGCGGTGGCAAGTACCAGGGCCAGACCGGCGTGACCCTGCCGCGCACCTGATCAACATATCGGTAGCGCCGGGCCATGCCCGGCGTTTTCGTATGGGCCGCGTGGTGCATTCGCCGGGCATGGCCCGGCGCTACCTTTATTTGCCGCGTCCGAACAGCATCGCGATGCCGACGCCGACCAGGCCGACCGGCCACCAGGTCAGGAACAGCTTGGACAGGTTCAGGTGCGTCCAGCCCAAGTTGCTGGCGAGCATGAACAAGCCGATCAGGATCAGCAGGATGGCGGCGACGAGATTGAAGCGCATCGGGTCGTCAAAGGCTCAGGGGTGGGCCGGATATCCTAGCCGTTCCTTCCAGTAGGCGACATGCTGGTCCAGTGCGGCCGGCTCGTAGCGGTGCGCCGGACCACTGCCCCAGACGGGCCCCGGCCACGCCGGATCGCCGTCGTGGCGGCCGATCACGTGGAAATGCAGCTGGCGCACGATGTTGCCCAGCGCGCCGATGTTGATCTTCTCCACCCCGTCCGTGCCGTGCAGGGCCTTGCAGGCGCGGTTGAGTTCGGTGCGCAGCTTGTCCTGCTGCTCGCCGTCCAGCTCGATCCATTCGGTGATCCCGGCCAGGCGCGGCACCAGCACCAGCCAGGGGAACCGTTCGTCGTTCATCAACCGCACTTGCGACAACGGGCCTTCTGCTACCAGGACGCTGTCGGTGGCCAGGCGTGAATCCAGTTCAAAATCGCTCATCCAAGATGCTCCGTGAAGAAGTCCAGGGTGCGTTGCAGCGCCAGGGCGGCGCTGTCTGGATCATACGCATGTCCGACCTCCCGGTTGAAGGCGTGGTCGGCTGGATAGACGTAGGTGGCCATCTGCGGCAGCTTTTCGCGGTGGGCCTGCACGGCTTCCGGTGGGATGCTCTTGTCCTGGGCGCCGAAGTGGAAGATCACCGGCGCCTTGGGCGTTTCGTCGAGGAAACTGACGTTGCGGCCGCCGTAGTAGCTGGCCGAGGGCAGGCCCAGGCGCATCGCCGCCAGCAGGGCCACGCTGCCGCCCCAGCAGTAGCCGACGGTGCCGACCTTGCCATGGGGGGCCAAGCGCGTCGCTGCGGCGCGGACCACTTCCAGCGCCTTCTCCATGCCCAGGGTGTTGACCCGCTCCAGGCCGTCCTTCACGCCATCGGGGCTGTAGGGCAGGGCATCGGGGTCGGATTCCGGGCCATCGACCAGGTCGAAGAACGACGGCGCCAGCACGGCGTAGCCTTCGGCGGCGAAGCGCTCGGCCACCCCGCGCATGTGCGCGTTGACCCCGAAGATTTCCTGTATGACCACCAGCGCCGCGCGCGGCTTGCCCTCGGGCAGGACCTGCCAGGCGCGGACCGGGCCATGATGCGTATCCAGGGTGATCCATTCGGACATCGTCGGGTACCTCGTTGCAGGGGACAGGCCTGCATTGTCGACGCTGGCCGGGTTAGCGGCGTGTCAGCGGCTGTGCCCGATCAGGCGGCTGGCCGTTCAGAGCCCCGCCACCAACCCCGTTATACTGGCGCCCTTTCAGGCCCCGGCCCCCAGGACCCCCTGCCATGTCGGCAGGGGCCCAGGCCCCCAGAGTCCCGCGATTTCCATGTCCCAGCTGAACCCCAAAGTCGGCTTCGTCAGCCTTGGCTGCCCGAAGGCCCTTGTCGATTCCGAGCGCATCCTCACCCAGCTCCGCTCGGAAGGTTATGACATCGTCCCGTCCTACGATTCGGCCGACGTGGTGGTGGTCAACACCTGCGGCTTCATCGATTCGGCGGTGACCGAATCGCTGGACGCCATCGGCGAGGCGATGAACCAGAACGGCAAGGTCATCGTCACCGGCTGCCTGGGCAAGCGCCCGGAGCAGATCCGCGAGGCGTATCCGAACGTGCTGGCGGTGTCCGGCCCGCAGGACTACCAGAGCGTGATGGAAGCGGTGCACGAAGCGCTGCCGCCCAGGCACGATCCCTTCGTGGACCTTGTACCGGACTACGGAGTGAAGCTGACCCCGCGCCATTACGCTTACCTGAAGATTTCCGAGGGCTGCAACCACACGTGCAGCTTCTGCATCATCCCGTCGATGCGCGGCAAGCTGGTCTCGCGCCCGGTGGATGAGGTGCTGCGCGAAGCCGAGCGCCTGGTGCGCGGCGGCGTGCGCGAGCTGCTGGTGGTTTCGCAGGACACCTCGGCGTACGGCGTGGACGTGAAATACGCCGAGAAGATGTGGCGCGACAAGGCCTACCAGACCCGCCTGAAGGCGCTGTGCGAAGGCCTGTCCGAACTCGATGCCTGGGTGCGCATGCACTACGTCTACCCGTACCCGCACGTGGACGAAGTGGTGCCGCTGATGGCGGAGAACCGCATCCTGCCGTACCTGGACATCCCGTTCCAGCACGCCAGCCCGCGCATTCTGCGCCTGATGAAGCGCCCCGGTGCGGTCGAGAAGACCCTCGAACGCGTGCAGAACTGGCGCCGCATCGCCCCGGACATAACCGTGCGTTCGACCTTCATCGTCGGCTTCCCGGGCGAGACCGAGGCCGAGTTCGAAGAACTGCTGTCGTTCCTGGACGAAGCACAGCTGGACCGCGTGGGCGCGTTCGCCTATTCGCCGGTCGAGGGTGCCACCGCCAACGACCTGCCCGATGCCGTGCCGGAAGAAGTGAAGCAGGAGCGCCTGGCCCGCTTCATGGAGAAGCAGGCGCAGATTTCCGCCGCGCGCCTGGAAGCCAAGATCGGCACCGTGCAGCAGTGCCTGGTCGATGCCATCGAAGGCGATATCGCCGTGGCCCGTTCGAAGGCCGATGCGCCGGAGATCGACGGCCTGGTGCACATCCAGAACGCCGACCAGGTGCCGCTGCGCGTGGGCGAGTTCGTCGATGTGGAGATCACCGAGAGCGACGAGCACGATCTGTACGGTGATGCGCTGCCCAGCGCCACGCGTCCGGCGTTCGACCTCAAGGTGCTGTGACCGCAGCGACGGCCGCCGGCGGCGACGCAGGCGGCCCTCGTCGCTTCATCCCGCCGCTGCGTGCGGCGGTCGATGCGCGGGTGTTCGAGCATCCGCTGTTCGAAGGCGTGCGCGGCTTTGCCGATCTGCTGGCGGGACCGGGTTGGCCGACCGTCGCCGCGCTCGATGCCCGGCTGGCCCTGCCCGGGCTGCAGCTGGTCGAGCAGGATGCCGCGCTGATGGCCGATGGCCTGCACTACGAAATCCGCATCACCCAGGGGCGCCTCGCGACCCGCGCGGACAACTGGCACGACCTGTTCAACGCGCTGGTCTGGGCCAGCCTGCTGCCGCTGAAGCGTGCCCTCAATCTGCAGCAGTGCCGGCACATCGTGGCGATGGCGCCCGGCCAGCGCAACCGCGCACAGGCCGCGCTGACGCAGTTCGATGAAACCGGCGTGGTCGTGCAGGTGCGCGATGCGGCCGTGCTGGCCGCGTGGGATGCGCATGACTGGCGCGCACTGTTCGATCCTTCGCACTGGCAGGGCGGTGGCATCGCTGTGGTGGCGGTGTTCGGCCATGCGCTGATGGAGCAGGCGCTGCTGCCGGGCCGGCTGCTGGTCGGCAAATGCGTGGTGGTGCAGGGCGATGGTGAAGCAGGCTGCATCGAGACGGTCAGCCGAGCCATCGACGAGGGCAGGGTGCTGGGCGATCCGCTGCAGCTGCGGCCGCTGCCGCTGGCCGGTATTCCCGGTTGGCATGAGATGCAGGATGCCGCCTTCTACCGCAACGCCGATTACTTCCGCCCGCTGCGCGTCGGCCGCCACTACCCGCCGCCGCTGATGATTTTGTAGAGCAGAGCCCATGCTCGGCTGCTGTGCATTCAGCCGAGCATGGGCTCGGCTCTACACAGAGGCGTACTCCACCCCGATCACCGCGAACGTGAACTGCCCACCGGGCAGCTCCACAGCGAACTCGTCATCGATGCGCTTCTTCAGCAGCGCGCGCGCCAGTGGCGAATCGATACTGATCCAGCCCAGCCCTGCATCGGTCTCGTCCGGGCCGACGATGCGATAGCGGCTGGTCTCGCCACTCTCCACGTTCTCAAGCTCCACCCACGCACCGAAGAACACCGCCTGCGGATCGGTCGGCGTGGTGTCGACCACGCGCAGCGATTCCAGGCGCTTGGTCAGGTAGCGCACACGGCGGTCGATCTCGCCAAGCTGTTTCTTGCGGTAGGTGTACTCGGCATTTTCCGAGCGGTCGCCTTCGGCAGCAGCCGCGGCCAGCGCCTTCACCACCTCGGGGCGGCGCACCCGCCACAGGTCATCCAGCTCGGCTTTCAACCGGGCGTGGCCGGCGGCAGTGATCAGGGCAGTGCTTTTTTCTGCGGGGGGACGCCAGCGGGACATGCAATACGACTTCTTTTCAGGATGACGAACAGGGAGTGGGGTCGGAGCCCGGGGTCAGATCCCTTTCCAGCGGAAAGGGCTCTGACCCCAGCAATGGCAGATCAGCGCTTGCCGCCGAAAATGCCACCAAGGATGCCGCGCACGATCTGGTTGCCCAGCTTGGTGCCGACCGTGCGCGTGGTCTGCTTGGCCATGGTTTCGATCATGCCCTGGCGGCGCTTGGTGCCGAAGATCGCGTCCTTGATCGACTGGCCGAAGCCGCCTTCCTGGGCGTCGTCCTGCTCGCGGCTGCGCGCGGCCGGGGCCGCAGCCCGCTCGGTGGCCTTCTGCGCGCGCTGGGCCAGCAGTTCGGCGGCCGATTCGCGGTTCACCGCAGTGTCGTAGCGGGTACCGACCGGGCTGCCCGCACGCACCTGCGCGCGCTCGGCCTCGGTGATCGGCCCCATCCGGCAGCGCGGCGGGGCGATCATCGTCTGCTGCACCGGCATCGGCACGCCCTTGTCCTGCAGCGTGGACACCAGCGCTTCGCCGGTACCCAGCTGGCTGAGCACTTTTGCCACGTCCAGCTTCGGGTTGGGTACGAAGGTCTCGGCAGCGGTCTTCACCGCCTTCTGGTCGCGCGGGGTGAAGGCGCGCAGCGCGTGCTGCACGCGGTTGCCGAGCTGGCCCAGAATGTTGCCCGGCACGTCGTCAGGGAACTGCGAGCAGAAATACACGCCCACGCCCTTGGAGCGGATCAGCCGCACCACCTGCTCGATGCGCTGCACCAGCGAGGCCGGCGCATCGTCGAACAGCAGGTGGGCCTCGTCGAAGATGAAGACCAGCTTGGGCTTTTCCAGATCGCCCACTTCAGGCAGCTGCTCGAACAGTTCCGACAGCAGCCACAGCAGGAAGGTGGAATAGAGCTTGGGCTTGAGCACCAGCTGATCGGCGGCGAGGATGCCGACCACGCCACGGCCGTCGTGATTGACCCGCATGAGGTCGGCCAGTTCCACCGCCGGTTCGCCGAAGAAGCCTTCGCCGCCGTCCTGGGCCAGGCGCAGCACCGAGCGCTGGATGGCCGCGATCGACTGTGCGCTGACCAGGCCGTACTCGGTGGAGATGTCCTTGCGCTCCTCCGCCACCAGGCCGAGCAGGGCGCGCAGGTCATCCATGTCCAGCAGCAGAAGGCCGCGGTCGTCGGCCAGCTTGAAGACGATGTCGAGCACGCCAGCCTGGGTGTCGTTCAATTCCAGGATGCGCGCCAGCAGGGTCGGGCCCATCTCGCTGATGGTGGTACGCACCGGGTGGCCGAGCTTGCCGTACAGATCCCAGAACACGGTGGGGCTGCCGGCCGGGGCGTAGTCGGCCACGCCGATCTCGGCGGCGCGCTGCAGCAGGGCATCGGCACCGCTGCCGGGTACGGCCAGGCCGGACACATCGCCCTTCACATCGGCCAGGAACACCGGCACGCCCAGCCGCGAGAAGCCCTCGGCCAGGGTCATCAGGGTCACGGTCTTGCCGGTGCCGGTGGCGCCGGCCACCAGGCCATGGCGGTTGCCGAGTTTCGGCAGCAGGGTCACAGCCACATCGTCGGTGATGCCTTTGCCGAGCAGAATCGGATCCATGGTCCAGCCCTTGTGGTGAATGCGCCCAATGTTAACCGCCGACGGTGGCGGGCCGATGGCCGGGTTGCCCGGACCTTGGCGGCACCGCTACTCTGCCTGCCTGTTTCGCACACAGTGCCACCAATGCCCGTTCCTGTCCTGATTTCCCGTGGTTGGCCGCTGCTGGCGCTCGCCGGCCTGGTATCCCTGGCGCCCGACGCCCATGCACAGCGTGTTTCGGCACGGGACCAGGCGAAGGCCGATGCGCTGCAGCAGCGCATGGCCACCGCCGAGAAACGCTACAGCGATGCCCTGCTGCTGGTCGCCAATGCCGACCCCAAGGGCAGCAACGAAGCCGATGCGGCGCTGGAGGACATGGAAGATGTCATCAGCGAATGCGTGAAGCAGAAGGGCTGCCAGATGAGCAACATGCTGGCCACCTACAAGCGCCTGCTGAAGCGTGATGCCGACGCGGCCGCCAGTGATGACAGCGCCGACGAGGGCGGCGACCGCCTGGAGGCCGACCCGGACCACGTGGGCCCGCTGACCGCCGACGTGCCCGAGGCCGCCCGCGCCGCGGCGCTGCTCAATGACAAGCGCCACGCCTTCGACAACATGGTCGAGTACAACCCGGCCGTGCAGGCGGGCATCCGCCGCTGGCTGACCGACATGCGTCCGGCCCTGCTGACCAGCTACGAGAACTACCAGAACCTGCGCGCGGTGATGTGGCCCGAGTGGGAAAAGCGCGGCCTGCCCGAGGCGCTGCTGTTCGGCATCATGGCCAAGGAATCCAATGGCCGCGTGCATGCGTCCTCGCGCGCCGGTGCGGCCGGCCTGATGCAGTTCATGCCGGCTACCGGCCGCCGATTCGGCCTGGGCCCGGACGGCACCGGCTTCGATACCCGCTTCGATGCGCGCAGCGCCGCCGAAGCCAGCGCCAGCTATCTCAACGAGCGCCTGCGCGAGCTGAACAACAACGTGGAAATGTCGGTGGCGGCCTACAACGGCGGTGAAGGCCGCGCCGCGCGCGTGTTCAAGCAGAGCGGCGGGCAGAGCTTCTGGACCGACAGCGTCTACAACCAGTTCCCCGGCGAGACCAAGGACTATGTGCCGATGGTGATCGCCGCGGCGTGGATCTTCCTGCACCCGCAGCAGTACGGCGTGGAGTTCCCGAAGATCAGCGCGCAGCCTGCCACCCTGCGCCTGGCCAAGTCGACCACCATCTACGAGCTGACCATCTGCCTGGGCAGCCACGGCACGCGTGACGGCTACATGCGCGCGCTGCGCAACCTCAACCCGCGCTATGAAGCCGATGGCTGGATTCCGGCCGGTACGCTGATCAACGCCACCACCCGCATCGCCGGCCTGTACCAGCGCAACTGCGTCAGCGGCCCGCGCGCGGACCTGGCCCGCACCCTGATCACCGCCGATCTGAACGCGGCCATCGTGCGCCCGACCGCCGCCAGCTACACCGGCAGCGTGGCCGTGGGCGGCGTGGTGCCGCTGGCCGACCCGAACGCCAGCGCCACGGTGCCGACCGCACCGACGGCCCCGGTCGCCGCACCGCGCCCGGCGGCGCCCAAGGCCAAGCCCGCCAAGACCTACAAGGTTGGCAAGGGCGACACCCTGGGCCGCATCGCGGCGAAGTTCCAGTGCGAAGTGCCGACCCTGGCGCGCGCCAACGGCCTGAAGGCCCCCAGCTACAACCTGCGCCCCGGCCAGGTGCTGAAGCTGCAGGGCTGCGACAAGTAACCGAACCGGAAGAGAGCCATGGACCTGGAAGCAACCCGCGATCTGTTCGCCAACCTGCGCGAGAACACCGATTGGGATCTCGCCACGCCCCTGCTGTGGGGCTATTACTTCGTGCATTCCACCCCGGACCGCCTGCAGGCGCTGGCGACCACCCTGGAAGCCCAGGGCTATGAGGTGGTGGAACTGTTCGAACAGGAGCCGGAGGAGGGCGATGCGCCCTTCCACGTGCTGCACGTGGAGCGCGTGGAGATCCACGACGAAGCCTCGCTGGACCTGCGCAACCAGGAACTGGCCGCCCTGGCCAGCCAGACCGGCGTGGAAGACTACGACGGCGTCGACGTCGGCCCGGCCCCGACCCTGCAATAACGTACCGCTTTCTGTAGAGCCGAGCCCATGCTCGGCTGTTTTTCCCGGCAGCCGAGCAAGGGCTCGGCTCTACAGGCCCGGCATCGCCGGTTTTTCAGCGCAGTCTTGCCAGCGCCTGGCCCAGCTGCACCGGGCTTTCGGCGCCCAGCTGCGGGGCGAACTCGGCCACGCCCGGCGGCAGCAGCACGATCACGGTCGAGCCGTAGTTGAAGCGCGCCATTTCGGCGAAGCGCTCCAGCTGGATGCCCTGTCCGCGGTAATCCTTGCGGGTGATGCGGTCGCCGTAGGCCGGGATCTCTTCGCCGCTCCATACTGTTTCCACGCCGGACACCAGCAGCGCACCGACCATCACGCTGACCATCGGGCCGAAGCTGGTATCGAAATGGCAGACCAGGCGCTCGTTGCGGGCGAACAGGCGCGGCACGCCGTTCACCGCGGCCGGGCCGACGCTGAACAGGCGGCCGGGCACGTGCACGGTCTCGCGCAGGGTGCCGGTCCACGGCATGTGCACGCGGTGGTAGTCACGCGGGGACAGGTACACCGTGGCGTACAGGCCGTCGTTGTACGGCTTGGCATCCTCGTCGCTGCCCAGCAGCTCGGCGGCGGTGAAGGACTGGCCCTTGGCCTGGAAAATGCGACCGGCCTCGATCTTCCCCAGCTGGCTGATGCGGCCGTCGGCCGGCATCACCAGGCTGCGCGGATCGGCATCGGCCACGCGCGCGCCCGGCTTCAGGGCGCGGGTGAAGAACTGGTTGAAGGTCGGGTAGCTGCGCGGGTCCGGATTGGCCGCTTCGTCCAGGTTGACGTCGAACTTGCGGGTGACGGTGTCGATCAGCCAGCGCGACACGCGCGGGTCGTCCGAGTACGCCAGCGAGCGCGCCATCGAGGACAGCAGGCGGTGGGGCAGGGCGTACGTCAGGGCGGTGGTCAGGCTCATGGGGCGGATTTCTCGGTCAGCTTCTGCAGGTCGCGGGCGATGGCCGGCGCGTTGAACGGGGGCCGCACCAGGCCGGCAAGGCGGCCCTGCGGGTCGAGCACGGCCAGGCTGGCCGAGTGCTCGACGGTGTAATCTTCGGGATTCTCGTCGAAATGCTTGCCCGGCACCTTCTGGAACACGAAGCCCAGCGAGGTGGCGAAGCGCTCCAGCGAGGGAATGTCGGCGGTGGCGGCCAGGGTGTCCTTGTGGAAGCCGTGCACGTATTCGCCCAGGCGGATGGCGTTGTCACGGTCCGGGTCCACCGACACGAACAGCACGCGCGGGCGCAGCGTGTCGGGCAGGGCTTCCCACTGCTTCTGCGCACCGGCCAGCTCGGCCAGGGTAGTGGGGCACACGTCAGGGCAGAAGGTGAAACCGAGGAATACCAGGGTCCAGTGGCCCTTCAGCTCGCCGGGGATGAGCCGGGTGCCGTCGGACTGGGCCAGGTTGAAATCGGGCAGCTCGCGGGTGTGCGGGTACAGGGTGATCGCTTCGGTGGCCGGCTGGTTGGCCGGCGGCTTCGGCGCAAACACCTGCTGCGCGGCCAGCAGGCCCAGGCCCGCCGCCAGGGCGATCAGCAGGATGATGCCGACGTTGCGATTGAACATGGGAGCCCCCGCAGGAAGTAATCCCCATCATACCGGCTGCAGCCTGATCGTTTCCGTCGCAACGGATGCCGCCGCGGGCGCCAGCCTCTATAATCGTGGGCCACTCTGCCCGCAGTACCGCCATGACCGCTGAAACGGCCGCCGAACTCCACACGATCATCGACCTGATCCGCTACGGCACCAGCCGTTTCAACGAAGCCGGGCTGACCTTCGGGCACAGCTACGACAACGCACTGGACGAGGCCACCCAGCTGGTGCTGCACAGCCTGCACCTGCCGCACGACCTCGGCCCGGCCTACGGCCAGGCCCGCCTGCTGCAGGCCGAGAAGGTCCGCGTGCTGGAACTGTTCCAGCGCCGCATCGACGAGCGCGTCCCGGCCGCCTACCTGACCGGTGAAGCCTGGTTCGCCGGCCTCAGCTTCAAGAGCGATCCGCGCGCCCTGGTGCCGCGTTCGCCGATTGCCGAGCTGATCGAGTGCGGCTTCGAGCCGTGGCTGGCCGGGCGTGACGTCAGCCGCGCGCTGGACCTGTGCACCGGTTCGGGCTGCATCGCCATCGCCATGGGCCACTACTACCCGAACTGGGAAGTGGACGGCGTCGACCTGAGCGATGACGCGCTGTCGCTGGCCGAAGAGAACAAGGAACGCCTGCAGGCGCACAACGTGACCCTGCTGAAGTCGGACCTGTTCAACGGCCTGACCGGCCGCCACTACGACCTGATCGTCACCAACCCGCCGTACGTCACCAACGACGAGACCGATGCCCTGCCGCAGGAATACTCCTACGAGCCGGAAATGGGCCTGCGTGCCGGCGACGACGGTCTGGACCTGGTGCTGAAGATCCTGCGCGACGCCCCGCTGCACCTGAGCGAGGACGGCCTGCTGATCTGCGAAGTGGGTGAATCCGAGCAGCACCTGATCAAGCTGCTGCCGGAAGTCGACTTCGCCTGGGTCGAATTCAAGGTCGGCCAGATGGGCATCTTCGCGGTCGAATGCCGCGAGCTGATCGCCCACAGCGCACGCATCACCGAACTGGCGGCACAGCGCCCGTGAGTTCCAATTCGTTCGGCAAGCTTTTCACCGTCACCACGTTCGGCGAGTCGCACGGGCCGGCCATCGGCTGCGTGATCGACGGTTGTCCGCCGGGGCTGGCGCTGGATGCGGCCGAATTCGCCATCGACCTGCAGCGTCGCGCCACCGGCAAGAGCCGGCACACCTCGGCGCGCCGCGAGGCTGATGAGGTCGAGATCCTGTCCGGCGTATACGAGGGCCTGACCACCGGCACCCCGATCGCCCTGCTGATCCGCAACACCGACCAGCGCAGCAAGGATTACGCGAACATCGGCCAGCAGTTCCGGCCGGGCCACGCCGACTACAGCTACTGGCACAAGTACGGCATCCGCGACCCGCGCGGTGGCGGCCGTTCTTCGGCCCGCGAGACCACCATGCGCGTGGCCGCCGGCGTGGTCGCCAAGAAGTGGCTGGCCGAGCGCTTCGGCGTGACCGTGCGCGGTTACCTGTCGCAGCTGGGCGAGATCCGTCCGGCCGGTTTCGACTGGTCGGCGGTGGAAGACAACCCGTTCTTCTGGCCGCACGCCGAACAGGTGCCCGAGCTGGAGGCGTACATGGACGCGCTGCGCAAGTCCGGTGATTCGGTCGGTGCGCGCGTGGACGTGGTGGCCGACAACGTGCCGCCGGGCTGGGGCGAGCCGATCTACGGCAAGCTCGACGGCGACCTCGCCGCCGCGCTGATGAGCATCAACGCCGTGAAGGGCGTGGAGATCGGCGATGGTTTCGCCAGCGCCGCGCAGAAGGGCACCGAGCACCGTGACCTGCTGACCCCGCAGGGCTTCACCAGCAACCATGCCGGCGGCATCCTTGGCGGCATTTCCACCGGCCAGCCGGTGGTCGCCTCCATCGTGCTGAAGCCCACCTCCAGCCTGCGCCTGCCGGGCCCGTCGCTGGATACCGAAGGCAACGTGGTCGAAGTGGTCACCACCGGCCGCCACGACCCGTGCGTCGGCATCCGTGCCACCCCCATCGCCGAGGCGATGATGGCGCTGGTGCTGATGGACCAGGCCCTGCGCCACCGTGCCCAGTGCGGTGACGTCGGCACCATCACCCCGCGCATTCCCGGGCAGATCGATGGCTGATACCCGGCCGACGGTGTGGGTGAGCCAGCCGCTGGTCGACGCGGCCATCGCGCCGCTGCGCGATCGCGTGCAGTTGCTGGCCACTGATACCGTAACCGCCTGGTCGCCGCAGCAGATCGCCGAGCGCCTGGCCTCGGTCGACGGCGCGATCATCACCCTCAACGAGCGCATCGGCGCGGTCCAGGTGGCCGATGCCGCGCAGCTGCAGGTGATCGCCAACGTCGGCGTCGGCTACAACAACCTGGATGTCGACGCGCTGAGCGCGGCCGGCATCCTCGCCAGCAACACCCCGGACGTGCTCACCGAGACCACGGCCGACCTCGGTTTCGCCCTGCTGATGGCCACCGCGCGCCGCATTACCGAATCCGAGCGCTGGCTGCGCGACGGGCAGTGGGGCCAGTGGTCGTTCCAGACCATGCTCGGCGCCGATATCCATGGCAGCACGCTGGGCATCCTCGGCATGGGCCGCATCGGCCAGGGCATCGCCCGCCGTGGCGCGCTCGGGTTCGGCATGAAGGTGCTGTACCACAATCGTTCGCGCCTGCCGGCCGAGACCGAGGCCGCACTGGGTGCCACCTACGTGGACCTGGACACGCTGCTGGCGCAGTCCGACCACCTGGTCACCGTGCTGCCGTACACCCCGGCGTCGCACCACATCATCGATGCGGCCGCGCTGGCGAAGATGAAGCCTTCGGCCACGCTGGTGAACATCGCCCGCGGCGGCATCGTCGATGAGCTGGCACTGGCCGATGCGCTGGCCCATGGCCGCCTGGCCGCCGCCGGCCTGGATGTCTACGAAGGCGAACCGAAGGTGCGCCCGGAACTGCTGGCGCTGCGCAACGTGGTGCTGACCCCGCATATCGGCAGCGCCTCGCTGGGCACCCGTACCGCGATGGTGCAGCTGGCCGTGGACAACCTGCTGGTCGGCCTCGGCCTGGCCGGAGAAGCGGCGCGCATGCCGAGCGCGATCAACGCCGACGCGGCCCTCGCCGCGCGTGCCGTGCTGGGCAAAAAAACCGGGAAACGATAGGGAACCTCTGCGCGCCCCGCCTGAGGAGGTTCCCCGAACCCAGCTGTCGTGCGTGAGTTTTCCCCCTTCCCGTTTTCGTGAGAGTTCCCCCATGAGCAATGCACAACGCAGCTTCCACGTCGCCATCGTCGGTGCCACCGGCGCCGTCGGCGAAACCATGCTGGCCATCCTGGCCGAGCGCAACTTCCCGGTCGGTACCCTGAGCCTGCTCGCTTCCGAGCGCTCGGCCGGCGGCGAAGTCGAGTTCGAAGGCCAGAAGGTGAAGATCCAGGATCTGGCCACCTTCGACCCCAGCGGCGTGGACATCGCCCTGTTCTCGGCCGGTGGCAGCGTCTCCAAGGAATACGCGCCGAAGTTCGCCGCCGCCGGTGCGGTGGTGATCGACAACTCCTCGGCCTTCCGTTACGACGATGACGTGCCGCTGGTGGTGTCCGAGGTCAACCCGGACCAGGTCGGCAACCGTCCGCGCGGTATCATCGCCAACCCGAACTGCTCGACCATGCAGATGCTGGTGGCGCTGGCGCCGCTGCACCGCAAGTACGGCATCGAGCGCATCAATGTCTCCACCTACCAGTCGGTGTCCGGCGGCGGCCGTTCGGCGATGGAAGAGCTGGGCAAGCAGACCGGCCAGCTGCTGAGCTTCCAGGAGATCGATCCGCAGCGCTTCCCGGTGCAGATCGCCTTCAACCTGATCCCGCACATCGACGACTTCCAGGACAACGGCTTCACCAAGGAAGAGATGAAGCTGGTCTGGGAAACCCGCAAGATCCTCGGCGACGAGAACATCCTGGTGAACCCGACCGCTGTGCGCGTGCCGGTGTTCTACGGCCACTCCGAATCGGTGGCGATCGAAACCCGCGACAAGGTGACCGTCGCCGAAGCGCGCGCGCTGCTGGAACAGTCGCCGGGCGTGGAAGTGGTGGACCGCCACGAAGCCGGTGGCTACCCGACCCCGGTCACCCATGCCTCGGGCACCGATGCGGTGTACGTCGGCCGCATCCGTGAAGACCTGTCGCATCCGCGCGGCCTGAACCTGTGGATCGTCTCGGACAATGTGCGCAAGGGCGCGGCACTGAATGCCGTGCAGCTGGCCGAGCTGGTCGCCGCCGAACAGCGCTGATGGAGAGGCCGGGCAACGCTCGGCCTTTTCTTTGCAGCCGAGCCCATGCTCGGCTCTACCGGGTGCCTCCCCCCGCGGTGGATGCGGACCGTGGTCCGCACGCTTTATAGTGTCGCCCATGAATAAACGGGCCAAGGGCGCCTCGCGCCCGCTCCTCTATCTCTCTGCCGCACTGCTGGCATTGGCCAGCGGTTCGGCCATGGCCCTGGGCCTGGGCGACATCCGCGTGCTGTCGCGCCCCGGCCAGCCGCTTCTGGCCGAAATCCCGGTGGTCTCCGCCGATCCTTCCGAATTGCAGAACCTGCGCGTGGCGCTCGCCTCGGCCGTCACCTTCGAGCGTGTCGGCCTGCAGCGGCCGACCGGCCTGGTCAGCGAACTGCAGTTCGAGCTGACCACCAACAGCCAGGGCAGGGCGGTCGTGCGGGTGACCTCGCAGGCGCCGGTGGAAACCCCGTCGCTGAGCTTCCTGATCGAGGCAGACTGGGGCCAGGGCCGCCTGGTCCGCGAATACTCCGCGCTGGTCGATACGCCGGCCAGTGCGCTGGCCGTCGCCGAGCCGGAGATCGTCGCCCCGGCCGGCGTGCTGGGCAACACGATCACCCGCGACACGCCTGCCAAACCGGCCGCACAGGATGCAGCCACCGCAGCACCGCCCGCACCCGCCAGCGCCGCCCGTCCCGCCGCGCCGCCGCGCCCGCGTGCCGCTGCGCCGGCCGCCGCCGATGGCAGCATCACCGTGCAGCAGGGCCAGACCCTGTCGCACATTGCCGGCGCGCTGGCCCGTGGCAACCAGATCAGCCGGGAGCGGGCGATGATCGCCCTGTTGCGCGCCAATCCGGAGGCCTTCATCCGCGGCAACGTCAACCTGCTCAAGCAGGGCGCGGTGCTGCGCGTGCCAGGCAGCGAGGCCCTGGCCGCGATCGATGGCAACGAAGCTGCCGCGCTGGTCCGTGAGCATGCCGCGCAGTGGCGGCAGGCGCGTACCGTGCCGCAACCGGCCGGTGCGCCGACGCCGGCCGCGCCCGTGGCTGCCGCAGCCACCGCCGCTGCCGCCACGGCCGGGGCACGTCTTGAGATCGCTCCGGCGCTGGCGTCCAATGCCACGCATGCGGGCACAACCACCGGCACCGGTGCCGGCAGCGAGGGTGACATGCTGGGCAATGAACAACTGCGGCAGGCCAGGGAAGACGTTGCCACCCGCGATGCCGAGATCGGTGAGTTGAAGCAGCGCGTGGCCGAGCTGGAAAAGCTCAAGGAGCAGCAGCAGTCGTTGATCGCGATGAAGGACAACGACCTGGCTGCCGCCCAGCAGCGCCTGGCGCCGCCTCCCGGAGCACCCGCCGGTGGCACGCCTTGGTACTGGCTGGGCCTGCCGCTGCTGTTGCTGGTGGCTGGCGCCGCCTGGCTGCTGCGCCGGCGCAAGCCGTCGCCGCTGCCGCCGCTGCGCGAGGAGGGTGATGCCGTGGCGCTGGCCGCTGCGGTGCCTGCCGGTGCCGCGCTGGATTCGCTGGCCGAACAATCGTCCTGGGTCACCGGCCACGAGGACGACGGTCGCCAGGAACCGTCGATGCCGGCCTGGGTGATTGAAGAGGATCATGCCGTCCACGCGCATGACGCGCAGGCCAATGAGGCGCCGTCCGCCCTGGTCGAGCCGGACGACGAACCGGTGGCGCACCCCGCTGCCGATGTCGAGGCCTTCTGGCAGGTGGGGGCGCTGGTGACCGACGAGGGCGACCAGCTGCCGCCGGCGGTGAGCGACGTACCGCGCTGGGACGAACCCGAGGCAGTGGCGCCGGAACCGGCCGACGCGGCCCACGTGCCCGCCGATGAGATCGGCGTACCCGACTATGCCCTGCACGCCGAGCAGCAGCCGGAATTCCGTGGTGTGTTCGATCTGCCGGCTGAGCAGGCCGAGCAGGCCGAACAGGGCGAACAGGCCGAACAGGGGCAGCCCGTGGAGGCTGCCAGCGAAGACCTGGACCCGGCCGCTGGCTCCAGCAGCAACGACTGGGCTCCGCGCGCGGGCCAGGAGCGCCTGGAACTGGCCATCGCCTACCTGGACCTCGGCGATGCGCAGACCGCGCGGACCCTGCTGGAAGAAGTCGCCACCGATGGCGACGTGCACTGCCAGGCCCAGGCGCGTGAACTGCTCGCCCGCCTGGACTGACCACTGGACCACAGGGGCCACCCATGAGCCGCGAAAACCGCATCGACTACGTTGAGTTCGCCTCGGCCGACCCGGCCGCCAGCCGTGCCTTCTTCGAGGCCGTGTTCGGCTGGTCGTTCGTCGACTACGGCGAGGACTACACCGCCTTCGACGATGGCCGCCTGCAGGGCGGCTTCTTCCGTGGCCAGCCGCAGCGTGCCGAGGCCGGCGCACCGCTGCTGGTGCTGTATGCCGACCTGCTGGCACCGGTCGAAGCCGCGGTGCGCGCGGCCGGTGGGCAGGTCGTCCGGCCCGTTTTCTCTTTCCCCGGTGGCAGCCGCTTCCAGTTCGTCGAGCCCGGAGGCAACGAACTGGCGGTCTGGTCCGAACGCGACCCGGCCTGAGCGTCGCTCCACCCGCAACATTGAGGTAGCAGCACATGCGTTACGCGCTCGGCGTCGAGTACGACGGCAGCGATTTCAGGGGCTGGCAGAACCTGGGCGAGGGCGGACCCAGCGTCCAGGCCAGCCTGGAGAAGGCCTTGTCCTCGGTGGCCGACGCGCCGCTGCAGGTGGTCTGTGCCGGCCGCACCGATGCGGGCGTGCACGGCCAGTGCCAGGTCGTGCATTTCGATACCGACGTGGTGCGCAACCCGCGCGCCTGGATGCTGGGCACCACCACCCGCCTGCCGCGTTCGATCGCGGTGCGCTGGTGCGTGCCGGTGGCCGATGATTTCCACGCCCGCTTCTCGGCGCGCGCGCGCCGTTACCGCTACCGCCTGCTCAACCGCGAGGTGCGCCCGGCGCTGGACCGGCAGACCCTGAGCTGGGAACGGCGGGCGCTGGACGAGACCCTCATGCATGCCGCCGGCCAGGCCCTGCTCGGCGAGAACGACTTCAGTGCGTTCCGCTCAGTGCAGTGCCAGGCTCTGCATGCGCGGCGTGAACTGCAGTCCCTGCAGGTCAGCCGCCAGGGCGAAGTGATCGAGGTGGCGGTGCGTGGCAATGCATTTCTTCATCACATGATCCGCAATATCGTCGGTTC
Source organism: Stenotrophomonas maltophilia (assembly GCA_002364755.1). Classification (GTDB taxonomy): domain Bacteria; phylum Pseudomonadota; class Gammaproteobacteria; order Xanthomonadales; family Xanthomonadaceae; genus Stenotrophomonas; species Stenotrophomonas maltophilia_AX. The sequence goes on from DEZI01000018.1 coordinate 58,643, forward strand.
GCTGATCATGGTCGGCAGCGGCGAGAAACCGGTGGAGTGGATCGCCGAGCTGCTGGCCGGCCGTGATCGCACCGTTGCCGGCCCTACCGCACCTCCGCAGGGGCTGGTGTTCCTGGGGCCGCTGTACCCCGACAACTGGCAACTGCCTGCCGAGGTCACCTTATGAGCCGCTCCTACTACCGTACCCGCATCAAGTTCTGTGGCATGACCCGCGCCGGCGATGTGCGCCTGGCCGGCGAACTGGGCGTGGACGCGGTGGGTTTCATCTTTGCCCGTGAAAGCAGCCGCCGGGTAGCCCCGGCCGAAGCCCGGGCGATGCGCCAGGCGATCGCACCGATGGTCGACGTGGTGGCGCTGTTCCGCAACAACAGCAAGGAAGAGGTGCGTGAAGTGCTGCGCACCGTGCGTCCGACCCTGCTGCAGTTCCATGGCGAGGAAGACGAGAGCTTCTGCCGCAGCTTCAACATGCCCTACCTGAAAGCCATCGCCATGGGCGGTCGCGAGGACGTCAACGCACGCACGCTGCAGCTGCGTTACCCGAGCGCGGCCGGCTTCCTGTTCGACAGCCACGCCCCGGGCGGCGGTGGCGGCACCGGCGTGGCCTTCGACTGGGCGCGCATTCCCACCGGCCTGCATCGCCCCTTCCTGCTGGCCGGCGGGCTGAACCCGGAAAACGTGAAGGACGCCATCCTCGCCACCCTGCCGTGGGGCGTGGATGTGTCCAGCGGCATCGAGGTCGAGCCGGGCATCAAGGACGGCTACAAGATGCGCACGTTCGTCGAGGAAGTGCGCAGCGCCGACTGCACCGTGCTGGAGTAACGGCAAGGTTGCCCGTGCGGTACCGCCTGCGAGCGGCCCGCACCTTCACATTTGTCCCTGCACGCATTCTTCACATAGGATGAGGGGAACGCTGCGGCCATGAAGGCCGCTGCCGGATGCACGGAAGCGCCCTTGGTGGGCGCGTTCTGGACAGGTGCCACGCGCCCCTCAGCCTAGGAAGGCAAGCGATGCAGGAGTTCTTCACTGTCGTTTTCGGCTACCCGACCTTGCCGTACAGCGTCCTGCTGGCGGTATCGCTGGTCTATTGGGGACTTGCCGCTTTTGGCCTGGTAGATGACGGCTTCGGCGACCTTGGCGCCGACGGTGCGCTGGACGGCGGCACCGACCTCAGTGGCCTGTCGGCCCTGCTGCAGCGCTTCGGGCTCGGCGGCGTGCCGGTCATGGTCGTGGTCACCCTGCTGGGGTTCTTCGGCTGGGCGTTGACCTATCTCATCCATCTTTTCATCCTGCTGCCGCTGCCAGACGCGCTGCGCTGGGGCTTTGGCACGCTGGTGGCCGTGCTCGCGCCGCTGCCGGCCGTGCCGATCACCGCACTGCTGCTGCGGCCCATCCGCAGTTTCCTGCAGCGCCTGCAGCCGGTCGCGCAGGCCTCCCTGCTGGGCCGGGTGGGCGTGGTCGCCTCGCCGCGGGTGGACGCCCGCAGCGGCCATGCCAATGTCGAAGATGGCGGCGCCGGGCTGATCCTGCAGGTGCGCAGCGACATCGAACTGCAGCGTGGCGAGCGCATCGTGCTGGTCGAGCACGTGGCCGAACAGCACTACTACCGGGTGGTCCGCGCCGACGCGGTCGCCCTCGATTTCCAGGACAACCTGCTTCCGGGCAACAAGGAGAATCACTGATGAGTTTCGCTGGCGCGGCCCCCTTCCTGATCGGGATCATCGTCGTCATAGGCCTGCTGCTGGGCCTGGCCGGACTGTTCAAGGCGTTCTACCGCAAGGTCGACCAGGGCGTGGCCCTGATCGTCAACGACATGAGTGCCACGCCCAAGGTGCACTTCACCGGTGCGCTGATCATCCCGGTGCTGTACCGCGCCGAGCTGATGCGCATCAGCCTGATCACCCTGCAGATCGACCGCCGCGGCAAGGAAGGCCTGATCTGCCGCGACAACATGCGCGCCGACATCGCCGTGGCCTTCTACCTGCGGGTGAACGAAACCCAGGCCGACGTGCTGCGCGTGGCCAAGGCCATCGGTGCCGACCGTGCGTCGGACAAACATGCGGTCGATGAGCTGTTCAACGCCAAGTTCTCCGAGGCGCTGAAGACGGTCGGCAAGAAGTTCGACTTCACCGAGCTGTTCGAGAAGCGCCAGGAATTCCGCGACGAGATCATCGCAGTCATCGGCAACGATCTGAACGGCTATGTGCTCGAAGACGTGGCCATCGATTACCTGGAACAGACCCCGAAGTCGCTGCTGGACCAGTTCAACATCCTCGACGCGCAGGGCATCCGCAAGATCACCGAGCTGACCGCCGCGCAGAACGTGGTGACCAACGAGCTGGAGCAGAACGAGAAGCTCGCCATCACCAAGAAGAACGTGGAAGCGCGTGAAGCGCTGCTGGCCCTGGAACGCCAGCAGGCCGAGGCCGAGGCGCGGCAGAAGCGCGAAATCGAGACCATCCGCGCACGCGAGGAAGCCGAGACCGCCAAGGTGCAGGAAGAGCAGCGCCAGCTGTCCGAGAATGCCCGCATCGAAGCACAGCAGCTGATCGAGATCCGCGACCAGAACCGCCTGCGCGAAGTGGAAGTGGCCGAACAGAACCGCCAGCGAGCGGTGGCCATCGAAGCCGAGCGCGTCGAGCGTGCGCGCCAGCTGGAGCAGGTCACCACCGACCGCGAAGTGCAGCTGCAGGGCGTGGAGCGCGACAAGGTGGTCGAGCAGGGCAAGATGGACGTGGCCAACATCACCCGCGAACGCATCTCCATCGACAAGACCGTGGCCCAGGAAGAAGAGCGCATCAAAGAAGTGCGCGAGGTCTCCGAGGCCGACCGCCAGAAGCAGGTGCTGATCCTGGAAGCCGAAGCCAAGGCGCAGGAATCGCTGGTGCGCGAAGTGAAGGAAGCGCAGGCCCGCGAGACCGCCTCCAAGCACCGCGCGGTGGAGCTGACCACCCTGGCCCAGGCCGAGCACGAGGCGGCCGGAAAGCAGGCCGAAGCCAAGCGCCTGCTGGCCGACGCGTTCCGTGCCGAACAGGCGGCGCCGGGCCTGGCCGAAGCGCAGGTGCGCGAAGCCTCTGCGCTGGCCATCGAAAAGGTCGGTATCGCCGAGGCCCGCGTGATCGAAGCCAAGGCCGAAGCCAACCTGAAGCAGGGCAGCAACGAGGCCCGCGTGCTGGCCGAGACCCTGCAGGCCCAGGCCCAGGGCGAGGAGAAGATGGGCCTGGCCCGTGCCACCGCCACCGAATCGCTGGGCAACGCCGAAGCCGGCGTGGTGCAGAAGAAGCTGCTGGCCGAGGCCGAAGGTCTGGTGCGCAAGTTCGAAGCCATTGCCTCGCTGAGCGACCAGGCACGCGGCCACGAAGAGTTCCGCATGATGCTGGACAACAGCCTGAAGCAGGCGCTGGCCTCCATCGAAGCGGGCAAGGAAGTCTCGCGCGAGAACGCCAACGTCATCGCCAGCGCACTGCGCAACGCCGACATCGACCTGGTCGGTGGCGACGGTGGCATGTTCGAGAACCTGGTCAAGGCGGTGTCGCTGGGCAAGTCGATCGAAGGCTTCGCCGGCAAGAGCCCGATCGTGCAGGAGCTGATGCAGCGCTACCTGGGCGTGGCCGTGGCCGAACCGGCTCCGCGGCAGATCGCCGGGGACGCCGAGGTGGCACCGACCGTGTCGGCCGCCGTGGTCGACAGCGCCCGTTGATGCACCGGGTGATGGCCATTGCGGCCATCGCCCGCCCGCGCCGGCCGCGACCACGGCCGGCCGTCCGTGAGCCGGAAGCCTGCTGATGTCTGAAACCCATCCGTCCGCCGAAACCACCGCGCCGGAGGCCGGCGGCAACACCGTCGACCAGGCCGTCGCCCAGGGCGGTGCCTACGAAGTCCTGCGCCGCCGCCTCAGCGAGCAGGGCCAACGCCTGCAGGCCCTGGCCGAGACCCTCAACCGCCAGCGGCTGTCCGAATTCGGTGACAGCCGCCTGGAGGTGATCGGCCGCTTCCGTATCCGCAGCGAAAACAACTGCGTTGGGCGGGATATCGTCCAGGTCGGGCCCGACCGCCTGCTGTTCGGCTACAACGTCTACATCGGGCTGAAGACCCACACCCGCATCGAGGATGTGTTCGGCCTGTACCGGCTTGTGCACGGCACCGATGGCTACGACGTGGCTTCGCTGGAGCTGAAGGGCAGCTTCCTCGACCAGCCCGGCTTCGTGCACGACTTCAACGAGCTGTATTCCTACTACAAGCATGCGCGCCTGCTGCAGCTGATCGTGGTCGGCGACAAGCTGCTGGCCTCGTTCCAGATCGGCGAGCGCAGCAGCGACGTGCGCGTGTTCCGCTGGGCGCTGTCGCGCGAAGGCGAGCTGACCTATCTCGATGCGCGCGGCGAACGCGATATCGCGCTGCCGCCGCCGTTCGATTTCGAATGGACCAAGGCCACCCGCGATCTCGCGGTCAACGGCCGCCATTCGCACCTGAACATCCTCGACACTCTGTTCGTGGAGACCACCGGTGGCGACCTGACCATCAAGGTCGAGAACAACACCGAGACCGGGCAGGGCATCTACAGCGAACCGGTGGAGGACAGCACGCAGTCGCTGGACGACGCCCAGTTCGAGTTCGCCCGTGTCGGCTCACTGCTGCTGCTGAAGGTGCTGCCGTATCGCGAGACCGTCTGGCGCGGGCTGATCTACAACACGCTCACCGGCGACATCGTGCGCAACGACGCCATCGTCCAGGCCTGCGTGCAGCTGCCTGAAGACCATGGCGTCATCTTCCCCGGTGGCTATTACCTGCAGGGCGGCGAGCACAAGGCCTTCGATGCCTCGATGGCCGGCATGCAGTTCAAGCGCAGTATCCGTTCCCCCAATGGCGAGGACGTGCTGTACATCTTCTACGAGCGCGAAGGCGGACGCTCGGCGCTGTTCGTCTACAACACCATCCAGCGCGTGCTGCAGAACCCGGTGTTCGGCCACGGCTATGCGTTCATGCAGGATGGGCGCATGGTGCTGTTCCATGCCGAGGGCACCGAACCCACGCGCATCCACCCGATGCAGGTCTGGCAGACGCCGTTCAGCAGCGACGAGTTCGCCGCCAGCCGTCCGCCCGGCAACACCTTCATGGGCCGCATCGGCAATGCCGAGCTGGTGCGCGGCATCTCCAACCTGTTCAACCTGGCCCGCGAGATCGATGGCCAGGATGTCTCGGTGCAGCGCTACCAGCGCCTGGTGGCGGACACCCGCCGCCTGTTCGACGCCCACCACTGGCTGGGTGACGAGGCCTGCGACGGCGCCGAGGCTCTGCTGCGGCAGATCAGCGCCACCGGCGAATCGGTGCTGGACGAATACGAGAAGGTCCAGTCCATCCGCGAGCAGTCGGCGCAGGCGATGGTCGAGGCGGAGGCCGGCTTCAAGACCCTGCTGGGCCGGCTGCAGCCGCAGAACTGGAACGAGGTGCAGGCCTTCGTCGAGGCACTGAACGAGATCACCGCGCTGCGCGGGCGCCTGCTGACCATCCGCGAGCTGCGTTACATCGACACCGCGCGTATCGAAGCGATGTCCGCCGAACTGGTGCAGGCGCAGGACCGCGTCGGTGCCGCCACCGGCGAATTCCTCGCCGGCGATGCCGCGCTGGCGCCGCTGGGCAGCCGCCTGCAGGTGCTGGACGAAGCCGCGCAGCAGGCAGCCAGTGCGCGCCAGCTGGACGAGCAGCTGGACGGCATGCGTGGCATGGCCGGCGACCTGGACATGCTGTCCGAACTGATGGCCGGGCTGAAGGTGGACGATGCCACCGCGCGCACCCGCGTGGTCGAATCTATTTCCGCGCTGTACGGCCGCCTGAACCAGGCGCGCACGCGCGCCGAGCAGCGGCGCCGCACCCTCGGTTCGGCCGAGGCCGTGGCCCAGTTCGCCGCGCAGTTCGCCCTGTTCTCGCAGTCCATCACCAGTGCGCTGGCAATGGCCAACGACCCGGAAAAGGCCGACGAGCAGCTGTCGCGCCTGCTGGTGCAGCTGGAAGAACTGGAAAGCCAGTTCGGCGAGCACGAGCAGTTCCTCGGCGACATCCTCAGCAAGCGCGAGGAGCTGGTCGAGGCCTTCGAGACGCACAAGCAGGCGCTGCTGGATGACCGCCAGCGCAAGGCGCGTTCGGTGCTCGACGCGGCCAACCGCATTCTCGATGGCCTGGCCAAGCGCACCGAGCGCTTCGCCACGGCCGATGAACTCAACGCGTTCTTCGCCGGCGATCCGCTGATCCTCAAGCTGCGCGAACTGGCCGAGCGGCTGCGTACGCTGCGCGACAACGTCAAGGCCGATGACATCGAGGCGCGCCTGAAGGGCGTGCGCGACCAGGCCGTGCGCCAGCTGCGCGACCGCAGCGACCTGTACGAGGCCGGTGGCAACGTGGTCCGGCTCGGTCCGCGGCATCGTTTCAGCGTCAACACGCAGGCGCTGGACCTGACCCTGTTGCCGCGCGGCGACACGCTGGCCATCCACCTCACCGGCACCGATTTCCTGGAAACCCTGCACGATCCGGAACTGGATGCGCTGAAGCCGTTCTGGCCGGTGACCCTGGATTCGGAATCCGATGCGATCTACCGCGGCGAGTACCTGGCCGGCAGCCTGCTGCTGGCCGCGCAGGCTGGCCGCGACGGCCTGGATCTGGCCGAGCTGCAGCAGGACGTCGCCAGCCCCGAGGCGCTGGACCAGCGCGTGCGCACGTTCGCCGCACCGCGTTACCGTGAAGGCTACGAACGCGGCATCCACGACCATGACGCCGCGTTGATCCTGCGCGCGCTGCTGCCGCTGCAGCAGTCGGCAGGCGCGCTGCGGCACGCACCGCGCGTGCGCGCACTGGCCCTGTTGTTCTGGGCGGCGCAGCAGCGCGAGGACGCGGTGAAGCAGTGGCCCAGCCGCCAGGCGGGTGCGGAAACCATCGCCCGTCTGTTCGGCTCCGACGAAGGACGCAGCGCCCTGCGCACGGAAATGGCGACAGCCATCGCCGCGTTCGCGCAGTCCGAAGCCTTGTCGTTCGACGATGAAGCCGCCGAGGCGGCGGCCGCCTACCTGGGCGACGAACTGATCAACGGCGAGCCGGTGTTCAGCACCAGCAAGCATGCGCAGGCGCTGCTGGATGCGCTGGCCCAGCAGCTGGAACAGGCCGGGCAGCGCGAGGCGCTGGAACGCGCCCTGCAGCGTGCACAGGAGCCGCTGGCCGCGCGCTGGGCGCTCGCCGGGCAATGGCTGCGCGCACTGGCTGGTCTGCCTGCCCAGGCCGCACACGCCGGCTATGCCGACGAGGCCGCGGCGCTGCTGCTGGTGCAGCGCCAGCTGCGCACGCGCGGCAGCGACGCGCCGCTGCGGGTCGAAGTGGCGGGCCTGCTGGGCGAACACCCGCGCATCCACGGCGGCACGCTGTCGCTGTCACTGGATGATTTCCTGGCACGCCTGCAGCACCACCTGAAGCGCTTCGTGCCCGATTTCCACGCTTACCAGGCGGTACGCCAGGGCATCATCAACCGCGAACGGCAGACCCTGCGCCTGTCCGAATTCCAGGCGCGGCCACTGTCCTCGTTCGTGCGCAACAAGCTCATCAATGATGTCTACCTGGGCGTGATCGGCGACAACCTGGCCAAGCAGATGGGCACGGTGGGCGAGAACAAACGCAGCGACCTGATGGGCCTGCTGATGATGATCTCGCCGCCGGGCTACGGTAAGACCACGCTGATGGAATACGTGGCGCACCGGCTCGGCCTGGTCTTCATGAAGATCAACGGCCCGGCGCTGGGCCACGAGGTGCGCTCGCTGGATCCGGAACAGGCGCCCGACGCGACCTCGCGGCAGGAGCTGGAAAAGCTCAACCTGGCTCTGGAGATGGGCAACAACACCATGCTGTATGTCGATGACATCCAGCACACCCATCCCGAGTTCCTGCAGAAGTTCATCTCGCTGTGCGATGGCACCCGCCGCATCGAAGGCGTGTGGCGCGGCCGCACGCGCACCTACGACATGCGCGGCAAGAAATTCTGCGTGGTCATGGCCGGCAACCCGTACACCGAGTCCGGCGAGGTGTTCAAGATTCCGGACATGCTGGCCAACCGTGCCGACATCTACAACCTCGGCGACGTGCTGGGCGGCATGGAGGCGGCGTTCACCCTCAGCTACATCGAGAACAGCCTGACTTCCAACCCGGTGCTGGCACCGCTGGCCACCCGTGACATGGCCGACCTGTACCTGCTGGTCGATCGCGCGATGGGCAAGGACGTATCGACCAACGGGCTCAACCACGCCTACAGCGGCGCGGAGGTCAATGAGATCACCGCCACCCTGCAGCGCATGCTGCGCGTGCGCGACGTGGTCTACCGGGTCAACCAGCAGTACATCGCCAGCGCCGCGCAGGATGACCGCTACCGCACCGAGCCGCCGTTCCGCCTGCAGGGCAGCTACCGCAACATGAACAAGCTGGCCGAGAAGATTTCGCCGGTGATGAACGAGGACGAGCTGCAGCAGCTGATCTCCGACCACTACCTGGGCGAGGCGCAGCTGCTGACCACCGGTGCCGAGGAGAACCTGCTGAAACTGGGCGAGCTGCGTGGCGTGCTGGATGAGGCGCAGGCGCAGCGCTGGGCGCAGATCAAGCGTGATTTCCTGCGCAACAAGGCCATGGGCGCCGACGACAGTGATGTCGGCGGACGCGTGGTCGCGCAGCTGGCCGACATCGCCAGTGCCCTGCAGCTGCCGCCGGCTGCGCCGGTACTGGCCGCGGAGCCGGCGCCGTGGCCGGCACTGCTGGAGGCGCTGCAGCGTCTGGCCGACGTGCGCCCGGCAGAGCCTGCACCTACGACGCCAACGAAGCCGGTGCAGATCGCTGCGCCCAGCGCATCGGCCACGCCGCTGGCGGACGACCTGCAGGCCGGGCTGGCGCCGCTGGTGCAGCTCCTTGTCGCGTCGCAGGCACGGCAGGAGCAGGTGTCGCAGACCCTGGCCGCATTCGCCGGGTGGGCCCGGCAGCAGGTCGAGGGCGCGGGCGGCAGCAACGCCGCGGAGGTCCGCCGTCCGCGCGTGCGCCGCGCCAGCACGCCGGAGGAACGCGCACTGGATGAGGCGCTGATGCGCCACTTCTACGGCGAGTCGTTGCCCGCCGATGCCGCTGACGGCACACCGATGCCGCCGCCGCTGCCGTGATCGACGCTGCGCCCCTGCCAACGCCGCAGCGGCCGGACACGGCCGATGTCGCGCGCGTGGGCGAGTACGGCGCGCCGTTGCTGCAGGCGCTGGCCGCACGCGAAGCCGCGCTGCCGGCGACGGCCGGCGACGGCCTGGTGGCGGCGCTGGCACGCATCGCGCTGGCCCTGCAGTCGGCCGACCCGGCGCGCCTGCGTCGGCAGGAAAGCTGGTGGGGGCGACTGCTCGGCCGCGATGTCGAGCGCGAAGCCGAGGGCCGCGGGCTGCAGTCGCAGCTCGGCGTCCTTGCCCTGCAGGCACGCGAACAGGCCCAGCAGCTGCAGCAGCACATGGATCTGCGGGCCACGGCGATCAGCGCCGCAGGCCAGGCCGCCGAAGCACTGGAGGCCTGGGCGGATGCCGGCGCCGCGTGGCGCCCGACGCTGGACGGCGCAGGCCAGGCCGCGCTGGCGCCGCGCATCGACCACCTGCAGCGGCTGGCGGCACTGCGCCGCATCGAAGCCGGCCAATGGCAGCTGCTGCAGGAGCAGGACGTGGTGCTGCTGCAGCGCTTCGCCCGCATCCATGATGTCCTGCTGCCGGCATGGCGGCAGGCCGCACTGGCCGCGCAGGCCGCCACCGGCGCGTTACGCGCCGGGCAGGCGGCCACGCTGCACGCACAGATCGATGACGAGGTCGCGGCGGCTCAGGCTAGACTGCGCTGAGTCGGCCGCCGCTGCCGCCAACCCACCTGCAAGGAGACTGCCCGATGACCCAGGACAGCCAGCACCCCGGCACCCTCGTGCCCACCCCGGCCACCCCGGCCACCCCTTCCACACTGGACGAGGGCGCGCTGCAGTCCCTGGGCCTGGTCCGCGAGGATCTTCCCCGCATCGCCGAGATCCGCAAGGAACTGGACGACCTGCGGCCCGGCAACCTGCAGGTGTTCGGCCGCGAAGCCGCGTCGCGCACCGCCGCGTTTTCCAGCCAGCTGCTGGACCAGGTGCGCAACCGTGACCTCGATGCCAGCGGCGACAAGCTCGGCGAGGTGGTGCGCATCGCGCGCAGCCTGAAACTCGATGGCTTCGCCCAGCGTTCCAAGGTGCCGGTCATCGGCGGCCTGATCGATCGCCTGCGCGTGTCCAAGGGCGAGCTGGTGCAGAAATTCAGCGATACCAATGCGCAGATCGAGCAGCTGCTGGGCGACGTCGGCGTGCAGCAGGCGCTGATGGGCAAGCGCGTGGGCGAGTTCGACCGCATGCACGAGATCGTGCGCGAAGAGCGCCACGCGCTGGGCCTGTATGCCGCCGCCGGCAAGCAGCGCCTGGCTGAACTGCAGGCCGAGCAGCTGGCGGGGCAGGGCAGTGATGACCCGCAGCAGCGCATCCGCCAGAGCGAGGTCGACAATGCGATCCGCCTGATCGAAAAGCGCGTGTCCGACCTGCAGTTGATGCAGCATGCCGCCGACCAGTCGCTGCCGATGATCCGCCTGATCCAGGCCAATGCGCTGCAGCTGATCGAGAAGTTCAACACGGTGCGCGAGATCACCATCCCGTCGTGGAAGCGCCAGTTCGCCATCCAGCTGTCGCTGGGCGAGCAGAAGGCAGCGGTGGAGCTGTCCACCGCCATCGACGATGCCACCAATGAGATGATGCGCCGCAATGCCGATCTGCTGCGCCAGGCCTCGGTGGATACCGCGCGCAGCAACCAGCGAGGCGTGATCGACGTCGCCACGCTGCGCCACGTGCACGACCAGCTGATCGCCACAGTCGAGGAAGTGCGCGGCATCCATCGCGAGGGCATGCAGCAGCGGCAGCAGGCCGAAGTCGAACTGTCGCGCCTGCGCGAGGACCTGCAGCAACGCCTGGCCGCACCCACCGCGCCCTGATCGCGTGCCGGTTCCCGCTGTCATCCCCCCAAAGGACTGGCCATGAAAATTGCGTACCTGCATGACCGACGTCGTTTCGCATGCTGCGGCGTCGCCCTGTCCGGCCTGCTGTCCCTGCAGGCCTGGGCTGCAGCACCGGCTTTGGACGCCGTTGCCACCCTGGTGCAGGCCAGCGGCGTGCAGTGCACTGACCCGAAGGCCGGCAAGGGCTGTACGGCCGGCGATGTCGCCAGCGGTGATTTCTATGACGTTGAACTGGCGCCCGGCTGTGGTGCGCAGGGCTTCTTCGCAGGTGTCGCCGATGCCAAGGGCGTCGACGCGCTCGACCGCGTGCCCAGCACCGGGAGCAAAGCGGTGGCGACGGCGCGGTTCGCGCAGGGCCAGCTGGTCTGCGTGCAGGCCATCGGCCGTGCCGGGCAGAACCCGCAGTACTACTTCGTGATTTCGGTGCCAGCCAGCAGTGTCGTCGCCTGCAAGGCCGGCAGCGCGCTGTGCGGCACCTATGGCGACCGGCCGATCCAGCACCTGCAGCGCAATCGCGGCCCCGCCTGCCTGCCAGCATCGGCGCAGTGCGCACAGGGCTGGGTAAGCGCCAACGCGCTCGACGTGTTCTCCAACGGCATGTAACAGGCCCGGCCGACGCTACAGCTGCCCCATGGCCCAGTCGGCCAACGCGTCCACGCGCGGGTCGGCCGGGCCATCCGGCCGCGCCAGCACCCAGAAGCCGCCGGTCGCGGCGAAGCCCCATGGGGCGACCAGGCGCCCGGCGGCCAGGTCCTCGGCCACCAGCGGCTCCGGCGCGATCGCCGGCCCCAGTCCGGCAACGGCCGCTTCCAGCAGGTAGTACAGGTGCTCGAAGCCGGTGCCCAGCTGCAATCGCGCGGGGTCCAGCCCGTGCGCCTGCGCCCATGCTGGCCACGCCTGCGGGCGCGAGCTGGTGTGCAGCAGCGTCTCCTGCAGCAGCGCGTCCGGCGGTACATGGCGCAGGCGCTGCGCGGCAGGATGCGAGGGCGCCACCACCACGCCCACCCGTTCCGGTGCCAGCTCGCGCACCTGCCAGCCCCGCGGCCACGGCCCTTGCGCCAGCAGCAGGACCGCATCCAGCGCCGCCTGTGCCTCGGTGAAGGCGCCATCCAGCGCCGACCATTGCAGGTTCACCCCGGGCAGGGCCGCCTGCAGCGCGGGCAACCGCGGAATCATCCAGCGCGCCAGCACGCTGCCGCTGCAGCCCAGCACCAGCGCCGGAGAAAGGGCCGGCTGGCGCAGTTCGCGCACGCAGGCCTCAATGCCGGCGAAGGCTTCGCCGCAGGCCGCGTGCAGGCGCTGGCCGGCCTCGGTCAGGCGTAGCCCTCGGCCGGCACGCTGGAACAGCGGCAGCCCCAGATGGTCCTCCAGCAGCTTCAGCTGCCGGCTCACCGCACCGTGGGTCACGTGCAGGGCCTGTGCGGCGCGGCCGACGCCCCCCAGGCGGGCGGTAGCCTCGAAGGCGCGCAGGGCATTGAGCGGCGGCAGCAGGGAGGTGCTCATGTGAGATTTCCTGACGATATGCGCCAGATAATATCGATATTCCGGTCAGGATCCGTGCGCTAGAGTATCCACCTGTCTCGAACCAGCGGTCGCTTCCATGTCTGCCTCCCCCATTGCCGACTATCACGCCTTCCCGGACGCCCAGGGCCACTTCGGCCGCTACGGCGGCAGTTTCGTCGCCGAAACCCTGGTCGGCCCGCTGCAGGAACTGGCCCAGGCCTACGACCAGGCCCGCCAGGACCCGGCGTTCCAGCTGGCCTACGACAAGGACCTGGCCCATTACGTCGGCCGGCCGAGCCCGATCTATCACGCCCAGCGCCTGAGCGACCATGTCGGCGGTGCGCAGATCCTGCTCAAGCGCGAGGACCTGAACCACACCGGCGCGCACAAGATCAACAACACCATCGGCCAGGCCCTGCTGGCCGCGCGGATGGGCAAGAAGCGCATCATCGCCGAGACCGGCGCGGGCCAGCACGGCGTGGCCAGTGCCACCGTCGCCGCGCGCCTGGGCCTGGAATGCGTGGTCTACATGGGCGCCACCGACATCGAGCGGCAGAAGATCAACGTCTACCGCATGAAGCTGCTGGGTGCGACGGTGGTGCCGGTCACCTCCGGCTCGGCCACCCTGAAGGACGCGCTCAACGAAGCGATGCGCGACTGGGTGACCAACGTGCAGGACACCTTCTACATCATCGGCACCGTGGCCGGCCCGGACCCGTACCCGCGCATGGTGCGTGACTTCAACGCCATCGTCGGCCGCGAAGCGCGCGAGCAGATGCTGGCCGAGTACGGCCGCCTGCCCGATGCGATCACCGCCTGCGTCGGCGGCGGCAGCAACGCCATCGGCCTGTTCCATGCCTTCCTCAACGACCGCGAGGTCGAGATCTTCGGCGCCGAAGCGGCCGGCGACGGCATCCACACCGGTCGCCACGCCGCCTCGATTGCTGCGGGCCGCCCCGGCGTGCTGCACGGCAACCGCACCTACGTGCTGTGCGATGACGATGGCCAGATCATCGAGACCCACTCGGTGTCGGCCGGCCTGGACTACCCCGGCGTCGGCCCGGAACACGCCTTCCTGTCCGACAGCGGCCGTGCGACCTACCTCGGCATCACCGATGAGGAGGCGCTGCAGGCCTTCCACCTGCTGGCGCATGTCGAAGGCATCCTGCCGGCACTGGAATCCAGCCACGCGCTGGCCCAGGCCATCAAGCTGGCCCGCGAGCGCCCGCGCGACCAGATGGTGCTGTGCAACCTGTCCGGCCGTGGCGACAAGGACGTGCATACCATCGCCGCGCGCGAAGGCCTGGTGCTGTGAACTGCGTGCTGCGGCACGGTGGCGCGCTGATGCTGGCGGTCGGTCTGTGCGGCTGCACGCCGCCGGATCCGCCCGTGCTGGCACCCGCGCCGGCGTCGCCCGCAGCGATCGCCCCGGCACGCCAGCTGGCCAGCAATGACGATGAGGCCGCGCATCGCCCGATCGAGGACGCGCCGGCGGCCACCCGCGCCGACAGCGCCGAGGATGAAAACGCCCCGGCAGTCGTGTCGGTGGCGCTGGATCATGCCGGCGACGTGCTGATCGGCCAGCCCTTCAGCGAGCTGGAGGGCGAGGCGCAGTGGCACTCGGCCGGGCTGGGCGAGGCCACGGCCGGGCGCTGTGAGTATTACGAGCGTGGCACGCTGCCCGAAGGCGTGGCGATGATGGTGCAGGACGGCGACGTGGTGCGCTTCGACCTGGCCCCCATCGACGATTCGGGCCAGGTGGTGGTGCAGCCCGGGCCGTTCGGCCTGCGCCTGGACATGCCGCGTGCGCAGGCCCTGCAGCTGCTGCCACGGGGCGCCCTCGCGCGGCCCTATGGCGAAGATGCCGAGGCCGGCGAGACCCTGCTCTGGCAGGACCCCGGTTCCGACCTGGCGATCCGCGTGGAGATCGTCGACGGCACCGTTTCCCGAATGTACTGGGGCGCCAGCGGCGCCGTTGACCTGATCGAAGGATGTACCTGACATGTCCGTATCCCGACTCGATGCCTGTTTCCAGCGCCTGCGTGAGCAGCAGCGCAAGGCGCTGATTCCCTTCATCACCGCTGGCGACCCGTCGCTGGAGGCCACCGTGCCGGTCATGCATGCGCTGGTCGAGGCCGGTGCCGACGTGATCGAACTGGGCGTGCCGTTCTCCGATCCGATGGCCGATGGCCCGACCATCCAGCGCAGTTCCGAACGCGCGTTGGGCCGTGGTGCCGGCAGCCGCTACGTGCTGCAGGCGGTGGCGCAGTTCCGCCAGCGCGATGCGCAGACCCCAGTGGTGCTGATGGGCTACCTCAACCCGGTGGAGATCCACGGCTATGCGGCCTTCGCCGAGGCTGCGGTAAGCGCCGGGGTGGACGGCGTGCTGCTGGTGGACCTGCCCCCGGAAGAAGCCGGTGAAGCCCAGCAGGCTTTCGATGCGGCCGGCCTGGCGCTGGTCCTGCTGGCCTCGCCGACCACCAGCGAAGCACGCGCCGACAAGCTGCTCGCACTGGCCCGCGGTTACCTCTACTACGTCAGCTTCGCCGGCGTTACCGGTGCCTCCGAGCGTCTGGACAGCGATGCCGCCAGCGCACGGCTGCAGGCCCTGCGTGCACGCGCCAGCGTGCCGGTGGTGGCCGGCTTCGGCATCAAGGATGCGGCCAGTGCCGCGGCCATGGCCCGCCAGGCCGATGGTGTGGTGGTCGGCAGTGCCCTGGTGGCGGCACTGGCCGATGCCGGTTCGGCCGAGGAGGCTGCCCAGCGTGCCGGTGCCTTCCTGGCCCCGCTGCGGCAGGCGCTGGACGCGTGAGGGTAGCGCCGGGCCATGCCCGGCGACGCGGGCCCTGCGCAGCATCCGCCGGGCATGGCCCGGCGCTACCGACGCTAAACGTACGTCCCAGCATGGTTTTTTCCTGCCGGCCCGTTCCCCGCAAGGGGTGCACGGGGGGGCGCAGCAGAGCTAGACTGTCCGCCTTTGCGGCCCTCGGGCCGCCCTGAACGGAAGTGTCCTCCCGCATGAGTTGGCTCAGCAAGTTGATGCCGTCCGGCATCCGCACCGACAACACCCCCAGCAAGAAGCGCAGCGTCCCCGAGGGCCTGTGGGAAAAGTGCAGCAGCTGCGGCAGCGCGCTGTACCGCCCCGAGCTGGAAGAGAACCTGGAGGTCTGCCCGAAGTGCGGTCACCACATGGCGATCCGCGCCCGCGCGCGCCTGGCGGCCCTGTTCGACGCCGACAGCACCACCGAGATCGGTGCCCGCCTGGGCCCGACCGACCTGCTGAAGTTCAAGGACCAGAAGAAGTACAGCGAGCGCATCAAGATCGCGCAGAAGAACACCGGTGAGTACGACGCGCTGATAGCCATGCGCGGCCTGCTCAAGGGCCGTCCTCTGGTCGCCTCGTCCTTCGATTTCGCCTTCATGGGCGGCTCGATGGGTTCGGTGGTCGGTGAGCGCTTCGCGCTTGCCGCTGAAACCGCCGTCGAGATCGGTGCACCCTACGTGTGCTTCTCCGCCAGCGGCGGCGCGCGCATGCAGGAAGGCCTGTTCTCGCTGATGCAGATGGCCAAGACCTCGGCCGCGCTGGGCAAGCTGCGCGAAGCCGGCCTGCCGTACATCTCGGTGCTGACCCATCCGACCACCGGTGGCGTGTCGGCCTCGTTCGCCATGCTGGGTGACATCAACATCGCCGAGCCGCAGGCGCTGATCGGCTTCGCCGGCCCGCGCGTGATCGAGCAGACCGTGCGCGAGAAGCTGCCTGAAGGCTTCCAGCGCTCCGAGTTCCTGCTGGAGCACGGCGCCATCGACCAGATCTGTGACCGCCGTGAAATGCGTGACCGCCTGTCCGACCTGCTGGCCATGCTCGGCCGCCAGCCGGCGCCGGAGGTGGCGTGATGGCGGGCCGAAAGTACTTCGGTACTGACGGCATCCGCGGCCGCGTCGGGCAGAGCCCGATCTCGGCCGACTTCGTGCTGCGCCTGGGCAATGCGCTGGGCCGCGTGCTGGTCGACCAGCGCGGCCCGGGTGGCCGCCGCCCGATCGTGGTGATCGGCAAGGACACGCGCATTTCCGGCTACATGTTCGAAGCCGCACTGGAAGCCGGCCTGGTGGCCGCCGGTGCCGACGTACAGCTGCTGGGGCCGATGCCGACCCCGGCGGTGGCCTTCCTCACCCGCACCCTGGGCGTGGATGCCGGCGTCGTCATCAGTGCCTCGCACAACCCGCACTACGACAACGGCATCAAGTTCTTCTCTGCCCAGGGCGAGAAGCTCGACGATGCCACCGAACTGGCGCTGGAAGCCGCGCTGGACGTGCCGTTCGTGACGGCCGAATCGGAAAAGCTGGGCAAGGCCGCGCGTGCGCGCGAAGCGGTCGGCCGCTACATCGAATTCTGCAAGGCCAGCGTGCCGCGCACTTTCGACCTGCGTGGCGTGCGCCTGGTGCTCGACTGTGCGCACGGTGCCACCTACCAGATCGCACCGCTGCTGTTCCGCGAACTGGGCGCCGAAGTGATCGGCATCGGTGCCGAGCCCAACGGCGTCAACATCAATGACGGCGTGGGCTCGACCCACATCGACAACCTGGCCGCCAAGGTGCGCGAGACCGGTGCCGACCTCGGCATCGCCTTCGATGGCGACGGCGACCGCGTGCTGATGGCCGACGACCAGGGCAACCCGGTCGACGGCGACGACCTGCTCTACATCCTGGCCCGTGCGTGGCAGGCCGACGGGCGCCTGCGCGGCCCGGTGGTCGGCACGCTGATGAGCAACTACGGCCTGGAAAAGGCGCTCGGCGAACTGCAGATCCCGTTCGTGCGCAGCAACGTGGGCGATCGCTATGTCCACCAGGCGCTGGTCGAAGGCGGCGGCGTGCTCGGTGGCGAAGCCTCCGGCCACCTGCTGTGCCTGGATCGGGCAACCACCGGCGATGGCATCGTCAGCGCCCTGCAGGTGCTGGTGGCGTTGCGCCGCACTGGTCAGAGCCTGCGGCAGGCGCTGCAGCCGCTGGCCAAGGTGCCGCAGAAGACCGTCAACGTGCGCCTGGGCGATGTCTCGGCCAAGGCCACGGTGCAGGCCGACAGCGTGCAGTCGGCGCTGGCTGACGCACAGCACGCGGTGGCCGGCCGCGGACGCGCGTTCCTGCGTCCGTCCGGCACCGAGCCGGTGGTGCGCGTCACCGTCGAGGCCGACGAAGCCACGCTGATGCAGGACACGCTGGATCGCCTGTCAGATGCGGTGAAGTCGGCAGCCTCTGCCTGACCCACCTTCCGCAGGTCCAGACTGAAAACGCCCCGCGAGACCGTCATGCAGTTCACTTAATGAAAACGCCGCGGTCCCAACCGGGATCGCGGCGTTTTCTGTTGCTTGGTAGCGCCGGCCCATGGCCGGCGGAACCCTTCAAGCGCCGTGGTGTCTGACACAGGCCGCTGCGCTCGCCGGGCGTGGCCCGGCGCTACCATCGATACCCCGACGGATTAAGTGAACCGCGTTACCGGGAGACCGGGGCGTTTTTTTGTTCCGCAGCGATGGAGTGGCGGCCAGGCCGGTTCAGGGCCCCGGCACCATCTTCTTCTGGCGCGCTTTGAAGCCATTGAAGAACGGTGCGATCAGCGGGTTGTAGCTCTGCGCGATGCGCTTGCGCAGCCAGCTGGCCGGACGGTTGCGGATCGCAAAGCGGTAGATGCGTTCCGGGTCGCCACCAACCACGTTGCGGCCGAACGGGTGGGTGGTGTGCAGGTAGCGGAAGCCGTGCTCGCGCGCGACCTCGACGTGGTCCTGGTCGAAATCGCCGTAGGGCCAGCACAGGGTGTCGGACACTTCGCCCAGCTTGTCCAGCAGCACCTGCCGCGAGATCGCCAGGTCCTGGCTGATGCCGGCCCGGCGCTGTGCGCGGTCCAGGTCGTCGCGGCGCAACCAGCGGGTGTGCGTGTGGGTGTGGCAATGCACCTCGAACGTGCCCGACTCGATCGCCGCGCGTGCCTCGCTCCAGCGCATCATCACGTCGTCGCTGCGGTTGCTTTCGAAGATCGCCGCTTCGCAGCCACGGTGGTCCGGCGTCGACGGCAGCGCTGCGCCCCTTATGCCGGCATGCGGGCGGACGTCACCTTCACCCATCCAGCCGGTCACCACGAACACCACCGCGTGCATGCCGTACTTCTGCAGGATCGGGTGCGCGTACACCCAGTTGTCCAGGTAGCCATCATCGAAGGTGATGACGATGGACCGGCGCGGCACGGGCTTGCCGGCCAGGAAGCCGGCATATTGGTCCAGGGTCAGCGAGGTCCAGCCGTTGTTGGCCAGCCAGGCGATCTGGCTCTCGAAGTTCTCCGGCGAGACGGTGATCATCCCCGGCGACGGGCTGACATGATGGTGCATCAGCACCGGAACGGTTCGCGCATCAGCCATGTCCCAGCTCCTTCAGCCACTGGTGGTAGTAGTGTTCGGTGGTTTCGCCATGCCCGGCGGGGCTGAAATCGTGCGCAGTGCGCATCCAGTCCCAGCCGGCACGGCCCATCATCTGCCTGCGCTGCGGATCATCCACCAGCAGGCGCAGCGCGGCGGTCAACGCGCCATTGTCACCCAGCCGGGTCAGGATGGCATTGCTGCCTTCGGCCACCATTTCCGGCACGCCGCCGACCCGCGTGGCGACGATCGGCACCGCCACGTAGGCGGCCTCGAGGAAGACCGTGCCGGCCGCCTCCTTGTGCGAGGCGAGGGCGAAGATGTCGAAGCCGGTCATCAGCCTGCAGGCGCTGTCGCGGTAGCCGAGCAGGTGCACCTGCTGCTGCAGGCCATGTTCCTCGCGCATCTCCAGCAGGCGCTGCATGACGGCCTCGCCATTGCCGACCACCACCAGGTGCAGACGGGGGTTGGCCTTGCATAGCGGCGCGATCGCACGCAGCAGGTCGACATGGCCCTTCGGCTCGCGCAGCACCGCCACGCAGCCGACCACGATGTCCTCGTCGCTGAAGCCGAGCTCGGCGCGGACCTCGGCGCGGACGTCCTGCAGGCACTGCCACGGGTCTTCCTTGCGGATGTCGGTCCAGCGCGGCGGTACCGCGATGGGCGGCACGATGCCGATGGTGTCGCTGGCGATGCCGCGCTCGGCCAGCAGCTGCTTCACGAAGCGGCTCACGGTGATCACCCGGTGCGGCAGGCCGGTGTAGGTCAGCAGCGAGTTGACCGGACTCATCAGGTGGCGTGAGCGCACCACCAGCGGCGTTCGGCCCAGGCGCGCACCGGCGGCGGCGATCAGCGTGTCGCGGCGGCTGGTGGTGTTGACCACGTCGTAGCGCTCGCGGCGAACCAGCCGCGACACCGACCAGATGCCGCGCATCAGCCGCGCCATGCCGCCCATGCGCAGGGTGTGCACGGTGAAGCCATCATCGCGGGCCAGCGTGGCCAGCCGCGCGTCGGGCTGGCAAAGCAGTGCGACCTCGTGGCCGCGTGCACGCATCACCTGCATGTGGCGAAAGATATAGATCTCCTGGCCTCCCATCCCTTTGGCGGCTTCGGTGTGGAGAATGCGCAGCGGGCGGTTCATCGCGAATCAGTCCTGTAATTCAACGGTTGCGGAAGCGGGTAAGGGCATCCCACGCGGTACGCAGTCTGGCCGGGTCCGGCGCCTGCTGCGGAAGGGGCAGGTAGGCCTGGTCCAACGCGGTGGCGTTGCCGAATTTGTCGAACACGTAGATCGCCTCGCCGTGGCGGACCGCGCGCTGCGACCAGCTCTCCACCACCAGCGAGCGCGGGCCCTGCGGCACGGCCAGCAGGTCCTGGCCGGTGCTGAAATCGCCCAGCGCGTTCTCGCAGCCCAGGGCATGCCGCATCAGCGTCGGCACCCAGTCCTCGTGGGAACTGGTGCGCGCGTCGTGGCCGCTGCCTTCGCCCGGCCAGCGCAGCACGAACGGCACCTGCAGCTGGTGGTTGGAGAAGTTGCCGTTGTGGCCCCAGTAGTTGAGCTTGAGGTCGTTGAATTCCTCGGCGTGGTCACCAGTCACCATCACGATGGTGTTCTCTTCCAGCCCCTGCGCGCGCAGCTGGTCGAGCAGCTGGCCGACCAGGCTGTCGGCGTAGTGCACGGCGGTGTGGTAGCGGTTCAGTTCCGGCGTCGGGTCGTGGTCCGGGCCGAACTTCAGGAAGTCGATGTCGTTGGCCATCGGCGTGGCCACCGGCGGGTAGTCGGCCGGCATGTGGTACGGCGCGTGCGTCGAATCCAGGAACACGAAGCCGAACCACGGGCGCTGCCCGGCCTGGCTCTGTTCGATGTCCTTCTGCAGCGATGCGACGATGGCGCGGTCACGTCCGGCCGAATCCAGCTCCGGCGGCCCCTGGTGCAGCAGCCCGCGCACGTCGGCGAAGGCGGTGCGGTCGAATTCCGGGCTGTACAGCGGCGCACTGCCGTACAGATGCAGGGCGTATCCCTGTTGCTGCAGCACCTGGAACAACTGCGATCCGCGCTGCTCGTCCAGCATGCTGGACCAGTAGCCCCCGGGCAGGCCGTAGAGGAGGCCGAACAGGCCGTAACGGGTCGCGTTGCCCGTGCTGAAGTGATGGTCGTAGACGCGCGCCGAGCCGGCCAGTGCCGAGGTGTTGGGCATGTACTGCGGCGTCAGCGCGTCCTGACGCAGCGATTCCAGCACCACCATCAGCACGTTCGGTCGCTGGTGGCTCTGGCAGCGCAGCGGCTGCAGCGGGTACTGCAGCTGGGCGTGGCGCGGGTCAGGCAGGCCGGCCTGCTGCTGGCTGCGCACGCCGAGCCGGCGCATGAAGCTCTTGGCGGTGATCGGCTGCGCCCAGGGCAGGTAGTTCCACTGACCGATCACCGCGCGCTCGCCCAGCGCATCGTAGTAGGCGGTGGCTACCTGGCCGCCGCCCATCAGCAGGGCGATGGCGGTCCAGGCCTGCAGCACGCGGCGGCGGTGCGGTGCGGGCGACAACAGCCTCCAGCATGCCCAGGCCAGCAGCGCCTGCGCGGCGAAGATGGCCGCCACCAGGCCGCCCGCCTGCTGCCAGGTCTTCCACGACAGGCTGACCTGGTCGTGCAGCGCGCCGCCGAACACCATGTTGGCGACCATCGCATTGAGGTGGAACCGGTACAGGGCGAACACCTTGGCATCGACCAGCAGCAGGCAGAGCCACAGGCCCTGCACCGTGATGGCTGAAAGCGTCAATGTGCGCGCGCTGCGCGGCCACAGGCCGATCACCAGCGGCAGCGCGCCGGCCAGCGCGCCCAGGGCAAGCAGGTGGCCGGGCAGGGCGACCGCCAGGTAGGCCAGGCCGAGGCCGCCACCGGGGTTGTCGCCCAGCGGCACGTTGCCCAGCGTGATCAGCAGGGCCAGCGCTGCGTTGGCGGCGATGAACAGCGACCACCACGCCAGCCGACGCCAGCGGCGGTCGGCTGTGGAAAGCGTGGCAGGGGCGGAATCGGGCAGGGCGGCGGACATGGTGCAGGAACGGGCGGGCAGGGGGCAGGGGGCGTGCTGCATGGGCGCCCGGAGGGGCCGCGTGCTCGCGCGGGTGGCGCATTGTATCGGTTTGTTTCATTGTATCGATGGCGTACTTCGGCCGATCTGTCACAATGTTCAGGCTGGCCGGCAGACAGCTGCCGGCCCTTTGACCCAACGACAAGCCAGGAACCGCTGTGAGCCAGATCCCGACCCTCGACATCACCCGTTTTGACAGCGACCGCGAGGCCTTCGTGGCCGAGCTGGGCGCGGCCTACCGCCAATGGGGATTCGCGGGCATCCGCAACCACGGCATCCCGCAGGCCGACATCGACGCGGCCTATGACGTGTTCAAGGCCTTCTTCGCGCTGCCGGACGAGGTCAAGCGCCAGTACCACGTGGCCGGCAGCGGCGGTGCCCGCGGCTACACCCCGTTCGGCGTGGAAACCGCCAAGGGCTCCAAGCACTTCGACCTGAAGGAGTTCTGGCACATCGGCCGTGAGATCGCCGACGACTCCAAGTACCGCGACGTGATGGCGCCGAACCTGTGGCCGTCCGAGGTCGAGGGCTTCCGTGAGCGCGGCTACGGCCTGTACCAGGCGCTGGACAACCTTGGCTCGCGCGTCCTGTCGGCGCTTGCCCTGCACATCGGCCTGCCGGAAGACTTCTTTGCCGACAAGACCAACTTCGGCAACTCGATCCTGCGCCCGATCCACTACCCGCCGATCACCACCGACGACATCCCGAACGTGCGTGCCGGTGCACATGGCGACATCAACTTCATCACCCTGCTCGTCGGCGCCAGCGCCGCGGGCCTGGAAGTGCAGTCGCATGATGGCAAGTGGGTGCCGTTCACCTCCGACGCCGACACCATCGTGGTCAACATCGGCGACATGCTGCAGCGCCTGACCAACCACGTGTACCCGTCGACCATCCACCGCGTAGTCAACCCCCCGGGTGAGCTGGCCCGCCAGCCGCGCTACTCGGTACCGTTCTTCCTGCACCCGAACCCGGATTTCCTGATCGACGTGCTGCCCTCTTGCATCACCCCGGAAAACCCGAGCCGGTACCCGGAGCCGATCACCGCCCACGGCTTCCTCGAGGAACGCCTGCGCGAGATCAAGCTGAAGTAATGAAGAAGCCGCCGAAAGGCGGCTTTTTCATTTCGGGTAGCGCCGGGCCGTGCCCGGCGAGCGCAGCGGGAGGGTGTTCGGCAGGGCTGCGCCCTGCACCTGCAGAAGCCAAAGCCAAAGCCAGAGCGGCTCTGGGTTATTGCTGGTTGGGCGGGGCGGTGTGGGTTGGCAGGACACGCCGTAAACCC
>DEZI01000017.1:0-100561 GCA_002364755.1 Stenotrophomonas maltophilia
GAGGAACATACAAGCCATGCTCTGCTGCTCCTGAGCAGTCGAGCAAGCTCGACTCTACGGCGCCTGCAATCGCTCAGGGTGGGTATACACATTGAACCCGCCATTGCGGGCAAACCCCACCAGGCACAGGCCGGCGGTGCGGGCCAGGTCGATGGCCAGCGCCGTGGGTGCCGAGACTGCCGCCAGCACGCTGACACCGGCGCGCGCCGCCTTGCTGACCATCTCGTAGCTGGCGCGGCTGGAAATGACCAGCAGGCCGCCTTCGCTGCCGTGTGCGTTGTGGTGCGACGCGCCGATCAGCTTGTCCAATGCGTTGTGGCGGCCGACATCCTCGCGTACCCAGCCGATGCGGCCACTGGCATCGGCCCAGGCGGCGGCGTGGGTGGAACCACTGGCGGCATTCATCGGCTGGTGCTGGGCCAGTCCGGCCACGGCGCGTTGCAGTGCAGTGGGTGAATACAGGCGGCGATCACCCACCGGCGGCAGAGGTCGCAGCACGTCCTCCAACTGCCGCGAGCCGCACAGGCCGCAGCCGCCCCGGCCCGGCAGCAGACGACTGTCGGACGGGGCCAGTGCCGCACCGGGCGCGTCGGCGGCAACGGTCATCTTCAGTTCGATGCCTTCCAGCTGGTCATGCACCTCGACGGCCATCAGCTGCTCCGGGCGCGTGATCAGGCCCTCGCTGAGCGAGAAGCCCAGCGCGAAGTCCTCCAGGTCACAGGGCGTGGCCATCATCACCGCGAAGACCGTGCCGTTGTAGCCCATCGCTACCGGCACTTCCTCGGCGATGAAGTCGACCCGTTCGTCCCGTCCCGTTTCACGCCAGCGCTGCAGGGTGCGCAAGGCAGTACCGGCAGGCGGTGTGGTAGGCGGGGGCTGTGCGGGCATGCAGTACGTCCTGGGTGGAGCACAAAGGCCATGTACCGCCACAGGATAGCGCAGCGGTCATGGGAAGACGCCGTTGTAACTGTTGCCGTGGCACGCTGGCGCCCCTCAACCGGGTGATGGCGCGACAGCTACGGTCGTGCTTGACTGGCCCCGGTCCCTTGCGCGCTACCAGGTTGCCAAGCCATGTCCGAACAGAAGCCGCCGCGATACACCCCCTACAACCAACCGGCCGGTGGCTGGGGTGCGGCCGGAGCGACGGCCAAGGTGCTGCTGCAGCAGAGCGTGGTCGGCAAGGGCTCCAAGGCGCTACGGGCGATGAACCAGCCGGGCGGCTTCAAGTGCCCCAGCTGCGCCTTCCCCGATGCCGACCACCGGCGCAGGTTCGAGTTCTGCGAGAACGGTGCCAAGGCACTGGCCTGGGAGGCGACCGAGCACCGTGTAACCCGGGAGCTCTTCGCCGAACACACGGTCAGCGAACTGATGGAACAGAGCGACTACTGGCTGGAGATGCAGGGGCGGCTGACCGAGCCGATGCGCTACGACACGGCCAGCGATCACTACGTGCCGTGCACCTGGGACGAGGCCTTCGCGCTGATCGGCCGGCACCTGCGCGCGCTCGACCATCCTGACCAGGCCGAGTTCTACACCTCCGGCCGCACGCCGAACGAAGCGGCGTTCCTGTACTCGATCTTCGTGCGTGAGTTCGGTACCAATAATTTCCCGGACTGCTCCAATATGTGCCATGAACCCACCAGCCGCGGCCTGCCGCCGGTGATCGGGGTGGGCAAGGGCACCATCGTGCTGGACGACTTCGAGCATGCCGAGGCGATCTTCGTGATGGGCCAGAACACCGGCACCAATTCGCCGCGGATGATGAGCAACCTGGTGGAAGCGCGCAAACGTGGCATCCCCATCGTGGCGGTCAACCCGATGCCCGAGCGTGCGCTGATCCGCTTTACCGAGCCGCAGGACATCGTACAGATGGCCACGTTGGGCTCGACCGAGATCAGCAGCGAGTTCGTGCACATCCGCATCGGCGGCGACCTCGCCTTCATCAAGGGCATCATGAAGGTGATGTTCGAGCGCGAAGCGCAGGGCGAGCCCGTGCTTGACCACGCCTTCCTGGCCGAGCACACCCTTGGCCTGGATGCGCTGCGCGAGGACGTGTTGGCGCAGCCCTGGGGCGAGATCGTGCGGGTGTCGGGCATCGCCGAGGCGCAGATCCGGCGCTGCGCGGAAGTCTACATCCGTTCACAGGCCACGGTGATCTGCTACGGCATGGGACTGACCCAGCATCAGCACGGTTCGCAGCTGCTGCAGCAGGTAGCCAACCTGCTGTTGCTGCGTGGCAACTTCGGTAAGCCCGGCGCTGGAATCGGCCCCATCCGTGGCCACTCCAACGTGCAGGGCGACCGCACCGTCGGCATCGATGAAAAGCCCAAGCCCGCCTACCTGGATCGGCTGCAGCAGGTATTCGGTTTCGAGCCGCCGCGCGCGGATGGCCACCACGTGGTCGAATCCATGCAGGCCATGCTGGATGGATCGGCCAGAGTGTTCATCGGCCTCGGCGGCAACTTCATCCACGCTGTGCCCGATACGCCACGTGCCTATGAGGCGATGCGGCGGCTGGAGCTGACCGTGGGCATCGCCACCAAGCTCAACCGAGGCCATCTGGTGCACGGCCGCGATGCGCTGATCCTGCCGGTGGTGGCGCGCTCGGAGTGCATCCGCACGCCGGCCGGCGAGCAGTTCGTGACCATCGAAGATGCGATGTCCAATGTCAGTGCCTCGGGGGGCGTGCTCGAGCCGGTCAGCGAGCACGTGCTGCCGGAAGTGGAGATCGTCTGTCGCATGGCCATGGCCACGCTGCCGGACAGCCGGGTGGACTGGGCCTCGTGCATGCACGACTACACGCAGGTCCGCGAACTGATCGCAGCGGTCTACCCCGAGATTTACGCCGGCTTCAATGAGCGCATCCAGCAACCGCATGGCTTTCATCTGGACATCCCGCCGCGCCGTCGGGTGTGGCCGACAGACACCGGCAAGGCCAACATACTGGTGATGCCCGGCCTGGAGGTGAATGACATCGTGGACGACCCAGACATGCTGCGCCTGGCCACGGTGCGTTCGCACGACCAGTTCAATACCACCATCTACAGCTACAGCGATCGCTACCGTGGCGTCTACAACGACCGCAACGTGGTGTTCATGAACATCGAGGACCGGCTGGCACGTGGGCTTGGCAAGGAGGCGCGGGTGAGCCTGGAGACCATCGCCAGTGATGGCGTGGTGCGGCGCATCGACGGCCTGACCGTACTGGACTACCCGATGCCCCGCGGCGCGCTGGCGGGGTACTACCCGGAGCTGAATGCGCTGCTGCCGCTGGATTACCATGACCGTATCAGCGGCACGCCCGCGGCCAAATCGATCCCGGTGCGGATGCGCGCGATGGCCGAGGTGCCGTAGTAGCGGCCTATGCTTTCTGTAGAGGCGAGCCATGCTCGGCTGTTTCAGAACAGTCGAGCGAGCTCGACTCTACCGGGCCAGGGCGGCGTCGAGCTTCTGCTCCGCGGCATCCGCATACGCACCGCAGGTCGCCGCCCTGGCGCCGGCCTTGGCCCCGGCCGCATAGTCCCAGCCACTGCCATCCGGATGCGGGGTCAGCAGCACGTCGCAGGGCAGGGCGCGCACGGTGGCGAAGCTGCGGCGGAAGTCCTCGACCAGGTGCGGGTAGCGCGGATTGTCCTTCAGCGTGTAGCCCGGTGCACTCAGGCTGTCGGCATAGGCGATTCGTACCGGCTTGCCGTCGCGGGTGTCGGTCCAGGTCCAGGCCGTGCTGCCCGGGGTGTGGCCCGGTACGAACTGTGCGGTGAAGCGCATGCCGCCGATGTCGACGATCTCGCCATCCATGATGATGCGATCGACATGGGCCGGCGGGAAGGCGAAACGATCGCCGAAGTGCAGGTCATCAGTGCCACCACGGGCCAGCAGCACCGCTGACTCCGCATTGGCCAGTATGCGCGCGCCAGTGCGGCGCTTGAGTTCGGCCACCGACCCGGCATGGTCGGCATGGGCGTGGCTGAGCAGGATGGCGCGGAGGTCGGCCGGGGCCACGCCGCGCAGCTGCAGGTTGTGCAGCAGGTGATCGGCCATCTGTGGCATGCCGCCGTCCAGCAGCACCGCCCCCTGCGCGGTCTGCACCAGCAGTGAGGTGAGATTGGCGGTACCGATCTGCCAGGTGTGGTCGGCAATCTGCAGCGGGGCGATCGGCTGCAGCCAGGAGGGATCAACGGTGTAGGCCTTCAGCTGCGACAGCACCGGTTCGGCGGCATGGGCGGCCAGCGGCAGGCAGGTGGCAAGGACGAGGGCAAGAGGCAGCAGGCGCATGCGGAAAGGTCGCGGGTGAAGGTGCAACGACGCTATCACGGCCCCTTCTTTTCCCGTTTCGCGTATTGCTCATGGCTGCAATAAGCGCGATGGTTGGCTCGGCCACCGAGCGCCAGGTGCTGGGGTCGGCGATGAAGAAGTGGACTCTCAACCCAGCGCAGCGGCCATCGCGGCCAGTCTCGCCACGGTGTTGAGGTTGCGCGCGGTGCCGTGGGCAGCGCAGGGAATGCGCAGCTTCGAATCGGCCATGCCGTCGCCGTAGTGCACGTACAGTGCGCGTGGCCCCAGCGCCAGCTGTTCGCCGTGCAGGCCTTTCACGCCCTGCAGCGGGTCGCTGGGCAGCGGGCCATCGACGAACAGCGCCACCACGCGGTTGCCGGCGGCCTGCGGGAACGGGTTGCGCGCGGCAACGTCGGCGATCTCCGCAGCGCTGCGCACCAGCACGCCCACCGGTCTGCCGGCGTAGGCCTGCAGTCGCGCCGCCAGGGCATCGCGTACCGTCGCCTCGTCCGCGCTGCTGCGGAACACCACGTTGCCGCTGGCGATGTAGGTGCGCACCTCTTCAAAGCCCGCGTCCATGCACATAGCCACCAGCCCGGCCATGGGCAGCTTGCCGGTACCGCCCACGTTCACCGCACGCAGCAGGGCTACGTAGGCGTTCATGGCGCAGCAGCCTGCAGGCGGTCATACATGCGCACCAGGTCGACCAACGTGCGCGCCTCCATCTTGCGCATTACCTGCGCACGACGGACCTTCACCGTGATCTCGCTGACGCCCAGGTCGGCGGCGATCTGCTTGTTGAGCCGGCCGCGCACCACGCCGTCGACCACCTCGCGCTCGCCCACGCTGAGGGTGTGCCAGCGTGCCTGCAGCTCGCCCAGCGCCTCGCCTTCGCGGCGGCGCTCGCGGTCCAGCGCGATACCCTTGTGGATGGCGTCCAGCAGCTCCTGGTCGCGGAAAGGTTTGGTCAGGAACTCGATGGCGCCGGCCTTGATCGCGTTGACGCCCATGGCGATGTCGCCGTGGCCGGTGATGAACACCACCGGCAGCTGCAAGCCCAGTTCCGCCATGCTGCGGTGGAAATCCAGGCCGCTCTGCCCGGGCATGCGCACGTCCAGCACCAGGCACGCCGGAGCATCCTCGCGCGGGTGGTCGAGGAAGGCCTGCGTGGATGCGAAGGCGCGCACCTCCAGGCCCATCGAGGCCAGCAGGTCCTCCAGCGCCGCGCGCACGGACGCGTCGTCGTCGACGACGTAGACGATGGGCGCCAGCTCGGCCGGCGGTGGCAGGGGCTTACGCATGGTCATCCTTGCCGGCGGCCGGCAACTCGAACACGAAACAGGCACCGCCGCCGGCCGGGCGCTCGGCACGGATGTGGCCGCCATTGGCCTCGATCATCGAACGGCTCAGGCTGAGGCCCAGACCGAGGCCATGGTCCTTGGTGGTCCAGAACGCATCGAAGACGCGGTCCGGCTGTTCGCTGGGCAGGCCGACGCCACGGTCGCGCACGCTCAGGCTGACCTGGCCGAGGCCATCGCGCGCCGTCGCCAGCGCAATGCGGCGCTCACCAGGCGGCAGCAGGGCCATCGCGTCGACCGCGTTCAGCAGCAGGTTGCCGATCACCTGCTGCACCTGCACGGGATCGGCGAACACCGGCGGCAGGTCGGCATCGAGCAGCAGCGCCACATCCACCTGGTGCTGGTCCAGTTCATTGCGTGACAGGGCCAGCATGTCCTGCACGGCCTGGTTCAGGTCGAAGGCGCGGCGTTCGGGCGCGGCGCCCTGGGTCAGGCCGCGGATCCGGGCAATCACGTCACTTGCGCGGTGCGCATCGGACAGGATGCGGGCGATGGCCTGCAGCGCCTTGTCGACATTGGGGGGCGATTGCGCCAACCAGCGCTGGCTGGCTTCGGCGCTGCTGGCGATGGCGGCCAGTGGCTGGTTCACTTCATGCGCGATCGAGGTGGTCAGTTCGCCCACCGTGGAGGCGCGGGCAACCCGCAGCAGGCGCGCCTGGGCTTCCTGCACGGCCGCCTTGGCCGCTTCCGTCTTCAGCACCAGCCAGGTGGTGATGCCGATAACCAGCATGCCGATGGTCGAGTTGACCAGGCCGATACGGTAGGTGCCGAAACGGGTGAGAAAGAAGCTCAGGCCGGTGAGCGCGATGCAGGCGGCCGCCAGGATGAGCAGGCCGCGCGGGGCCATCACCCGCGAGGCAGCGAGGATGACCGCCGCGTAGAAGCAGGCGGCGGCCACGGCATAGTCGGTGACGGTGTCAAGCAGGAAGATCGCCGCCATCACCACGATCAGGGCAAGCAGCGCCAGCGGGCGGCGGGGCGACAGCGACGGCATCGGGAACAGCTCCCTGGCGGGTGGTGGGGGGATGATAAGCGGGGCGGTAGCGCCGGGCCATGCCCGGCGGATTTTGGCCATCGACGCGCTGCGCGCTCGCCGGGCATGGCCCGGCGCTACCGGTGGATGCCGATCACGCCGGCAATGCCCCGCCAGCGGCATTACCCGGGTGGGTCATTCTTCGAGGCTGGCATTCCAGAACCCCTGCAACACGCCGGGCGTGCCGGCCAGGTTCTCCAGCACCGCATCCAGTTCCGCAGCATCGACCGAGGTCGCATACAGCACCGCCTCGATCTCCACGTCGCGTTCGCCGAACGGCCGCTGGTCCACCGCCCGCACCGGGTACTGCGCCTGCTCGAGCAGCAACAGCAGCCGGTCCAGCACCTCGGCCTGTTGTTCGCGCTGGCAGACCACGTTGATCGCGTACGTCGCCTCGCTGAAACCCTGTGCCAGTGGCTGCCGCTGGATGCGGTTGACCACCGGCCGCAGCAGGGTGTTGGCGGCCAGCACGAACACCGCCGCCATCACCGCTTCCGGCAGCAGCTTGACGCCGGCACACGCACCGACCGCCGCCGAGCCCCACAGCGTGGCCGCAGTGTTCAGGCCCGAAACCTGTGCACCGTCCTTCATGATCGCGCCGGCGCCAAGGAAGCCAACGCCTGAGATCACGTAGGCGACCACGTGCAGCGGCGAGGGCGGGCCGCCGTACAGATCGTGGAAGCGCACCGCCAGATCGACGAACACCGCTGCACCCACCGCCACCAGCGTGTTGGTGCGCAGCCCTGCGGTGCGCTGGCGCAGCTGCCGCTCCAGCCCTATCGCGGCGCCGAGCACGAAGGCCACGGTCAGGCTCAGCAGCGAGCCCAGCGTCGCACCGGCGTCGAACGGTGGCAGGTTCACCTGCAGGCCCAGCATCACTGCCACCCGTAGCGGCGGATGTAGAGCCGCTTCATCGCCGTGGTCAGTACCGCATAGCCGAACAGGATTGCAACCAGGAACGGCCAGTAACCCAGCGGCAGGGCCTGCAGCTTGAAGTAGCCAGCCAGCGGGCTCATCGGCAGCAGCACGCCTATGGCCATGATCGCCGCGGTCATCAGAAGCAGGGCCGGCGCGGCGATGCTCTGCAGGAACGGCACCTTGGGCGTGCGGATCATGTGCACGATCAGGGTCTGGGTGAGCAGGCCGACCACGAACCAGCCGGACTGGAACAGGCTCTGGTCGGCCACCGTGCGCGCGTCGAACACATGCCACATCAGCGCGAAACAGCAGAGGTCGAAGATCGAGCTGATCGGCCCGAAGAACACCATGAAGCGCCCGATGTCGGCCGGGTTCCACTTCAACGGCTGGCGCACCAGCTCTTCGTCCACGTTGTCGAACGGGATGGCGACCTGCGAAACGTCATACAGCAGGTTCTGCACCAGCAGCTGCAGCGGCAGCATCGGCAGGAAGGGCAGGAACGCCGAAGCAACCAGCACCGAGAACACGTTGCCGAAGTTGGAACTGGCGGTCATGCGGATGTACTTGAGCATGTTGCAGAACGTGCGCCGGCCCTGGATGACGCCCTCCTCCAGCACCATCAGGCTCTTTTCCAGCAGGATGATGTCCGCCGCCTCCTTGGCGATGTCCACCGCGCTGTCCACGCTGATGCCGATATCGGCCGCCCGCAGGGCAGGGGCATCGTTGATGCCATCGCCCAGGAAGCCGACCACCTTGCCCTGCGCGCGCAGGCAGCGCACCAGCCGCTCCTTGTGCAGCGGCGTCAGGCGGGCGAACACCCGGTGCTGCTGCAGGGCATGCGCAAGCGAAGCATCGTCCATGCGTTCGATCTGCGGCCCGGTCACGATGGCATCGACCTCCAGCCCGACCTGGGCGCAGACACGGGCGGTCACCAGCTCGTTGTCACCGGTGAACACCTTGACCTCCACGCCATGCGCGGCCAATGCCTGCAAGGCCTGCGCGGTCGATTCCTTGGGCGGGTCGAGGAAGGCCACGTAGCCGACCAGGGTCAGGCCGCACTCATCGGCCTGCGAATACACCGACTGGCTGGCCGCGGTCTCCTTCATCGCAACGGCCACCACGCGCAGGCCCTGTTCGTTCAGTTCCTGGGTGGTCTGCCGCACCCGCGCCAGCCGCGCCGCATCCAGCGGCTGGTCGATGTCGCCCTCGCGCACGGTGCTGCACACCGCCAGCATCTCCTCCACCGCGCCCTTGCAGATCAGCTCGTGGTGATCCTCGCGCTCGGCCACCACCACCGACATGCGGCGGCGCTGGAAGTCGAACGGAATCTCGTCGACCTTGCGGTAGTCCTGCGACAGCCGCAGCGAGCTCTGCAGCTCCACGTGCTCGAGCACGGCACGGTCGAGCAGGTTGATGAGCCCGGTCTGGAAGTGGCTGTTGAGGTAGGCGAACTTGAGCACGTCCTCCGAATCCTGGCCGAACACATCGGTGTGGCGCTCCAGCGCGATGCGGTCCTGGGTGAGGGTGCCGGTCTTGTCGGTGCACAGCACCTCCATCGCACCGAAGTTCTGGATCGCGTCCAGGCGCTTGACGATGACCCGCTGCCGCGACAGCAGCACCGCGCCCTTGGCGAGGGTGGAGGTGACGATCATCGGCAGCATCTCAGGGGTCAGCCCGACCGCCACCGACAGCGCGAACAGGAAGGCTTCGGTCCAGTCGCCCTTGGTCCAGCCGTTGACGAGCAGCACGAACGGCACCATCACCAGGGCGAAGCGGATCAGCAGCCAGCTGACACTGTTGACCCCCGCCTGGAACGCGGTCGGCGAACGCTCGGTCGCGGTGCTGCGCTGGGCCAGCGTGCCGAAGTAGGTGCGGTTGCCGGTGGCCAGCACTACCGCCGTGGCCGTGCCGGACACCACATTGGTGCCCATGAACAACAGGTTGGCCTGTTCCATCAGGCCGGCCTCGGCGTCACCGGGGCTGGCGAATTTCTCCACCGGCAGCGACTCGCCGGTCATCGCCGCCTGAGCGACGAACAGGTCCTTGGCGCTCAGCACGCGGCAGTCGGCCGGGATCATGTCGCCGGCCGAGAGCACGATGTGGTCGCCCGGTACCAGTGCACGGATCGGCAGGTCCAGCAGGCGCGAGGGGCGACGGCTGTGCAGGTGCGCGCCGAAGTACTGGTCGGCCAGTTCCGCCGCTTCGGTGCCCGCGCTGCGGCGCAGGACCCGCGAGGTGTTGCCGACCAGCGCCTTCAGCCGCTCGGCCGCGCGGTTGGAGCGGCCCTCCTGCACGAAGCGGATGAGGGTGGAGAGCACCACCATCGCAGCGATCACCGCCGTGGCCTTGGCGTCCTCGGTCAACCAGGACACCGCCGCCAGCACGCTGAGCAGCAGGTTGAACGGATTGCGGTAGCACTGCCACAGATGGCGCCACCACGGCAGCGGCTTTTCGTGATCGACTTCATTTGGACCGAGACGGGCCAGGCGATCAGCGGCCTCCTGCGGGCTGAGGCCGTCGCTGTGCGAATCCAGCGCGGCCAGCAGGCGGGATTCATCGAGGCGGGCCAGGGTCAGCAGTCCATCGGTGAGCGCGGAGGGCGCGGCATCTGCCGCACCACGGCCAAAGCCGGCCTCTGGCAGGGCGCGGCGGCGGAACAGGCTGCCCGCGCGGCGGCTGCGCAGGAAGGCGTTGAACCAAGCGTTGAGCAGGCTCATGGGATCATCCTCGAAAGTGCCGACCCGGGCGTGCCGGGTCGCGAAGTAGCGTGGGTCAGGCGCGGCGCAGGGCCAGCACGGACGGCGACCACGGCTGCAGGTGCAGGCGCTGGCTGCCACCAATGCACAGGGGCTTCATGGCGTCGCGCAGGGGGTGGGGCAGGTGGCGCAGCACGGTGATGCGCTCGCTGATCGGCAGCATCGACAGCGCGTCGGCGACGACCCGCGGTGAGCCGAGCGCCAACGCATGGGCGAACAGCACCGGGCCGCGCTGCAGCAGGCGGCTGCGCAGGCCGGCGACATCGCGCTCACCGATCAGGCGGCGCAGGCTGATGTAGAGGATCTTGTAGGACATGGGGAAACTCCGGGCAGGCGACGCCCGGGGCCCCCATCACGCGTGCGGACAGGGACCGGCGATAGGCGCCAGCAGGAAACAGGGGGCGGCACTCCGGGGCGCGGTGCGCCCGGCAGGGTCGGGGTCCATCAGCGTCTCCTTCGGTGGGGTCTGTGGTGGCCGGTGGCGCTATTGTCCGCGCGCGGCCGCGCCGGGCCTAGATGCCCGTGGGTAAGCGCGGATATACGTTGGTATAAAGGGCGCTCTCTGCCGCGGTGGGTGCCGACCTCTGGTCGGCACTGCTGCCTGCGCTCAGGGGCATCCACGCATGGCGTGGATCTACTGGGGGTCGCGACGGTATCCACGCATGGCGTGGATCTACTGGGGGTCGCGACGGTATCCACGCATGGCGTGGATCTACTGGGGTTGCGACGGCATCCACGCATGGCGTGGATCTACTGGGGTCGCGACGGCATCCACGCATGGCGTGGATCTACAGACCTGTGGAACGGTCCGCGAAGGCGTCGGTCGCGCGGACCAGCGCGTCGGTGGTGGCCGGTTCGGTCGCGCTGTGCCCGGACAGCACCATCTCCAGCCGGGCTTCCGGCCAGGCGCAGGACAGGTCCCAGGCGCTGCGGGCCGGGCAGATGATGTCGTAGCGCCCCTGCACGATCACTGCGGGCAGGTGGCGGATGCGATCGACGTCGCGCAGCAGCTGGCCGTGCTCGAGAAATGCGTTGTGGCGGAAGTAGTGCGCTTCGATGCGGGCCTTGGCCAGGATATCCAGCGGATCGGCATCGGAGACCGCATCGACATCGTGCACCAGCGTGGCGGCGTGGTCTTCCCATCCCAGCCAGGCAAGGCCCGCGGCAATGCGTGTGTCCTGGTCGGCGCTGTCCAGCCGCTTCCAGTACGCGGCAATCAGGTCGCCACGCTCGTCCTCGGGAATATGCGTTTCGTAGCGCGCCCAGCGTTCGGGGAAGATCCAGCGGGCGCCGCCGTCAGCCTCGGCGAACCAGGCGTTCTCCTCGGCGCGACCCAGGTATACACCCCGCACGATCACGCCGGTTGCGCGCTCCGGATGCGCCTGCGCATAGGCGAGGGCAAGGGTGGAACCCCAGGAGCCGCCGAACACAAGCCAGTGCTCGATACCGAGGTGCGCGCGCACCCGCTCGATGTCCTCCACCAGGTGCGCGGTGGTGTTGTCACGCAGTTCGCCGAACGGCGTGGAGCGACCGCAGCCGCGCTGGTCGATCAGCACGATGCGGTACCGCGCCGGGTCGAAGAAGCGACGATGCGTGGGCGAGACGCCGGCCCCCGGGCCACCATGCAGGAACACGGCGGGGATGCCCTCCGGGTTGCCGCACTCTTCGATATGCAGCGTATGCAGTGCGTCCACGGCAAGGCGATGCTCGCGGTAAGGCGTGATCGGCGGAAAGAGCGTACGCATGGCGGTGTCTCACGTGCAGGAACGACAAGCATAGCGGTGCCTGCAGGACGGCGTCGCATCGCGCGTGGTTCCAGTATCCTCGGCGTACAGGGACGGCCGTGCGCGCGCAGGCTGCCATCACTCCGGGAGCGGCATGGACCAGCAGGATGCAGCGAAGCAGGGCGTAGTGCCGTATACGCTCAGCAGTGGCGGACGCGAGCTGCTGAAATGGGTCGCGCTTGTGCTGATGACCGGCGACCACGTCGCCAAGGTCGTGTTCGGTGGCTATGTGCCGGTTGTCAGCGAGCTGGGGCGCGTCGCGTTTCCGCTGTTCGCGCTGGTGATGGCCTGCAACCTGGCCCAGCCCGGCGCTGACCTCGGCAGATCGATCCGGCGCCTGCTGCTCTGGGGGGCGATTGCCCAGCCGCTGCATCTGCTGGCCTTCGGTCAGCCACTTCCGTTGAACATACTGCTGACCTTCGTCGTTGCGGCGCTGGCCGTGCTCGCGCTGGCGCAGGGCCGGGCCTGGCTGATACTGCTGGCGGGTGGCGTGCTGCCGATGCTGGTCGACTACCAGTGGGCGGGTGTGGCGCTGGTGGTGCTGGGCTGGATCGCGTTCCGCAACCGGCTGTGGTGGCTGCCGCTGGTGGCCTTGGCCGCGCTGTGCTGGACCAATGGCAACGGCTGGGCGCTGCTGGCGGTGCCACTGCTGTGGGCAGTGGCCCGGGTGCCGTGGCGGGTGCCACGCTGGCGCTGGTCATTTTACCTCTACTACGTGGGCCATCTGGCGGTGCTGGCGGGCTATGTGATGGTGGTCGGCCGCTGAGCGATCGCCGACAATGGGGCATGCCCGCTACACCGACCCTCGATGATCTGCGCCGCCATGCCATTGCGCGCACGCTGTTCAGGCCAACAACCCTGCTGGCGGCCATCCGTCGCCTCGGGTTCGTGCAGGCCGATCCCATCCGGGCACCGGCCCGCGCCCAGGATCTGACCCTGCGCCATCGGGTCAAGGGCTATCGGGCCGGTGATCTGGAACGACGCTACGCGCGCCTGCCGGTGGAAGAGGATTGCCTGGTCAACTATGGTTTTCTGCCGCGCGAACTGCTGGCGTTGATGCACCCGCGGGTCTCATCGCGGGTTTGGGATGCGGCGACCCGCCGCAGGGCGGCTGAGGTCCTCGAATTCGTTCGGGCGCGTGGCAGCGTGCATCCACGCGAGGTGGACCAGGCCTTCGCGCATGGCCGGGTGACCAACTACTGGGGCGGCACCAGCAACGCCAGCACCCATCTGCTCGATGGCATGCACTACCGCGGCATGCTGCGGGTGCAGCGGCGCGACAGCGGAACACGCATCTACAGCGTGGCCGATCACCCACAGGTAGACACCGGCGCGGCCGCGCAGGCGCAGCGTGCCGCCGCCCTGGTCGACGTGGTGGTGCACAAGTACGCGCCCCTGCCGGCTGCCAGCCTGACCTACCTGGTGCGCCTGCTCGGCTATGGCGCGCCACACCTGGCGGCACCGCTGCAGCAGGCGCTGCGAGAGGCCCGGCATACGCTGGCCAGCGGCGTTGTCGAGGGGACGACCTGGTACTGGCCCGTGGAAGAGAATCCGCGCTCGCGGCGCTTCGCCGTGGATGAGCAGGTTCGCCTGCTGGCCCCGTTCGATCCGGTGGCGTGGGATCGTCGCCGCTTCGAGCTGCTCTGGGGCTGGACCTACAAGTTCGAGGCCTACACCCCCGCAGCGAAGCGGCGGTTCGGCTATTACGCACTGCCGATGTTGTGGCGCGACCAGATCATCGGCTGGGCCAACCTCACGGCGTCCGAGGACAGAATGCAACCCGCCTTGGGTTACGTCACTGGCAAGGCGCCGCGCGAAGCAGCGTTCCGCGTGGCGCTGGACGATGAACTGCAGCGCATGAATGACTTCCTGCACGGGCCAGGCAGCGGATCCTGACCGGCGCCTCTCCAGTCATCCACGTCCTCGACCTGGCAGCGGCGCCACACCGGCCGTGGCGACGGCCGACGAGGTGACGGCCATGACGTGGTCGCACTCCGCCAGCCGCGCGTTGGCCACGGCCTGGGTCGCGCCGCAATGAGTGCAGGCGAGGACGGTGCCGCCATCCAGCCGCGCGATCTGTGCACCTTCGCTGCGCGAGACCTCACCGCAGGCTTCGCAACGCAGTGCCATCGAACGGATCTGCACGATGACGCCTGCGGGGCCCCTGTCTGCATCGAGAGCCAATACGAAAAAACGCCCGGTATTGGGCATGGCACTGTCTCCGTGGAACCTGCAGACAGGGTGCCCGCAGCGCTCGCTGGAGGGCGTGATGGAAGGCTTAATCGGATGTGGACGCAGACGTCGCCCGCACCAAGCCGTCATTCTCGCGATGGACCCGACGGACCCGCTCGCGGGCGCTGTACAACCCGTTGTCGGCGCGATGGATGGTGTCGGCGACCAGCTCGCCAGGGGCATGCGTGGCGGCGCCCATGGAGAACGCGATCGGGGCGAGGCCGGCGTTATGCTCGTACCAGTCCAGCAGCGCCTGCAGGCGCTCGCGGGCCGGCTGGATCAGCACCACCATGAATTCATCGCCGCCCAGCCGGACTTCGCTTTCCCCGGCACCCAGGGGCGAGCGCAGGAAGGCAGCAAACTCGACAAGGACGGCATCGCCGCGACGATGGCCCTGGGTGTCGTTGACCTGTTTGAAGTGGTCCAGGTCGAACACTACGCAGGCCCAGGATTCGGTCTCCAGCTGTTCCAGACGGTGCAGGTAGCGGCGGTTGTGGCACAGGGTCAGCGGGTCGCGCTGGGACAGTTCGCGCAGGCGTTCTTCCTGCTGCCGCAGCGCGGTGACGTCCTGCGCGTGGCCGAGCACGAAGGGCGGGTGCGCCTCGCTGTCGAGGACGTTGTTGTAGGCCCAGTAGCGGCGGCTGCCATCGGCGGCGATCAGCTCGATCACGCCGGCGTCGGTGTGGTTGCTCTCGATCCGCGCCAGATAGGCCTTGAAGGCATCGCGCTTGTCCGCAGGCATCAGGTCGCACAGGCTGCGGCCGACCATCTGGCTCTCGGGGAACCCCAGCGACTGTACCGCCGCCGGGTTCACCGAGGTCACAGTGCCATCGAGGGTGTGCGTGCAGATCAGGCCCAGGCTGTAGTGGAAAAGGCGCCGGAAGCGCACCTCGCTGGCCTCCAGCGCGTCCAGCACCGCGCGTTCCTCGGTGATGTCCTGGATGGCCCCGACCAGGCGTGGCCGCCCCTCGACCTGCTGGCGGCTGCCGACCACGCGCGTCCAGATCGCGCGGCCGTCGGCGGTGGCCATTGGCAGCTGCACTTCCCACGGGGTTCCCGCTTCGATGCAGCGCTGCACCGAGGCCCTGATGATGGCGCGGCTGTCCTCGCGGTAGAACGAGAGGGCGCTGTCCAGGGTCGGCTGGTAGCTGGCCCGCACGCCATGGATCTGCTTGGTTTCGCGGGTCCAGCGCACCTCGTTGCTGGTCAGATCCAGTTCCCAGCCACCGACCTTGGCCGCAGTATTGGTACGTTCGAGGAAATCCTCGCTGCGCTTGAGGTCGCTGTGCAGGCGCTGCGCCTGGTCGACTTTCAGCAGCAGCGTGGCGCGCTGTTCCAGTACCTGGGTGGTGACCCGGCCCAGGTGCACCATCAGTTCGCGCTGCGAGGGTGAAAGGACGCCGGGCATTGTGTCGAACAGACACAGGGTTCCGATGCGTGCGCCCTGCGCGCTACTGACCGGGATGCCGGCGTAATGGCGAATGCGCGGCCCGCCGGTGACCAGCGGATTACCGGCGAACATAGGATCCTGGCGCGCATCGGGAACCTCCATGAACGCGTCGCGCTCGATGGCGTGCGTGCAGAAGGAAATGTCGCGCGGCGTTTCGCTGGTATCCGGCAGTCCGATATTGGCCTTGAACCATTGCCGGTGCTCGGCAACGATGGAGATCAGGCCCATCGGCATGCCGGTGGCGGCCTGGGCGGCGGCCACGATCGCATCGAAGACGGGTTCGGACGGAGTGTCGAGAACTCCCAGACGTTCGATCTCGCAAAGTCGGAAAGCTTCATCCATAACTGGCGCGCTGGCTTCTGCGGGGAAGGGCGGGGCAGGCCCCACGCTAGTGGGGTAATTGTTAGCATCCCGCGTTGCTTGGTGATGCCCGCGTGAGGTCGGCCGACCGCGTCTCAGGTGTGTTTCGTCAGGGCGGCCCGCCGTGCAGCGAAGACTTCCGGGGTCTGCGGCTTGACGAACAATGCCACCAGCTCGGGAAATTCGTCCTTGACCGCCGTCTCGATACGGGTGATGCAGGCTTCGATCTGCGGTGTGCGGCGGTCGTCCTCGAACTCGGCACTGAGCATGGCGACCACTTGTTCCGGACCCATCTGCATGGTGGTCACGCCATTGGCACGCAGCACATCGGGATCGGTCGCCGCCACCGCCATGATCCGCTTTGCCACCGCCGGGTGCGCCGGCTCACCCACCAGCAGGCCCTTGGTTTCGCGGGCAAGCAGGAAGGCGGTCACCGCGAGCACGGCGGCGATGCACAGCGAGGCCACTCCGTCGAGCACGGGCATGTCCAGCAGCTGCGCAGCGAGCAGTCCGGCGAGCGCGAAGCCCAGGCCGAGCAGCGCCGCGCTGTCTTCCAGCAGCACCGTGAAAGTGGACGGGTCCTTGCTGCGCCGGAAGGCCTCGAAGTAGCCCATCGCCCCCTTGCTGCGGCGGAACTCGCGCAGGGCGATGTACCACGAGCTGCCCTCGAACAGCAGTGATATGCCCAGCACTGTGTAGCTGAGGGCGTGGTTCGTGGCTGGCTGCGGATGGCGGATGTGCTGGATGCCTTCGTAGGCCGATACACCGGCGCCGGCGGCGAACACCAGCAGGGCGACGATGAAGCTCCAGAAATACAGCTCACGCCCATAACCGAACGGATGCAGCGTGTCGGGTGACTTCTCGGCACGGCGCAGGCCGTACAGCAGCAGGACCTCGTTGAGCGTATCGACCAGCGAATGCACGCCTTCGCTCAGCATGGCCGAACTGCCGGAGATGCCGGCGGCGACGAACTTGGCGATGGCGATGGCAAGGTTGCCGAACAGTGCGGCGTAGACGACCAGGCGTGAGCCTGTGGGAGCGGCCATGTCAGGGGGCAGGTGGAATGGACACCCCATGGTGCGATGGGGGGTGTCCGTGCCGCGTATACGGTCCGCTCAACGCTGCCGCGGGTTGAGGTAGATGCGGGTGCCGTCCGACTCGCGGCGGCCCGACCAGCGTCCGCCACCGCTCGGGCGGAAGCGGCCGATGACCTGGTTGCTGGTATCGGTCAGCAGCAGCTGGTTGCCGGACAGCAGCCAGCGGTTGACCGGGTAGAAGCCATCGGGGCAGCCAGC
Organism: Stenotrophomonas maltophilia; assembly: GCA_002364755.1. GTDB lineage: Bacteria > Pseudomonadota > Gammaproteobacteria > Xanthomonadales > Xanthomonadaceae > Stenotrophomonas > Stenotrophomonas maltophilia_AX. The sequence goes on from DEZI01000017.1 coordinate 17,462, forward strand.
CGGCACCCACGCGCCGTAGCCGCCGAACCACTGGCTGTCCTTCAGGGTGATGGTGCAGCTGCTGCCGTTCTCCTGACCCAGCGTCCAGTCGCCGAACAGATCGCTGTCGTTGATCGGGGGGCCACCGCGGTGGCGGTCATGGCCCCAGTCGTCACCGCGGTTGTCGGGGCGGCCAATGTCCACTTCCACGTCGGAAACGTGGCTGCGTGATTCCGAATGCGAACTGCCGGTGGTCGTGGTCTCGGTGGTCATCGATCCCATGTTGCCGAAACCGGAATCGCCCTGCGTCTGGTCGCTGCCATCCTTGCCGGTGCCGGTGCCGGTGTCCGACTGGGCGGTGACGGTGGTCTGCGAGCTGCTGCTGGATGACTGCGTGGTGGTGGAGTCCTGGCCGAATCCGATCGACGCGTCCTGGGCCACGGCAGCGGCAGGGAGGGCAAGGCTGCACAGCGCCAGCAGCCCGTAGTGCCGAAAGAGCTTGGCCATCATGGAATCCTCGTTGGGGAACGCTGAAACCGCTGATCTGCGCGTGGTGCGGCAGCCTCCCGCACCGGCGGAGCATAGCGCCGGCTGTGGGGGGCGGCGTGAGGGTGGCGTGCGGATGCAGGGCCCCCGCGCGTGGCCGGTGCAATGTGAACGGGGCAGACCGGGGCTGGGGCTACACTGCGAATTCACCCACGCGGGGCAGTCCCGATGTCCGCAGCAGACCCTGGCCCCTTGGTTCGAAAACGGGCGACGCAGGAGTGCCGCTCGATCATCGCGGCATTGTCGGCGTCGGACGATCCGCATGCCGCCATCCATGCCGCGCGCAAGGCGATCCGCCGCCTGCGGGCGCTGCTGGCGCTGTTGCAGGATTCGGAGATGGAGCTGAAGGACGAGGAGCGCAGCTTGCAGCGTCTGGGCGACAGCCTGTCCGATCTGCGCGACGCCCATGTGGTGGTGCGGGCCGCGGTCTAGCTGCCGGGCGCGCACGCGGCCGCAGCGTGGCCGGTCATCACCGCCCGCCTGGTCCAGCGCCGCGACCGTATCGACGCCGCCGTGGTCGCGTCGGGCCGCGCCTGGCGAAGGCCTTCAGGTGCCGCTGCGCTCGCCGGGCATGGCCCGGCGCTACCGGTCGTCATTCCGGCGGCGTATCGATCCACCCGGCGGCAGATGCGGCGCGTAGATCATCCGGGTTGTCGATGTCACGAAGGCACACGTCGCTGGCACAAAGGGCGACGCCCGGGGTCTGCCGCAGGCGGCGACCGAAACCGTGTTCGCTGCCGCCCTGCGGCAGGTCGTTGAACCAGGCGGCGGGGACGACGGCCGGCGAGCCCGGCACACCGCCTTCCAGCGTGGCCGCGCAATGGCACGGCGTGCTGGCGGCGGCGTCGAGCAGGGCACGAAGATGTGCTGCATGGAGGCGAGGCTGGTCACAGACCAGCACCAGCACCCGGCGGGCGGAACCAAGGTGCGGCGCTGCCAGCAGGAGGCTGCTGCCGATCCCCAGCCCGGGTGTGGGATTCTGCACCTGGATGGCACGCAGTCCGGTCAGCTCCCAACCGAAGGCAGGGTCCTGCGGCGTCAGTACGACAAGCACGTCCGGATGTGTCTCAGACGCCAGCCGCGCTGCGCGCCGCAGCAGTGATTCGCCATTGACCTGAAGCCACTGCTTGGGTCGGCCCAGCCGATGGCTCAGCCCGGCGGCGAGCACCACAGCAGCGTGCCCGCTCATGTACCGCCCAGTGCGCTGCCATGACGCCATGCCTGCAGCTGGGCGGTGATGCTCAGGGCGATCGCCTCGGGCCCCCGTCCGCCCAGTGCCAGGCCGATGGGTGAGCGCAGCCGGGGCTGAAGTGCGGCGCGCGTTTCTGCATTCAGCACCTTGAACAGATCCTCCCTGCGCTGGCGAGGGCCCAACAACCCGATGAAAGGAATTCCTGATAGGGCAAGCAATCGCAACGCATCCAGGTCCAGCTCGAAGTTGTGGTGCATGACCAGTGCCGCATCCACCTGGCGGTCTGCTTGCACCTCGATGTTCTGCTGCACCAATGGCAGGCGCGCCTGCCACGCCCTTCGCGGCTCCACGATCTGTATGAGCCAGCCCTGGTGTTCCAGCATCGGCACCAGCGTCAAGGCCTCAGGTCCAGCGCCATGCAGCTGTACCAGCGGTGGCCGGTGCCACTGCAGGCGCCATGCACTGGTGTCGATGGCCTCGTCGCTCTCGAGCACCGGCACTTGGGTGCAGAACGAAGATCCAGCGCAGCGACCTTCTACAAGACCCGTGGTTGCCAGGGACATGTACAGGGTGTCGCGGCCCTGCAGCCAGGCCTCCAGACAGCCTGCCAGGCCCGGCAACTCATTCAATGGCAGCAGCGCGATCCACTGGCAGCCGCGGCAGCCCACAGCGTTGCCGGAGAACAGCGCAGCATCATCGCGGGTATCAATCTTTACCCAGCTGAGCTGCCCTTCCTCTGCGACCCTGCGGGCCGCACGTGCGAGTTCCGGTTCGAGGCAGCCGCCACTGAGCCAGCCGACCTGTTCGTCGCCGGCAAACAAGACGCAGGTGCCCGCACGGCTGTAGGTCGAGCCCTCGGTCTTCACCACGATGGCCAGCACCGCCGGAGAGCGCATGCGCGCCGCATCGGAGGCAGCGCGCAGGGCGGGCCGCGCATTGCCCGTTTCAAGGTCCAGCGGCGCCGGAAAGAGCGCCGTGGTCATGCGAGGTCCGGCAGGCCTGCCAGCAGCTTGTCCAGCGTCAGCGGGTAATTCCTGACCCGTACACCGGTTGCGTTGTAGACGGCGTTGGCGATGGCGGCACTGACACCGCACAAGCCCAGCTCGCCGACGCCCTTGGCTTTCATGGGCGAGGACACGGCATCGGCCTCGTCGAGGAACACCACCTCCTGGTGCGGCACATCGGCATGCACCGGAACCTCGTAGCCTGCCAGGTCATGGTTGACGAAGAAGCCCAGGCGCGGGTCGACGACCAGCTCTTCCGACAGCGCAGCGCCGATGCCCATCGTCATCGCGCCGATGACCTGGCTGCGCGCCGTGGTCGGATTGAGGATGCGCCCCGCAGCGCAGACGGCCAGCATCCGCCGGATGCGCGTTTCGCCTGTCGCGACATCAACGCCCACCTCGACGAAATGCGCGGCGAAGGTCGATTGCTGGAACTTCTCCTGCAGGGTGCCAAACTCGATGCTGTCCTCGGCAACGACTTCGCCACTGCGAGTTGCCTCTGTCAGGGCAGCGCGTCGTTGCCCATCGATGACATGGCCGTCTTCGAACCGTGCCACGGCAGCATCCATTCCCAGAGCGCTGGCGACCTTGGTCCGCAATGCCATGCAGGCCGCGTAGACACCTGCAGTAGAACTGTTGGCACCCCACTGGCCACCGGAGCCGGCGGCAACCGGAAAGCGCGAGTCGCCCAGCTTCACCGTGACCTGTTCCAAGGGAACACCCAGCATCTCTGCAGCGGTCTGGCCGATGATGGTGTAGCTACCGGTGCCGATATCGGTCATGTCGGTCTCGACGGTCACGTGCCCATCAGTGGCGAGGCGCACGCGCGCGCCGGACTTCATCACCAGGTTGTTGCGGAAGCCCGCTGCCACACCCATGCCGACCATCCAGCGTCCATCTCGATTGGCGGCCGGGACAGTGCTGCGACGCTCCCAGCCGAAGCGCGAGGCGCCCGACTGCAGGCACTGCACCAGTTGTCGCTGCGAAAATGGGCGAGACGGATCGCTGGGGTCGACCTGCGTATCGTTGCGGATGCGGAACTCGATCGGATCCAGTCCGACCTTCTCTGCCATCTCATCCATGGCGATTTCCAGGGCCATCAGTCCGGGCGTCTCGCCGGGCGCGCGCATCGCATTGCCTTCGGGAAGATCCAGCGCAGCCAATCGCATGGCCGCCAGCCGATGCGCGCCGGCATACAGAAAGCGGGTCTGCTGCACGGCTTCCTCGGGCGAGCCGCCCGGCAGGTTGCCTGACCAGGATTCGTGTCCGATGGCGGTCAACGTTCCGTTTTGGGATGCGCCCAGCCGGATGCGCTGGATGGTCGCGGGGCGGTGGGTCGTATTGTTGGCGACCAGCGGGCGCTGCAGCGCCACCTTGACCGGGCGCTTCGCCGCACGTGCCGCGAGCGCTGCGAGAAGGGCATCGGAGCGCAGGAACAGCTTTCCGCCGAAGCCGCCGCCAATGTAAGGCGAAACCAGCCGTACATTGTCCTTGGGTATGCCCAGCGTCCTGGCCAGGTCCGTTCGACCCCAGTCGATCATCTGGTTGGATGTCCATACGGTCAGGTGGTCACCGTCCCAGGCCGCCAGCGTTGCATGCGGCTCCATCATGGCGTGTGACTGATCAGGAGTGTGATACGTCACATCGAGGGTGATGTCGGCCTGCTGGAACGCCTTTTCGAAATCGCCCACCCGGGCATCGGGTTCGGCCGTTTTCAGTGCCGCCTCATCCTTGCGGGCCGCAGCCAGGTCGAATGAGCCGTGCCGGGGCGCATAGCGCACGCGGACCTTGGCGGCCGCCGCGCGTGCCTGCTCGAAGGTCTCGGCAACCACCACCGCCAGCGCCTGATGATAGTGGCTGATGGTCGGGCCACCGAGCAGCGGCGCAGCGTTTCGCTTCACGCGCTGCAGCGGCCCCGCAGTGTCGGCAGTGACGATGGCCAGGACGCCTGGCGAGCGGCGGGCGGGCTCAAGATCCAGTGACGCGATGGTTCCGGTGGCGATCCCTGCGCCGACCACCACGCCGTAAGCCGGCGTTTCGGGCAGCGCGTCGTACCACTCGTAGGCGTAGGTTGCCTTTCCCGAGACTTTCAATGGACCGTCGATGCGGGGATGCGGTTGCCCGACGACCTTTTTTGCATCGATGGGATTGGTGCCAGCAGGCGTAGTGAACTTCATGCGTGCGCCCTCACGTCCTGCAGGATGGATGCCAGCGTGCGTTCGGCCAGCACCGCCTTGAAGCGGTTCTGGTCGGTCGGTGCCGCACCCTGCAGCAGCGTCGACATGACCGCCTTGGCTCCCTGCGGCAGCGCGGCGTCGGCGGCGTCGCTGCGCCATGGCTTGTAGGCCACGCCGCCCAGCGCGATGCGTCCGCTGCCATCGGCCTGCACGATGGCAGCAACCGAAACCAGCGCAAACGCGTAGGAAGCGCGGTCACGCACTTTCCGATAGACCTGGCTGCCACCTGCCGGGGGAGGCAGGATCACCGCCTGGATCAGCTCGCCACGCACCAGCGTGGTCTCAAGGTGTGGCGTTGCTCCCGGCGGGCGGTACAGTGCATCCAGCGCGATGAGCCGACGCGCGCCGTCGGCACGCAGTGTTTCCACCGATGCGCCCAATGCCATCATGGCGACCGCCATGTCGCTGGGATGCGTGGCGATGCAGTCTGCGCTGCCGCCGATGATCGCCAGTTGCCGGCTTGCGCCTCCAACTGCGGCACAGCCGCTGCCCGGCAGGCGCTTGTTGCAGGCCTGGGCCGTATCGTAGAAGTAGGGGCAGCGCGTGCGTTGCAGCAGATTGCCTGCCGTGGTTGCCTTGTTGCGCAGCTGTCCCGAGGCACCCGACACCAGCGCCCGGGTCAGCAAGCCGTAGTCGCGGCGGACGCGGGCGTCTGCGGCCAGATCGGTATTGCGCACGAGTGCACCGATCCGGAGGCCGCCGTCGGCCGTCGCTTCGATACCATCCATGCCCAGCCCGTTGACATCGATCAGATGCGTCGGCGTTTCCACTTCCAGCTTCATCAGGTCGAGCAGGTTGGTGCCCCCTGCGATGAAGCGTGCGCCCGGTGCGCGCGTGGCGGCGGCAATGGCATCGGCCGCGCTGGCGGGGCGTTCAAAAGTGAATGCCCTCATGAGCGCTTCCCCGCGGCATCCTGGATCGCTTCGATGATGTTGGAGTAGGCGCCGCAGCGGCAGATATTGCCGCTCATCCGTTCGCGGATCTCTTCAGATGTCAGGGCCGCAGGCTCGTCCAGCCGTGCAGTGACGTGGCTGGGGACACCCCGCTGGATCTCATCGAGCACCGCCACGGCCGAGCAGATCTGGCCCGGCGTGCAGTACCCGCACTGGAAACCATCATGCTTGACGAAGGCGGCCTGCATGTCGCTGAGGTTGCCAGGTGATCCCATGCCCTCGATGGTGGTGATGCTGGCGCCCTCATGCATCACGGCCAGAGTCAGGCACGCATTGATGCGATGGCCGTCAACTAGGACCGTGCAGGCACCGCACTGCCCATGGTCGCAGCCTTTTTTCGTGCCTGTCAGCTGCAGGTGCTCACGCAGCGCATCTAGCAGGGTGACCCGGGTGTCGAGCAGTAGGGAGCGGCTAGCACCGTTCACCTTGAAGGTCACCTGCATGGTGACCGGGGCGCGTGCGGAGGAGCGGTCGGCCTCGGCGGCGGCCGCGACAGCGGAGGGCATGGCCATGGTGGTGGCCGAGCCCGCACTGAGCTTAAGCATGTCGCGCCGCGTGAGCGGAAGCTTGGAAGGGGGATTCATCGTGACTCCGCTGGCTGCAGTCGGCTGACGGGATTGCGTGTCAGCATGGCTGTGCGGAGGTAGGCAGGCGGTGAAGTCCCTCAGAGCCTCCCATTCAGTCTGTTGCGTCGCGGGTTCGGTCCGGCAGCCGCGCAGGCCGAGTTCGAGCTCGGCACGCTGGCCCTGACCCATGGTGGGTTGGCGAGGCTGCCTTGGCTGCCCCCACGGGAAGCACTGAGGCTCAGTGCTCCGCGGAGAGCGCGGCGCGCACGCGGGTAGCCAGGTCGCCGATCGTGAAGGGCTTGCCGATCAGCTGCACATTTACGTCGAGCACGCCGTCGTCAACCAGGGCGTTGCGGCTGTTGCCGGTGGCGAACAGGACCTTCAGGTGCGGGTACCGCGCCAGGGCCTCGTCGGCAAGCTGACGGCCGTTGACTTCCGGCATCACCACATCGGTGAACAGCAATGCGATGCCGGGGTGGGCTTCAAGCAGGGGCAGAGCGCTGGCAGCCCCATCGGCTGACAGCACCCGGTAGCCGAGTTCGGACAGTGCATCGACCGAGAACGCGCGTACCGCTGCGTCATCGTCCACCACCAGAATCTGCTCGGCGCCACCGCCGGACAGCGGTGCCACATCGGCCTTGGCCGGTGGTGGTGCGTCCACCCCGGCCAGCAGCCGCGGAAGGTAGATGATGACGGTGGTTCCCGCGCCGGGCGCGGATTGCAGGCGGACGTGCCCGCTGGACTGCTGCACGAAGCCGTAGACCTGCGACAGGCCAAGGCCGGTGCCCTGGCCAACCGGCTTGGTAGTGAAGAACGGATCGAACGCGCGTGCCATCACCTCCGGCGCCATGCCGCCGCCGGTGTCGGTCACCGCAATGCGCACGTAGTCGCCGACGGGGACGCCGCCGTGCTCGACCACGCTGGCCAGGCCGATCTGGCAGTTGCTGGTCTGCAGCGTCAGGCGGCCACCCCCCGGCATGGCATCGCGCGCATTCATCGCCAGGTTGAGGATGACGTTCTCCAGCTGATTGGCATCGGCGTGCGTCCACCACTGGCTGCCACCCAGCACGGTTTCGAGGATGACGCTGCTGCCGAGCGAATGCACCAGCAGATCGGTCATCCCGGCCACCAGATGGTTCACGTCCAGGGCCACCGGCTGCAGCGGCTGCTGGCGCGAGAAGGCCAGCAGTCGCTGGGTCAGCTGGGCGGCGCGCTGGGCGCCGTCCAGGGCCATTTCGATGTAGCGCAGCGCGCGCGCATCACCGTCGCCGATGCGTAGCGCCAGCAGGTCCAGCGGTCCGATCACCGTGGCCAGCATGTTGTTGAAGTCGTGGGCGATGCCACCGCTGAGCTGGCCGACGGCTTCCATCTTGCGGCTCTGCCGCAGCGCGTCTTCCACGCGCATGCGCTCGGCCACTTCGGCCCGCACCCGCGCCTCCAGCTGCTCGTTCAACTCGCGGAGGCGCTCGTCGGCCGCCTTGCGTGCGGTGATGTCGATGGCCACGCCCAGCAGGCGTACACAGCGCCCGGCCTCGAAGATGCCCCGACCCTTGGCTGCGACCCAGCGCACCACGCCGTCTTCCTTGCCGACCGTGCGGTATTCCACATCGTAGTTGGCACGCTTCTGCGGGTCGGCGGATGCATCGAGTGCTGCCAGCGTCGCGGCACGATCGTCCGGATGCAGGCCGTTGCGGAAATCCTCGATGTCCACCTCCGCGTGCGGGGAGATGCCGAACATCGCCTTCATGCGCGCGGGCCAGCGCAGGACTCTCTGCACCAAGTCCATGTCCCATAACCCAAGCTCGCCTGCTTCCGTGGCCAGCCGCAAGCGCTCCTCGCCCTCGGCCAGCGCTGCTTCAGCCGCCTTGCGCCCGGACAGGTCGAGCATCGCACCGATCATCCGCAGCGGCCGCCCGTCAGCGTCGCGCAGCACCGCGCCACGATCCAGCACAGCGGCATAGCTGCCATCGGCGCGCCGTAAGCGATACTCGCCGTTCCAGGTACTGCCGTCCCCGTCGATGACGCTGTGGATGTTGCGGTCGATGCGGTCGCGGTCTTCGGGGTGGATGTGGTCGAGCCACCACTGCGCGCTGGTTTCCGTCATCGAGTGCCCGAACAAGCTGGACAGCGCCTCGTTCCAGACAACGTGTCCGTCGGCAATGCGCCAGTCCCATACCGCATCGTTGGTGGCCTGCGCGGCCAGTCGATAGCGTTCCTCGATGTCAAGACGCTCGGCCTCGGCGGACTTGCGGTCGGTGATGTCCAGCGAGGTGCCGACCAGGCCGATCACTTCGCCAGCATCGTTGCGCAGCGGCGCCTTGGTCGACAGCCACCAGGCCCGGCGGCCGTCCGGAAAGCTGACTTCTTCTTCCACCTGCTCGCTGCGGCCGCTGGACATTACCCGCTCGTCGGTTGCCATCACCGCCGCAGCCTGGGCGGGGTTGGCCAACAGCTCGGCATCGGTGCGCCCGACATACTCCGCCGGGGGGCGCCCGATCAGTGCCGTGGTGCCGCTGTTGCCCATCAGCAGGCGGCCCTGGCGATCCTTGGCATACATCACGCCTGGCGCGGCCTCAACGAAGGAGCGCAGCAGGGCCTGGGCCTGGTCACGCTCGGCCTGCACCCGCAGCCGTTCGTCGATGTCGATGAGAACGCCGGGGAAGCGCAGTGCCCGCCCGTTCTCGTCCAGGTCGACGCGGCCGATGCTCTCCAGCCAGTGGTAACCCCCGTCGGTGCCGCGCGTGCGGTACTGATGCGCGAAGCGGCCGCCATGCCGCACGGCATGCTCGATGGCCGCCGTCAGCCCGTCCAGGTCATCGGGGTGCACCGTGCCCAGCACCTCGTGCAGCTGCAGCTTGCGCTGTGCCAGCTCCGGGTCCAGCCCAAATGCGCGGGCGAGCGCTTCATCGACAGTCAGCTGGTCGTTCGGCACATCCCAGAACCAGGTGCCGACGATGGCACCCGCTGCCAGCGCCATGTTCACGCTGTCGGAGGCATGGGCGGCTTGCGGCTGGGGAACAGGAGGCTGGTTCACGGACGATCTCGAACGGAGGGGCTCTGCCTGCCCCGTGCAGGGGCAGACAGAACCAGGGCCGCCAGTCTAGTTCAAGGCCGCGTCATGGCAGCGTGGTGCCGTGTCAGTCAGTACCGGGCTTCACCCGCATCACCCGTTTGCGGTACTCGTACACGTTGTCACCACGCACGCGCCGCTCCTGCGTACCGGTGATCGAATCCACGCGACGGTCCGAGCCGGTGACCGGCTTGGCATCGATCGCGGTTTCGTGTTCGAACGAATGCGATTTGTCGGTGTTGCGGTAATAGCGGTACAGCGCCCAGTACAGCGCGGTAGCACCGGCCGGGCCGGCCGCCAGCAACCAGAGACCACTGTCGTCACTCATGTTGTCGCCACCAGGAAGGCAATTGCGAGTGCTTCGATGACCGTGCCGGTGGCCAGGGCGGCCAGCAGCATCTTCCACTGCTGCACCGGCACGCTGCCCATGGTCTCACCGGTGCGGCCGTTCACCGCGATGTAGTGCAGCATGCCGCCGTTGGCGCCGGGCTGGTGGTAGGAGTACAGCCAGACCGGCAGGTACATCGACACCCAGCGGCTGCCATGCACGTCCAGCTGTTCCTGTTCCCAGCGCACGCCGCGGTCGTAGCGGCGTACGCTGGCTTCCACCTGCGCGCGGGCGATCGACAGCAGCTGGTCTTCCAGTCGTGGGCGCAGCTTCTCGATATCCACGTTGCGCTTCTCGGAGGTGAAGCCAGCCAGGTAGGACGCGTTCCACTTCACCGCGTTCTTGGTGTCGAACGGCAGGATGGTGTTGATGATGTTGTTGGTGTTGGTGCGCGTGTCGAGGTTGCCGCGCTCGGCCGAGGATTCCAGCGGCAGGTCGTCAACGGTGAAATCGACCTGGCGTTCGACCTGGTAGATGTCCGCGTCGTAGTAGGTCTGCTTGTTCTTCTCGGTGCCGCGGGTGTACTCGCGGGTCTTGATCTCACCCTTGCCGGCCACGGCCGCGCTGACATTGCTGTCCACGATCATGTACGGCAGGTACACGCCCACCACGTTTTCCGGGGTGAACTGGTCCTTGAAGGCCTTCAGCGCGAACATCCGGCGCTTGTCGACGAACTGGCGGATGCGTGCAACCGCATCGTCCTTCTTGATGTGGAAGGGCAACACGGCATCGGGCACGGCGCCGTTGCTGATCTGCTCGTTCACGCCGAACACGTGGCGGCACCAGTGGCAGCGCGCGGTCATCGTGCTTTCGGTGTTGACCGTGACCTCGGCACCACAGCCACCGCATTTGAAGGTCATCAGCGCCGAGATATCGGCGTCGATGTCGCGTGCACCGGAGGCGATGATCGTGCCCTGCAGCTGGTCCAGCGCTTCGCCCAGCCCGAATTCCTCCTCCACCCGCGCGCCATGCCATTCGTGACGGCAGTACAGGCAGACCAGGACATCGGTGCCGAGCCTGGGGCGGATGTCGGTGCTGCCGCACTTCGGGCAGCGGTTCAGGCCATCCTTCAGTTCGCTGGCCGAGGTGTCGATGGCCAGCGGTTCAGGTGCCTCGACTTCATCACGGATGGCCTGCGGCAGCGTGCCGGTATCCAGCGGGAAGCTGCCGGGCAGGGGCGGGACGTCCTGCGGCGAGCCCGGACCGTCCAGCTTCGCCGCCGGCAAGGGCGGGGGCGAAGCGGGGGCGGCCCGGGGCAGCGGCGGAGGGGCGTTTCTGGGGTCGGACATGGGTGTGCGCGTCCGGCGGCTTACAGGCCCAGCGCCTTGGCCTTCAGGGCGTCGTAGTCGCCCTGGGTGATCAGGCCCAGGTCGAGCATTTCCTTGGCCTTCTTCAGCTTGGCCACCGGATCCTCGGCGGCCGGCGCGGTCGGCTGCTGCAGGCTGCCCGCACCGAACATGCCCGAAGCCATGCCGACGCCGACCAGGCCCGCCGCGCCGCCGTTCTCGCCGGCCGACTGGATGCCCTGGGCTACGCTGGCCTGCAGGTTGGAATTGCCGCGGGAACCGGACAGCGCATCGGCGCGCTGCACGGTCTTCAGCAGTTCACGGGTGTTGGCGTCGTACTCGATGGAGACGATGGCCGTCTTGACGATGGCCAGGCCACGGTCGGACTTCCACTGGTAGGCCTGCTCGACGGCGGCCGACAGGCTCTGCGCGAAGCCGATCGAATCCTGCTGCAGCTTGCTGATGCGGTTGCCCTTGGACGGGTCGTTGCTGTACAGGCTGAAGGCCGGTGCCAGCGAACCCACCACTTCATTGAACAGCTGGGTGGCGGCGGCATTGTCCATGTCGGTGAAGTCGAACACCTGGCCCGGGCGCAGGTAGCTGGCCGGCACGAAGTTCTTCACGAACAGGATCGGGTCGACGATCTTCAGCGTGTACGAACCACGGGTGACCGCGCCGACCTGGGTGTTGAGGAAGGCATCGTCCCAGTAGATTTCCGACTGGGTGCCGAAGCGGTTGTCCGGCAGTTCCTTCAGCGAAACGAAGAAGGCGGCCTGCTGCGAGCCCGGCTGGCCGCCGAACTTGAAGCGTTCCCAGCTCTGCTTGATGAAGGTGCTGACCAGGCCGTCACCGGCGAAGATCGACTGCGAGTTGAGGTCGTCCGAGCGCCACTCGTAGCCACCCGGCTCGGCGACGAAGGCGGTGATCGCGCCGTCCTGGAACAGCAGCAGGCCGTAGCCTTCGGGCACGACGATCTTCGAGCCGTTGCTGATGATGTTGGACGAGCCGCTGGTGTTTGAACCACGGCCGGCATTGGTGCCCTGCGGCACGGCCGCGAACAGGGCCGCGGTCGACGGCAGGCCCGTTGGCACGGTGTAGAAGTCTTTCCACTGGTCGGCCAGAACACCGCCCACTGCACCCTTGACCGCCTGTACCAGACCCATGACCTGCTCCCTGTGGTTACCGGACAGGCACCGTGCCTGTCGTGCCCGGCTGACTATAGTGGAGCGGGGCGGTCCCTCGCCACCGGTACCGGTCGCGCTCATTCATGTGGCGGGATCAACGCACGGACTGCGGAACCTTCCTCAGCTTCGAGGTGTCATAGCCCATCGCGGCGATGCGCTCGACGGCGGCCTGGTACTCCTGCGGCGACACCTGCGGCGTTCGCGCCATGTACCAGACGTAATCGCGCTTGCTGCGGCCGACGATCGTCTGCTGATAGTTCTCGTCCAGCCAGGCGATGATGTACTCGGCCTGGATCGGCCAGATGAACTGCATGCCCCACACCGCACCGGCACCTTCCTTTTCGACCCGGCCGACCGGATGCATGCTCTTGTATGGCGCCTGGAAGCTGCCCTTGCGGTAGGTGAAGGTGGTCTGGATGCGTCCGTCCGGCCGCAGGGAATAGCTTTCGACGGCATCGAAGGCCTCGCGCTCCGGCCGGGAGGGGATGTGGGCGATCACGTACCAGTCGCCCATGAAGCGTGGCACGTCCACCGACGCCGCACGTGGCAGTGGCCGGGTGTCCTGGCTGCTGCAGCCGGTGCCGAACAGGGCCAACGTCAGCAGGGTGAACAAGGGGGGCATACGCATGGCCAATCTCCTTCAGCGGGGGCGGAACAGGTAGTGTGCGACGAGCCATTGCTGCCCCTGGTCATAGCCGAACAGCTCGGCGCAGGCCATCCAGAACATGCGCCAGCGCTGCCACCAGATGCGCGCGGCGGCCTCGCCGTAGGTCGCCTGCAGGATCGGCATCAGCTGGGCGCGGGCCGCGTCCTGGTTGTCCAGCCAGTGGTTGGCGGTGCGCTGGTAGTGCGTGCCGTCCAGCAGCCAGCGCTGGTCGAGCTGCAGGTGCTGCTGGAAATGCAGGAGGGTGTCGGCGGCCGGCATCAGGCCGCCGGTGAAGAAATGCCGCCCCATCCAGTTGTCATCGCCTTCGGTCTCGAACGGGTACATCAGCGTGCGGTGGGCGAAGATGTGCACGAACAGTGCGCCGTCCGGCCGCAGCCAGCCAGATATGCGCTGCAGCAACTGCTGGTAGTTGCGCACGTGTTCGAACATCTCCACCGACACGCAGCGGTCGAAACGCGCGCTCGGCAGCTCCAGCTGGTTCACGTCGCGGGTGAGTACCTCGACGTTGCGCAGGCCGCGCGCCTGGCACTGGCCCATGATGTGCTCGCGCTGGCTGTGCGAATTGGACACCGCAGTGATGCGTGCATTCGGGTAGCGTTCGGCCATCCACAGGGTCAGCGAACCCCAGCCGCAGCCGAGCTCTAGGATGTCCTGGCCATCACGCAGCCCGGCGCGCTGCCCATACAGTTCCAGCATCGCCTCTTCGGCCTGGTCCAGGGTTTCGTGACCGGTGCGGTAATAGCAGCTGCTGTACTTCAGGCGCTTGCCGAGGCAGGCCTGGAAGAAAGCGGCCGGTACCTCGTAATGCTGGCGGTTGGCAGCGTCGACGTGCAGGGCCAGCGGGCTGCCGGCCAGTTCGGCGATGCGGCGCTGGAAGCGCACTGACTGTCCCTCCTGGCCGCCTTCGTCCTCCTCCTGCAGGCGCTGCGCGCACAGGCGACGGATGCCTGCACGCAGGGCAGCGTCCGGGATCCAGCCGCGCTCGGCCCAGCCGGTCAGGCCGCCTTCGATCTCGACGGGAGGGTGCAGCGTGCGGGTGGCATTCATGGCGTGCGGTCCTGGGAAGGGGAAGTGCGGGGGAACCACGGGAAGAACATCGGGGTGCTGCGCTGGTAGTCGCGGTAATCATCGCCGCGGCTGCGCAGGGCCTGTTTTTCGGTGAAGGGAACGCCGCTGAGGTAGCGCAGGAACAGGTACATCACCAGCGGCCCCGACCAGGACAGCCACCATAGCGGTGAGCCGACGGCCAGCAGCACATAGGTGAACCAGTGCAGCCACTCGAAGAAATAGTTGGGATGGCGCGAGTAGCGCCACAGTCCTTGGCGGCAGGTCCTGCCCTTGTTGGCGGGGTCGGCCCTGAAACGTGCAAGCTGGCGGTCGGCCAGTGCTTCACCGCCAACACTGAGCAGCCACACGGCCACGGCGGCAGCGATCCAGCCGGCATGGCTGGTGGCCGGGGTGCGCGCCACGGCCAGGAACGGCAGGGCGAACAGCACCACCAGCAGCGCCTGGGCCATGAAGAAGCCGAAGATCTTTCCCTGGTGGCCGTTCCAGTGTTCGCGCAGATAGCGGTAGCGCCCGTCCTCGTCTTCACTGCGCACGCGGTGCCACAGATGCAGGGCGAGCCGGCTGCCCCACAGGCCGCCCAGCACACCCAGCGCGATGCGCGGCTGCAGGCCGCCATCGCCCAGCCAGGCGAGCAGCAGGGCGCCCGCGGCCACGCCCTTGGCCCACAGCACGTCAACCACGCCGATGTTGCGATGGCGGCGCTGCCAGGCCCAGCCCCAGCACATCACCAGCACTGCGTAGAGCAGCACCCAGCCGAGCAGGTTCATGCGCGAACTCCTTTACGTGTGTTTTCGGCCGTCTTCTCATTACCGCGGCTTGCCAGCGCGCACAGCAGCGGCAGGGCGGTGCTCCAGCCCACGCCCAGCAACAGAACGCCCTGCCACAGGGGGGCGCTGAACTGCACGGCCTGGAAACCACGCGCCGCCGACAGATAGGCCAGCGGTGCCAGCAGCAGGCCGAACAGCACCGGCAGCAGGCGGTGCCGCTGCAGGAAGGCCATCGAGCTGGTCAGGGTCATCGAGAAGGCCGCCCACAGCGCCATGATCCACGGCGGCGGTGCCCAGCCCAGCGGTGCGGCGGCATAGCGCACGGTGCCGCTGGCGGCGGCGGTGCCATCCACCAGCCAGGCGCAGGCGAGGGCGAGCAGCAGCAGGCGCAGGTCGATGCGCGGCACCGGGCTGGTCAGCAGCTGGCTGGCGACATACAGCGCCGCAGCCAGCAGTGCCGGCCATTGCCAGCCCCGGCCCGCGCCGGCGACCGCGCACAGCCAGACCAACTGGTTGCCGAGCAGGTTGGCCCAGGTCCGCCTCATGTCAGGCCTCGCTGGCCGTGGGCACGTCTGTGCAATGGCCTGGGCGTGCCAGCAGCAGGTGCGACACGCCGATGGAGCGCTCCAGGAAACCACCCTCGCAGTAGGCCAGGTAGAACTCCCACAGGCGGCAGAAGCGTTCGTCGAAGCCCTGCGCCTGCACGGCGCCGCGCTGGGCCAGGAAGCGCTGCCGCCAGGCGCGCAGGGTCAGCGCGTAGGAATGGCCGAAGTCCTGCTGGGCGATCAGCTGCAGGTCGCTGGCCCGGGTCTTGGCCGCCATGATCGCGTTGATCGAAGGAATGAAACTGCCCGGGAACACGAAGCGCTTGATGTAGTCGACGCTGCGCCGCGCCTGTTCGTAGCGGTGGTCCTCGATGGTGATCGCCTGCAGCAGGGCCACGCCATCAGGCTTCAGAAGGCGCTGCAGGGTGCCCATGTAGGTATCGAGGAACTCGGCGCCGATGGCCTCGATCATTTCGATGGAGACCAGCTTGTCGAACTGGCCCTGCAGGTCGCGGTAGTCCTGCATCAACACGGTCACGCGTTCCTGCAGACCTGCATCCAGCACGCGCTGCACGGCCAGTGCGTGCTGTTCGGCGGAAATGGTGGTGGTGGTGACGTGGCATCCGTAATGGCGAGCCGCATGCACGGCAAAACCGCCCCAGCCGGTGCCGATCTCGACCACGCGGTCGCCCGGCTGCAGCTGCAGCTGCTGGCAGATGCGATCCAGCTTGCGGGTCGAGGCCACTTCCAGCGGCTCGTCCGCCTGTGCGTACAGCGCCGAGGAATACATCAGGTCCGGCGACAGGAACAGCGCGAAAAAATCATTGCCGAGGTCGTAGTGGGCGGCGATGTTGCGGCGGCTGCCCTCGCGGCTGTTGCGGCGCAGGCGGTTCCAGCCGCGCAGCAGCCAGCCGGCGGCGCGTGCCGGACCGCGTTCCATGCCATCGAGCAGATCGCGGTTGCGCACCAGCAGGCGGACCAGTGCGACCAGGTCATCGCAGCGCCAGTCGCCGTGGATGTAGCTTTCGCCCGCGCCGACGCTGCCCTGCGCGGCCACCTTGCGGTAGAAGGCCGGGTCGTCAATGGTCACTGCAGCCTGCAGCGGGCCTTGGCCATCGCCCAGCAGCACCTCGCCGAAGGCATCGCGGACGCGCAGCTGGCCGTCGTGCATCGGTGCCAGCTGGGCCAGCAGGCGACGGCGCAGGAAGGCATCCAGTGCACCGGCGCGGGGCAGGGCCACCGAAGGCGTCGGGTTGTTCATCGCGGTTTCTCGGCAAGGGAAGGGTGGTCGTGCACGGGGTTGCGTTTCAGCCACAGGCGCAGCGCCTGCCAGTGGATGGCGGCGACCACCTGCACGGTCATCAGCGGGTAGGCCAGCAGCACCCGCGCCAGGCCGCGGCCATCCAGTGGGTGGCGCTGCATGCTCTGGGTGGCATCGAACTGGCGCACGCCTTCGCGCCAGACCTGCATGTGCACGCGGAGCGCATCGCCGGGCGCGTTGAAGCGCCAGTCGTAGCGGCAGTCCATCGGCATGAAGGGCGAAACATGGAAGCACTTGTCGAACTGCCAGCGCAGGCTGCCACCTTCGTGCTGCGCCTGCTCGACCGGCAGTACGTAGGCGTGGCGTTCCTTCCACGGCGTATTGGTGATGTCGGCGACGATGCAGTCCAGGGTGCTGCCATCGGCCTGGTAGCAGTAGTAGAAGCTGACCGGGTTGAACACGTGGCCGCCAAAACGCAGGTGCGTCAGAAGCCGCACCGGTCCTTCAGGGCGACGGCCCAGCACGGTGGCGGCATGGTCGCGCACGGCATCGGCCAGTGGCACCTGCGCATCGCCCAGGTAGTCGCTGCGACGGAACTCGGCCAGGTTGCGGCGGTTGACCGACCACAGCCAGCGCCCGGCGAAGATCGTGTCGAGCTCGTCCAGGTCCAGCAGAAGCTGCGCAATCGGGTAGCGGAACGCGTGCGCATGCGGATGGTGCCGCCGGTGCAGCACCTGCCCCACATAGAGCGCACTGGTGGTCATGCCGTGATCTCGGTCGGCCGCAGCGGCGAGGCGATGCCGGTGCGGGCGCGCAGCGCGTCGACCATGCGCCGTGCACTGGCGATGCCGTCCTCGTGGAAACCCCAGCCCCAATAAGCGCCGGCGAACCAGGTGTGGCGGTGTCCCTGGATCTCGCCCCAGCGTCGCTGTGCCCGCACGGCGGCATGGTCGTGCACGGGGTGCGCGTAGTGCAGGCGGCGCAGCACCTTGGACGGATCGATGGCATCACTGCGATTGAGGGTCACCACCAGTGGCGTGTCGCCGGGCAGGCCCTGCAGCAGGTTCATGCAGTAGCTGACCGTGCACGGCGCCGACGGGTCGTCCGGAACGTGTGCGTTCCAGGCGGCCCACGCCTTGCGGTTGCTGGGCAGCAGTGAGGCGTCGGTGTGCAGCACGGCCTCGTTGGCCTGGTAGCGGATCGCGCCCAGCACGGCGCTTTCAACCGGATCGGCGTCTGCCAGCAGGGCAAGGGCCTGGTCGCTGTGGCAGGCCAGGATCACCTCGTCGAAGCCCTCGATACCCGCCGAACTGTGCACGCGCGCGCCCCACGGCATGCGCTCGACCGCCTGCACCGGCGTTTCCAGCCGCTCATGCACGCGCCAGCGGCCACGCAGCGCATCGACATATCGCGCCGAGCCGCCCTTGACCACGCGCCACGGTGGTCGGCCGGTCATCTGCAGCATCTGGTGGTTGGCCATGAACTGCACGAGGTAGCGCGCCGGGAACTCAAGAACAGTGGCGGTCGGCGAAGACCACAGCGCCGAGGCCATCGGCAGCAGGTGTTCCTCCACGAAGGCATCGCCGAAACGCTGCTGGCGCAGGTACTGTCCCAGCGTCGGGCCTTCGGCCTCGGCAAGCAGCAGCGGCGCGTTCCGGTAGAAGCGGCGCAGGTCGGCCAGCATGCCCCAGAAGCGCGGCGAGACCAGGTTGCGCCGCTGGCAGAACAGCCCGTCCAGCGAGGTGGCGTTGTACTCCACGCCACTGCGGTCGCTGTGCATCGAGAAGCTCATGGTGGTCGGCTGTGACGCCACGCCCAGCTCGTCGAACAGGGCCGTCAGCAGCGGGTAATGCTGCGGATTGAAGACGATGAAACCGGTGTCCACCGACATCTGCTGACCGTCGACCTGCACCCGATGGGTGTGGGTGTGCCCGCCCAGGTAGTCGTTGGCTTCATACAGGGTGACTTCGTGCTCGCCATCCAGCCAGTACGCGCTGGCCAGCCCTGCAATGCCCGAACCGATGACCGCGATGCGCATGCTCAGTCCTTCGCCTTGGCCAGCACCCATTCGGGTATCGGCTTCAGTCCCCTGACCAGGCCGATGGCGGCCATCAGGCGCAGGCCGTACCAGGTCAGGTCCACTTCCCACCAGCGGAAGCCCTGGCGGGCGGTGCCGGGGAAGAAGTGATGGTTGTTGTGCCAGCCTTCGCCGAAGGTCAGCAGGGCCAGCCAGAGGTTGTTGCGGCTGTCATCGCGCGTGTCGAAGCGGCGGCTGCCGAAGCGGTGGGCCAGCGAATTGATGGTTACTGTGGCATGGAACAGCACGACGGTGGAGATGAAGAATCCCCAGACCAGCAGCTGCGGGCCCGTCGTGTGGAGGCCGGGTGCCACACGTTCCAGCAGCGCGCCAAGGCCATACAGGCCTGCGGCCAGCAACACCGGCACGGCGATGTCGAAGCGGTCCAGCCAGCGCAGTTCCGGGAAACGGGCCAGGTCGGGCACGCGCGCCAGGTCCGTGGCGAAGGCCTCGCGGGTCAGGAACCAGCCCATGTGGCTCCGCCAGAACCCGCCACTGACCGGGGAATGCGGGTCCTGCGGCTGGTCGGCATGGCGGTGGTGATGGCGGTGGTGGGCGGCCCACCACAGCGGGCCCCGCTGCACGCTGGACGCGCCGATCACCGCGAAAAGGAACTGCACCGGGCGAGAGGCGTGGAAGGTCCGGTGCGAGAAATAGCGGTGGTAGAAACCCGTGATCGCGAACATCCGCACCGCGTAAAGCGCCAGTGCGACCGCTACCGCGGTCCAGGACACGCCGACCCAGATCACCCCCAGGCACGCCACATGCAGCAGGAAGAAGGGTACGGCCCGCAGCCAGTCGATGCGGCCGCGCTGCGCCGGATCGGCCTGCGCCGCTGCGGCCTCGGTATCGAACCAGCGTCGCAGGGTCCGCAGCAGTCGCTCACGTCGGCGTGGAAGGGGCGCAGCAGCGGACATGGGCGAGGTCTCGAAGGCGTGTCTGTGCATATGTACGCAGCAGGGCGTGGATTGGATGCACTCAATCGGCATGTCATGATGGCTTCACCTGCTGCTCACGCTGCAGGACGGCACCAGCGGTCGTGCCCAGGCCTGTTGCCACTGCGCCTGTGGCTGCGTCGTCGCGGGTGAGGCGAAGCGTACGATGACGGCCGGATAGGTGCCGCGCGCATCACGCAGGTTGCTGGTGCCGCGGAATTCCAGCAGGCGCCGGTCATCATCGGCGTAGACCAGGGACAGCCGCGGAGCGACCGCGCCGTACCAGGTGGCCAGGCGCACCTCGATGGCCTGTGCGGGAGCACCCTGCCAGGTGAGCGGGCCGGTCCGCCGGACGCTGACCGGGTAGAAGCGTTGCCGGCCCGGCACCAGGAAGGGCAGGCGGACCTCATCGCCCTTCATCAGTGCAGGCCAGTGCGCGCGCACCGCCGCGTCGAATCCGGTATCGATCACCGCGTCGGCAGGAAGTGGAACCTGCGCACGCCGCTCCGCGGCGGGCGCGCTTTCCTTCCAGTCGATGCTGACCTGTCCGCCGGCCACCACCACTTTGGCGGCCTGGCCGCTGCGGCCGTCCTGCAGCAGGTAGCCCCGCGCCTGCGGCTGGGCGGTGCCCGGCAGTTCCTTGCGGGCGAACGGGCGACCGTCCGGGCACAGGTACTGCACCCAGCGCGCCGCACCTTCGGTCGCCCCGCGCCGCCAGTGCACCTCGCGGTAGGCGGGGGTCCCGTCGGCCAGGCTGGCAACGCCTTCGCTGTGCAGCAGGGGGGTGGCGCTGGTCACGGTGGACAGGTACAGCATCAGCCCGGCGGTATGCATGGGGGGTCCTTGCAGGTTGGTCTGCTGAACGTACGCACGATGGGTCCAGCTGGATGCAGGGCAGTGCGCTGCATCCAATCCGGCCTCTGCTGCGTACAGCACACAGACCCCCTTCACCTGCCTGATCGCCGCCCGTGATGTACCCTGACGCCGCCAGCCCCTCCTTTGACTTCGACGCCGCACGCATCGTGTCCATGAGCCAGCAGCCAAGCAGCGAGCCGACCAACTGGACCGGTGACATGGACGGCGTGGCGCGCCTGCGTGACCGCGCTTGTTTCATGCGCATCTATGATCACTTCATGCCTCGCCTGTGTGTCTACCTGCGCGGGCTCGGCGCGCCCGAAGCGGTGGCCGAGGAGCTTGCGCAGGAATGCCTGCTGCGGCTGTGGCTGCGCGCGGCCGACTACGATGCGGCGCAGGGTGCGCTGAGCACCTGGCTCTACCGCATCGCGCGCAACCTGCAGATCGATCGGGTGCGCCATGAGCGCAGCTGGATGCAGGTGCAGGCAGCGGTGGAGCAGGCTGCCTGCAGCGACGCGCAGTCTGAGAGCAGTGCCGAGCACTATGCCGACCAGGCGCGCCTGCGCCAGCGCATCAACGAGTTGCCGGCGGTGCAGGCGCGGCTGGTGCGCATGTCCTATTTTGAAGCCAAGAGCCACGGCGAAATTTCCGAGGCGCTGGGCATGCCGCTGGGGACGGTCAAGTCACACCTGCGCCGGGCCTTCCTGCAGCTGCAGTCCAAGGTTGGTGGCGTGCCATGAATCCGCACCACCACCTGCACGAATCGACCCTGCTCAGCTATGCGGCCGGCGCGTTGCCGGCACCGCTGAGCGTGGTCGCCGGTACGCACCTGGAGCAGTGCGCGCATTGCCGCCAGCGCATGCGCGACGCCGAGGCCATCGGCGCGGCGCTGATCGAACAGACCCAGCCGATGGTCGTGGGCGGCCGCAGCCAGGCGTTGCGCGCGGCGATGCTGGACGAGCTGGAGCGTGAAGCGCCTGCGGTGCCCGCCATCGCTGTCGCGCGGCCGGCCGCGTCGCCGGTGGAGCTGCCGGAGGTCAGTGCTGACCACCTGCCTGCGTCTCTTCAGCCGTATTTTGGTCATTCATTGGGTGCGCTGCGCTGGCGCTGGATCGCGCCGGGCGTGCGCTGCATCCGCTCCACGGAAATGCCCTCGCTGATCATGCTCAAGATCGCGCCGGGCAAGTGCCTGCCGATGCACAGCCACGGCCGCAGCGAGCTCACCCACATCCTGCGTGGCGCCTACAATGATGCGCTGGGTCTGTTCGCGCCAGGCGATGTGGCCGATCTGGACGAAGACGTGGAGCACCAGCCGGTCACCGCACCGGGCGTGCCGTGCATCTGCGTGTCGGCATTGGATGCGCCCCTGGTGTTCAGTGGCTGGCTGGCGCGCAGGATACAGCGGTTCGTCAAGCTCTAGAGCACTGGAGGAAAGCCCGATGGGCAATGGCAATGCAATGCGGGTGCTGCTGGTGGGCGCCACCGGGCTGGTCGGGCAGGGCGTGCTGCAGGCCTGCCTGCAGTCTGCGGATGTCGGCCACGTCGTCGCACTGGTGCGCCGGCCAGGCAGCGTGCCGGGCAACGTCGATGAGATCGTGCTTGCGGACTTCCAGCGAGCCACCAGCCTTGGCGATGCGCTCGCTGGATTCGACGCCTGTTTCTATTGTGCGGGCGCACCACCCGTGGGCACGGCCGAGCCCGAGTACCGCCAGGTCACGCTGCAGGTGACCCGCACCGTCGCAGAAGCCTGGGCGGCAGCCAATCCCCACGGATGTTTCCTGTATGTGTCGGGTGCACATGCCAACCCGGACAGCCGGATCATGCCGCTGCGGGTGAAGGGTGAGACCGAGCAGGCGCTTGCCGATCTACCGGTGCGCACGGTGATGCTGCGACCGGCCGGCGTGCGGCCGGTATCCGGCACCGGCACGCGACACACGGCGCTCAAGCCTTTCTATCTGCTGGCCCGTCCGCTGATGGCGGTGGCCGAGGGGCTGCTGCCGGCGCTGACCACCAGCAACCGCGGCATCGGCCAGGCGATGATCGCGCTGGCGCGGATGCCGTCACCGCCGAGCGTCGTGGAATGCGCGCAGATCAACGCGCTGGCGCGCGATCCTTCAGCACGCTGATGATCGACTCGGCCAGGTCGCTGCGGGTGAACGGCTTCGACAGCAGCGGTGCAGAACGGCCATTGCTGCCGGCCGCATCGTGGTCGCGCGGATAGCCCGAGGTGAACAGCACTGCGACCTCTGGCCAGCGTTCCCGCACTTCACGGCCCAGCGCCCAGCCTGACATCCCCGGCATCACCACGTCGGAGAACAACAGATCGATCTTCGCATCCGGACGCTCCAGCAGGCGCAGCGCGGACGGACCATCGTGCGCTTCCAGCACGCGGTAGCCCAGCTGCCGCAGCGCCTCGACGGTGTAGGCGCGCACGTCGTCGTTGTCTTCGGCGACCAGAATGGTTTCCTCGCGCGGCTCGTAACCGGCCAGGCCGGTGGAAGCCTCGACGGTCTCGCTGGGCAGCTCCAGCGAAGAGCGCGGGAACATCATGGTGATGCTGGTTCCGCCGCCCTCCACCGAATCGATGAGGACGTGGCCACCGGACTGCTTGACGAAGCCGTACACCATCGACAGGCCCAGGCCGGTGCCGCGGCCCACCTGCTTGGTGGTGAAGAAGGGTTCGAACACCTTGGCCATTGTGTCGGCGGACATGCCGTGGCCGTTGTCGCGAACCCGCAGCATCACGTATTCGCCCGGCGTGGCATCCGGGAACAGCGCGGCGTAGTCATGGTCGAGGTGACTGTTGTCGATCTCCACCACCAGGCGCCCGCCACCGGACATCGCGTCACGCGCGTTCACCGCCAGGTTCAGCACCGAAGCCTCGAGCTGGCTGACGTCGAGTTCGACGCACCAGATACCTTCGCCGGTGCGGATGTCCAGAAGCACCAGTTCACCCAGTGTCCGCTGCAGCATGTCATGCATGCCAAGCAGCGCGTCGTTGAGATTCACGGCCTGGCTGCGCAACGGCTGCTTGCGCGCAAACGCCAGCAGCCGCTGGGTCAGGCTGGCGGCACGGCCGACGCCCTTCAGGGCGTTGTCCAGCGCACGCGCACTCATGTTGCCGGGCTGGCCGTCACGCTGGTTCAGCAGCATCGCGTGCTCGACGTTGCCGGCGATCACGGTCAGGATGTTGTTGAAGTCATGGGCAATGCCGCCGGTGAGCTGGCCCACCGCCTCGATTTTCTGTGCCTGCCGCAGCGCGTGCTCGGCCTGGATGCGGGCGGTGGTTTCCACGGCCTCGGAGACCACGGCGGTCACCGTGCCCTCGGCGTCCTGCAACGGACGGAACGTGAAATCAAAGCTGCGGCGACCGGTGGGCAGTTCAAGGTCCATCGCCTGCACCGCGCTGCGGCCGCGCGAGGCATCGGCCACGGCCTGGTCGACCACGCCGGCCAGCTCGGGTGTCGCGGCAAACCACGGCGATTCCCAGAACGGCAGGCCGATGACATCCTCCTTCTCGGCCAGAACTGCGGCTAGCGAGGCGACATTGGCATCGACGATGCAGCCGCTGCGATCCAGCAGCACCTGGTGCTGGAAACTGGATTCAAAGATGGCCTGCAGGCGCCGCTTGCTGGCCTGCAGTTCAGCGGTACGCGCCTGCACCTGCCGTTCAAGCGATTCGTTGTCCTCGCGCAGCGCCAGTTCGGCGCGCTTCAGAGAGGACACATCGCTGCCCAGGCAGGTATAGCCGGTGACGCTGCCATCGGCAGCACGCTCTGGCACGCAGTCCATCTGCAGGAAGCGGGACTCGCCACTGCGGTGCACCAGGGTGACCTGAAAGCTCGCGCGTTCGCCGGCCAGTACCCGCTGCAGGCTGGTCCGGGCATTGGCGAAGGCCTCCTCGCCACCCACCTCCGCGGCGGTCCGGCCGAGGATGCTCTGCAGGTCGGTGCCCTGCCAGTCGAGGAAGGCCTTGTTGGCAAAGCGGTAGCGGTGGTCGGTGTCGAGATGCGCGATCAGCGCCGGCACGGCATCAGTGATCTGCTGCAGCTGCGCCTGGCTTTCGTCCAGTGCCGCGCGGGTCTGGGTCAGCTGGTTGCGCTCGCTGGCTTCCTGGCGGGCGCGACGGATCGCGTCGGGCAGGCGCTGCAGGCGCTGCTTGACCACATAGTCACGCGCGCCACGGGTCAGCGCCTGCACCGCCAGTTCCTCGGTCAGGGTTCCGGAGACGAAGATGAAGGGGATGTGCGGTGCGCGCTCGCGCGCCAGGTCGAGCGCGGCATCGCCGTCGAATCCCGGCAGCACGTGGTCGGCCAGAATGACGTCGAAACGATCACTCTCGATCGCTTCGATGAAGGCGTCGCGGGTCCACAGGCGCTCGATCTCGAAATCCAGCCCGCCCCGCTGCAGTTGCGCCGTGATCAGCTCTGCATCGAGCGCGCTGTCCTCCAGCATGAGGATGCGCAGGTGCGAAGCACGGCGCGTGTCATCACGCATCGCGGGGACCTGTTCCGACGGAGGGGGGCGGTGGCGGTTGGTTGGTGATGCCCCAGAACATGCCCAGGCCCTGGATGGCGTCGAAGAACTCCTTGAAGTCCACCGGCTTGACCACGAAGGCGTTGACGCCCAGCTGGTAGCTGCGCACCAGGTCCTGCTCCTCGCGCGAGGAGGTGAGCATGACGATGGGCGTGCTGCTCAGCGCCGCATCGTTGCGCACCTGCTCCAGCACTTCCAGGCCATTGATCTTGGGCAGTTTCAGGTCGAGCAGGACCACCACCGGGCCACCATGCCGCGTCCCGGCATAGGCGCCTTCGCAGCGCAGGTAGTCCAGTGCTTCGGCACCGTCGCGCACATGGATGACGTCGTTCAGCAGCTGGCAGCGCGCCAGTGCAGCCATCGTCAGCTCGGCATCCTTGGGGCTGTCTTCAACCAGAAGGATGGGCCGCAGATCCCTCATGGGTGTTCTCCGTTTTGATGGGGCAGGGTGAAATACAGGGTGGCGCCCTTGCCCAGCGCGCCTTCGGCCCAGGTGCGGCCGCCATGGCGGCCGACGATGCGGCGTACATTGGCCAGGCCGATCCCGGTGCCTTCGAATTCCTCGACGTGGTGCAGGCGCTGGAACACGCCGAACAGCTTGTCTACGTAACGCATGTCGAAACCGCAGCCGTTGTCGCGGACGAAGAAGACGTTCTCCTCGTCGGTGCGTTCACAACCGATCTCGATGACGGCGTGCTCGCGTTCGCGGGTGAACTTGACGGCGTTGGACAGCAGGTTCTGCCAGACCAGGCGCATCATCGTCGGGTCGGCCTCGATGACCGGCAGCGCGCCGACCTTCCACTCGACCTCGCGCCCGGCATAGTCGAAGGCCAGGCTGCGGCGCACATCACTGACCAGGGCGCCCATGTCCAGGCGCATGCGGCCGAGGGTCGAGCGGCCCATCTGCGAAAAACTCAGCAGGTCGTCGACCAGCGTGCCGGCCGACTTGGCTGATTCGACGATGGTGTCCAGGAAGCGGCGCTCGGTGGCGTCCAGGCGATCGGCGGCGGAACTGCCGAGCAGTTCCGAATAGCCGACGATGTGCCGGAAGGGCGCACGCAGGTCATGGCTGACCGAGTACGAGAACGCCTCCAGCTCCTTGTTGCTGCGCAGGAGCTGTTCGTTGAGTTCGGCCATCTCCTCGGCCTTGCGCAGCACGATGTCGACGATGGCAGTGCGCATCTCGTGCGCGGCGTCGCGGTCGGCATCGTTCCACGGCAGGCTGCGCTGCTGCACGGTTTCCTTCCAGGCTTCGAAGGAATTACGTGGTGACAGCACCGTTCCGGGCGCCGCGGTCTTGCGCGGGTCGCCGCCCCAACGCACGGTGCGCACCACTTCGGGGCGGAACCACATCAGGAAACTGTCGTGCAGCTGGGAGATCGAGACCGCCAGCAGGCCGCTCGCGGTCTCGGTCAGGGCTTCGCCCGCGGGCCAGCGGCTGGCCAGGTGATCGGTGGCATAGACCTCGTCACCGGCGTGTTCGCTGGCCAGCCAGTGGGCGATATCCAGCACCTCGTTGCGGGCGGGGCAGTGCCCGACCAGCAGGCAGTCGCCCTTGTGCACGATTGCAGCGCCGGCGGCATTGGTCAGCGACATCAGGCTGGCCGGATCCTGGCGCAGCGCGGCCATGAACTCCTCGTCACCGGCCATGCGCCCCAGCAGCCGGACCAGCACCGAGCGGCGGTTGATGCGTTCTTCCACTGCGCGGGCGCGTTCCTTAAGGGCAATCTGCAGCGAGACGATCTGGCCCATGAACTCACAGGCGGTGCGCACCGGGTAGGGCAGGCGCCGGGCATCCGCACTGTGGCAGGACACCAGGCCCCACAGCTGGCCTTCGTGGATCAGTGATACCGACATCGACGAGCCGGTGCCCATGTTGCGCATGTACTGCAGGTGCACCGGCGAGACACTGCGCAGTACGGAAAGGCTCAGGTCGGTCGGCGCCGCATCGGCATGCTGCGCAGCGCGCACCAGCGGCACCGCGGTGTAGTTGGCATCGGCGATCAGGCGCACGCGGTTGCGGCGGTAGAGTTCGCGCGCCTGCGCCGGGATGTCCGACTCCGGGAAGCGCAGGTCGAGATAGGAGGGCAGTACCCCGTTGCCATCCTCGGCAATGACGATGCCGTTCCAGCTGCTGTCGAACTGGTAGACCAGGGTGCGGTCGAAGCCGGTCATCGCGCGCATGTGCTCGGCGGCGATCTGGCACAGTGCCTCGACCGTACTGGCGGTCTCGATGGCCACCATCAGCTGGCGGATGGCCGGATACAGGGCTTCCAGCGAAGCCGGCTGGCCCGCAACCGGTGATTCCAGCTCCAGCAGCAGAGCCTGCGCCGAGCGATGGGCCAGTATCTGGTGCCGCCCGTACCCCGGCAGTTCGATGGAGCCGATGTGCACCGAACTGTCCAAGGCCAGCTGGCCGACCGGCTCGATGCAGTCCGCCAGGACGCCGCCAAGCACGTCGGCCAGCGGCTGTCCCAGCGGGTCGCCGAACCCTTCAAGCAGGGCTGGCTCACTCACCGCGCGCTCGAGGACCTGCAGCGAGTACGGGTCGACCACCAGCAGCACGCCGTAAGGCTGGATCGCACCCGGCGTGTGGATGGGCTCACGCGCGCAGAGGTCAAGCGCGGCGTCCTGCGCGGTTTCAGCAGATGACATCAGCGCCAATGCTCGCGGTTCGGGGCAGGTTGACAGCGCCGCAATGCACGCCACGACGCACGTCTGA
Source organism: Stenotrophomonas maltophilia (assembly GCA_002364755.1). GTDB lineage: Bacteria > Pseudomonadota > Gammaproteobacteria > Xanthomonadales > Xanthomonadaceae > Stenotrophomonas > Stenotrophomonas maltophilia_AX. The sequence continues at coordinate 45,300 of DEZI01000017.1, forward strand.
GACGGAGAAAAAAGCCATTGCTACATGGTGACGCAAAAACGGTGATTCGCATACCACTCTCTCATGTAAAACCGGAGGACCGCGACACTGAACTGTTCAGCCTTCGATGCAGGTGGCAGCGTGGGAGCCTTCGCGGATCGTGCATCAGCGCTGCACGCGTGCTGCACGCGCGGCTGCATACAGTCATCCCACCCCCTTCATGGCGACGCCGCGTGGATCTGCAGCCTTCCATTCCTCCCTTCGATCGTCATCCTGCCTTCCCACGTCGGCCGATGGCGGACAGTGCCCACTTCGAGCTGCTCGACGTCAGTGCCCTGCAGGATCCCTGCAGCGGCCGCATCGTCCATCTCTATGCCCTGGTGGCGCGCTGCACGGCGTGCGAGACGGTGTTCAAGGCAGAGGAAGGCGCTGGCCTGGTCAGCACTTCGTCGGCCCGCGTGGTGCGCTGCCCGTCGGGCTGTGGCCAGCAGTCCTTCACCGGCGCCGCGCTGCGGCAGTGGCGGGCGGCGATCGTACCCGCCGCTTGAGCCGCGCTTAAAGTATTGAGGGATTGAGCTGCCACACCGCATGGTTGAGTGCTGTAGCAAAGCTGACCCAGGCCAGATAGGGCAGCAGCAGCCACGCCGCCAGGGCCCTGCGCCGGGCGAAGGCCACCATCGTGGCCACGATCAGCACCAGCAAGAGCAGGATGTCGGCGAACGCTGCGCCGCCGAGCTTCCACGCGAAGAACAGCCAGCTCCAGAGCACGTTGACAAGCAGTTGCGCGACGTACAGTCCAAGCGCGGCCCCATTGCTGCGCCAGCCGCCCTGGCGCCAGACCAGCCACGCGCTGAGCGCCATCAATATATATAAGAGTGTCCAGACCGGTCCAAACACATTGGCCGGCGGCGCCCAGCTGGGCTGCTCTAGTTGCCCGTAGAACTGCGCGGCGGTGATCGAGGCGCGCGCACCCAGTGCCGCTGCAGCCAATGTAAGCGCCAGCCAACCCACCAGGCCAAACATCTGTCTTCTGTGATTCATCACTGATCCTCTCGAACATTTGCCATCGCAGCAGGTCTACGCAGACCGGTGCGTGTTGGATGCAGGCGCCGCAATGCTCAGTCCGCTGTGCCGGCTGCGCCGTCGGCAGGCAGCAGGGCCGGGCGCCCGTCGAACCATTCGCGCGCGCCCGCCAGATGCCACTGGCGCTGCTTGCCGTCCAGTTCGATGCCGGCACCCAGCAGTCCCCAGCGCAGGTACAGATCGCCGCGCTTGTTCTGCCCGAGCAGATCCAGCCGCGCCCGCAGGGACAGCCGCTCGTTCTCGGCTTCCAGGCCGTCGAGCACCAGATGGCCTGACTGCCAGCGCAGCCGGGTGGTTGCATTCACCTCTCCGGAGTCGAGCAGGGACAGCGCCCAGCGCGGGTAGTCGCCACGCTCGGCGAACACCGCCAGCAGGGGCGCGGCATCGCTCATCGTCAGTGCAGCGCTGGCATCGACCCGGAACGGTGCCTGTGCATCGATACGTCCTTGCTTGAACTGCACGCGTCCCCGCCAGGGCGTCTTTCGCTGCTGCTGCCCAACCTGCACGTTGCGCAGCTGCACCGACGTGCCCGACAGGTCGAAGTAGCGCTGCTTGAAGTCGGCGCGGCGCAGGGTGGCGTCGACCTCGGCGTTGCCCAGCAGGTCGAGGCCGGCCACCTGCAGGCGTGCGCCGTCGCCGCGCAGGGTGGCGGTGCCGTGGCCGACCCGGCCATCGGTGTCCAGTTCCACATCGCCGGTAAGCGAGCCGGTGCCACCCAGTAGCTTGGCCTGGCCCTTGCCCAGATAGCGGTTGTAGGCGGTCAGGTCCGGTATCGTGGCATTGCTGAAGCGCAGGCGCGCACGCATGTCCTTGCGGAACTCACGCAGGCGGCCATCACCGCTGAGCACCAGCGAGAGGTCGCGGCCGTCGAACAAGGTGTCTCCTTTCTCACTGCCTGCGCGTGCGTTGAAGCGCGGTACCCGCACATCCAGCGTGGCGCGGGTGGGCGTGCCGGGCGCCAGCTCGCCGTGTGCGCTGGCCGTGCCGGTCATGCGCACGCCCGCTACTTCGGCTGTCGCCGCCGCTTCAGGAATGTCCACCGTGCTGCCGGCTGCGAGCTCCCCCGCTTTCAGCTGCAGGTCCGCCCGCACGGTGCCGCCACCGTCCAGCTGCACCCAGGGCTTGCGCAGGAACAGGGCGGGAATCCAGTTGAGCGAGGTGAAGATCCATTCGCCCTGCACCCGACCGGAGGTGCGCTCGATCAACTGGCCAGGCTCGCGGAAGGGAATCTTCCGACCCGTGATGTGCAGGTCGGCATCGAGCGAGGCGCCCGTACCCTCGCGCGCCGGCAGGCGTGCCTGCAGCCGGATGTCCTGGGCGGCGTTCAACTGCAGGGCCAGCGTGCCGCGATCGGGGGCGCCGGCGCCGGCCTGCAGCGGCACCCGCCAGACGGCCCGACTGCCCGGCTGCAGGGTGCCGCGGTCGAGCGTGATGTCTGCCTGCAATTGGCCGGTACTGGGTGAGCTGGAAACCGCCAGCGTCCGCGCATCGGTGTCCACCCGGATGCCGTGACTGCGCGCATCCACCTTCAGCGCGCCGTGGAGGATGTCGAACTTGGCGAGGCCGGGCGCCTGGTCGCGGTAGTGCCAGGGGTAGCCAAACGTCGCCTCGACCTTCATTGCGTCCAGCAGCTGCACGCCGTCATAGCTGGCGATGGCATCGCTGAAGGCCACCTGCGAATCGTACAGTTCCGACGGGCCGCCACGCAGCTGCTTGCGGAAGCCGACGGTGCCCTGGCCCTGGCCGATGATCAGCAGCTTGCCGAAGCGGGCGTGCTGGATGGAATCACTGTGGATAGCGTCGAAGCGCAGGGTCCAGCCCTGGTTGCCGCGCGGGGGCGGCGGCACGACATCGTCGACACGGGTGACTTCGGCCGTCACGCCAGTGGCGTTCAGGTGCGGCACGCGCACTTCGCGGCGGAACAACGGCCACAACGCCAGGCGGGCGCTTGCCCGGTCGGCGTGCAGCACATACACCGTGTGGTTCACATGGCCGCGCATGTGCACGTTCCAGGCGATCACATGCCCCGGCAGAAGGGTGATGGCGGGGCCGGTGCGCATCACGAACTTCTGCGGTTTGCGGTTGGTGACCAGGTCGAACAGCGGCGTGTTGAGGAAGATATTGCCCGCCAGCAGATAGAGCGCGTAAACGCTGGCAACGCTCCAGGCCAGCAGCCGCCAGCGGCGCGGCCATCGGGTGAAACCTGCGGGAAATGCGGGCATTCGGGCTCATCGACGGGTGGGACGTGCGTCACTATCCCGGACATCACTGCGTGATGATGTGAATGCCTGGCGATGTCGCCTGCCTATAATCGTGGGCTACGTAGAGGAGCCCATGGCATGACTGCAGAGGCTGGCAAGGACAGCACCACCGCTTACGACGCCCCGGAGAAGGCGGCCTTCGATCCCATTTACACCTCCAGCGTGCACGAAGCGCGGCGGACGACGCGCGACGGCAGCGTGACGATTTCCGAGACCGGGGTGAAGTCCAGCGGCGAACGCAAACTGGCCGGAACCAAGTTCGCGGGACAGTTCGTTGAAGCCAGCGCCACCGTCACCGAAATTGTCGTCGATGGACGCAACGAATTCCAGCTGGAGGTGGCCAATGCCACCCGCAGCCAGCTGAAGGCCGGCATCGTCGAAGGCGCGGCGACCGCCGGTGGCCGTGGCCGCTACAAGGTGGCCCTGCCGCAGGGCGACAGCACCGATCCGCGCGACGTCAGTCCACTGGATCCGACCACCATCCCGCGCGGGGGCAGCGTCATCCTCGATGGCCAGGAATTCACTGGAACGCAGATGGAAGCGCGTTTCCGCAGCATGGCCGTCGAGAGCCAGCTGACCGAGGCGCAGGGCGCCAGTTATCGCGTCGATCGCCTCAGCGATGGCCGGGTGCGCGTCAGCACTGGCCCGAACGAGGCCGTGGAGGCGTTCAATGGCTTGGGCTTCTCGGCAGGCAAGTTGAGCGCCGTTGCCGGCCGCCAGGATGGACTGGGGCAGTCGTCGGTGCGCAGCGCGACCTTCGATCTGGAGCAGGCCGATGGCCGCGCGGCCTACGCGGAGTTTGTCGAGACCGGACGGATGCAGGCCGGCACGCCGGGCGTGCAGGACCTGGCCACCATCGAGCGGATCGGCATGGATTCGCAGACCCGCCTGAAGCTGGATTACAACGACAAACTTGGGCTGGACCTGGCCGGCCAGCGCAATGCCGGCGACATTGTCCGCGTGCGCCGCGAGGATGGCAGCTACACCGAGCGGATGAACCTGGAGTACAGCGGCAACCTGCCGATGAGCCGCATCAGCGCCTACGGTGCCGACGGCAAAGAAGACCTCGCGCAGCGCCGCTACGAATTCACCTTCGACCTGAAGGACAACCCGAATGGCGAGCAGATCGCCAGCCTGGTCAACAGCGCGCTGGCCGGGCGGGCCGGCAACGCTGTGCGCGGGCCATTGAAGGCCGGCGAAGTGAACACGCTGGTGCTGGACGAGGGCCAGATGCGCGGGCTGATGCAGCGCACCCAGGCGATGGCCAGGGACAACCCGATGATGGGCCCGGCCTGGCATCTGCTGGCCGAGGACGGGCAGGGCCGGCCGCAGCAGGATGTCGATGCCTTTGCCGTGGCGCTGGCGCGCAATCAGGGGCATTCGGCCCATGGCATGGCCGAGCGCCTGTTCCACGTCGCCGCCGCGGGTGGCCAGGATCTGCAGAAGATCGACGCCGCCGTGCGCGGTGACCACCTGCAGGGCCTGCCGCCGCCGTCGCCGCTGCTGCCGCAGCAGGACCCGCGCCATGCCAGCAGCCCGCACCACGCGATGTGGTGCCAGAGCCAAGGCGCGGTCGGCAGCCTGGACCAGGCCCTCGGCCGTACACCGGATGAGATGAGCGAGCGCCTGAGCATGGCTTTGCTGGTGGCGGCGCGGCACAAGGGCATGCAGCGCATCGATGAAGCCGTGCTCAGCGAAGATGGCCGATACGCGTTCGCGGTGCAGGGTGAGGCGCATGCGGCTGACCGGCAGATTGCCCGCGCCGACACTGCGCATGCCGTCGCCACGCCGGCGAGCGAGCAGGTGCGTGAGCTGCCGCAGCCCGCCGAGGGCAGCACCGAACACGCACAGGCCGTGCAGCAGGAACAGCAGGTGCAGGAGCAGGCCAGCCGGGCGATGGCGCGTTGACGCCCGCAGAGGAAAAATGTGAAGAAATTTCACATGGAGAAAACGTCTTCACAGTGCTTAATACGGTTCCTGACGAGTAGGGGGCTTGTCGATAAGGACGGCTCCTGACGTCTCCAACTACCTGGACCGTACCCATGGCGGCTTTGCAGCAGCGCACCATCGATCTCATCCGCGAGCACCAGTCGACGCTGATCGCGCAGTGGCGTGACAACCTCAATGCCGCCGGCCAGAACGATGACAGCCGCATCGGTGCGCACGACCTGGACATCCAGGTCAATGAATTCTGGCATCTGCTGCTGCCCGCGCTGTCAGCCGCCGATACCGGCAACCTGCACGGCGCCGAGTGGCAGGTCATCCGCCATTTCCTTGAAGACCTCTCGCGCGACCGCGCGATCAAGGGCTTCACGTCCTCGGAGACGGCCACCTTCATCTTCTCGCTGAAGCGGCCGCTGTTCCAGCTGCTGCAGCAGCACCACAGTGGCGATCCCCAGTCGCTCGGCGAGCAGCTGTGGTCGATCTCCGAGCTGCTGGACGTGCTCGGCCTGCACACGGTCAAGGCCTTCCAGCGCACCCGCGAGGATGTCATCCAGCGACAGCAGGAAGAAATGCTGGAGCTCTCCACGCCCGTGGTGAAGCTGTGGGATGGCGTATTGGCACTGCCGATGATCGGCACGCTGGACTCGCAGCGCACCCAGGTGGTGATGGAATCGCTGCTGCAGCGGATCGTGGATACCGGTTCGGAAATCGCCATCATCGACATCACCGGCGTGCCCACCGTTGACACGCTGGTCGCCCAGCACCTGCTGAAGACCGTCACCGCCATCCGCCTGATGGGCGCCGACGCCATCATCAGCGGCGTGCGTCCGCAGATCGCGCAGACCATCGTGCACCTGGGCCTGGACCTGCAGGGCATCGTGACCAAGGCCAACCTGGCCGACGCACTGGCCCTGGCGCTCAAGCGTACCGGCCTGACCGTCACCCAGGCCAGCCGCTGATGGACCGCATTCCGATCCTGCAGATGGGCGACCTGCTGCTGGTCACTATCCAGGTGGACATGCATGACCAGCTTGCACTTAACCTGCAGGACGACCTCAGCGAGCGCATTTGCCGCACTTCTGCGCGCGGCGTGCTTATCGATATCTCCGCCCTGGACATCGTCGACTCCTTCATCGGCCGCATGATCGCCACCATTTCCGCGCTCTCGCGGGTGATGGACGCGACCACCGTGGTCGTGGGCATGCAGCCGGCCGTGGCCATCACCCTGGTCGAGCTGGGCCTGGACCTGAGCGGCGTGCGCACGGCACTGAACGTGGAGCGCGGCATGAAACTGCTGCGCCAGCGTGATGGACAGCCATGATCGCACGCCAAGGCACGTTACCCGTGCGGGTCGAGCAGGACGTCGTACTGGCCCGCCAGGCGGTGCGCCAGGCGGCGGTGGCCTGCGGGCTGCGGCTGGTCGACCAGACCAAGCTGGTGACCGCAGCCAGTGAACTGGCACGCAACACCGTCATCTATGGAGGTGGCGGGCAGATGGACTGGGAACTGCTGGAGGAAGGGCTGCGCCGTGGGGTACGCCTGGTGTTCTCCGACCAAGGGCCCGGCATAGCCGACATCGAGCAGGCGCTGACGGATGGCTGGTCGTCGGGGAAGGGCATGGGCCTGGGCCTGTCCGGGTCGCGGCGGCTGGTGGATGTCTTCGCGCTGGACAGTGTACCCGGCCAGGGCACGCGCATCACCATCACCAAATGGACGTGAATTTCTCCGGCCACGCCACCCGCGTCGTGGCCGTGGAAGAACCGACGCAGGTCGGGCAGGTGCGCCGCGAGGCACTGGCCCTGGCCGCTCGGATCGCTTTCGATGAAACGGACAGCGGCCGGGTCGCGCTGGCCGCCAGCGAGCTGGCCAGCAATCTGCTGCGCCATGGTGGCGGCGGCAAGGTGTATCTGTCCGTGGTGCAGGGGCGCGACGCCCGCGGCGTCGAGCTGTATACCGTGGACGCCGGTCCCGGTTTCGTGCTCTCGCAGGCGCTGGTGGAGGGCTATTCCACCGGCGGCAGCCAGGGCCTGGGCCTGGGCGCGGTGAAGCGCCAGGCGACGCTGCTCGACAGCTGGTCTGATGCGCGCGGTACCATCGTGGTGGCCCGCATCTACCCTCAACGTGCCGGCCCCCGGGTTGATCTCGCCTACGGAGCGCTGCGCGTTGCAATGCGGGGCGAGGAGGCCTGCGGCGATGCCTGGCACCTGTCGGTGTGCGAGGGGCAGGCAACGCTGACTGTGATCGACGGACTGGGCCACGGCCTGCCTGCCACCGATGCGGCACAGGCGGGTACGCGCAGAGCTGCGGACGCGGGCGTGGAGATGCCAAGCCAGCTGATTGAAGCGTTGCACCAGGCGATGTCGGGTACCCGCGGCGGTGCTGTTGCCGTGGCGACGATGCCGTTGGCCGGGGGCGAGCTGCAGTTCTCCGGCATCGGCAACATCAATGCCGGCCTTGCCGACGCCACGACCTACCGCGGCCTGGCCTCGATGCCGGGCATCGTCGGCGTGCAGTACCGCAAGGCACAGGCATTCAACGTTCACGCCGCGCACGGCACTCTGCTGGTCATGCACAGCGATGGCCTGCAGGGCCGCTGGCGGCTGCAGGACTATCCGGGCCTGGTCCATCGGCACCCGGCGCTGGTGGTGGCGGTGCTGCAACGGGATTTCGACCGTGGGCGCGACGATGCCAGCATCGTTGCCCTGCGCATGGGAGCGTGGTGATGGTGCTGGAACAGATGCAGGAAGAGAACGCCCGATTGGTGGCCGAAAACGCTGCCCTGCGCGCCGAGCTGGAGGAAACCAACCAGGGCGTGCTGGCGCTGTATGCCGAGCTGGACCAGCAGGCGGTGCAGCTGCGCGAAGTTTCCGATCTGAAGAGCCGGTTCCTGTCCTACATGAGCCATGAGTTCCGCACACCGCTGGGTTCCATCCTGAGCATGACGCGGCTGCTGGAAGACGGTTTCGACGGCCCGCTCAACGATGAGCAGCTGCGCCAGGTGCGTTTCGTCAGTGCCTCGGCATCGGAGCTGCGCGAGATGGTGGACGACCTGCTGGACCTGGCCAAGATCGAGGCCGGGCGCATCACGATCTCGCCGGGCTGGTTCGACCTGATGGACCTGTTCGCCGCCCTGCGCGGCATGTTCAGGCCACTGGTGGAAAGCAACCAGCGCATCGAGCTGCTGTTCGAGGACCCGCCGCCGCTGCCGATGCTTTACACCGACGACAAGAAGCTGGCGCAGATCCTGCGCAATTACATCTCCAATGCCATCAAGTTCACCCCGGAAGGGCAGGTGGTGGTGTCGGCGACGATGGAAGGCGATGCGGAGGTCCGCTTCACCGTGCGCGATACCGGCATCGGGATCGCGCCGGAGCTGCTGCAAGCGCTGTTCGAGGACTTCGTGCAGGTGGATTCGCCGCTGCAGAAACGCCTGCGTGGCACCGGCCTCGGCCTGTCGTTGTGCAAGCGGTTTGCCGAACTGCTGGGTGGCCGGGTGGCGGTGGAAAGCCTGCCCGGCAGCGGCTCGGCGTTCCATGTCGTCCTGCCGGTAGCTGTGACCGAGGCGACGGAGGCCGCCCATGCCGCACTCTGATCGCGTATTGGTGGTGGATGACAACGCAGCCACGCGCTATTCCGTGCGGCGTGTGCTGGAGCATCATGGTTACAGCGTGAGCGAGGCCGCGACCGGGCAGGAGGGCCTGGACCGGCTTGCCGACTCGGAGTTCGGTGCGGTGGTGCTGGACGTCAACCTGCCGGACATGAGCGGCTTCGACGTGGTGCGCCAGCTGCGCACCCAGCCACGCACGCAGCTGCTGCCGGTGGTGCACGTCTCGGCGGCGTCCATCGCCACCGGCGACATGATCACTGGCCTGGACAACGGTGCCGATGGTTATCTGATCCATCCGGTGGACCCGGACGTTCTGCTGGCCACGTTGCGCAGCCTGCTGCGCGCGCGTCGGGCCGAAGAGGCATTGCGCGACGCGGACGCGCGGTTCCAGGAGATCTTCAGCCAGGTCAATGCCCCCATCGCGGTGCTGGATGAGCAGCTGCAGATCCGCGAAAGCAATTCCGCCTTCGCACGCCTGCTCAGCGAGGCCGATGCCAATGGATCGCTGTTAGCGCTGTTGGGCAGCAACAAGGAGTTCGTGCTGGACCTGCAGGATGCATTGGCGCGACAGGAGCGCTGGCAGGGCGTGCTGTCCACCGCGGGCCGGCAGGGCGCGCGCACCACCCAATGGCGGCTGACGCCTGACCGCCGCACCGGCCATGGGCTGGTGGTGGTGGAGGACGTGACCGAGCACCATGTACGCGCCCGCGAACAGCGCGCCGAACTGGAAACCGCCAACACCGAACTTGCGCACCAGATCGCCGAGCGCAACCGCACCGAAGCCGAGCTGCTGCAGGCGCAGAAGATGGATTCGCTGGGCCAGTTGACCGGCGGTATCGCGCATGATTTCAACAACCTGCTGACGACCATCATCTCCGGCCTGGACATGATCGAGCTGGCCGTGTCCTCGTCGCGGCTTGAGAAAGTGCCGCAGTACAGCAGCATCGCCGCCGCATCGGCCCAGCGCGCCGCCGCCTTGACCCAGCGAATGCTGGCGTTCGCCCGCAAGCAGCCGCTGGATTCGCGCCCCTTCGATCTGGTGGCGCGTACGCGCTCGCTGGAAGACCTGCTGCGCCGCTCGATCGGCGAGAACATCGAGCTCGAGTTCGAACTGGGCGAGGATCCGCTGGTTGCCGTCGCCGACGTCAACCAGTTCGAGAACGTGGTACTCAACCTGGTCATCAACGCACGCGATGCCTTGGGTGGCCGTGGCCTGATCCGCCTGCGCGCCGAGGCCTGCGAGGTCCAGCGCGAGAACGAACTGACCTCGGGCCGCTATGTCAGCCTGAAGGTGATCGACAACGGACCCGGCATTCCACCGGAGCTGGTGGCGAAGGTCTTCGAGCCTTTCTTCACCACCAAGCCGCAGGGCGAGGGCACAGGCCTGGGCCTGTCGATGACCTATGGTTTCGCCCGCCAGTCGGGCGGACTGGCGCGCATTGCCAGCGAGCCCGGTGAAGGCACCGAGGTCGAGCTGCTGCTCCCCGCCGGCGAAGTGACACATGCGGAAACGAATGCCGAACAGGTCGCGCCGCCGCGTGGCCAGTCCGAGCGCATCCTGCTGGTGGATGACACCGATTCGGTGCGGGTGATGGTCGGCGAAATGCTGTCAGAAGCGGGTTACCAGGTGACGCTGGCGGCGGATGCGCGCCAGGCCCTGCGCTACCTGCGCCACGACCCCGCCTTCGACCTGCTGCTGTCCGACGTCGGCCTGCCCGGCATGGACGGCCGCGAACTGGCCGATGCCGCGCGTGAGATCAATCCCGTGCTGCCGGTGCTGTTCATCACCGGCTACACCGAGCGCGCCGCGGTGCGTGAGTCCTTCCTCGGAACCGGCATGAGCCTGCTGCCCAAGCCGTTCAGCCTGCTGGAGCTGATGGCTGCGGTGCGCGCCGCGCTGTAGGGCGGCAGGGTCAAGGTGCCTGCGGACAACCCGGCAGGGTGATCGGCTACCATCGGCTCTTCAGGGAGGCGGCATGGACGTCATCACACCAGGGTTTCTGATCGTCGCGGTCATCGCCGTGATCGTTGTGGGCGCCGTGTTTGGCGGCCGTCGCTTGCGCGCCAAGCCGCCATCGCGGATCTACCGATGCCGGAGCTGTGGATCTGCCGCGCACCACGATGCGCGGACGCTGGAGGTATGGCGCCGCGGGAAAACCGCCTTTTTCTGCCAACCCTGCCATCGCCAGTGGCTGCGGTCGCAGCCGCCGGGACAGCGGGGCAGGGGGGCCTCGGCGACGGCAGGCGGATCAGGGTGCCTGGGGGTCATCGCGCTGGTTGCGGCGTTGCCGCTGGGGTTGCTTTTGGCCTGGCTGCAGGCCTGACCTCACGGACAGGCCTGCGCGCTCAATCAGCCCGCAGGAAGTCAGCCCGGCAGGTCACACTTCATCTTGCCGTCCACGTAGTACGGCTTGGGCACGTTCGGGTTTTCGCTGGTCTTTTCGAAGACCACCTCGAAAGAGTCCGCCTTCGGCGTTCCCTTGCGCTCGGTGCAGGCGTCGTTGAGCTTCTTCTTGACCGCGGTGATGCCGGCATCGCGGTTGGCGCCGTCGGCGCTGTTGGTCAGGTTCACCGTTTCAGCGAGGGCGAGCGGGCTGATGGCCAGCAGGCCGGCGGTGACGATCAGGGTGTGCAGACGGGTCATGCATTCTCCTCGTGCGTTCCATTGCGGATGCGCAGCAGGCGTGCGGGGCGCAGACAGGATAGGGAAGGCCGGTTAAGGCACCGTGCTCGGCCCGTCAGCGCCTCAGGCCGCGACCGATCGTCGCTCCGATGGTAGTGGGAACCATTCGCATCTGCTATGATTTAACGCGCCCTTCACCAGCGCCGCCGCCCAGGCGCGCCTCCCGAGAGCAGGTCCCCCATGTCCAACTCCCGCTATCCTTCCCGCGAGCCGATGCGCTCGCTGCTATTCGTGTCCGTTGCCGCGCTGCTGGCGCTGCCGTTGGTTGCGCAGGCCCAGTCGGCGACGCCCGACGGCGCCGCGCCCACCGATCTGGACGCGGTGCACGTCAACGCCTACCGCACCATCGCCCACACCTCAGGCGCGACCAAAACCGATACCCCGGTGTCCGGGATGGCCAAGTCGGTGTCGGTCATCGCGCGTGAGGAACTGGACGCGCGCGGCGTGCAGAACCTCAATGAGGCGATGCGCTACGTGGCGGGCGTCTCGCTGGAAAGCACCGGCATCGACAACCGTGTTGATGACTTCCGCATCCGCGGATTCGATGCCGGCAGCTGGAGCAACAACGTCACCGTCGATGGCATGCGCGCGCCGCAGGGCGGGCAATGGAACCGCACGATGGTCGACAGCTGGAACCTGGACCGCGTGGAAGTGCTCAAGGGTCCTTCGGCAGTGATGTATGGCCAGGTGGCGCCGGGTGGCATGGTCAACCAGATCAGCAAGACGCCCACCCCGGACCAGCAGCAGGTGCTGCAGCTGGGCGTGGATGGCAACGGTCAGTACAGCACCGCCTTCGATGTCGGCGCAGGCAGCGATGACAAGCGCCACCTGGGCCGCCTGGTCGGCCTGTACCGTGACGGCGACACCCAGATCAAGCACACCGACCAGGAGCACTGGTTCCTGGCGCCCAGCTACACCTTCCAGATGGCCGAGCACACGCGCCTGACCCTGCTGGGCCTGTACCAGCGCGACGATGGCGGCTCGACCTACCAGTTCCTGCCCATGGCCGGCACCCTGGTGGCCACGCCCTACGGGCACATGAAGAACAGCACCTTCATCGGCGAGCCGACCTGGAACACCTACGACCGCACGATCTGGTCGGGCGGCTGGCTGTTCGAGCACGCCTTCAACGAGCACTGGACGCTGAGCCAGAGCGCGCGCCGGTTGAATGTGGAATCGACTTTCCGCAGCGTGGTGACCAATGGCGCTTTGAACGCCGATGGCCGCACGCAGAAGCGCCGCGCCACCTGGGGCGAGGGCGACTCGCGCGGCGACACTGCCGATACCCGCCTGACCGGCAAGTTCAGTACCGGCGCTGCCGAGCACACCCTGCTGCTGGGCGTGGACTGGCAGAAGGCCGACTGGACAGCGGCGCGCGGCGCGATGGGCACGACCACCGATACGCCCACCGCCATCGACATCTTCAAGCCGGTGTACAGCGGCTACATCCCAGCCACTACCTCGATCGGCTATTCCGGCGGCATCAACCGCCAGACCGGTGCCTACCTGCAGGACCAGATCGCGCTGGACAAGTGGCGCTTCACCGTCGGCGGCCGCTACGACTGGACCAAGGATGACACCTGGACCCAGGCCTACACCGTGGCCACCGACCGCTATGGCGCACGCGCGCCCAGCCACATCAAGAACCATTCTTTCAGTGGCAACGCAGGCATCCTGTATGTGGCCGACAACGGCCTGACCCCGTACCTGAGCTATGCCGAATCGTTCCAGCCGGCCGGCAGCACGGCCACGCAGTCCTACGAGCGTACGGCGTTCGATCCGATCACCGGCAAGCAGTGGGAAGTGGGCCTGAAGTACCAGCCGGCCAGCTTCGATGGCCTGATCACCGTATCGGCCTACGACCTGCGGCAGCAGAACGTGCTGACCGACGACCCGGACAGCAGCCACAACACCTGCGGCACCACCGGCACCAGCCAGTGCCAGGTGCAGGATGGCGAAGGCCGCGTGCGCGGTGTCGAACTGGAAGGCCGCGTCACCCCGCTGCCGGGCTTCAGTGTGATCGGTGCCGCCTCGTGGATGGATTCGGAAGTGACCCGCAGCAACAACGGCTACGCCGGCAACGAGGTGGCGATGGTGCCGGACTGGACCACCTCGCTGTGGGGTGACTACACCTTCCAGGGCGGTGCACTGGAGGGCCTGAGCCTGGCCGCCGGCATGCGTTACAACGGCCAGAGCTACGGCGACAGCGCCAACCTGTACCGCATTCCGTCCTACACCCTGTGGGATGCCGCCCTCCGCTATGACGTCGGCCTGTACGGCGCGGTGGGGACGCAGCTGTCATTGAACCTGAGCAACCTGGCCGACAAGCGTTTCGTATCGACCTGCACCGGCGTGTCGTCGTGCTACTACGGCACCGGCCGCACGGTGACGGCGACCGCGCGCTTTACCTGGTAAAGCAGACCGGGTGATGCAGGACTGCCGCCGCATCCGGATGGGGCGGGGGCAACGTCGATCACGCCGCTGCGTTGGCGGCGTAGCCGGCCAGCACGGTCGGCAGGTCGTGCATGGATTCGAAGATCACATGCGCACCGGCTGCCCGCAGGGCTTCGGGCGTGCTGTGGTACTGGCCGCCCGGGCTGTAGCCGAACACCGTGGCACCCGCGGCCACGCCTGCGGTGGCGCCGGTCACGGTGTCTTCGATGACCGCGCAGCGGGTCGGGTCCACGTCCAGTGCGGCGGCTGCTGCAAGGTACACATCCGGGTGCGGCTTGGTGCGCGGCTGGTCCTGGCCGCTGAAGATCTGCCCGGCGAAGGCATCGAGGATGCCGATCTTGCCCAGCTGCAGGCGCACCTTCAGCAGGTCGGCGCCCGAGGCGCAGGCAATCCTGCCGCCGGTGGCGACCTGGATTACACGCACGGCGGCCGGGGCGCCCGGAATCTCGGTGAGGTCACGCTCCAGCGCCACGTTGCGCTGGCGGCGGAATTCATCCAGCCACGCCTCGGTGAAGGGCTTGCCGGTACGCTCCTCGATCAGGCCGGCCAGGCCGGCGACGGACTTGCCGAGGAAGATTTCACCGGCCTGCTGCTGGGTCAGCGGCCAGCCGCGTTCGCTCAGCATTTCCGACAGCACGCGGGCCACCAGCGGCTCGGAATCGACGAGGACGCCGTCGCAGTCAAACAGCACGGCATCGAAGGGGAAGGGGGACATCAGGAACTCCTTGCAACAACCAACGGGGGAAGCTGCGCGCTATTTTCCCACAGGCCGGGGGCGGGCACCCCGCGCCTCGATGAATGCGGCGATCCGCTGCAGCGTCTCGGGGGGGCAGGCGTTGTAGACGATCATCGACAGGTCCGGGCGCGCTTCCACGGCAAAGGTCGAGAAGTCCAGCTCCAGCAGGCCCGGCTCCGGATGTTTGAGCCGCTTGCTGCCATCGCCCCCGCTGGCCACGTTGTTTCCGAACGCGCAGGCAACACGCTGCTGGAGGCAGGCGTGGACGTGCGGGTGATGCGCGTACTGCCTGGCGCTGGAGCACGGTTGCGCCGGTGAGCCTTATTACGCGGTGGCCGAGGAGGGCATCCGTGCGCGCCGTATCGCCGGAGTGGTGGCAGCGGGGCTGGACGTGCCGGAGCGCAGCATCACGCAGGAAGAAGCGGCTGCGATGTTTGTCTGGTTCGCGCTGTTCGCCGGGATGGACCTGCCGGCATCGAGTGCACTGACCCGGCAACGCCTTGGCTGGCAGCCGATGGCCCGACGCTGCTGCAGGATCTGCAGGCGATGGACTACCGCGCGGGGCGCTGACTACGGCTGCGCGCTGCGGCGGTCCCTTGCCAGTGCCAGCGTCTGGTTGACCGCCTCCTGCAGCTGCGGGATGTGGAAGGGCTTGGCGACGAAGCGCGCCTTCTGGTGGCGCGCAGGCACCACCTGATCGTAGACGGCGGAGGCGAACAGGAACGGGACGCCCAGCTCGGCCAGCCGGTCGGCAACTGGAAACACCACGCCGTCGCCGAGCTCGATATCGAGGATGGCAGCGTCGAACCGCCCCTTCCGCAGCAGGTTCAACGCTTCAAACACGCTGTCGGCGTGGGTGACGGTGTTTCCTTCATCGGCCAGGGCATCTTCAACCAGTTCGGCGAGGTCCAGCTGGTCTTCCACCAGCAGCAGGCAATGCTCCTGCGTCTGTTCAGTGCGGTGCTTCTGCATGCGCAGGTCGTGCTCGTTGGCGATGGTGGGGCCAGTGTCCGCTTTCCGGCATCAAGCCAGCGGCTGGCTGCCGTGTGCACGGTGCGAAGATCGCATGACGCGATGGATGCGGGTCGTGGTCGGTGGGCGTTCGTGAACCGCTTTGGTAGATGCCGACCCTGGTGGGCAGCAGAGCCAGGGCACCGACCAAGGTCGGCATCTCCCAGGACCCATTGCAGCCAATCACACCGTGTTCGACCTGGGCGCTCCACACTGGACACCGTTCCCTCCACAGGATCCCGCATGAGCCAGGTTTTCATCGTCGGTGCGGCCGGCAAGGTCGGCCGTTCATTGGCCCAGCAGGCCAGCGCACGCGGTCACCGCGTGCTGGCACTGCACCGTAGGCAGGAACAGGCCGCCGAACTCACTGCCCTCGGCGCACGCCCGGTAGAGGGCGACCTGCTGCAGCTGGATGTCGCCGCGCTGGCGGCACTGATGAAAGGCTGCGACGTGGTGGTGTTCTCGGCCGGTGCCGGCGGCAAGGGCGGCGCGTCGATGACCGACGCCATCGATGGGCGCGGACTGGAACTGGCCGTGGCCGCCGCACAGGCCGCGGCCGTGCCGCGCTTCCTGCTGGTGTCAGCCTTCCCGGAGGCCGGGCGCGGCAAGCACCTGTCCGATACGTTCGAGAACTACATGGTGGTGAAGAAACGTGCCGACGTGCATCTGGCCGAAAGCCCGCTGGACTGGGTGATCCTGCGCCCGGGCACGCTCACCGACGAACCGGGCACGGGCCGGGTGCGTGCCGGCCTGGCCATTCCCTACGGCAACATCGCCCGCGCCGACGTCGCCGCCACGCTGCTGGCATTGATCGAACACCCGCAGCTGCGTCGCTGCATCATCGAACTCACCGAGGGTGAAACCCCGGTGTTCGATGCGCTGCAGGCGCTGTCGCCGGCATGAGGGCTTGACCACGACAACGCGCTGACCCAGCATCCAGCGCATGGTCCTCCGCGCCGCCACCGTCACTACCACCGCGACTGCCTTTGGCGGGTCGTGAGGTCGTTACGTGACGTGAAGCAGCGCACCCTCGCAGGACCCCGCCAGTCATGGATGGGGTCTTCTGTTTCTCCGTCCGTGCCCACCCCACAGGAGAAACACCATGCACCCTTCCCGAATTCCCCGCCGCGGCCTGCTGGTCATCGACATGCAGCACGGCCTGTTCAACGGCGCGCACCGCCCGTACCGAGCTGACGATGTCCTGGCCAACATCAATGCGCTGATCGACCGCGCACATGCCGCCGATGCGCCGGTGTTTGCCGCACGCCACGTCGGCCCCGCAGGCTCGCCGCTGGCGAGCGACAGCCCGTTGTCGCAGCTGCTGGCTGGCCTCGCCATCGATCCCACGCGAGACACCGTGTTCGAGAAGACGCGGCCCAGCTGCTTCTTCGAGACCGGCCTGGCCGAGCGGCTGGCGGCGGCCGGCGTCGAGGAACTGGTCATCGTCGGCATGAAGAGCGATTACTGCGTGGATACCACCTGCCGCGCAACGCGCGACCTTGGCATCGCCGCGGTGCTGGTGGCTGACGCGCATACCACCACCGATTCGCCCTTGCTTGAGGCGCACACCATCGTCGAGCACCACAACGCCACGCTGCGCGGGGCCTTCGCCAGCCTCGTCGCCAGCGCGGACTGCACGTTCGCGGCAGGGTAAGCTCCCGTCAACGAAGTCAGCCAGGAGGACAGATGGGTTCGACGACCCAGAGACGCAAGCTCCGCAACAATCTTGTGCTGATGCTGCTGTCCGCAGTGGCGGGCTGCAGCACGGCGGGGGGCGGCGATCGCCATCCTTCGCCACAGCTGCGGGCGGTAACGTTGACGCCTGAAGCGTCGACGGTCTGGTTGACCGCAGCTTCCATCGGCGCCATCGAGCCCATCGGCTCGTGCGTGTACTTCGTTACTGGGTCGGGTCAGCGCAGGCTGGCGCTGTGGCCAGACGGCTTCGCGCTCGAAAGAAGGGACGGCGTGGCCGTGGGCGTGCGCTACACCCGGAGCGGCAAGGGCGTGGCCTTCGGCGCGACGCATACCTTTGGCAGCGGGGAACTGTCCGCATTGCCGGGCATCCTGACCGACCCGCTGCCTGCGGACTGCAGCGGGCCGGCGATGATGCTCTGGTTCCACTGAGACCTGCACAGGCTCAGCGCTGCTCGTCCTTGCGCGCGCTCAGCTCACGGTCGGCGCGCAGGAACACCGCACTGGTACTCTCCTCGCCGGTGCCGCCGGCGGCACCCAGCAGCAGCGGCCGCGGCAGTCGCGAGGAGGCATCGTCGGCCACGGCCTGCAGGGCGGCCAGGGTCGCGGTGGCCTGGTCGCTGCCCAGCACCGCGATGAACTCGCCGCTGCCGGTGACCCGGTTGATGCTGTCGCCGCGCCCGGCATCCAGGCACTGCTCCAGTGCCACGTCCAGCTGCTGCAGCTGGCGTTCCAGGCTGCGTTCGCCCATCTGTTCGACCAGGCCGGCCAGGTCCTGCAGCTCGAGGATGACCACCGTGCAGGCGGTGCCGGTTGTGGCGTGCGCGGCTTCCACCAGCGGGCTCTGCTCGAGGATGGTCGCCACTTCATGCTCGCGTTCGCGGCTGCGCGCTTCCATCAGGTTCATGGTCAGCCGGGCCAGGGCCTGCAGGGCCTCGCGCTGATCCTGGCTGAGCGAGCGCGGGGTCAGGTCGACCACGCAGACGCTGCCGACCGCCGCGCCTTCGCGGGTGACCAGTGGCATGCCCGCGTAGAAGCGCGCACCCATCTCATTCAATACCGGGTTGTCGGCGAAGCGGCTGTCCTGTTTCAGGTCGCCCACTTCCAGCAGCTGCTCGGGCTGGCGGATCGCGTGGTCGCATACCGCCACGTCACGGTCGGTTTCGGTGCCATCCACGCCGATGCGGGCCTTGAACCACTGGCGATCACGATCGATCAGGGTCACCAGGGCCATCGGCGTACCGCAGACGGCGGCTGCCACCTTCACGATATCGTCGTAGGCCGGCTCGGGCAGGCTGCCGACGACGTGCAGCGCATCCAGCGCGTGCTGGCGTTCGGCTTCAGTGAATGCGGCAGAAGCATGATCCGTCATGGTGATCCTGGGCGGTCAAAGGTCATCGCTCATGCTAGAGCACGCCCGCGTCCAATGGATGAACCACCGCCGCATCCGTCCCGTACCGCGGCGCATGGCCGGGGCAGGGTGCGGGCATCAACCCAGGTCGCAACCGGCAGGCTGCGGCCAGGTGGTTGCGGGGAGCATGTTTTTCAGCGACGCCGGTGCGTTGATCGCCACGTAGCTGGCGCCG
The DNA here is from genome assembly GCA_002364755.1 of Stenotrophomonas maltophilia. Classification (GTDB taxonomy): domain Bacteria; phylum Pseudomonadota; class Gammaproteobacteria; order Xanthomonadales; family Xanthomonadaceae; genus Stenotrophomonas; species Stenotrophomonas maltophilia_AX. The sequence continues at coordinate 64,336 of DEZI01000017.1, forward strand.
AGCAGCTCTTCCGGGTCGGCGCTGGTCACGAGGTAGTTGTCCAGGCTGCCGAGATTGGCCTCGTTGGGGATGATCCAGCGGATCGCCTTGGCGGTACCGGTCTGCGGGTCGCGGGTGATGATCGTCTTCCAGAAGAACTCGGGCGTCCGAATGCCGTGGCTGGCCAGGAAGTAATCGTTGGCGGCATCGCCGTAGACCACGCCGCCATAGACGTCCACCGGCGCGATGTCGCGGTAGCACTCGGCCACGTGCTCGGCCCTGACCCAGATGCCCTGGTTGAAGCTGGACACCTGCGGCACGATGGTGGTCATGAAGTTGGCGCGGCGGATGTAGGGGGTGTCGTAGTCCATGTGGTTGGAGCTGACCAGCTGCCCACGGTCATAGCCGGCATGGATGCTGGCGTACGACGCGGTGCTGTTCTGGCCCACGCAGCCGCTGGGCAGGTCCGTGTACTTGTAGAAGCTGGACTGGCACTTGGCCTTGCCGGTATCGGCCAGTACGGTGTATTCGTACCGCGTGGCGCTGTGGATGCTGCAGTCGTAGGTCAGCACGAAGCCGCCCTTGTTGAGGGTGACCGTTTCCGCATGGGCGGCGCCGGCAAAGGCGCTCAGGACCAGGGCGAACAGAAACGTGGCAAGGCACATTGCAGTGTCTCCGTCAGGTTTTTCCAGGACGCAGGACGCCATCACGGCGAAAGCGTTCGCCATGCGGAGGCACTGCGCGTGGGGATGGGTGAGGACTGCGGTTGGAACCCGGGACGTTGAAGCAGGACTTGCCCTGCATACGCTGCTTCAAGGCTGGACTGATGTCAGCCAGCAGCTCGGGATGGTCATAGACGGGCCTCAGGTGGAAGGCGTGCCTGCGTCCGGACACCATCACCGCACCGAAGAACTGCACTTTGCCGTTGGCGCGCGGCGTGCGGCAGTTGACGTAGAAATGCTGGTCCGCGTCGTGGACCACGAGCAGGCCATCGCGATGGCGCAGCAGCATCTGGCGCAGGGCGCTGGACAGATCGGCGGCACCGTCTCGGTGGACGCCGTGGGTGTCGCCTGGGTGCGCTTCACGGGAACTGCCCGGTGTGGGGAATGTTCTGGGAGAGACGCAGCGTGCCTGTGTGCGCACCGTAGCACGGGGAAGCGAAGCGATCCGGGCGTACGCGCCGGATCGCTCCTTCATGGCGCTCAGGCCTTGGCGACTGCCTGGATCAGCACCGTGGCGGCTTCGGCCGACGAGCCCGGGTTCTGGCCCGTCACCAGCAGGCCATCGCGGCGCACGTACGACCCCCAGTCCGGCCCCTTGCTGTAGTCACCACCCAGGTCCTTCAGCATGTCCTCCACCAGGAAGGGCACGACCTGGGTCAGGCCCACCGCGTCCTCCTCGGTGTTGGCAAAGCCGGTGACCTGCTTGCCGGCGACCAAGGGCTTGCCATCGGACGCCTTGACCTGGCGCAGCACGCCCGGTGCGTGGCAGACCAGGCCGACCGGCTTGCCGCTGGCAACGAACGATTCGATCAGCGCGATGGAGTGGGCGTCATTGGCCAGATCCCACAGCGGACCGTGGCCGCCGGGGTAGAACACGGTGTCGAAGTCGGCCGCGTTGACGCTGTCCAGGCGCACGGTGGCGGCCAGCTGCGCCTTTGCGTCGGCGTCGGCTTCGAAGCGGTGGGTCAGTTCAGTCTGGAACGCCGGCTCGTTGCTCTTCGGGTCCAGTGGCGGCTGGCCCCCCTTGGGCGAGGCCAGCACGATCGCGGCGCCGGCATCCTTGAAGGCGTAGTAGGGGGCGGCCAGTTCTTCCAGCCAGAAGCCGGTCTTGTGCCCGGTGTCGCCAAGCTGGTCGTGCGAGGTCAGAACGATGAGGACTTTCATGGTGGTACTCCTGTTGGAAGGATGACGCAGTAGACCGGTCGTCTAGCGGTTGGTCGTAAAAAAACACTCCGCTGGGAGTGTGTCGGATGCATCCCTCGCTCAGCGTGAGGGACGCAGGATCTCTCGGGTGGTAAGCCGTGCGTTCTCGAAGGGCTCCGGGCCGCGCACGATTTTGACCATGATGCTGGCGCCCAGCCAGAGCTGGTAGAGGCTTTGTGCCAGCGCGGAGGCATCACCGCTGCTGGCCAGGGAGCCGTCGGCCAGGCCGCCTTCGATCGCCAGGGTCAGGCGTTCGATGATGCCGGCCGTGCCGCTGCGCATGGCCGCACGCATGGCGGGCGAGAGGTCAGCCACTTCGGCGCCCAGTTTCACCGCCAGGCACTTGCCCTGGCAGTCCTCGAAGGACTGGCTCTCCATCCAGGCGGAGAAGTAGCGCTCCAGCTGCTCGGCCTTGTTCTGGCCGGCGCTGCCAAAAATCTGGTCCATTTCGGCGAGGTACTCGTCGAAGTAGTCCTGCAGCAGGGCTTCGCCAAAGGCTTCTTTGGAGCCGAAGTAGTGATAGAACGAGCCCTTCGGCACGCCTGCGGCGGTCAGCACCTCGTTCAGGCCCACCGCCGAGAAGCCCTTGCCGCCCATGGTGCGGCGGCCGCTGGCCAGGATTTTCCGGCGGACGTCGGTGCCTGCAATGTCGGGGCCGGGATTCATGGGAGTGACGATACTCCCGATTAGACCGGTCGTCTAGCGCTGGACCCGGCGCCTGGGTGGGATTCGTTCATGCGTATGGATCATCACACTGACCCGGCGCCTTCCCACCAGCGTCCGGGTGCCCGGGGCGTCATGAATGCGGTCGAAAGCCAGGGCAGCATCGGCATTGCCATGCACCTGCGGGGTGAGCTCGATGATCTGCATGCCCGCATTGTCACCAGGGTGCCGGTGGCCCTGTCGATGCCGACGCGGCTGCACGGCGAGTGCCGGGCCCAGACCATGTCCGGCCCGACGCGCTCAGCCTTTACGCACCCGTTGCAGGAAGGCCTCGACCGCCGGCACCTGATAGGCACCTTCGCGGCGCAGGATGCTCAGCGGCCGCTGCAGCCCCAGCGCCCGCACCGGAAGCCGGACCAGGCTGCCGTCCTGCAGGTCACGCACCACGCTGATGCTGGGCAACCAGGCAATGCCGCCGCCATGGATCGCGGCCTGTTTCAGCGCCTCGGTATTGCCGAACTCCACGATGTTGCCGGTCCGCACGTCCAACTGCTGCAGCAGCTCGCCGATCAGCTCGCGGGTGCCCGAGCCGGGCTCGCGCATCAGCAGCGGCAGCCCGTTGATGTCGGCCGGGTTGGCGCGTCTGCGACCGGCCAACGGATGCTGCGCACCCACCACGGGAATCAGCTCATCACGGCTGAATTCCTCGGCGATCACGCCTTCGACCCGCACCGGCCCCTCCACGAAGCCCACGGTGAAGCGCAGATCGGCCACGCCCTGCGCGACCTGCCCGGTGTTGCCGACGAACAGGGAAATACCCACCTGCGGGAACAACGTGCGGAACTGCGCGACGAAACGCGGCAGCACATAGGTGCCGATGGTGTTGCTGGCGCCCATCGACAGCTGGCCGGCGCGGGCATCGGCAAAATCGCGCATCGCCGCCTGTGCACTGTCGGCCACGGCGAACAACCGCGCCGAGTAGGCATGCAGCACCTTGCCCGGTTCGGTGAGCCGCATGCCGCGCGGCAGCCGCTCGAACAGCACCACCCCCAGGCGCCCTTCGAAATCCTTCAGCTCCCTCGACAGCGCTGGTTGGGACACGCGCACGCGGATCGCAGCGGCGGAGATGCTGCCGGTCTCGGCGATGGCGTGGAAGATGGCCAGGTGATGCAGGTTCATGCGCGTGGGTTTCGGTCAGAGCTGCCCGATAAAGTACTGCACCACGAGGCTGCTGGTCGCCACGGCCACCCATGCGCCCAGGCCCAGCAGGATGGGGCGGATGCCGGTGGCGGCCATGCGCCGCAGGTTGGCGGAAAGGCCGATGGCGGACAGCGCGAACACGATCAGCACTTCAGCCAGCGTGTGCAGCAGCGGCAGCGCGGCGTCCGGCACCCAGCCGGCGGTGCGCAGGCCCGAAGCCACCAGAAACCACAGGATGAACCACGGGAAGATCGCGCCGAGATTGAAGCCACCCGCAGCGCCTTCGGTGTTGCTGCGGCGCTTGGCCAGCGCCGCCATCACCACGGTCAGCGCCAGGCACACCGGAATGATCAGGGTCGAGCGGGTCAGCTTGACGATGGTCGCGTAGCCGCCTGCCAGATCACTGTAGGCGTAGCCGGCGGCCACCACCGACGAGGTGTCATTGATGGCGGTGCCCGCCCACAGGCCGAAGCCCAGGTCACTCATGTGCATCAGGTGGCCGAGCAGCGGGAACAGCAGCACCGCCACCACGTTGAACAGGAAGATGGTGGAGATCGCGAACGCTGTTTCGTGATCGTCGGGCTTGAGAATGGGCGTGACCGCGGCAATCGCCGAGCCACCGCAGATCGCCGTACCCACGCCTATCAGCACGGTCATCTTGCCGTCCACGCGCAGCCAGCGTCCCAGCAGCCAGGCGCTGAGGAAGGCCACCGACATCGTCACCAGGGTCACCGACAGGGATGACATGCCTGTCTTCAGCACCTCACCCAGGCTGAGCCCGAAACCCAGCGCGATGATCGACCACTGCAGCACCTGCTTGCCACCAAAGCGGATGCCGGCATCGAAGCGGCTGGCTGGCGCGAGCAGGTTCTTCAGCACGATGCCAAGCACGATACCGAACACAGGACCGCCCACCAATGGCAGCCAATGCCCCAGCATGAGTGCGACGGCTGCGACGGCGGCCGTCAGCAGCAGGCCAGCGTAATGGTGCTGGATCCAGGACGGGGTGGGGAAGAGCGAGCGCTTCATTTCAGCAGCTGCGTGGGGTGGGATCGCCAGTGTGGTCGCCCACAAGCCATGCATCCAATACAAATAATGCAGACATCCCATATCAAGATGGCATGGCAGGGACTGCGGCCCGGCGCTGTACCATCCGCAACGGCCCCCGATCCCGCGAACACGGCACACCATGCGATGAACCCACCTGCTGTTGATGGAAGCACCACGCCGTTTCGCGTCATTTTCGCCGGCATCTGTGCGCTGGTATTGACCGTCGGCCTCGCCCGTTTCGCCTACACGCCCATGCTGCCGATCATGAAGGCGCAGGCCGGCCTGGACTACGTCGCCGCCGGCTGGCTGGCCGCCATCAACTACGCCGGCTACATGGCTGGCACGCTGCTGGCGGCATCGGCGGGCGATCTTCGCCGGAAGTACGTGGTCTACCGCATCGGCCTGGTGGTGGCCGTGGCCAGTACCGTGGCCATGGGGTTGACCCGCGATCCGGTGGCCTGGGGCGTGCTGCGGTTCCTGTCCGGGCTGTCCAGCGTGGCTGGGCCGCTGCTGGCCTCCGGCCTGGTGTTGAACTGGCTGCTGCAGCGCGGGCGACGCCCGGATCTGGGCCTGCACTTCACCGGCATGGGGCTGGGCATCATGGTGTCCGGTGCGGCGGTGGTGCTGACCCTGCCTGCGCTGACCTGGTCGGGGCAGTGGATCGCCTTGGGCGTGCTGGGCCTGCTGTTTTTCGTGCCGGCCTGGCTGTGGATGCCCGCACCGGCATCCGCGCCCAGCACCGCGGTTGCGCAGGGTGCGCCGCCACCGGCCACGTCAGCTGCGTGGATGCGCCTGCTCAATGCGGCCTATGTCTGTGCTGGCTTCGGCTTTGTCATCGGCGCCACCTTCATCGTCGCCATCCTTGAAAAGCTGCCCGTGCTGCAGGGCAGGGGCGGCTGGGTCTGGGTCGTCGTCGGCGTGGCCGCGCTGCCGTCCACTTTTGTCTGGGACCGCATCGCCTGTCGCTTTGGTGCCACCCGAGCGCTGCTGCTGGCCTACGTAATGCAGGGCATCGGCATGCTGCTGCCTGCGGTGTCGTCCGGCACGGCGATCAATCTGTTGTCGGCAATGCTGTTCGGCGCCACCTTCGTCGGCATCGTCAGCCTCACCCTGACGCTGGTTGGCCGGCATGTGCCGTCCAATCCCTCCAAGGCCATGGCGCGCGTCACCCTCGGCTATGGCGTGGCACAGATCATCGGTCCAGTCATCGCCGGGTACATGGCCAGGGCGACCGGCAGCTACCAGGGCGCCCTGGAGGCCACGGCGGTGCTGATGGGCTGCGGGGCGCTGCTTCTGTATGTGGCGGATCGCCGTGAGGCGCGCGGTCACACTTGACGGCCAGCGCAGTCGACGGCGCCGCGCATGGGGTCGATATACCCCGTTCGGGGCAGGTAGCAACCGATCATGGCGGCTACTAATGCGCTACATGGCGCAGGGGGAGCGATCTTGCAGCGGCTTTATGTGATGTTCCCTGACAGGGCGCCCGGCATCGGGCTGCTCTGGATGCGCCTGTGCCTGGCCGCATCGCTGTGCCTGTCGATCGGCGATGACCCGTGGCACACCGTTGCAGCGCTGCTGGTCTCGGCGCTGGTCGCCGCCGGTTGGCTCACCCTGTTCGCCGTGCCGCTGGCGACCGGCGTGATGCTCTGGAGCGGGCCGTTGACCGCCCTGGTCCTGCTGCCGCTGGGCCTGTTGCTGCTCGGGCCGGGCGCGTATTCCCTCGATGCCTGCTCCTTTGGCCGGCGCGTGATCGATCTGGTAGGCGCCGCACGTAACCCGAAAGAGTAATCAACGCGGCCATCCAACAGGGCTACGCCTCCCCGCGAAGCACCGTCAAGCTGTGCTGCCCCCACGGACCCCTGCGGTCGATGGCCCACACCGTTCCCTCCGAAGCCACGCGGCCAGCGAAGGCTGTCCGCCAGTGTGCGGTACTTCTGACCCTGATCCTGCCGGCCATCCCGTCACTGGCCCTGGCCTGTGACGGCGGCGCCTGCACCGACGCCGGCGATGGCCAGCTGCAGCTGGATGCCTCGCTGCGCCTGCGCGGCATGTACTACGACCCAACCCGGTTCGGCATCGGCCAAAGCGAGGACGGCTATGGGCTGCTGCGCGCCCTCGCATCGGCGCGGTACCGCCAGGACAACTGGCAGGCCATGCTGCAGCTGGGCGCCCATGCCGAAGAAGGCAAGGCCGGCGGCCCGGGCAGGACCGACCGTGGCGCGCTGGACATCCAGCAGGCCTACTGGCGCTGGGAGAACAACGGCATGTACGTGCAGCTGGGCCGGCAGGAAGCCAGCTATGGCAGCTCGCGGCTGCTGTCGGTGCGAGACGGGCCGAACATCCGCCTCGCGTTCGACGGTGCACGCGTCGGCTGGGCCGGTCGCCTGGGCACGCTGGACCTGATGGCGCTGCGCGCGGTCGAGAACCGCCCGGCCGCCTTCGATGACCGTGCCGAACACGGTGCGCATCTGTGGGGCGCCTACGCCACGACCGCCCGCGGACACGGCCCGGGCCAGTGGGACCTGTACCTGCTCGACTACCGACGGGAGGCGGGCCGCTTCGCCGCTGGCGGCGGCATCGAGCGCCGGCAGACCGTGGGTGCGCGCTGGTCTGGCCGCGCAGGCGGCTTGGACTGGAACACCGAGCTGGTCGCACAGGGCGGCGAACTGCGCACGGCGGCGGCCGACCTGGACATCCGTGCATGGACGGTCGCCACCGATACCGGCTGGCAGTGGCAGAACGGGCTGCTGCAGCCGCGGCTGGGCGTCAAGGCGGACATCGCCAGCGGCGATGGCAACCTGCACGATGGTCGCCTGGGCACGTTCAATGCGTTGTACCCGAAGTCGGCGTACTTCAGCGAAGCCAGCCTGCTGGCCCCGGCCAACCTGATGGACATCCAACCCACGCTGACCCTGCGCCTGCATGAAAAGGTGACCACCGAACTGGGCGTGCAGCTGGCCTGGAAGCACCGCCGCGCCGATGCGGTTTACACCACGCCTGCGCCGCTGGTGGCACTGCCCGGTACGGAGGGCGGGGCCCGTCGCATCGGCAATCAATACAAATCCGAAACACGCTGGCAGGCCAGCGAACACTGGCAATGGCAGCTGCAGCTGGCCTGGATGGATGCGGGTCCTGCACTGAAGCAGGCCGGCGGCCAGGACACGCTGTTCGCCTCAATCGTTGGAGCATGGCAATGGTGAATGCAACCGCATCACAGAACTCTCCCCAGGCCGGTGCCTGGTCCCCGCTGGAGATCGGTATGTTCCGATCGCTGTGGCTGGCCATCCTGGCCAGCAACATCGGCACGTGGGTCAATGACGTGGCCGCGGCCTGGGTCATGGCCGAGCGCACTGGCTCGCCGCTGATGGTGGCCCTGGTGCAGTCGGCCACCACCGTGCCGATCGTGCTGCTGGCGCTGGCCGCCGGCACGCTCGCCGACATCGTCGACCGCCGCAGGTACCTGATATTCACCCAGGGCTGGATGCTGCTGGTGGCACTGGTGATGGCCGTGCTGACCCACCTGCAGATGCTCAGCCCGGAGCTGCTGGTGCTGCTGACGTTCTGCATGGGCTGCGGCGCGGCGATGGCGATGCCGGCCCAGGCCGCGATCGTGTCCGAACTGGTGCCGCAGCCGATGCTGGCGTCGGCGGTGGCGCTCAACTCGATCGGCATCAACATCGCGCGCTCGATCGGCCCGGCCATCGGTGGCGTCATCGTGTCCCAGCTCGGTGCGATGTACGCGTTCGCCTTCAACGCCATCACCTTTGCCGCCATGTTGGCGGTGGTGTGGGCGTGGAAGCGAGACGCGACCGCGTCCAGCCTGCCGCCGGAAGGCTTCGGTGCCGGCCTGAAGGCAGGCATCCGCTACGCCACCAAGGCCGGCAAGCTGCAGGCGGTGCTGATCAAGTCGGTCGGCTTCTTCTTCTTTGCCGCCGCCGCCAACGCCCTGCTGCCGGTGGTCGTCCGCGGCCAGATGCATGGCGGGGCAGGGCAGTACGGCATGTTGCTGGGCTGCATCGGCATCGGCGCGGTCGGTGGCGCACTGCTGCTGCCCAAGCTGCGTGCCAAGCTCGACCGCGACATGCTGGTGCTGCTGGCCACGCTCGCCCTGGCGGCCAGCCTGGTGGGCCTGGCGCTGCTGCGCAGCTGGTACCTGCTGCCGCCCGTGATGATGATCAATGGCTTTGCCTGGATCACCGTGCTGTCCTCGCTGCAGATCGCAGCGCAGACGTCGGTGCCGGCCTGGGTGCGCGCGCGCGCCCTGGCGCTGTACATCATGATCTTCTCGGCCGGCATGGCCGCCGGTGGCCTGAGCTGGGGCGCACTGGCGCAGCAGACCTCGCCGGAGCTGGCCCTGCTGGTAGCCGCCATCGGTGCAGCGGTCGGCGGCCTGCTGGTGTGGCGCGTGCGCATTGCCGGCACCGAGGAACTGAACCTGCGTCCGGCCGGGCACTGGCCCGCACCGGAGCTGTCGGTAGCCGTCTCGCATGATCGCGGCCCGGTGCTGGTCACCCTCGAGTACCGCATCGACGATGCAGACCGCGCGGCCTTCCACAAGCACATGCATCAGCTGGGCATCATCCGCCGCCGTGATGGTGCGGTGGTCTGGGGTGTGGTCGAGGATGTCGCCAGCCCGGGCGTCCACCTGGAGTATTTCGTTGCGGCGTCCTGGCTGGAACACCTGCGCCAGCACGAACGCATCACCGCCGACGACAAGCAGATCCAGGAAGCGCTGCGGGCACTGCACAAGGGCGAACGTGCCCCCGTGGTCCGCCATTTCGTGGGCGGCGGCGATGCACCGGTGACCCCGCTGGCGCGCCACCACCAGGACATCTGACAACGCCGTTGTCTGCAGCAATGCGTTAGGCCGCAGGGCGCTCAAACGGGCGCCCTGCGCACATGAGCCCTTCCGGAATTCTCCGGTGTAGTCCCTGGCAACCCACGCATCCACAGGCCTCATGCAGCTGGTCGACGAGGCGCTGCGCTCGACGTCACTGCCCGAGCTGCAGACGTGGGGCCTGCACCGTGGGCTGACCTGCAGCGGTTCGGTGCACCACGAAGACGTCGGCACCATCCGCGGGCGGATCGGCGAAGGCTATTTCAAACTGCTCTGGGAAAAGCCGAAGTCGCCTGCCTGCTGCGCCTGCATCGCCATGTCCTGCCCGCTGTGGGCGGCCAACCGGATCCTGGTGCTGGAGAAAGGGCGCATCGCCGCCAATGGTTGCGGCACCGCCGCCTGCACGCGGCGCTGAACGCCACAAGCGTCGCAGGCCGTGAGACCGCCCTGCGTATTCTCTGGGCCATGCTTACCTCCTCCGCACATCACGGCTTCCAGCGCGCACCCACCCCCTCCGGCTGGGTGCAGACCGGCGAGCGCTGGGCCCTGTGGTGGAACGCGCGCGAAGTGGCCGCGGTCATTCCGGACGGGCGGCCCGGCGTTCGGCTCTGGATGAAGGGGCAGAAGATGTGGCAGACCAAGGATGTGCGCGCCGCCAGCATACGCCAGGGCAAACGCTTCGCCGAGCGCTGGTGTGCCGCGCGGTTGTACCCGGCGCTGCCGTTGCGCGAAGCGGTGGGCCGGCTGGTGGAAGCTGCTCCGCACGATCAGGCGGCACCCTTACCGCCGAACGAGCGGCAGCAGGTACGTCGCCTCGCCGACGCAGGCGGCCGCGATATCGCTCGCGTCAAGGAAGCGCTGGACGCGCGGCGGCCGCAGCAGCCGCACTGAGCACTGTTGCCGCAGAGCGGAGCCCATGCAGGCGCATGGGCTCCGCCGGCAGGTATCACTTCGGCATCAGCACACTGTCGACCACGTGCACCACGCCGTTGGACTGCATGACATCAGCGGTCGTCACCGAGGCCTTGCCGCCCTTGGCATCGATCACCCAGACCTTGCCGTCCTGCAGCTTCACCGTCAGCGGCTCGCCCTGCACGGTCTTCAGCGTGCTGGTGCCACCGTGGCTGCGGGCGGCGGCGGTCAACTGGGTCGAGGTGTAGGTGCCCGAGACCACGTGGTAGGTCAGCAGCTTGGTCAGCTTGGCCTTGTTTTCAGGTTTCAGCAGCGTATCCACAGTACCGGCCGGAAGTTTTTCGAAGGCTTCGTTCGCGGGCGCGAACACGGTGAACGGGCCCTTGCCGCTCAGCGTGTCAACCAGTCCGGCGGCCTTCACCGCTGCCACCAGGGTGCTGAGGTTCTTGGCCGTGGAGGCATTTTCCACGATGGTCTTGTTGGCATACATCGGTGCGCCGCCCACCATCGGGTTGTCGGCGGCGAACGCTGCAGGTGCGGTACAGGCGACCGCGATGCCCGCGGCAATGGCAAGGCGCTGGATCTGGCTACGCATGTTCGTATCCTCGTTGGGCGAGGCCCTTCGGCCTCTTGATGAATGCAGGGGTACCTGCGGATAACGCGCCCGTGGCAGCTCTCGCAGCGCGTTGTGCTTACCTCTACGTGTCACCGGGGCCGATTGGATGCGGCGGATTTCAACCGTCTTTTGAATGGTTCAACGACGTTGACGTGACGTGACGAGGCGCAGGGGGCATGAAGCGGGCCCGCGCCAGAAAATCGACACTATTTGGCCCCGGCGCGGGCTTTGCTACCCTTCGTCAGGGGCGCGACCAGGCGCGCTCCGGATGCCACAAGGATGCTTCGGTACATGCCCAACAGAGCAGCGCGGAAATGGCAGGGCCTGCCGAAGTTCCAGGAGGCACCGCGCCGCAGGAAGATCGGCACCATCCTGAAGCTGGCCGGCGTCTCATGCATTCTCCTGGGCCTGGGCTGGACAGCGTGCTACCTCTACGTTGACCGCGCCGAGCTGGCCGCGCCCTTCCTCGGCGTGATGGCGGTCGGCGTTCTCGCCTTGGCCCGCAGTCGTCGCGCCGATGCCACCTCTTTGTTGATCGTCGCCCACGGCGTATTCCTGTCCGTGGTGGGCGTGGCGGTGATCGATGCCCCGATCGCCTGGGTGCCGCGCTCGGGTCACCTGTTCCTGCTGCCGCTCGCGGCGGGTGCGGCTTTCACCTTCGACGCGCGCGAGCGCTACGGCTCGCTGGTGTTTCCGCTGGCCTGCCTGGCCACGTTCGCAGCGTTTGCCATCGGCGCGCTGGATTTCCTGGCCCCCGGAACGTCGCCGCCTATCGAAGTGCGCGTGTGGGGCGCCCGCTCCAATACGGTCATCTCGATGACCCTGCTGGCCTCGATTTTTGCGATCTACCGCAAGGACATCGGCAACCGGCTGCGCCTGGAGCGCGAGCTGGGCCGTTCAGTGCGCAACGGTGAGATCGAAGTGCACTACCAGCCGCAGGTGCGCGGCAATGGCGTGGTGACCGGCGTGGAAGCGCTGGTGCGCTGGCGGCGTCCGTCGGGCGAGCTGCTGTCGCCGGGTGCCTTCATTGCGCAAGCCGAAGAAAGCGGCGCGATCCGTGACATCGGGCTTGAAGTGCTGCGCCAGGCCTGTGATCTGCTGGCCCAGTGGTCTGGCCAGACAGAAACCTGTGACCTGCGGGTTGCGGTCAACATCAGCCCCATCCAGTTGCTGGACGACGGTTTCGTTGCAGCCATCAGCGCCGTCATCCGCGATGCGGGGGTAAACCCGGCGTTGATCGAGCTGGAACTGACCGAGTCCGCGCTGTCGGCGGAAACCGCGGAGACGATCGAGAAGATGAAGGCGCTCGAGGCCCTGGGCGTGACCTGGGCGCTGGACGACTTCGGCACCGGCTTCTCCGGCCTGTCCACACTGCGCACGCTGCCGGTGCGCAAGTTGAAGATCGACCGCAACTTCGTCGACGAGGCCACCACCCAGGAGCGCGCGCAGCACCTGCTGGGCAAGATCGTGGAGATTTCCCAGGTGATGGGCATGAGCGCGCTGGCCGAAGGCGTTGAAACCAGCGCGCAGCGTGACCTGCTGGTGGGACTGGGCTGCGATCACTTCCAGGGCTATCTGTTTGCCAAGCCGATGCCGAAGGACGCGCTGGAGCAGTGGATCAACGAACGTCGCTTGTGTAGAGCCGAGCCCGTGCTTGGCTGCTTTTCGCGGAGAGCAGCCGAGGATGGGCTCGGCTCTACACCTGCAATGCCGGTGTGTAAGCCGAACCCGGCCCAGCCACCGCATGCAGCAATGTCATCCGCCAAGGCGCCAGCTTTCCCGGGCGCACGAGACTGACCATACTGGTGCCCATGAACCCGTTCCCCCGCATCCAGGCCTCTCTGGCCGGCCACCTGCGCAGCGAGGCCTGGCGTCGCCGGGCCGCGCTGTGGATCGGCGCAGTGGCCGTTGCGCTGGTCGCCATCCTGTTCGCCAAGGCCAGCGACGCGGCGTTCGGCCTGTTCCAGCGCGCCATCGACCATTCGCCGTGGTGGGCGCTGCTGCTCACGCCGGGTATCTTCGCGCTGTTGGCCTGGCTGACCAGCGGCGCCCTGCGCCCGACCCGGGGCAGCGGCATTCCCCAGGTCATCGCCGCGCTGGAAAAGCCCGATGAGACCTTCCGCCAGGTCAATCTTTCGCCCAGCGTTTCCGCGGGCAAGCTGCTGTTGACCTCGCTTTCGCTGCTCGGTGGCGCATCGGTCGGCCGCGAGGGGCCCACCGTCCACGTTGGCGCCAGCCTGATGTATCTGTTCGGCCGCTGGTTCGGCTTCAAGGATCCGAAGGAGCTGTCGCACTTCCTGCTGGCAGGCGGTGCGGCCGGTATCGCGGCGGCCTTCAACACGCCCTTGGCGGGCATCGTGTTCGCCATTGAAGAGTTGAGCGGGCGCTTCGAGCATCGGTTCTCGGGCACGCTGTTGACCGCGGTCATCGTGGGCGGTGTGGTTTCGCTGGGCCTGCTGGGCAACTACACCTACTTCGGCCACGTGACCGCACGCATGCCGCTGGGCCAGGCTTGGTTGGCCATTCTGATGTGCGGGGTGGTGGCCGGGCTGCTGGGCGGGGTGTTCGCCCGCATGGTGCTGGCGAGCGTTGCCGGCCGGCCACGCTGGCTGGGCACGCTGCGGCAACGGCACCCGGTGCTGCTCGCCGCAGGCTGCGGCCTGGTGGTTGTCGGCCTGGCCGCTGCATTCGGTGATGGGGCATACGGCACCGGCTACGAGCAGGCGCGCAGCCTGGTGCAGGGCCACGCCGAGGTGGGCCACGAGTTCGGCCTGATGAAACTGCTCGCCAACCTGGCCTCGTACATTGCGGGTATTCCCGGCGGCCTGTTCTCGCCAGCGCTGGCAGTGGGCGCCGGCATCGGCCACAACCTGGCTGCACTGATGCCCGCCGTCGATCCGCGCGCCTTCGTGCTGCTGGGCATGTGCGCTTACCTCACCGGCGTGACCCAAGCGCCGCTGACATCGGCGGTCATCTCGTTGGAGCTGACCGACAGCGGCGACCTGCTGCTGCCCATCCTGGCCACGGTGCTGATCGCCCGCGCGGTGTCCGGGCTGGTCTGCCCGGTGCCGATCTATCGCGGACTGGCCGAGCAACTGCTTCCGAGGTAGTGTCGGCCGCCGGCCGGCCAATCGTCACGCTCCGCCCACCACAATGCGCCCGCCTGTGGTTGCGCCGTTTGTTCAATCGGATCCTGCGACGGGATCCGACACTACAACGCCGCAGGAAGTACCCACACAATGCACGAGCCAGACGCGAGCTCCCTCCATGCACCGAACGACAGCCGACGGTGCATCGTCGGCCGTGAGCGGGAAGGGCGATCCCCGCCGCCGCAATGCCAGACAGGCGCCACCACCTTCACATCGCTGTCCTCGCTGGCTGCGGTACTGAGCGATGAGAACCGCCGGCTCCTGCGGATACTGCACCAGCGCCAGCCGCAGTCGCTGACCGCGCTTGCCGAACTGAGCGGGCGCAAGGTGCCAAGCCTCTCGCGAACGCTGAAGATGATGGAGCGCTACGGCTTGGTGGAATTGAGGCGGGAAGGCGTCGCAGTGGTGCCGTCAGCCTTGGCCACGCGGTTTCACGGTGGTGCTGGACTGAGGCGCAGCGCGCAGGCTGCAGAAAGCGAGCACCATGAAGAGACTGGCCGCCCTTGCTCCAACGTCGTGTGGGTAGGGGGTATCGCCGGCACACCCCATGACATGAACCTGTTGATCATCCCGCCCGATGATTGTCCCGCCGCGATCGCGGGGCTGGTGTACAGCCAGGGCGCCGAACTGCCTCTGCCGGGTCGAGGGTCAACCCAGCAATCGACGAAGAAGCAGCACGCCACTGACCGGATTCCCGGCGTCATCGAGTGACCGGTCCATGCTTCCCCACGGGGCGACGAACAAGCGATCAAGTACGGTATTGGTTTGCATGAGGCAGCTCATATCCCAGGCCGGAAACCGACGGCTCTCGATCAGGCTGTCGCCCAGCATATGCAGACGCTCGTGGTCACTGCTGGCCCTGATGCGGCCGATCGCGCCCTCGATACCATCCGCTGGACCTTCGACGTACTGCAGGAAGCGTGCGCCATCGAACAGCATGGCACCGGTGACACCCGCCATCCGGTTGAAGCGCTGGGCGCCGTGCACGATGCGTTCAAGGCGGGGGGCATCAATGCCCGGCACAGCGAAGCTTCGATAGGCGACAGCACGCAGCATGGATCAGTCCGGTGAGATTCGAGGACACAAGGTACTCCTTCCTGCCGGATCCCGCTTGTCCATTTCCACCCGACACGCAGCGTGCCTGCCGTACGGTTTCACACGGGGATCAAGGGTGCAGCACGCTACGTTCTCCCGACAATCGTGATGCTGCGCCAAACATCACGGCTGGAAACCACATGTACGAGCGAGAGGAACATCACAGCTGCGGTGCAGCCGGCGAAACAGGCCGGTTTCGGCTGGACCGGGTTGAATGCCGGGACCAGGAGGGCGAAGCGGGACCCAGCATCGTCAAGGTGCACGCGCACTGCCATGCCTGCGACAGTGATTTCGTTGCGCGCGAGCCCATCGGGCTGACGGCGGTTTCCGGTGGCGCCGTGCTCAGCTGTACCCATTGCAGCAACCGCCAGGCCATCGGCCAGGGCGTGTTTGACGACCTGCCGGCCTCTGGACGTTCACCGGCGTCCAGAAACACAGGGGCGTGAGCCCGTTCGATCCTGAAAGCTTCAGCAAGCCCAGCGGGGTGCATGGTCATGTGATGCCTCCGCCACACCGCCTCTACAGAAGGACCGCGATGCTCCCGACTCCCCGGCTGCAACCCCGCAGCCGGAACACAGAGCAACCCCCATGCGCGACCAGGTCAGATCCAGCCGCTACGCCACCCCATCCCGCGTCCGCGAGGGGCGTCCGTTTCCCCAAGGCGCCTTCTTTGATGGGAAGGGCACGAACTTCGCACTCTTCAGCGCGAACGCCACCAAGGTCGAACTGTGCCTGTTCGACGACCAGGGCAATGAGCAGCGCATCGAGCTGCCCGAGTACACCAACGAGATCTGGCACGGCTACCTGCCCGACGTAACGCCGGGCCAGCGATATGGCTATCGGGTGCATGGGCCGTACGCCCCGGCCGAAGGCCACCGCTTCAACCACCACAAGCTGCTGCTGGATCCGTACGCACGGGAGATAGACGGCGACCTGACCTGGGCCGACGAGCTCTACGGCTACACCATCGGCCACCCCGACGGCGACCTGAGTTTCGATGAACGTGACAGTGCACCGTTCATGCCCAAGGCCGTGGTGGTGGAAGACACCTATGACTGGGAAGGGGATGAGCGCCTGCTCACGCCCTGGAACCGCACGGTTGTTTACGAGACCCACGTGCGCGGTTACACGCAGCGCCATCCAGAGGTAGGCGAGGATGTTCGTGGAACCTGTGCCGGCCTTGCCCAGCCTGCCGTGCTGGATTACATCCGCGACCTGGGCGTGACCGCCGTGGAGCTGCTGCCGGTCCATGCCTATCTGGATGACAACTACCTGCTGGACAAGGGCCTGCGCAATTACTGGGGCTACAACACGCTGGCCTTCTTCGCGCCCAAGCGCCGCTACCTGGCCAGCGGCCATCGCGACGAATTCCGCGACATGGTCAAGGCCATGCACGGCAAAGGTCTGGAGGTCTTCATGGACGTGGTCTACAACCACACCGCCGAAGGCAACGAGCTCGGGCCTACGCTGTCGTTCAAGGGTATCGACAATGCCAGCTACTACCGCCTGGCCGAGGACAAGCGCTACTACATCAACGATACCGGTACCGGTAACACGTTCAATCTGAGCAACCTGCAGGCCATCCGCTTCGTCTGCGACTCCCTGCGCTATTGGGCGCAGGAAATGCACGTCGACGGCTTCCGCTTCGACCTTGCCACCATCCTGGGGCGGGAGCCCACAGGCTTCGACCAGCGCGGCGGCTTCCTCGATGCGGTGGGCCAGGACCCACTGCTCAGCCAGGTCAAGCTGATTGCCGAGCCGTGGGACTGCGGCCCCGGCGGGTACCAGGTCGGGCACTTCCCGCCGGGCTGGGCAGAGTGGAACGACACGTTCCGCGATACCGCGCGCAGCTTCTGGAAAGGCGACGCGGGCAAGCTGGCGGAGTTTGCGACGCGACTGACCGGCTCGGCGGACCTGTTCGACCGACGCGGACGCCGCCCGTGGGCCTCGGTCAACTTCATCACGGCTCACGATGGGTTCACGCTCAACGACCTGGTCAGCTACAACGAGAAGCACAACGACGCCAACGGCGAAGAGAATCGTGATGGCTCCAACAACGATTCGTCCTGCAACCATGGTGCCGAGGGCCCGACCGACGATGCCGGCATCAACGCGCTACGGGAACAGCAGATGCGCAACCTGCTGGCCACGTTGCTGCTGTCGCAGGGCACGCCGATGATGCTGGCCGGTGACGAACGCGCGCAGACGCAGGGCGGCAACAACAACACCTATTGCCAGGACAACGAAACGGCCTGGATCGACTGGGAACGCGATACCACCGAGGGCCGGCTGGCCCAGTTTGTCCGTGACCTGCTGGCCCTGCGCCAGACCCATCCGATCCTGACCCGCGGCCGCTTCCTCAACGGCCTGTACAACGAACAGGCGGATGTGCGCGACCTGACCTGGCTGAATCCCGCAGGCAGGGAGATGACCGGTGAGGACTGGAATGACGCGGGTGCGCGCTCGGTCGGCTTGCTGCTGGAGGGCAGGGCACAGGCATCAGGCGTACGCGAGCATGCCAGCGACGCCAGCCTGCTGGTGGTGATCAACGCCTATCACGAAGGGGTCGACTTCGCGCTCCCGGACGACGAAGGCGCCTCGCTCAGTTGGTCGATGCTGCTGTCTACCGATGCAGGGCTGGCGAGTGAGCAGGAAGTGCTGGGCGCCGGTCACTTCCTGGCCCCACCGCGCAGTCTCACCGTTTTCCGTTGCGGGGCAGCGGCGGCAGGCTGAGAGACACAAAGAAGCCCCGCATTCGCGGGGCTTCCGTTGTTTACGCAATATCCCACTTGTGCGCGGCGGCGGGCTTCTGCTTGTAGATCCCGCCCGCGAAGTCCACGTGCAGCTCCATCCAGTCGCCACCGCTCTGGCGGGCCAGTACTTCAAAGTGCCTGGGGTGACGCTGCGGCTCTCCTGCAGAGGTCCATCCTGCCTGTTTCACGGCATCCAGCGCGGCGGCCGGATCTGCAGGCACGTGCCTGCCAGGATGATGGCCCGGGCCGTGGTGCGGCTTCTTGTGCTCGATCCGCACCCGCTTGCCGCCGGTGCGGGCAATGCTGAGCACCTTGATCTCCGAGGGGCGACATTCGCCCTCCAGGGTCACGGCCAGGCCAGGCAGGAGGTCAAAGGCATCGGCGCCCTTGGGCCCCAGATCGGCCAGATAAGGCTGGCCGTCCGCCAGCAGGGTGAAACGGTGGGCGAACACGTGTTCAACAACGCCGGACAAGGCGATCTTTTCGTGGTGCGGCATGTATTTCTCCTGAGAGCGCCCATGCTCGGGCGCAGGTATCAGGTGGGTGCCGCACGCCACGCGCGCAATGCAATGCAGTATCGGGGTTCAGCGCAGGTTGCCCGGAACTTGCCGTTTGTTCACTCAACCAACGCCGGTGGGCCCTTCCAGCACCAGCCGCACCTTGCGCAGCAGCTGCTGCCGGTTGAAGGGCTTGTTCAGCACCTCGTATTCAGAGCCGCCGGCATCGGTGCGCTCCAGGCCCGCTTCGGCGTAGCCCGTCGTCAGCAGCACCTTCAGTTTCGGCAAGCGGCGCTTGGATTCTCTGGCCAGCAGCACGCCGTTCATGCCGCCCGGCATGATCAGGTCAGTGAACAGCAGGTCGAACACCTCGCCCTGTTCCAGCAGCGCCAGTGCCGATGCCCCATCGTTGGCCACCCGGGTCTGGTAGCCACCCGCTTCCAGCAGCATCTGTGCCAGTTCGGCCACGTCATCGCGGTCCTCGACAATCAGGATGCGCTCGCTGCCACCGCGGTCCATGGCCATGTTGGAAGGTGCGGCATCCTTGGTCAATGCATCGTTCGTGGCAGGGAAGTACAGGCTGACGGTCGTGCCCACGCCGGGCTCGGACGCGATCCGTACGGTGCCACCGGATTGCTTGACGAAGCCATAGACCATCGACAGTCCGAGGCCGGTCCCTTCACCTTCTTCCTTGGTGGTGAAGAACGGATCCATCACCCGCCGCACGATGTCCGGTGACATGCCGCTGCCGTTGTCCTGCACAGAAATGCAGACCAGGCGACCCGCTGGCAGGTGATCGAGTTCGTTGGCGGCCGCAGCCTTGGAGACGTCCACGTTGCGCGTGCTCAGCAGCACGCGCTGGTCCGGGCGGCCCTTCAGTGCATCGCGCGCGTTGATGACCAGGTTGAGGATGGCTACCTCGGCCTGGGTTGTATCGATCCTGCAGTTCCACAGTGCAGGCGCGAGGTCCATCTGCAGTTCCACGTCCGGCCCCACACGCTGCGCGGCCAGTTCCACTGTGGAAGACACCAGGGAATTCAGGTTGACCGTGCGGCCTTCCAGCTTCTGCCGCCGAGAGAACGCCAGCAGCTGCTGGGTCAGCACCGCAGCCTTGTTGGCGGCCGACTGCGCCTGGGTGGCCGCGCGCCTGACAAAGCTGTCAGAGGGGAGCTCTTTGTCCGACGTCCCGGTGATCATCTCCAGATAGCCGGACATGACCTGCAGTAGATTGTTGAAATCGTGTGCAATGCCACCGGTCAGCTGGCCAAGGGCTTCCATCTTCTGCGCCTGGCGCAGCGAATCCTCCGCATCGCGTCGGCGCGACACATCGAGCTGTGAGCCGAAGAAATACACGAGCGCGCCGTCGTCATCGAACACCGGCGACACGAAAAGGGCGTTCCAGAACGTCGAACCGTCCTTGCGGTAGTTCAGAACCTCGGTCGCTGCCTCTCGGGTCTCAGCAATGGCCTGGCGGATGTCGGCGATTGCATCGGGGTCGGTTTCGGGCCCCTGCAGGAAACGGCAGTTGCGGCCAATCAGCTCGTCCCGCTCATAGCCGGTCATTTCGACGAATGCACGGTTGGCGAAAATGATGGGATTATCGGGCTGGTGCGGGTCGGTGATGATCATCGGCATGCGCGTGGTTTCCACCGCGCTGAAAAAGATGTCAGACCGCTCGTCGCCGATCGGCAACGCGTGCTCGCTTCTTACAGACGGGGAAGGAAATCCCTTGAATTGATCGTTCGACACGCCATTCCCTGCTCGGTGTTATCGGAGTACCGGTGGAGGACCGGGCCCATCAGGACCCGGCACCATGCCACAGACGGCGTGAATAATGACCGTATTCAGTCTGGATCATTAAGGATTCAGCAATTTCCCTTACGCGATGCCCGCGCCGCCGGTTACGCCGAAGACTTCCCCGGTCAGGTAGCTGCCTTCCTGGCTGGCCAGCAGCACATAGATCGGCGCGATCTCCACCGGCTGGCCCGGGCGCTTCATCGGCACCTGCGTGCCGAACTTGGTCACCGCCTCGGTCGGCTGGCCGCCGGAGGACTGCAGCGCGGTCCAGAACGGGCCTGGCGCAACCACATTGGCGCGGATTCCCTTTTCGACCAGCTGTGCCGACAGCGCCTTGGTGTACGCCACGATACCCGCCTTGGTGGTGGCGTAATCGAGCAGGATCGCCGACGGGTCATACGCCTGCACCGATGCAGTGGTGATGACCGCCGCACCCGGCGGCAGGTGCGGAACCGCCGCCTGGCAGATCCAGTGCATGGCGTAGAGGTTGGTCTTCATCGTCTTGTCAAAGTCCTCCGCGCTCAGCTCGGCAATGCTTTCGCGGTACTGCTGGCGGGCCGCATTGACGACCAGGATGTCGAGGCCGCCGAACGCTTCCACCGTGCGTTCGACCAATGCTTTGCACCACTCCGGATCGGTGATGTCACCCGGCAGCGCCAGCGCCTTGCGGCCTTCGGCTTCAATCAGTGCGAACACTTCTTCCGCGTCCGACGCTTCGGAGGGAAGGTAGGACAGGGCTACGTCAGCGCCTTCGCGGGCATAGGCGATGGCCGCGGCACGGCCGATGCCGCTGTCGGCGCCAGTGATCAGCGCCCGGCGTCCGCTCAGCTTGCCTGAACCCTGGTAGCTGGTTTCGCCGTGGTCCGGCACGGGGTCCATGGCTGCGGCCTTGCCCGGCACCGGCTGCGGCTGGGCGGGGAAGGGCGGCTGCGGATACTGGCTGCGCGGGTCCTGCATTTTCAGACGGTCATTCATGGTCGATCCTTTTCGTGGGGCGGGGGAGAGTAGGCCGCTCATGGGCAGCCATGGGTGTCTGCAATCGTGGCCATGGCCATCACCTGGGCCAGGTGGCTCAGGCCTTGCGGGGTGTTGCCGAGGTAGTGGCCGGTGGCGGGGTCCACCATTTCGCTGAGCACGCCCTGGCAGCGGCCAAGGGCGCCGTTCAACGCATCCACGCGGGCGCGGGCGTCCTCGACGAAGCCGAGCCGGGCATAGGCTTCGGCCATCCAGTAGGAGCAGGCGATGAAGCACCCTTCTTCTTCGGGCATTCCCGAGTAGCGGTAGTGGAAGTCCGATTGGCCAAGCTCGCGGTCGATGGCGCGAAGTGTGGCCAGCAGCCGGTCCCTGCCATCGAAGCGGAAGCGCACAGCCAGTGCCAGCGCCGCGTCCAGCTTGCCGCTGCCGGGATACATTTCGAACGCCTGCAGGGCGTCGGACCAGCAATGGGTTTCGATCCATTCACTGATGCGGTCGCGCTCGCGCTCCCAACGGTCACGGCAGGTGGTCGGCAGCTGGCCCTGGTCGGCCAGTTCGACCGCCCGCGCCAGCGCCTGCCAGCAGCTGATCTTGGACATCGTGTAGTGCTCCAGCGCTGGCAGTTCCCAGATACCGGAGTCCTTCGCGCGCCAATGGTCCGCGCAGAGGTCGGCAATCCGGGAAAGCAGCTCCGCGCTGGCGCCGTCCAGGATGTTGCCGGCCGCCACGAAACAGAACGCGGTCTCGAAGATGTCGCCGTAGATACCGTGCTGGTGCTGGTCGCCGGCAAGATTGCCTTTCACCACCGGCTGCGTATCGCGGTAGCCACGCATTGGCAGCTTCTGCACCGGCTCCACCGTCTCGCCGTCAAGAGTGAAGACCACCTTCGGCCCGTGACGGCGCAGCTGGCGCAGCAGCCAGGTGAAGGCTGCCTTGGATTCCGCTTCCAGACCGGCGGCCAGAAACGCCTGGATCGTGTACCCGGCGTCGCGCACCCATGCGTAGCGATAGTCAAAATTCTTGTCGCCGCCAATGCGTTCGGGCAGCGAGGTCGTAGCGGCAGCCGCAATGGCGCCCGAGGGCGAGTACAGCAGCAGTTTCAGGGCCAGCGTGCTGCGCACGAACGTGGCACGGTCCCAGCCGTCGTAGGACACATTACGCGCCCATGCCTTCCACTCCCGGTCGGTCAGGTCGATGCGGCCGTCCACTTCCTCCACCGACGGCGCCACCAGCGGCTCATCCTCGCCGACCACCAGTGCCACGGTAACCCGCTCGCCAGCACCGACGGTGCACTCACCGCGCGCACCTTCGTCGGCCCACTGCAGCTGCAGCGCGGGGTGGTGGATCACCACGCCCAGCAAGCGCTGCACGTGGAAGACGGTGTGCTCGCCAATGGACGAGCAGTAGGGGCTGGCCGACTGCGCGCGGGTGCTGGGGTATATGCGGACGGCAAAGCTGACTTCGCCCTCCAGGCCCTCGATACGCCGCGCCAGCTCGCACCACGGCAACCGACCCGCGTTGCCGCTGTTCAGCGATTCCGTCAGCGAGGCGCGGCCCGACGCCGTGCTGAAGATGGTTTCCAGCACATTGCTCTCGGCCCGGTAGTGGCGTTCGACGGTGCAGGGCTCGGTAGGGGCAATGCTGAAATAGCCGCCGTTGCTGCCATCCAGCAGCCGATCAAACAACGGGGGGCTGTCCATGTTGGGCGCGCACCACCAGTCGATGGATCCATCGCAGCCGGTCAGGGCAACAGAGCGACCTTCGCCCAGCGCCGAGTACTGTTCGATGGGCAGCGCGCCGTCGCGCCTGCGCTCTCTGGCAACCGGCGCGTCGTCGATCTTCGCAGCATCGAACAAAGTGGTCTGGGGCGACGTCGACATCAACGCACCCTCCGGCAGGCATGCAAGGCTGCCGGGACAGCAACAGGGGTGCACATGATGTACATCCAGACGTGGGGTGCAACGAACCTAGAGCGGCACGCGCGTATGCAGGGTGAGGCAGTGTTCAACGCCACGTGATCATGGCGCGGCGTTGACACCTTCTTGCACGCCGCGTGGACACGCCGACGACCATGCTCGCGCCGCTACACGCTGAGGTCTGCATGCAACGTCCTGTTCTTTTTCTGCTGCACAGCCTGGGCGCCAGCCGCCGCGAATGGAGCGGCCTGGAACGCGCCCTGGGCGATCAGTTCGACTGTGTCGCGCTGGACATTCCCGGGTTTGGTGGCACCTGCGCAGGCAACGCGACCGACATCGATGCCCTTGTGGACTGGCTCCAGCAGGAAGTCACCTCGCGCGCGCCGTGCTGCTGGTTCGCCGTCGGCCACAGCATGGGCGGCAAGATCGCCTCGCTGCTCGCTGCGCGCAGCCGTGACGGCGCCCAGGGCCTGGCTGGCCTGGCCGGCGTGGTGCTGGTGGCGGCCTCGCCGCCGTGCCCAGAGCCCATGGGGGAAGCGCGTCGCCAGAAGATGCTCGGCTGGTTCGCCGACGGGCGGCCCGAACGCGCCCATGCCGAAGAATTCATCGATGCCAACACGTTCCACCCACTGCAGGGTGACCTGCGGGAAACAGCCATCCAGGATATGCAGCGCACCGACCCCGTCGCCTGGCGTGCCTGGCTGCAGCAGGGCAGCCGCGAGCATCGCCAGGAAGACGCCGGGCACCTGCAAGTGCCGGCGCTGATACTGGCGGGGGCAGAGGACGGCGATCTCGGTGAATCGGCGCAGCGCGCACTGAACGCGCCGCACTATCCGCACGCGACCGTGGACACCGTGCCGGACGCTGCGCACCTGATCCCCGTCGAGCAGCCACACTGGCTCGCCCAACGCATCGTCGCATGGGCAATGCCACTGGCTGCACGCGCACTGCCGGCGCGCTTCATCCAGCTGCTGAACGCCGACCGCGTTGCGCCGCGCATGCGCGCGCGCCTGCTGGCACGACATGCCACACCGCTGCCACTGCCGGAATCCGCGCTGCCCGCACGCCATCTGGCCCTGCTCTCTGCGTTGGCTGCGCGCCTTGTGCCAGGTGGGGATGCCGATGAACTGGCGCTGCGCGTAGGCCACGCACTGGTCAACCACGAGAGCGACGGCTGGCGCTTTGCCGACCTGCCACCGGATGCGGATGCCTGGGCACAGGCGCTGGATCAGCTGGATGCAGCCGCCAATGGATTCAGCATGCTTGCGCCCACCGCACAGCACGCACTGCTTGAACAGGTGCAAGGACAGAGCGCCACCGCGCCAGAGGGCGCCGTGCTGGACCCCGCGCAGTGGGCCCATTGGCTTGAGGATGCAAGGGCGTTGTTTGCCAGGACCTGGATGAGCCTTCCCTCCACCTGGGCTGCCATTGGCTATGACGGTTTCGCGGTCGGCGGCAAAGGCGCGGACAGTCCCGGCTACGCGCACACCGAAGCGGGAGCCACCGATGCGTGGCAGCTGCCGTGCTGAATCCTGTGACGCATGGCCGTGGCGCAGACGAGTCGTACGATGCAGTCATCATCGGCAGCGGCGCCGGCGGTGCGCCCTTGGCAGCCCGCCTGGCCGAGGCCGGCGTATCGGTGCTGTTGCTGGAAGCCGGCCGTACTTTCACGCCCAATGATCATGTGGCCGACGAGCTGGCGACCGACATCTACTGGATGGAAGAGCGCCTCAGCGGCGGCAAGACCCCCACCGCATTCGGCGCCAACAATTCCGGCCAGGGTGTTGGCGGCTCCACCCTGCACTGGGGCGCCTTCTGCCCGCGGCCGGATCCGCGCGACCTGCGCCTGCGCTCGCTGACAGGGCAGGGCGCAGACTGGCCCATCGCGGATGCCGAGTTGCGTGCGTATGTGCAGCGGGTCGAGGCCTTCATCGGTGTCTCGGGTCCCGCGCATTACCCGTGGGACCCGGCGCGCCGGTACGACTATCCGCCCGTGCTGCGCAATGCCCCGGCCCAGGCCATGCAGCGCGGCTGCGACGCGCTGGGGGTAAGCGCAACCGATGCACCGGCCGCCCTGGTCAGCCAGGCGCGGCAGCAGGCGCATTGGGGCCTGCGCCAGGCCTGCAACCATTGCGGCGCCTGCCACCAGGGCTGCAGCAATGGCGCCAAGGCCAGCATGGACACCTCCTGGCTACCGTGGGCGACGGCACACGGCGCGGTCATCCGCGATGAAAGCCGGGTTGTAGACCTCGAGCGCGACGCCCGCGGCCGTATCAGCGGCGTGGTCTACCAGCGCAATCATCGCCTGCACCGGGTGAAGTGCTCGGCCGCGTTCCTGTGCGCCGGCGGCGTGGAAACGCCGCGCCTGCTGCTCAACCTCGGGTTGGCCAACAGCAGTGGCCAGGTTGGGCGCAACTTCATGGCCCACGTTGCCACCCAGGTGTGGGGCTTCTTCGATGCGGACATGTGCATGAATCGCGGCTACCCGTCCTCGCTCATCACCGAGGATTTCGTCCGGCCGCGCGACGCCTCCTTTGCCGGCGGCTACCTGGTGCAGAGCCTGGGAGTGCAGCCCGCTACGCTGGCCAACACGCTCGCCAGGGGTGCCGGGCTGTGGGGCCAGCCGTTGGTGGATGCGCTGTCCTCCTACCGGCACCTGGCCGGCATCGGCATCAATGGCGAGTGCCTGCCGCAGGACGGGAACCGGCTGACCCTCAGCGACGAGCGGGATGCCTTCGGCATGCGCCGCGCGCGGGTGGATTTCAGCTACGGCCCCAACGAAGGGGCACTGGACGCGCATGCCCAGGCCCAGCTCACCCGCATCTGGGAAGCCGCAGGTGCCACCGGCATCTTTGCCGCCGCGCGCTCGGCCCACACCCTGGGGACCTGTCGCATGGGCGATTCGGCCGATACCGCGGTAGTGGACCCAGACGGCCGCAGCTTCGATATCCCCAATCTCTTCATCTGCGACAACTCGATCTTCCCCAGTGCCCTGGCCGCCAACCCGGCGTTGACCCAGATGGCACTGGGCCTGCGCACCGCAGAGCGTTTCCTGCAGACGCTGCCACCGCGCAGCACCACTTCCTCCCCAACCAAGGACACATCATGGATCTCGGAATAGAAGGGCGCATCGCCCTGGTCAGTGGCGCCGATTCGGGCATGGGCAAGCAGACCGCACGCGAACTGCTGCAGGCGGGTGCACGCGTTGCCATCACCGACGTACCCGACGGCACGCTGGACGAGGCCCTGCAGGAGCTGTCGCCGCTGGGCGACGTGATGGCCGTCGCCGGCGATGTTACCGATGCCAAGGATGTGGAACGCATCTGGGCCACGGTGCGCAGCGAACTCGGCGACCCCGACATCTACGTCAACGCCGCGGGTGTCACCGGCGCTACCGGCGATTTCCTTGATGTCGGCGACGACGGCTGGCTGCGCACGCTGGACATCAACCTGATGGGCGCCGTGCGCATGTGCCGCCAAGCCATTCCCTCAATGCGCGCCAAGGGCTGGGGACGCATCGTGCTGTTCGCCTCGGAAGATGCCGTGCAGCCGTACACCGACGAGCTGCCCTACTGCGCGTCCAAGGCCGGCGTATTGAGCCTGGCCAAGGGGCTGTCCAAGCAGTACGGCAAGGACAACATCATGATCAACACCGTGTCTCCGGCCTTCATCCATACGCCGATGACCGACGCGATGATGCACAAGCGCGCCAAGGAAAAGGGCATGTCGTTCGAGGAGGCAATCCGCACCTTCCTGGATGAGGAGCGCCCCGGCATGGTGCTCAAGCGCCGCGGCCGGCCCGAAGAGGTCGCCGCCGCGGTCCTGCTGCTGTGCTCCGAGCGCGCCAGTTTCATCAACGGCGCCAACATCCGCGTCGACTCGGGCTCGGTCTTCACCCTGGCCGGGTAGAGTCGAGCTTGCTCGACTGCTACCGGCCCGGGGTAGTGCCGGCCGCTGGCCGGCAGATCCCCTTGAAGGACGACGATGCGCCCAACCATTACTGCCACCGATTGGAAGCACCAGCCGCTACCGGAGCGCCATGTTTCGCTGCCGCTGGACTTCCATCTCGATGCCGTCGAGTCAGCCTGCGTGCGCCGCGGCCTCCTGCCCTTGGACATGGAGGACAAATGGTTCCTTTACTACGAGGGCACGACGCTCCACATGCACCGCAGCTGGACCGGCTTCTGCATTGCCCAGGTTCACTTCATTCCTGAAGGCGAGGGGCTGCACGCTGTCAGCGCTGAGATCAACCGGGACCCCACGCAGTACACCAGCAGCGACGATGCTGCGGATGTCGCCCTGGTCGAGTCCATGGTCCGAGGGATCGGGGTTTCACAGCGCTACATTGAACAGCGACAGGCGGGTGACCACGGATGGCTGGTCGTTACGCCGGCAGGTCCGCACTGATCAATCCGCAGCCCGGTCACAACAGCAGCAGGGCACCTATCAGGGCGGGAGGCATCACCAGGATCCCCACTCGCAGGAAATCGAGGGCGCCCACATGCTCGCCCTCACGTCGCAGCGCAACCAGCCACAACAGGGTCGCCAGTGAACCGGTGACGGACAGATTGGGTCCCAGGTCCACGCCCACCAGCAATGCGGCCCGCACCTGCGCGGGCAGATCCGCCGCCTGCGCTACGGACCCGGCCGCCAGTCCTACCGGCAGATTATTGGCTACATTGCTCAGCAGGGCGGCGGCAATGCCCGCCACCCAGCCGGCGTGGCCGGTCGAGCTGCGCGACAGCGTCTCCAGTCCGTCCGCCGCCTGCTGGATCACCCCGGTCTGCGCGACTGCCTCCACCAGCACGAAAAGACCCGCCACCAGCGGCAGCACGCTCCAGGACACGTGCCGCAGCAGCGGCAGAGGACTGCGCCGTTGCACCATCGCTACGACCGCCACGCTCAACAGCCCGGCACAGAGTGTCATCAGCCCCAGACGACCATTCAGTGCGGAGGTGACCACCAGCACCGTGCCGGTGAACACCACGCCCCCCGCTGCCAGGCGGCCACCGGGAGGCAGCGGCTGCTGCGGTGGCGAAACTGAGATCGGCTGGGCGATCTCACGCCGGTACAGCAGCCTCAGCACGCCATATGTGGCGGCGATGGCGGCCAGTGAAGGCAGCGCGAACTGCTTCAGCCATTCCAGCAATGGCGGCATGTGTGCGCCAAATACCACCAGATTGGCTGGGTTGGAAATGGGCAGCACGAAACTGGCGGCATTGGCGATGAATGCACAGACAAACAGATAGGGCAGGGGCGTAACCCCGGCCACCCGGCATGCCGCGTACACCGCAGGGGTCAGTACCACCGCCGTGGCATCGTTGGACAGAAGGACCGTCACCACCGTGCCGACCAGGAACACCAGGTCGAACAGGCGCCGCCCCGAGCCGGCTGCGTGCTGTACGGCGTACAGCGCGAGCCAGTCAAACACCCCTTCGCGCCGTGCCAGCTCGGCCAGCAGCATCATGCCTACCAGGAACAGGTAGACATCCTGGCCCTCGGCCACCGCGCCCATGAAGCTTGCGACCGGCATGGCCCCGGTCAGCGGCAGCAACAGCGCGGCGGCCACGGCCCAGACATATTCGGGAATGCGGAAGGGGCGGAACAACAGGCCGGCAATGGTCACCGCCACCGCTGCCCAGATGATCATCGACGACGCTTCAATGTGCATGTACCGCCCAAACCTCACGAATGCTCAATTGCCGGCGTATCCCGTGTCTCAGGCACCTTCAGCGCCAGCAGCACTGCCGCCGCGGCAATCGCCGCCAGCACCAGAAAGGCGGCATCATAGCCTGCGCGCTGGACGATGAAGCCAGCCAGAGCGGGGCTGAGCGCACCCCCCACCCCGAACACGGTGGTGACCGCGCCCAGAGTGACATTGAAACGCCCGGTGCCTTCGCTCAAGTCCCTCACCATGATGGGGATCAGCGCACCAAAGATGCCCGCGCCCACGCCATCCAACAGCTGCACGCTCAACAGCCAGGCCGGGGCATCGGACAGAGGGTAGAGCGCAGCACGGATCGGCAGGATCAGAAAACCCGCCAGCAGCAGCGGCCGCCGCCCCCAGCGATCAGCCCGTGCCCCCACCAGCCACGCCAGCGGAATCATCACCAGCTGGGCGGCCACGATGCACCCGGCGGTCAGCGTGGTCGCAAGGGCAGGGCTGCTCAACGCCAGTTTCTGCCCGACCAGCGGCAACATCGCCGCATTGGCGAGGTGGAACAGGCAGCTGCACGCGGCCAACAGCAACAGCCGCCGGTCCCGCAACAGCAGCCGCGCGGGGGAGGGGGCGTGCGCCTGCGTTGGCTCGTCAACCAGGCCGCGCGCCCGCGCATCGTCAATGGCCGCACCCGGAATCGCAGCCGTGGCCGCAAGGCTTGCGAGGGTCATCACTGCCATCAGGTAGAACACGACCGTCGGTCCCCACAGGTAGGCCAGTCCCCCGGCCAGCAGGGCCGCCACGACGTTGCCGGCATGGTTGAAGGTCTCGTTGCGCCCCATGCGTCGCGCAAACGCGCGCGGCCCGCTGACGCCCAGCGAAATGGCCGCAATGGCCGGCGCAATCACCGAGGCCGCCACGGCACTCAGCGCCTGGGTGGTCGCCAGTACCGCGAAGCCCTGCGTCCATGGCAGCAGCAGACACGTAGTGGTCACCAGCACCGCAGCGATGGCCAATGTCATCCGCTTGGCATGGAGCCGGTCCATCAACGCCCCTGCGGGTGTCTGGGTCATCAGCCCGATGATGGCCGACACCGTCATGACCGCACCGATGCTGGCCGGCTGCCAGTGGTGTACCGACAGCAGGTAGATAGCCAGGTAGGGGCCCAGCCCATCCCGCACGTCTGCCAGGAAGAAATTCAGGCCATCCAGGCCGCGCTCGGCGCGCCTGTTCACAGGAGAGTGTGTAACGGCAGTTGTCACGTCGGTGCGGCCACGGCATCAAGGTAGCCGGTTGATTCCGGCTGCGGTGTTATGCGCGATGGGGCGTGATGGCGATGTCGCGCGGCCCGGACCGTCAGCTGAGGCTGTTCAAGGCTGAGGAGCCGCCGCTGACGCCCGCAGCGCCTCACGGTCCGGCTCGAATGTCAGCCGCTCCAACGCACGAGCCATTGCCCATTGGGCATGCCTCCGTGCCTCCCGGGCGATGTCCGGATCGGGCGCCAGCTGCAACGCAGCGAAGCCCTTCTGCAGCCGGATGTTGACCTCCAATGAGCCCGCGGCGTCGCGGGCAATGGGGGTGAAGACATCGTCGAACAGATCGCTGGCCTGCAGGGCGGACACGTGCACGTGCGGATACTGCACCTCGCCATCGGCAGCCTGCTGGCGGTACTCGGCCCAGCGGTGCAGCAGTCGCACACAGGTGCCGATCACATCGATGCAGGTGCCTGGGTCATTGATGGAGGCGGACATCGCGCGCTGACCCACCTCTGACAGCATGACAAGGCCATAACGCGGATCGTTGTCGATGGCCCGCGCGTCGCTGCAGCTCAGCGCTGCCAGCAGCTGGCGTCGCGTCTGGTCACTGACCACGCCCTCCACCTCCATCACGGGGCGAGCAGGGGTGGCGAAGGTGCCGATCTGGCAGTGCAGGTGGATGCGCAGCCGATTCCCAGAAGCCAGGTCTTCCAGTCGCGCCATGTCGATGTGCTCGACATAGGCGATACGCTCATCGGTCAGTGGCACAGCGCCGAATGCCACGGGTCGGCATGGCGCGCCGCCCAGCAGCGGGTCGGCCGCGCGGCGCTTCATTGCGGCCAGCGTGGCACGTTCGACCAGGTCGATGGTCTCCCCCAGCCGGCCAAAACGCGAGAACTGTTCGATGGCGCGCAGCAGCGTGATGGTGATGATCACAATCACGCCCACCGTCGCACCGAACAGCACCAGCCTGCCACTGTCACCATACAGTCCAGTGCTAAGCGCGATCAGTCCGACGATGGAGAACAGGAACGCGCCGATGAAGGTCGCCAGCGCACCCTGCGCCCGGCTGTCCTCGATCAGCAGGCGAGCAGCCCGGGGCGTCGCACTGTTGGAGGCCGAGCCATAGGCCGACACCATGGTCGACAGCGAGAACGTCGTAACCGTCAGCATGGACGCAGCGAGGATGCCAAGGATGTTCCCGACCGAATCAGCACCGATACGGGTGGCCAGCCCGGCCGGGATGAGGAACTTCAGGAACGCGCCGCCCAGCGCAGTGGCAACGCCCATCGCGCCATAAAGCGCGGAGCGGAACCACATCCGCCGCGTCACCCGGCCCAGGTAAAGTTTCCATCGGGTCAGCACCATGCAGGCTCCAGGATCGACGTGCGCTCAGTAGATCCACGCCATGCGTGGATAGCCCAACAGACTGCAGAAAGCCACATAGCGAAAATGCCACTACTCTTTGGCGCCCCGCGAAGGCACCTCAGCCGGGCCATGGAACCCCGGTCTCCGACGTAGTGCCTTCAAACAAGGGCCGCCCGAACCAATACCCCTGCATCAGCCGGATGCCCAGATCGGACAGGCAACGTGCCTCGTCAGCCATCTCAATGCCCTCGGCAATAACCTCGATGCCCAGCTCCCCACACATCCCGACGACCCCGGCCACGATGGCCCGGCGCGAAGGACTCTGGTGGATGCCCCGTATCAGCGCCATGTCCAGCTTGACGATATCGGGCTGGAAGTCGGCCAGTAGATTGAGCCCGGCAAAACCCGCCCCGAAATCATCAATCGCCGTCTTGAAACCGATGCGCTTGTACTCCGTCAGGATTTCCGCCAGCCACTTGCCGTCGTTGATTTCCTCGCCTTCCACGGTCTCGAAGATGATGCGCTCGATCGGGAAACCCTGGCGCCGTGCGGCATCCAGCGTGGAGCGGATGCACACCTCGGGCCGGTAGATGGCGTTGGGCAGGAAGTTGATCGAGAGAAGGGACCCCATCTGCAGCGAGGCGGCGGTCCGGATTGCCTTCTCCCGGCACGCCTGGTCGAACGCGTACTGGTGTTCCGTACCCACCTGCGGCAGTACCGAATGGGCCGACTCGCCGTCGGGGCCGCGCACGAGCGCCTCGTGCGCGAAGATCGCGCGTGACCGGATATCCACGATCGGCTGGAACGCGTAGCTGAAATCGAATCCAAGCACAGGTGCGTCCCGGCACAGGGCGCACCCGGCACGCTTGTCGGGGGTGGGCATGGAATGCGCTCTCTGGACGGCAGGGGCGGGCAGTGTAGCCCCTGCGCCGACAAGGCCAGGTGCAGGCGCGCCGCAGCCACATGCCGGCCCGGATTACTTCAGGCAGGCGCGATCCTGGTGGTGCACCGCCATTGTCTGCAGCACAAAGGAACGGCCCCGCCTTCCGTGCACGCCTGCGCGCCGGCACCCGCATCGTCAAGGTCAACGGGGCATCTTATTCCACTGCAGGCCTGCTGGCGGCAGTCCGCCGCCCGCGCGCCTTGGAGTGAAGGCGCTGGACTGCACTGGCCGGGACGCGCTGAACGGCTACAGCGCGTCCAGGTTGCGCCGCAGTGCGTCCGCCTGCTGGGCCAAAGCGTCGCGGCGGCTGGCCGGCATACGCGCCAGCTGCCGGTAGGGCATCTCCAGGCGAGCATTGCCGCTCAGTGTCGCGGCGTTGCGGGACAGGAAATCCCAGTAGAGGGCGTTGAAGGGGCAGGCCCGGGGCCCGGTCGGCTGATCATGCCGGTACACGCATCGCCCGCAATGGTCACCCATGCGGTGCAGATAGGCGGCAGCGGAGATGTAGGGCTTGGTTGCGAGCAGGCCCGCATCGGCGAACTGGCTCATGCCCACCGTATTGGGCAGTTCCACCCACTCGAATGCGTCGATGTAGATGCCAAGGTACCACTGGTGCAGGGCATGCGGATCCAGACCGGCGAGCAGGGCGAAGTTGCCGATCACCATCAGCCGCTCGATATGGTGGGTGTGGGCATTGGCCAGCGAGCGGCCTATCGCGCTGCGGACGCACGCCATGCGCGTGTTGCCGGTCCAGAACCATTCCGGCAACGGGCGGGCATGGCCAAACGCATTGCTGCGCTCGTAGCCCGGCATCTTTGCCCAGTACACGCCGCGCACATACTCCCGCCATCCCAGAACCTGGCGGATGTAACCCTCCACCGAGGCAAGCGGCGCAAGACCCTCGCGGCCCGCCAACTCCACCCGCCCAATCACCTCCCTCGGCGAGAGCATCTTCGCGTTCAGCGCAAACGACAGCAGCGAATGGAACAGGCGCGATGCCTGCGCACTGATCGCATCCTGGTAATCGCCGAAATGCGGCAGGCCATGTTCAATGAACGCGTCGAGCTGCTGCAGAGCCTCGGCCCGGTCCAGCGGCCAGCGCAGCGCATGCGCGCTGGGATCGCCAAAGCTGGCCACGCCGGCATCGCGGATCGTCTGCCACAGCAGGCTGTGATCGTGGGTGGGCCGCAGGTCCGGTGGCTCGGGCGGGTCGCCCGGCCAAGCCTTGCGGTTCTCCGCGTCGAAGTTCCAGCGGCCACCCAGCGGTCCGCCATCGGATTCAAGCAGCACCCCGTGGCGCTGCCGCATGTAGCGGTAGAACACTTCCATCGTCCAACGGTCGCCACCCCTGTTGCCGAAGATCTGCGCCACCTCATCGCGAGTGGCCAGGAAGTGCTCACTGTCCACGCATCGCACGGCGATGGCCTGCTGCGCCGCGTACTGGCGCAGCTGCTGATCCAGCCGCCATTCGTCCGGCGCCTGGTATTCCAACTGGTCGGCCCCGTGGTGGTGCACAAACCGGGTCAGGTTGTCGGGCAGTGATTGCCGGTTGGCAGGGTCATCAATGGCGAGGTAGCAGACCCGGTGCCCGGCCTCACGCAACTGCCCCGCGAAGCGGCGCATCGCTGCGAAGATGGCCAGGATCTTCTGCGCGTGATGCATCACGTAATCCGTCTCCTGGCGGATCTCCATCAGCACATACACCACATCAGCCGAGCGTTCGGCGAACCAGGGGTGGCACGGATTGAGCTGATCCCCCAGCACCAGGCGCAGGCAGGTCACGAAACGCTCCTGGGCAAGCGGAATGGCACGAGTGGGGGCGGCGGCAAGGACATTCGGGGTTCTGGCGCGGTGGCTGATTACCTGGATGCCTACGCAGCGGGGGCCGCGCTGGATGCATCCAATTCCCCGCTCAGCGCGTAGGACGGCTATGGCAAAGATGAAAAAACGGGCAGACCTGCCGCAGAAGATCTGCGCGACCTGTGGCCGACCCTTCGCCTGGCGGCGCAAGTGGGCGCGTGATTGGGACAATGTGCGCTATTGCTCGGACCGCTGCCGCGACCAGCGTGGGCGACCGGGCGGCTAGTCGAACACGGCTGGCAAACGCGTCCTTCATCGCAACACCGGCACAATAGCGCGCTTTCCCCGCAGAACAGGGAGGCCAGTGGCGCCATCGTGAGAGCCCTTTCCTTTATTGCCGCCAGCGTGCTGGCAAGTACCGCATTCCAGGCCAGTGCAGCAGAAGCCGATCGGGATGCAACTCCGTATTTCGAGCCCGGCGGTGCTGTGCGATTCAACTATGGCTGGCTCGACTACGCGCCTACCAGTCGCCTGCAGCTGGAACTGCTGCAGGCAGACATCGATGCCGGAGCCGGACCTTTCTCCTTTTCCGCGCAGTACCGCTGGTACGACGGCTTCCACGCCGTGCACCATGCCTATGCTGGCTGGCAGTTTTCCGAACAGACCCAGCTCAAGGCCGGCATCCAGCAGGTGCCGTTCGGGCTGTTGCCCACAGCGTCGCAGAGCTTCTGGTTCGGGTCGGGCTACTACCTGGGTATCGAGGATGACTACGATCCCGGGCTGGTGCTGGCCCACACCCGTGGCGACACCACTTGGCATGTTGGCTGGTTCTCCGGCGATGAATACGGCACCGGCGCCCGTTACGACCGCTATTCGTTCGATGTGGCGCAGACCGACGCGCTGCCGTACCGCGAGCGGCAGCGGCTGCATGCTCGGGTAGAGCAGACGCGCAGCTGGGCAGGGGGCGACCTGTTGCTGGGCGCGTCAGCCTTTGCAGGCCAGGTGCAGAACACGCAGACGCGCCGCCATTACGGGCACCAGGGTGCGGCCGTGCACGCACAGTGGAGGCGCGATGGCTGGACGACGCAACTGCAATGGGCGCGCTACCGCTACGACATTCCCGGCAAGCGCATCGCCATGTCAGCCTTCCAGGCGCCGTTCGAGATTGCAGCGCAGGCCGATGTGCCAAGTGCGAATGTGGCCTACTCGTTTGCGCGAAAGGGCATGCTGGACAACCTGACCTGCTACAACAACCTCAGCATGACGCGCCCGGTGGGACACAGCGCCGGCGTACGCGATTCGTGGCAGAACGTCACCGGCTGCAGCCTGCAGAAGGGCATCATGACCACCTACGTCGACTGGATTGCCGGCCGCGACATGTGGTTTGCCGGCGGCGAGGGCATCGGCATCAACGATGGCGGCCCCTCGCAGTGGCATTCCCGGTTGAACGTGAATGTCGGGTTCTATTTCTGATCTCGCGCGCCTGATGGCGTGCCTTCCGCCTCGTCAATCGCCCGGCTACAACCGCTTGCTCATGAAAACCCGAGCATGTCCCGGCGCGTAATCCTGCAGCCGCGCGAAACACGCATACCCGTGCCGCGCGTAGAACCCCTCGGCCTGCCAATCAAACGTATCCAGCCGCGCACAATGCGCGCCCAGCCAACACGCCCGGCGCTCGCACAACACCTGAATCTCCAGCCAGCCCAAGGCCACTTCGGCAAGGATGCCGCCCAGCAGAGAGCCGTCGCAATCCCGCATCACCCATCGGATGTGTGTCTCCGCAGCGTCGCGATTGGACGTGCGGTAGAAGCCGCCGTGCGTGGCCAAGCGCTACCG
>DEZI01000017.1:100684-257210 GCA_002364755.1 Stenotrophomonas maltophilia
GCGCTACCGATGGTGCCTTACGCCTTCGTGCGCGGCCACACCTATTCGTGGTTGATCTTCCTGGTCAGTAAGCTTCATCCGGGCCCATGCCATACGCCAGCCCGCAACGGCTAATATGCCGTGGGATTGGACACCTTCGGGGAAGGGACACGCAATGGATATGCAGATGGGCACGCACACCCTGCCGGCAGGGACGGCGGGCAATGAGGCGCTGACGTTTCAATGGCTGTACGCGCGCGTACAACCGCTGGTGGATCACAGCATCTACCCCAAGGCTGGGGCCGTCGAACGCTGGTCGTTACGCATTGGCGGCATCGGGGGTGCGGTTGGGCTTGTTGCTGCATGGCTGCTCGACCGCTGGGTGCCGGTCAGCGTCTTGTTGCCAGCCACGCTCATTTGCCTATTGGTCGAACTGGGCGGTTTCGCCGTCCATAGCATCCTTTCAGGAAAGAGGCAGTACCAGCAGTACCTGCAGCCCCGGCTGTCGCATGCGAGGGAGATGGACAGCGAGTATCTGCAATGGGAATCCGTGCTTGCGGATATTCGCCATTTCCCAAGGACTCAGCGTGAGCAGCGCCTCCGGTTTGTCAGCACCCTCCGGACCGGCATGGTCGACCGCATGGGGCTGTTTTATGGCGGCGTACAGCGGCTGGGGCCGTTCCCACTGCTGATAGCCCTCTACGTGCAATACCGAAGCTGGAAGGAGAATGGCTGGGCGGGCGTCTTCGATGTCGGCCTTGCAGGAGGAATCCTGATTTTTGCCATGATGCTCCTTTATGTAATGGCCTGGCTGCTGATCAGCCAGCGCATCCGGCTGGACACCTACATCAACCTGCTCGAAGCTTCCATGCAGGACCCCGAGGCGAACCCGCCCGCCGGCTAGAGGCGGGCGGGCTCGACTACTCCTCCGCCCGTAAGCGTTCGCCATGCTCCAGCCAGAGCCTGAACTCATCCCGTAACTGCAGAACATCCGGCGCAAGCAGATCCACTCCCGGCGGCAGGCGGATCACCAGCCCCGTCGCCGCGTTCTCAACCGCCATCACCGGAAGCCCCTGGTAGCGTATCTGGAACCACGCTGCAGGCGAATCACCGGCATCCAGCGTAAAGCCCTTCCGCGCCTGCGCGTCGGCGAACCCCTGCGCGTGGCGGCGCAGGAAATCAAACAGCCCTGGCGGCACGGATTCGAAGGTGCGGACCTCCGCAGGCGTAGGCGATGCCTCAACCAGTGGCACGGGCAGCAACAGCAACGCGAGTAGAATCGAGCTTGCTCGACGATACCAAGTCATATGTTGACCCTCGTCAGGCAGCCGGCCGCACGCGTTCCTGGATGAAGATCGTCAGCGCAAGACAGGCCATCGCAAGCCCTTCCATCACCCGATCGCCCACGTACTGATCCGGATCGCCATTCTGGCGGGCGCGTTCGGCGGCCAACAGGATCTCCTGGATGACGCGCTGGCCCGCCAAGGCGCAGTCGGCATCGGAGAGCGCGACCCTGCGCCAGGGCAGGGGATGACGCTCGGGCCACGGTTGGCCGTCGGACGCCGCACCTGCGCCAATGCTGTGCAGGAGGGCAATCAGGCTGTTGGGATCCTGTGCCGACTCGGAAGCAGGGGCTTCCGGGGTGGGCTTGGGGGCAGGGGGGTAAGGCTTGGACATGGCGTGGCTCCTAACGTGCAGGCAGAAGCCGCCACCGATAAAGGTGGCGGACGATGCGTGGTTCGAAACCCCGTGTGTGGACATACGGGCAGGCACAAGGCCTCCACGCACCGCCCGCCATAGCCGGCCGACGGATTGCCAGCCGACACCGCTCGAGGCGGTGCCGGCTGGCAAGCGCAAACAACATCCACACAATCGGGGTTTCGAAGCCCGGCCACCCTTTTTCGGTGGCGTGACGCAGGCCACACAAAGGCTAGCGACCACCCGCCCGCAACGCCTCAATTGCCACAGCCATGTGCGAGCCATTCCGCTGGGCGCGCCAAATACGACACACTTCCATAAGCGGCCGCCAGCAATCGGAGAAGAACCTTGAGCAACAAAAGCATTGCAATTGTCGGGTTTGTCGCCAACTTGACTCCCCTTTACTGGGGCGAACGGCATGGCGAGTCCTGGTGCGCTCGCAGCCTGCACGACGGCACGCTCATCCTGCCTTTCAGTGCGGATGAAGACACGGAAGACGAGGGCTGGATTCGCGTCTGCTGGCAAGGTGATCGCGATCGGCAGACAGAGGTACTTGGAACAGACATTACGACGCTTGCATTGGAACGCTATGTGCGTTTGCACGGCGTGGGTTCCGACGAAGAGGCAATTGCTGCTGAACTGTACTTCATGGCTCAGCACTTCAACTTCAAGACCGGCTGCCATGCCTACCTACCACAACTGAGAAAGCCCTCTCACCCTGCCGTTCGAGCGGCGAAGCGCATGGGCGAGGGCGTTCTTGTCAATCTGCTGAGCAAGGTGGCAGGCGCTTGACTCGTAAACGCGGAGCCTGGTTGCAGGCTGCAACGGCGGCATCGTTCTCGCAGACAGCAGCATCTGCGTAATTACTGACCGTACAGTTGACTATCCGCGTGTGTCGAAGGCATTGGATGAGGTCACTGAGGATATGACGCTCTATCACGGCGTGCGCCTGGGTCAAGTAATTGAAGCTGTGTACAAGCAGGGCCAAAAAGACGGCGCAAAAAAGGCCGTTCCACATCGCAATCCAGGCCAGCCAAAGAAGAACAGGAAATAGCTGGTCTAACAGCTCAAAAAGCGTCGCGGCTGGGCCACGCTACCCGAGGTTTGGCTAATGCGGCGCCATTGCAGTTTGTGTCTGGCAATGAGGCAACCCTATGGCGGAACTTTGCGCGACCAGACAACAAGCGGCCGGAAATGTCTGCTGTGGTTTGCAGTGACCAAAGATTGTCTGCGTCCCAGACCAGAAGCTCTGGGTCAGCAGGGCAGAATTGTCTGCTGACGAACACCGGGCAGGAGGTCGAACTCTTATGGATCACATTCGCTTAGTCATTGAATTTCGCATAATGTATAGACCGTGCGCGTTATCAAAGCCCGGCACTGCCGAGTGAGCCTTGTCGGGTAGTGCGAATCCAACAGCAAGGCACAGTGCCATTGCAGTCGCGGCTAACTTCCTCCACACAGCCTTTTCCTCACGGCTGATCGCTCGCGCCTCTCCAATCACACCCAGCACGCGCGCCAGCGGCACACCCGTTAGCCCCGCCAGAGTTGCGCAAACCACCGCGTCGGGATGCGAAACGCCCTTCCGGTAGTTGCTTATCGCGGACGGCCGCACACCTAGACGCGGCGCTAAGTCCTTGTCGTAGCTCACTCCGCACGCCTCTTTCGCCTGGTCGAGCAGGGAATTGACGTCCATTTGATCCAAGGCCCTTGATTTTTGGAATTCAAGGGTATTGAATCACGTCCGCGATCCAAGGGCCTTGGATTGCACCCGCCACCGGACCCCCCAAGGCCGCTGGCGGGCTCCTTGGGGGCTTGGGGCAGGGGACAGCATTGGAAGCTTTCGCATTCGGTCACATGGCGCTAATCGCCATTGGCACCAGCATCGCCGTCGCACGCGTCGTAGCGTGGATTCTGGACAGGCGCGCACACACCGCCAGCGCACAGATCCGCGAACAGGCATTCGTCGCCCAGGCATCCGCCGATCTGGCCGCCACCGGCTGGACCGCGCATCACGAATCGCTCTATCAGGCTGAGGTTGAAGCATCCCGACGGGGTGATTTCATCGCCGCCGCCCGCTACGCCGAGCAGCAGGACGCGATCCATGTTGGGTGATCGTAGCTGGTGGTGGATCCCCTTCGTCGTGTTCGTCGGATGCGGCGCAGGCGTCGGCTTCTGGGTCGGTTTCAATACCGCCGAGGAGTTCAACCGCGCGGCCACCATTCGCGACGAGCTCACCAATAAGTGCCTCGGTGGCAACGACCGCGCCTGCCGCCTGTATGAGGTGAAGTATGGCCGTTGATCGCGCTCGCTTCCGCATGGCTGCCAGCGGCGGGGTAGGGGGCTTTTCCCCGGTTTCGCCCGGTGAAAAGGGGGCTGCCGCAGCGGCGGCAGCGGTCGGAATTGGCCCGGGGAGTAACACGGGCCAAAAGTGTCAGCAAGATGCAATCATCGACTACCTGACGCTTGTGGTCCCGTTCTCCGCCCTTGAAGAAGTCAACTGCAAGAAGCTTGACCTCTTGCTGTTCCGCATCTTCGGTTTCCGCGGTGAAGTCGTTGCCGGTGCTATTCGCGACAAGCACTGGAATTTTTACGAGCAGTCCGCAGTTCTGATTGACCGGGAAAACGAGGTTGTCGGTCGCGTCGGCATCGGTGGCAAGCAGAATTCTGTCTGCATCAGCATCACCGGCATGGGCTGCAAATGGGTTCCGGATTGGAGCCGCGTTTTCAAGCAGGCAACTATGCTCGACGCGAAGATTACGCGCGTCGACTGTGCGCATGATGACTACGAAGGCGAGCGCCTGG
This sequence comes from Stenotrophomonas maltophilia, assembly GCA_002364755.1. GTDB lineage: Bacteria > Pseudomonadota > Gammaproteobacteria > Xanthomonadales > Xanthomonadaceae > Stenotrophomonas > Stenotrophomonas maltophilia_AX. The sequence goes on from DEZI01000017.1 coordinate 105,164, forward strand.
ACGTGCATGCGCTCCGCGAAGTCGCTGCTCAGGGCGGTTTCACCGAGGGCGGTTGCCCTCCGCGTCACCGCTTCATTTCCGACGAAGGCCACAACACCGGCTGCACGCTCTACGTCGGTGGCAAGGGTCACAAAGAACTGTGTGTGTATGAGAAGGGCAAGGCCGAGGGCCTGCCTACTTCTCGCTGGGTGCGCGCAGAAGTGCGCCTTTACGGCAAGCACATGGAAATCCCGCTCGATGTGCTGCTCAACCCCGGCGCGTACCTGCGCGGGTCGTACGGCGCGTTGCAGGATCTGATCATCGGCGTGTGCACCAGGTTGCGCACGATCCGCAAGCACGTCGAAGTTTCCGCCGAGGCCATGGTGCTGTGGATGCAGCGTCAGGTCGGCCCGGCCCTCAGTGTTCTGCGCGGAGCATTCGGAGATTCATGGTCCGACTTCGCCGAAGCCCGCATCGTCCGTGACGGTCACCCCGGACGTTTTCGCGGTATCGCAAAGGGTGAACCACTCCATCGTTTCGTGAGAGAAGAACTATGCCAATCTGCCGCGTGAAGTCCGCTGCTGTTGATGAACAGCACAACGCCAAGACCAATTCCATCATGCGTTCCCAGATGGTCGGCCTCGACCTGGGCAACGGCTTCGAGCTGCCGTTCCGTGTCGGCCTCGGCCAGCGCCCGCCGTACCCCGCTGGCGAGTACGACGTGGATCCCAAGTCGTTCGCGCTGGGCCCCTTTGGCGACTTGGTTCTCAAGCGTTACGTCGACCTGATCCCGCTCCAGGCGAAGGCCGCCTCGTCGCCGGGCAAGGCCTAACCAATGTCCGATCCGGCACCGCTCTACGTCGTCGGTTGTGCTGCTGAGAACGTGCAGCAGGACGGCACGTGCTCGGTGCCGGTTTGGATGCCGTACCACCAGCCCGTTCTTCCACCCCTGGACGCGGCTGATGGAACCCTTGTCGCATTCGCCATTGTTGCGATGTGGGCACTCGGGTTGAAAGCGCGCCTCGTATTCCGCGCGGCGCGTATCGGGGTCTACTGAGAGAGAGAAAGAGCAATGAAGAGCATCAACGCACTGCGTAACGTCGCCCGTACCACCTCCGCCAAGATCGGCACCGGTATCGCCACCGTCATGGCGTCGGGTGCCGCGATGGCATCCAGTGGCTCGCCGGGTGCCGCTGTGGCCGGTGAACTGTCTGCCGGTAAGGCGGAGATGGGCCTGATCTTCGCCGCTGTCGCGGTCCTGATCGGCCTGTTGGTCGTGTGGGCCTACACCAAGCGGGCGGCGAAGTAACCGCGGCGGTTGTGGGCAGGGGGCGCGCGGAAACGTTCGCCCCCTTTTTTGTGAGCTAAGGGAGGGTGGGAATGGGTTACTTCATCATCATTGCAATCTGCGGCGCGGCGTGGCTCGCGTTTGAGGGCGTGTGATGCGATGGCTTTTACGCGTATTCGCCTCTGCAGCTGCAAGGCGTTTTGCTTACATAGCTGTAGCCTCGATTTTGGCGCTTGCTGGCATCGGTCAGGCCCGAGCGCAAGACAAGACGTGTCGCTCAGACTCCGACAACTGCTCTGTTGCTGAGGCTCAGGCCGCCTGTCAGTCATACCCTGCCGGCACCGGCAACACGTCTATCGTTGGCGGTGCTACTAGGCGAAATTGCGTCTTTGTGTCTTCTAGCGAATCCAGCGGCTTCTTCGTTCTCCAGTACTGGGGCAAAAACTCAAATGGGAACGAGACCGGCCCTTTCAGTGAAGGCAGCTTTTACTGGCGCAACAAATGTGCCTTTGAGCCGAGCAAGACGACCGTTTTTTTTCCCCCTAACGGCTCCGTTCGCTGTGTTAGCGGGTGTGAGGTCGTCTACCGGCAAAATGCTGATGACACCACTACCTACAGTCCTAATGGAAAGGTATGTGACAAGAAGCCTGACTGTGCAGCACAGGGCAAGAACATGGTGTGGAACGCCATGCTTGGAGTGTGTCAGCCAGTGCAGCCTGAATGCCCGGAAGGGCAGATTGTCCTGGGCAACGCTTGTGCGGACGAAAAGCCATGCCCGGACGGTATGGCACTGGTGAACAATGCATGCAAGAAGGAAGAGAACGAGTGTCCGGCCGGGATGATCCGCAGCCCGCTAGGCAACTGCATACCCGGTGACGGCCAGTGCGCTGCCGGTGAGGTTCGCGGTGAAGACGGCACATGCAAGAAAGACAAGGACGACGACGGCGAACCGGACAATGATCCCGATGAGCCTGACAGCTTCTCAGGCGGTGACACATGTGATTCGCCCCCCTCATGCAGCGGCTCGGCCATCATGTGCGGCCAAGCGCGCATTCAGTGGCGCATAGAGTGCAACACCAGACGGAACAACAACATTAGCGGCGGTCAGTGCACTCAGGCTGGCATGCCCGTTTGCACTGGCGAGAAGTGCAACGCGATGGAGTACACGAGCCTTCTCATGCAATGGCGATCAGCCTGCGCAGCTGAGAAGTTAGCAAGCAAGACCGACTCAGCGACTGGCGGTAGCGAATCGGACAAGAACGGTAACGGTGTTGCCGATGCGCTCGAAGGGGTAGGGGAGGTCACTTCACCCGGAGACGGCAATGCGGATGTCGCGGCCTCTAAGAAATGGGGCATCGGGATTTCCACCAGCATGGTCGACACCAGCAACATGTTTGGCGGCGGCACCTGCCCGCAGATGCCCTCCTTCTCGATCATGGGCGTCAGCATCAACGGCTCAGACCTTCCTTACTTCTGCCAGTTCGCTGCCATCTTGCGCGGACTGATCCTGATCTTTGCCGCGTACTGGGCGATGCGAATCCTTATGGGAGCAGCCTTCTAATGGGACTCATGGTTTGGGAATGGATTGCCAAGGGTGTCGTGCATTTGCTCGGCTCCCTGAAAAATGCGCTTGCAGGAATGGTCGGCAAGGTGCTTGCGACCTTCGGTTTGACCACTGTCACGTTCACTTCGGTGCTTCCCGCTCTGAAGACATTCGTGATGCAGTACGTAACCGTGTTGCCTCCCACCGCGCTTGAATTTTTGTCGTATCTCGGCGTTGGTACTGCAATGAGCATGATCTTGTCCGCGCTCACGGTTCGACTGACTTGGAAGGTGTTCATCGTGCCCAAGTCGGTGGCCGATCAGCTTCCCGGCGGTGGGTCATGATTTATTGGTTCACGGGACAGCCAGGGCACGGCAAGACGCTGCACGCCATTGAGCGCCTGCTGGAATTTAAGGATCAGGGGCGCATTGTCTACGCGTGCAACATCCGCGAATTCGATTACGCAAAGACAGGCGTTTTGGAGATGACGCCGGAACAGTTCCGTGACTGGCCTAATTTTCTCCCCGACGGTGCTGTCGCTTTGGTCGATGAGGCCTACGAACACGGCATGCTCCCGAAGCGGCCGCCGGGCGGAAAGGTGCCCGTGCACGTCGAGCAGCTTGCAAAGCATCGTCATCGTGGCCTTGACTTCATCTTCGTCAGTCAGTCGCCTGACAAGCAGTGCGATCAGTTCGTGCACGATTTGATCGAGCGGCACGTCCATGTGCGTCGTCGCTTCGGTACGAAGTTCGTGCAGTTGCGTGAGTTCGACAGGTTTGAAGCTCAGGCTGAAAAGGCGACTCCGCTGGTCAACCGTCGCCGTGCGCTGCCTAAGCGCCCGATGGGTCTCTACAAGTCGACCGAACTGGACACCACTGAGCGGCGCGTGCCCTGGTACATCGTCGCATTGCCGGTGATGCTGGTGGTGGCGGTGGGTTTGATCTACTACGTGTTCGGCGGGATGGCAGAGCGGCTTGGCGGATCACCGGTCGAAACTGTGGCGAGCCCGAGTGCAGCGGCTGCGCCGCGCGACGGAGCGTCAGCGACGGCGGGCGGCGCTGCTGCTCAACCTCAGCATCGCCCACTGAAGGAGTACGTCGATCAGTTCTTGCCGCGCATTCCGTCACAGCCGTGGACCGCGCCTGTCTATGAAAACTCACTGTCACTGCCAAGCGAGCCGCCAAGGCTCTTTTGCATGTCGTCGCTCGGCGGTCAGAATGGTCTCGGTCAAATTGACGATCCCAGCTGCAGTTGCGTGACAGAGCAGGGCACGGCTTATGACCTTGATGAGTCGACCTGCCGATACATCGCCCGACGCGGCCAATACGAGCCGTACCTGCCACGTCGAGAGAATCGATTTGTCGATGCCGCCACGCAGACGGATCGCATGATCGGCGAGCTCAACGACCGCAACCGCGGAACAGCTATCAGTCGCGAGAGCAGGGCGATGGGCACGTTCCCTGAGTCCCCATCAATCAGCACCAACTCGTATACAACTGCAGGGGAGAACAGGCTATGAGTAGTGGCGGTCGTGAGTTGCTGAAGTGGATGGCCTTGCTGCTGATGACGGGTGACCACATCTTGAAGGTTCTCGGGATCGGCTACGTACCGGTGGTTGCCGAGCTTGGCCGTGTTGCCTTCCCGGTGTTCGCCCTTGTCATGGCGTACAACCTTGGTCAGCCCGGTGCCGATGCGGGCAGTACTGCCAAGCGCCTCGCGTTCTGGGGCCTTGTTGCGTCTCCAGCTGCGTACTTTGCGTTCGGCACCGTGTTGCCGCTGAATGTGCTATTGACCTTTGCCGTCGCCGCCGCCGCCATTGCGGCCTACGAGCGCCGGCAGTGGCTGCTGGTTGCCGTGCTGGCGTTCGCGGCGCCTCTGGTCCTGGATTACGCTTGGCCGGGCGTGTGGCTCGTTATGGAGGCTTGGTTCTGGTTCTCGGGGTATGGCCGCCGCGTTCGATCCGTGTTCGGCCTTTGGGATCCCATGGCCACCGCTTTCCCGTTCTGGCTGTGGGCCTGCATGGGGTTGCTCTGCTGGTACAACGGCAATGCCTGGGCGTTGCTTGCCCTTCCTGTGTTGCTGCTGGCCGAGTACGATTGGAGGATCCCCCGCGTGGGTCGGTTCTTTTATGTTTACTACGTCGGCCATCTGGGCCTGCTGGCTGCGTTCGCAGCGTTCCTTTAGCACGGGTCATAAGGAACGTTACGCCACCCGCCTTCAATTCGTTGAAGGCGCTGGCCTTGGATACAGCGCTCACCAGCGCCTAGCGGGCGAAGTGTCTCTACAGCAGGCTGATGCTGCACGTGAAGCTCTCGGCGAACCGCCGCTACCTCGGCTGCACTCTGCGCTGCCAGATTCCTCATTTCGCGTTCGGCGGCGGCTGTGACCTCTGCCTGTTCTCGAGGAGTCATCGGACGCAGCATTTCGCGTGCTATTGCCGCCGCTTGCCGCCGGGCATTCCACTCGATCAATCCCATGGAAATAACTACGAGCAGCGCTGCTGCTACCGCGACATATAGCCAGGGCGATGTTGATTCGACCTGCCTTGTAGCGCGCTGTCTCTGGCCGCTGAATCGCACTTCTTGCAGATCCGGCGCACTGAATGTCGGCTCATGTTTTTTGCGTTCCATACGTCCCCCAAGGCGTCCTGCGTCCATTGTAGCCGGGGTGTAGGGGCAGGGCCCCTACGGTCAACGCTTCACCCGCGCGCACGGGGCTTCGGCCCCGTTTTCGTATCTGCTGCCATGGGTGGTTCGGCGTCGGCGGCAGCCATCACCCTCGGCATCGCTTGTTTGCGCCGGCTCACCACATCCCGAAGATTGATTACAGTGGTGGGATGATGGTCTCCGCCGGCATTGCGATTACCAACGTTTGTGGAACTGCCGGCCGGTCGTGCAGCATCCATCATCCGCCGCCATTCCTGCGCTTGGCAGGCGGTGAGCGAAAGCCAAGCCAGATCCTCTGGCAGCAGCTCGCGGCCTTCGGGCGTAATCAGGCGGTTCCCTAGGAAAGCAAAACCGGCCCAAGGGCCGGTTAGTTCAGTGCGGTTGTACGGGTCAAATTCCATCACGCTGCCAGTTCGTCCTTGTCGGGGGAACGATCCGGCAGGCAAGAGCCGAGCCATAGGCCCAGCCATTGCCACGCAGAGGCTACGAACCTCCTCACGCCGGACACGGCATTTCGCATAATGTATATTATGTTCTCCGTCGGCCCGTGCGGCGCAGGATCTACAACCTCCTGAGCGCCTCCACATAGATGATGCTCTCCGAGCACCCAACCCCCTCAACCTTCCGGTCCTTGATGTCGATCCACATCAACCCGGCAACCAACCCCTGCGGCCAGTACATGAGCGGCCCGCTCACCGCTACACGCTTGTTCTGCCAGCGCTGCCGCTGCTTCAACACCGTTTCCGGCAGCGCCAGGTCAAAGCACCGGCCACCATCCAGCCTGATGGATCCCAGGGTCCGGCCGCCCGGAACGATCGCCATGACACCGGCAACCTCGATGCGTCGTTCGATCTGGGCCTCCTGCGCCTAACCAGCTCCGGCACAAGCCAGCGCCATCCCCAGGCACACAACACGCCACCAGATCGAGGCCCGCATATCGCCTCCTCGTAGATTGCCGAACCAAATGGCCGTGACGCGTCACGTTAATAACCAAAATTCCTTGAGATCTGGGCGCCCGACCAAGGCCCTGGCCCCCAGATTTCAAAGCACACACAGGTCGCCAGCCGCCCGTTTAGGAATAGTCGCAAAAATCGTACGAATTCGATGACCACCAGGATGGCGGCGCCAGAATAAGCGCCACGCCTCTGGGCGACGATCACCTCCCTGCGCATGAATGGATATCCTGCACCGCGTCGCCTTCGGCTGGCACTGCTCGACGATCATGACGTCGTCCGACGCGGCGTCGGCACGCACCTCGGCACCGATACGCGCTTCAGGATCGTCGCCAGCCACGGCCATAGCGCGCCACTGTTGAAGTACCTGATGAACCACCCGGTGGATGTGGCCATCATCGACATCACCCTGGGCGTGGACGATCTGAGCGGCCCCGAGTTGGTGCTGAAGCTGCGCGAGTGCGCGCCGCGGGTCTCGCTGCTGGCGTTTGCGGGCCAGTCGTCGAACGCCGGCATCCAAGTGCTGCTGGATGCTGGAATCAGTGGCTATGTCAGCAAATGCGAGCCATTGGCCGAGCTCTCCGATGCTGTAGTCCGGGTATCCCAGGGGCTGTACCGGCTTCCTCCCGGGTGCAAACTGCCGCCCACGCGCGAACCGCTCAGCCGCAACGAACGCGAGGTGCTGCATCTGCTTCTGGATGGCATGACGGTGTCCGAAATCGCAGTGCAGCGCCACCGCAGCATCAAGACCATCAGCACCCAGAAGAGCGCCGCGCTGCGCAAGCTTGGCCTGCGCAATGACGCCGAAATCTACGCGCTCCGCACCCAACTGGAGGCGCTGTGATCGCCCCAGCGTGGCGACGCATGACGATTGCGGCCCTCGCGGTCTGCCTGCTTACCAGCGCAACGATGGATGGGGCGCAGCCATCCGGGCACCCGCGGCGCCCGGTGCGTGTCGCAACCAGCCCCATGTTGCGCCCATTCCCTGAGCCGCCACAGCCGGACGCGCCGCCCACCATTGCACATCGTTATGCGAAATTGGTGGCGCAGCACTCCGGCCTGTCCTTTATCGATCAGCCGCATGACAGCACCCTCGCCGCCATCGCGGCGGTCTGCACGCGGCAGGCCGACCTGGTGCTGGTGCAAGGCGCGGCCAGCGACCTGCCCTTGCCCTGCGCCGGCCTCATCCAATCGCGTCCGTTTCGCGGGGGCGACACCGTATTGGCTGGCCCGCTGGGCGCACCCCTGCCCCACAACGCAGGCGGGCTGCGCAGCCAGAAGCTGGCCGCCGTTGAAGGCGGCCCCTACCCCGCCTGGTTGATCGCGCGCCACCCACAGGTGGAGGTCATTGCGGCGCCCAACATGCACGCGGCACTGGCACTGGTCGATGCGGGAAAGGCAGATGCAGCCATAGGCCTGGAAGCAAGTCTGCGGCCGGTGTTCAGGCGCGACTTCAGCGGCAGCCTGCGCGTGCAGCCACTGCGGGGACACTTTCCCCGCGAGCTGCACCTGCTGGCACGCCAGAGTGACCAGCAGCTGATTGATCGCATCGAAGATGCCTTGGCACAGATCAGCATTGATGAGCACGCTGCGCTGCTGCAGCACTGGGCCCGACAGACGCTGGCGGACCGATGGGGCCATGCCACCATCCGCACGCCGCGCTGGATGCGGCCGGTCATCGTCATCGGCTTGCTCGCCTTGTCCATCTCCCTGGCCGTATCCAGGCGCCGGCGCAATCGCCTGCGAGCACAGCAGCGTGAGCGCAACCACGCCTCCAGCATGGTCAATCACGAAGTGCGCAATGCGGCGCAGGCCATGGTGAGTGCGGTCGACCTGCTCAAGCAGGGTCCGTTGCCGGCAGGTGCGCACGAACTTGCCTCCATCGCCGCCAATGCCGGGCAGATCCTGCGCAGGCTGCTCAACCGCGCCCTGGATTTCTCCCGGCTGGCGGACGGCAGCTTCCGGCCGAGGCCTCAACCATGCGCGCCAGCTGCTATATGCATGCAGGCCGTGCAGGCAGCCACGCCGCAGGCCCAGCAGCGCGGCCTGCGCCTGCAACTGCATGCAGGCGATGCCTTGCCGCCGGTGGTGCTCGATCCTGACTGCCTGCGACAGATTCTGGACAACCTGCTGGGCAACGCACTCAAGTTCACCGACGTGGGCAACGTGGACCTGCGCGTCGAACTGGACGTTGCATCCCACCCTGCCCGGCTGCAGATCGAGGTGGTCGACAGCGGCGTCGGCATTGCGCCCGCACAGATGGCCGAGCTGTTCGCGCCCTATCGCCAGGCCGATGGCGGCCGTCAACGTGGCGGCAGCGGACTGGGTCTATCGATCTGCCGTCAGCTGGCGCAGGCCATGGGGGGCACCCTTGATGCACATAGCGTGCATGGCCGTGGCAGCCGTTTCACCCTGCGTGTGCCGGTGCGGGTGCTGGATGAGCGCGCGCTTGCGCAGGAAGTGCCGGATACACCGTGGCCGCTCAGTGGCGTGCAGGTGTTGCTGGTCGACGACCACGAACTCAATCGCAGGGTCATTGCCGCGCAGCTGCAGCAGCTCGGCGCGGCCGTGCGCGAGGCAGGTACTCCCGCCGCGGCGCTTACCCAGCAGGCCGCCTCACCCGCGTCGGTCGTTTTGCTCGACATAGAACTGGACGCGATGGATGGCTACGCGCTGGCTGCGCAGCTGCGCGGGCAGGAGCGCGATCAGGCGGATCGGGCATGCCTGCTCGCGCTGTCAGCGCACAGCGGTGATGAGCACCTGCAGCGCTGCCAGCGTGCGGGCTTCGATGGCGTGCTGGTCAAGCCTCTGCAGATCGAACGCCTGCTGGATGCACTGGGCCTTCGCGTCAGAGATGAATCGCCCGCAACCGACCTGCCGGCACAGCTGCTTGCGGACTACGACCAGGACATCCGTGCAGAAATGGCGCTGCTGCAACAGGCCGTGGACGCGCAGGATACGACAGTGCTGCGTCATCATGCACACCGTCTGCAGGGCGTCCTGCAGATGCGCGGTGCCGCCGCCATGCAGGACGTGGCGGGTGAACTGTGGGGCGTGGGCAACGCCGCTGCCGCGGACTGGCACGAAGCCCAGCGGCTGCTGCGGGTGTTGCGTGTCTGGCGCGGCGATCTTCCCGCCGCGCCAGAGCCCTGACTCAGGCTGCGTTGCGCTCGGCCTGGCGACGGGTCAGGTCATTGAAGCGACCCAGCGACATCAGGTGCTGGTGGATCAGCGCCAGCCAGCCGCTGCGGTGCCATTCGACGACCGTGGCGTCCGGCAGTGCGACGAACTTCTCCACGTCCACCACGAAGAAGCCATTGAGGTTGAACTCACGGCCATCGGGCAGGCGGATGGTGGCGTTGCGCTCGACCAGCAGGTTGTTTTCCAGCAGCGCCTTGGAGAAGGCCTGGGTCTGTTCGTGCTCGCGGGTGAACTGGCCGCAGAACTCCAGTGCCTGCTGCACCATGTCGGTGGCCTTGCCGTCGACGAACAGCGGCTGGCCTTCTTCGCCGCCACGCACGATGCGCGGGCTCTCTTCGTCGATGCCCAGCAGGAAGTCGTTGTCCTTGCCGGTGTCGATGAAGATGAAGGGGTGGCGACGCAGGTAGGCCGGGATGTAGGTTTCATCCGCCCACAGGCCATCGGTGATGAACAGGTTTTCGGTGGTGATGCCGACTGCGGCCATGGGCACGGCGGTGGGGCCGGCGAACAGAATCGGGAAGTGGTGCAGCGCCAGCGAGAATTCGCCGAGCACCAGCGGGATCGAGTTGCTGCCAGCAGCGAACTCCAGCTTGCCCGGCAGGATGCGCACATCGGCATGCACGTCGGCCTGCAGCGGCACCGGACGGGTGTAGAACAGGGGTGCGCCGCTCCGTGCAGCTTCGGTGGTGGTATCGCTGGTGGTGGTCATCGTCAAAGCCATGTCGAACATGCACGCCTGCCATCCCGGGCGCGCCAGCGGGAACAACCTGAACCCCGCATTATCAACAAGCCGCATGACAAGAGCCACCCCGACGCGAATTTATTTCAGCTGCAGCGGGTAGCGTTGCCACAGCACGTGCACCAGAAAACCGGCCAGTTCGGTGTCGCGGGCACTGACGGCCGCGCGGATCTTGTCCAGCAGCACCATGTCACTGCACGAGCGCACATCGGCGTGGTTGGCCTGCCCTGCCCTGCGCGCACGGTAGCGCGCAGCCCGCTGCGCATCGCTCATGGCGTACCCGAACTTGGGCGGCCGACCGCGTTTGCGCGGCAGGGTCAGCTCCAGGGTTCCGGGGTCGTTGTCATCACGCATGGCGGGTGCGATCGGCGGCAAATCAACAGGGGTGCGCAATTTATCGTGAGGCATCACTTTAATCCAGCTTTTTCTGCACTTGTGTTGCATTGCAGCGCGAGCCGGCGCGCGTAGTGGAGGACCCGCCCTATCCACGCATGGCGTGGAACTACTGCGCCATTGTAGATCCATGCCATGCATGGATGCGCATGACACCCGCAGATCCAGTAGATCCACGCCATGCGTGGATACCAATGACGCCCGCAGACACGAGTAGATCCACGCCACGTGTGGATGCCCATGGCATCGGCAGAACAAAAAAAGGGAGCCCGCGAACCGGCTCCCTCTGCCTTGCATCACCCAGCGCGCACCGGCTCGTAGCCGTGCAGATGCGCTTCACTGCTGGCGCGCCCCTGGCTGAGCGAGCGCAACGAGGTGGTGTAACCCACCAGGTTGGCCAGCGGCGCAAAACCACTGACTTCGGCGCGACCTTCCTGGTCGTCGATGCGTGCGATGCGGCCGTGGCGACGGTTGAGGTCGCCCACCACATCACCCACCGAGGCCGACGGCGAATGCACCGTCACGGCCATCACCGGTTCCAGCAGCTGCGTACCGCCCGCAGCCAGCGCGGCCTTGATCGCCTCGCCGCCAGCGCGGTGGAAGGCCGTCTCCGAGGAGTCCTTGGCATGGGTTTCCCCATCGACCAGGCTGATCTCGATGCCCACCACCGGATGTCCCTGCGGCCCGGAGGTCAGCGCCGCACGCACACCCTTTTCCACCGCGGCGATGAAGCCGCGCGGGACCACGCCACCGACGATGCGGTCGTTGAACACGACCTGGTCGTCCTCGCGCGGCACCACGTCCAGCACCACATGGGCGAACTGGCCCTGGCCGCCATTCTGCTTGGAGACCCGGCCAACCACGCCGGACACCGCGCGCAACGGCGTTTCCTGGTAGGCCACGCGCGGCGCGCCAACGCCAACATCGACCTTCCATTCGCTGCGCAGGCGCTCGACCATCACCTCCAGGTGCAGCTCGCCCATGCCCCAGACCAGGGTTTCGCCACTGTCGCGCTCGGTTTCCACCTTGAACGACGGGTCTTCCTGGGCCAGGCTGGCCAGGCCCTGCGCCATGCGGATGAGGTCGGCCGCGCGTGCCGGCTCCAGCCGCCAGGCCAGTACCGGCGCCTGCGACTGGATGCTCTCCAGCCGCAATGGCTGCCCTCGCCCGCTCAGCGTTTCACCACTGACGGCATCCTTCCAGCCCAGTACCGCGACGATGTCGCCGGCCACGGCCTGCTCGATGTCGTGGGTCTGGTCGGCCTGCACGCGCACCAGCCGGCTGACGCGGCGCCCCTGCGGGTGCTGCGAACTGGCAATGGTGTCACCCACCTTCAAGGTGCCCGAGTACAGCCGCACGAAGCTCAGCGCGCCGTGCTGCTGGTGGGTGATCTTGAACAGCAGGCCCGCCAGCGGGCCATCCGGATCCGGCGGCAGCGACACCTCACCGTGTTCCGCTTCGGCAGTGACAGCCGGGCGATCCAGTGGCGACGGCAGGTAATCGACCACCGCGTCCAGCAGCGTTTCGATGCCCTTGTCCTTGAAGGCCGCGCCCGCCAGCACCGGCACGCCGGCACCGGCCAGCGTGGCCCGGCGGATCGCTGCGCGCAGCATCGCCGCATCGATCGCCGTCCCTTCCAGCCACACCGTGGCCAGCACGTCATCATGGTCGGCCACAGCCTCGATCAGCGCCTGCCGCTGCGCCTGCCACTGCGCGCGCTCGTCCTCGCCCCAGTGGGTGATGGACGCCGCAGCGCCGTCCTGCCAACGCAGCACGCGCTCGTCAACCAGGTCGACCCAGCCATGGAACTCGCTCTCGCTACCCAACGGCACGCCCAGCGCCCACGGCCGAGCCTGCAGCTTGTCCTGCAGCTGCTCCAGCACGCGCTCGAACGATGCGCCGACGCGGTCCATCTTGTTGACGAAGCCAATGAGCGGCACGCGATGCCGGCGCGCCTGGCGCCACACGGTTTCCGACTGCGGCTGCACGCCATCGACGGCCGAGAACACGGCCACGGCACCGTCGAGCACGCGCAGCGAACGCTCGACTTCAATGGCGAAGTCGATGTGGCCGGGGGTGTCGATCAGGGTCAGCCGATGCGGCGGCAGCTCGCGCGGCGCCCATTGCGCCTGCACGGCGGCCGCGCCGATGGTAATGCCGCGTTCGCGTTCGATCGCCGAGAAATCGGTGGTCGCATTGCCGTCGTGCACTTCGCCGACGCGATGGATCTCACCGCTTTTCCACAGCAGGCGTTCGGTCAGCGTGGTTTTACCGGCGTCGATGTGGGCAATGATGCCGAGGTTGCGACGGCGGGAAAGGACATGGGTGTTCATGAGACAGGTTCCTGCAAAGCCAACTTCAGGGGCCGCGCACCCCGGTTGGCGACAGGGCGCGCGGCTAGCGTTCGGTCTCGGCGATCTGGTGCATGGCACGTTCTCCTCGGTGTTGCGGGTGGAATGAAATGGCGGAAACGAAAAGAGCGCCCCGAGGGGCGCTCTGTGGATGGTCCATCGATGGCCGTATCAACGGCCCCGTGGCACTCCAGGCAGACACGCCCGTTCCGCGCTTGCGCGGGTCAGGGTGAAAAACTTCAGGAGCGGCATCCGGTTCATGGGGCGCATTCTAGACCTGCCATTCTGGCGCGCAAGTGGCTATTGCACGCATGAATGGAACGATGAGGCTTGGTGGGGCCAGATCCCTTGGAAAAGCCAAGAGCTCTAACCCCTCCACCAAGCATCACTCGCAGCCGTTGATCCGCCGCGCCTCAGCCACAGTCGCGGCATGGTCACCGGTCACCGACACCCAGTCCTTCAACGAATACTCAGGATCGACCTCGGCACGCTTGGGCGAGTCGTACATCGTGATCTCGGTCCAGCTGCCCACCGCGCCCAGCTCGGCCAGGCGCGCAGCCTGATCCTCATCGGTGCTGAATGTGTCGCCCGGCTTTGACGGCTTGGCGTTGTTCACCGTTGCGGTCTTCAACGCGCGCACGCGCAGCGCGCCATCCGGCATGCGCTGGCTGATTACATCGTAACGCTCAGTGCCGTAGGCCCATGGGCGCTCGGCATGGCGACGCACTTCACTGCCATCGTCGGCCACTTCAACCGAGCCATTCACCAGTCCGCCAATGGCAGCGATGCCGCCGTAGCCGGCCATCATGGCTTCATAGCCGACCATCTGGCGCTTTTCCAGCGGCAGTTCACTGGCGGCGGGCTTCATGCCCGGCAGGTTGAGGTATGCCGACTTCTTGCAGAGCAGCAGCACGCGCTGGTCGCCCCAGGCCATCATCATCGCGCCACCGGTGAAGTAGTGCGTGGTGAACAGATCGGGCTTGGCGCCAGCACCGTTTGCATGGCGCGTTTCGATCGACGTGGCTTGGTCGGCCGCCTTCTCGATCGACACCGTGCGGGTGGATGCGGCATGGACGCTGCACGCCGCTGCGACCAGCGAAACCAGCAAGGCGGTGCGGGGGAAACGATGCTTCATGGGGGTCAGTCCGTTGAGAAAAACGAACCGCCAATAATACGGTGCGAAGCGGAATCCAGCCTTGCTCAATGGGGTCAGGTCACCACCACCAGCGGCACGCCCCGGCGGGGATGCTGCAGCACCACCACATCCTGCTGATACACGCGCTGCAGGTTCGCTTCCGTCAGAACCTGCGCAGGCGTGCCATCGGCCGCTACCCTGCCCTGTTCCAGCAGCACGATGCGATCGGCATAGCCGGCTGCGAGATTCAGATCATGCAGCACCACGATCACGCAGGCGCCCGCTTCGGCACACGCGCGCACGCTGCGCAGCGTGCGTTCCTGGTGGCGAAGATCCAGTGCGGCTGTCGGCTCATCCAACAGCAGCAGCGGCGTGTCCTGCGCCAGCACGCGCGCAAACGTGGTGCGTGCCGATTCACCGCCGGACAACTGCTGCACTTCGCGCAGGCGCAGCGCCTGCAGCTCGGCGGCGTCGATGGCCGCCTCCACCCGCGCATCGTCCACCGTGGGATCCGGCGGATGCGGCAGCCGCCCCATCGCCACCACTTCTTCAACGCTGAAGGCGAAGCGCACGCCATGTTCCTGCGGCATCACCGCGCGTTTGCGCGCGAGCGGGCCGGACTTGTAGCTGCGCAGCGGGGCACCATGCAACTGCACTTCGCCAACATCGGGCCGCAGATCGCCGGCGGCCACCGCCAGCAGGGTCGATTTGCCGGCACCGTTCGGGCCGACCAGCGCGGTCACCGTGCCCGGTGCGAAGGTCAGATTGATGCCACGCAGGATCTCGCGCTGATGGCGGCGCACCACCACATCGCGCAACTGCAGGAAATCGCTCATGGCGTGTCCTTGCGGCGCTGCTGCAGCACCAGCCAAAGGAAGAACGGCGCGCCCAGCGCGGCCGAGAACAGGCCCAGCGGGATCTCTGCTGGCGGATCCAGTGTGCGCGCGGCGGTATCGGCAATGACGATCAACAGCGCCCCCAGCACGCCCGATACCGGCAGCAACCACCGATGGCCCGGGCCGACCAGCAGCCGCGCCACGTGCGGCACCACCAGGCCGACGAAACTGATCGAGCCGGCAAACGCCACCGCCGCACCCACCAGCAACGCGCTGAAAGCCACCAGCATCCGTCGCGTCCGCGCGACATCCAGGCCCAGATGCTGCGCCTGGCGCTCCCCCAGCGCCAGCATGTCCAGCGGCGTGGCCAGACGCAGCAGCGCGAACACACCAATGGCGAAAAGCGGCACCACGGCGGCCACGTCTGCCCAGTTGGCCTGCGCCAACGAGCCCATCTGCCAGAACACCAGCGACTGCAGTTGGCTCTCGCTGGCGATGTAAGTGAGGAAGCCGATCAGCGCCGAGCAGAACGCCGCCATCGCAATGCCCACCAGCAGCAGCGTTGCATTGCCACTGCCCTTTCCCGGGCGCGCCAATGCGTAGGTCAGGCCGATGGCCAGTGCGCCACCGCCAAATGCAGCCACTGGCACCAGCCAGCCCGCTGCGCCTGCCGCCCCCAGGACGATCGCCGCAACGGCGCCCAGCGCCGCGCCTTGGCTGACGCCAACGATGCCGGGGTCGGCCAGCGGATTGCCGAACAATCCCTGCAGGCTCGCGCCAGCCATTGCCAACGCCGCCCCCACCATGGCCCCCAGCAGGGCGCGCGGAATGCGCAGCTGCCACACCACGGCGAGGTCGCGGCGGCTGACCGCCTGCGGATCGACCAGGCCCAGTTTCACCCCCAAGGCCTGCAGAACGTCCAATGGCGGCAGGCGCAGCGGCCCCATCGCAAATGACGCCAGCACCGCGCCCACCAGAGCCAGCAGCGCCACCCACAGCATCACCCGCCCGCGACGGCGGCGCCGATCAGCCGGACTCATGCCGGCGGCAGCGCCGCCAGAGCCCTGGCCAGGGCCAGTGCGCCCGCGCCGGTGCCGACGCTGGTGTACTTCAGCTGCACATCGGGCATTACCCAGACCCGGTTGGCCGCGCCAGCCGGCGTCTGCTTCAGGGTGGGATAGGCCTTCCACAGGCCGTCGGCGCCCCCGAACTGCTGCAGGTCATGCTCGGTCACCAGGATCACCTCCGGTGCTGCGGCGATCACGCCTTCATTGCTCAGCTGCGAGTAGTTCTTCACCCCTGCCTCGCTGCCGATGTTGACGCCGCCCGCCAGGGCGATCATCCCGGCCGACGCGCTGTCTGCGCCGGCCACGGTCGGATTGCCACCGCCACCGGTAGCCGACACGTGGATCACGCGCGGCGCATGCGCCAGGCCCTTGCCCAGTGCCGCCGCCTCATCCAGCTGGCGCTGCACCTGCGTCGCCAGAGTCTGCCCGGCATCGGCCAGGCCCACGGCGGCCGCCACCTTGCGCACCTTGTCCGGCGCCGGCTGCAGGTCATCGATCACCACGGCCGATTCGCCCACCTCGCGCAGCTTGCCCGCCAGCACGGTGTGGCGGCGCAGGCTGTTGCCGAGGAACAGCGAGCCATGCAGGCTCACCACGCCCTCGACGCCGGTGGTGCGGTTGAACAGGAACTGGTGCGGCGCGGCCTGGCCGGCCTGCGTGGTGGTGTTGGTCGGTGCGGCAAACACCTGCTTGCCCAGGCCCAGCGCCTCCAGCACGGCAATCACATCGTCACCGCCGGCGATGATGCGGCTGGTGTCGGTCACTTCGGCCTCGGCGCCATCGTCAGAACGCACCTTGGCCGGCAGCACCGGCACCTGGCCGGTCAGGGCCGGCAGATCGGTGCCCGCCACGCGCTGCCAGCCGGCAGGCAGTTCGGTAGCCGCTGCGGCGTTTTCTGCGGCGGATGCGGCGGCGTCGTTGGCCGCAGGCGGCGTCGAGGTGCCGCCACAGGCGGCCAGCGCCAGTGAAACGGCCAGCGGAAGCGCACACAGGCGCAGACGGGAAGCGATGTTCATGCGAAATCTCCTTGCTGGCCGGGCGAAGTCATCGCCCTCGCCCGGCACGTGGGTTACGGCTGGCGCGGGGTGATGCGGGTGATGCGGTCGCCCTTGGCGTCGTCGGCGCCGCGCGACTTGTTCACCGCGAACACGCTGCCCTTGCCATCGGCGCGCACATGGTTGGGGAAGGTGCCGCCATCGAGGTTGCCGACCACCTTGCCATCGCGGTCAACGACGGTGACGGTGCCGGCGCCGCGGTTGGTGACATAGGCCAGGCCGCTCTTGTCATCGAAGGCGACGTTCAGCGCACCGGCACCCACCGGCACGTCGTGCACGACCTTGCCGCTGGCCACATCGACGATCAGCAGGTTGTCGGTGCCCTGCGAGGCCACGTACAGGCGGTTCTGCTGCGCATCGAAGGCCACGCCCGAGGCGCTGATCGAATTGCCCAGATCGATGACCTTGTCGACTTTACCGGTGGCGACGTCGATCACCGCAGCCTCGGGCGTGCCGATGCTGACGGTGAACAGCTTGCCGGCCTTTTCGTCCAGCACCAGGCTCATCGGGGTGAACTTGCCTTCGTCGACGCCCGACTCCAGGGTGATCGGCGGCAGTTCCTTCAGCGTCCTGGCATCGAATACCGACAGGTGGTCCTCGCCGGTGGCCGAGGCAAACACTTTGCCGTGGGTGCCATCCACCACGACGTCGCGCGCATGCGGCACGGTGTCGACCGGGAACTGGTGGACCAGTGACAGATCCTTCTGGCGGTACACCGCGATCGAATTCTGGCGGGTGTTGGTCACCCAGACATTGCCGTTGGCGTCATCCACACCCACGCCATAGACCGCGTACACCGCGCCATTGGTGGTGCCAGCGACCTGCGCCGGGGTGATCGCCTTGGTCACCTTCAGGGTCTTCGGGTCCAGCTTCAGCAGCTGCGACTGGGTGACCGGCGGACGGCCGACCGAGGAGGTGACGAACACCGCGTTGCTGGCGGCGCTGTAGGCCGACTGGTACAGGCCCGGCACCAGCTTGTTGGAGTGGGTGACGAACTGCTGCTGGCCCGACAGCGGCAGCTGCGGCGAGACGCGCAGCTTCAGCACGGTGGCCGCCGACGGCTGGCTGGCCCGGACGACCACCGGGTGCGTGCCAGGCACGGCATCGGCGGGAATCGCCAGCGAGGTCTTGAAGTTGCCATCGGCATCGACCACCAGCGGCTGCGCGTTGAGCACGCTGTCACCGCGCACCAGGCTGACCTGCTGCCCCGGCACGAACCCACGGCCGATGACCTCGGCCGTGCTGCCGGGAACAACGTTCTCGCCGCGCGAGATCACGCTGCCCTTGAACGTGGCGCTGGCGGGCTGGTCGAACACCGGCTGCGCGGTGGCGGTGACCGCCAGCAGCAGGCCGGCGGCCAGGGAGGTCAGGCGGAGGGACGGACGAAACGACATGGAAGGCTCCTTGCACACGTAGGCCGCGCCTCGTGGCGCGGGATTCATCAGTTGCCTGGGCCGCTGCACATCGGCAGTCCTGCCTGGGTAGTGGGGTCGCACGGCCAGGCCGTGCGGGGATTCATTCCGCAGCGTTTGCGGACGACGGCGCCTTGCCATCGTCCACGCTGCGGTCGGCCACGCCGTACAGCTCATGCAGGGCCGCGTGGAAGGACGCGGGCAGCATCGGGCCGTGGCCGAGGCCGGGGAATTCGCGGTACTGCACGCTCAGGCCGGGCACCTTGGCCAGGCGCGTGGACAGCTGCAGGGCGGCATCCGGGGTGGCGCCGCCAATGCGGCGCAGATGCGCGACCACGCGCGGGTTGCTCATGTCACGCTTGCCGCGGTCGCCGACACGCTCGGCACCGCCCAGCATCAACCAGACCTTGGCCGGCTGGCCATGCACGTTCTGCACGAACTGCTGCTCGGGATCGCCCAAGGCCGCGCCCTGGCTCCACCAAAGCGACGGGCTGGCCGACAGATAGGCCTGGAACGCGGCGGGTCGGGTGTACAGCGCATTGAGCACGAACAGGCCGCCCAGCGAGTGACCCCACAGCGACTGTTGGTGGCTGTCGATGTTCGCGCGGCGCTCCACTTCGGGCTTGATGCGGCGCTCGATCAGGTCGAGGAAGACGTCGGCACCACCGCCAACGGCCTGGGTGGTGCCGCCCTCGTCATCGGCGCGGTCGATCCAGGCGGTGTAGTCCAGGGTGCGGGCCGGCGAGTCGATGCGCAGCTCGTTGTCGTAGCCGATCAGCACCAGCACCGGCGGCGCCTTGGTGGCGGCCAGCTCGGCAAGCAGTGGCTGGTCCAGCACCATGGCGACGGCGTTGCCATCCAGCGCATACAGCACCGGCGACGGGGTCCTGGAGGCCTTTGCCGGGATCGCCACGTTCACCCGCCAGCGGCGCTGCTGGTCAGGGCTGTCGATCACGAAACGTTCGAAGCGATAGCTGGACGCCGGCTCGTCGAGCACGGTGCGACCCATCAGCTGCTGCGGATTGCGCTGCTGCGCATGGGCGTAGGGCGTGGCCATCAGGACCCCCATCATCAGGGCGGCCAGGCAGCCGAAGGAGCGTGCGGAAAACATCATGGGTGACGGATGCGGCGGGCACTGCCGCCTCTTCATCAAGGGACCGCAGTCTACCTTAAACGCGAATGATTATCACATCGATCACACGTCACACTGCGTATCGCGCGCGCCAGGCCGCACACCCACGAACAATCGGCGACCCTAACCTGCTGCAGGCATCACATCGAGTCTCATCCTCTGAGAACCTCCGCTGCCATGCTTCATATGCAATCGCACTCACATGAGGGGGATCCAGATGTCTCAACCGAGCTGTCACGACCAGCAACCAGCAGGCATTGTTGCGCTGGAGGACATTCTCGCGCATCTAAAACGCCATTTTCTCGTCATGTCCAAATTGCTATGGCTGCCCGCCCTCGCCTTTGGAGGCATCCAGCTCTGGGCTTACACTCGTGTCAATCAGATCCCGTATCCGCGCTTTGGCGCAGGACTTGAATCGCTCGTTTTTTTGATCGCGGGCTTTCTCTTGGTTGTCGGAGGGCTTCTGGCAACGCTCTACATTGCCCCTGCACTTCTGGCTTCGATCGTAGATGAGCCGACAAAGGGACAGGGCGCATTCCGTGTATCAGAGATGGAACTCGGCGCCTTCTTGAAATGGGCCGCGCCCCCTGCAATCACTGGATGGGTCGTACTGCTCGTTGTTAGCCAGTACCCCGACTCAAACAATGTGTTGCATGCCTTCTGGCTGATCCTGATCGTTGCTACGCTGGCAACGCTCCGGTCAATTCCCGCTGAAGGCGGGCTGCTGACTCGGTTATTGATATGCGCTGCCTATAGCTTCCTAAGCCTAGCTTGGCTGTGGATTGGTGCGATCCACCTTGTGTGGCACCGCCAGCACCTTCATCTGCTGGAGCCTCTCCCCGAGGCAGGGCAGTGGGCAGTACTTCTGGCGCTCACTTTGGCCTACATCTTCATCGTCTACATCCAGGTCCAATTCCAAGCTCGCGTGCGCAGGTCCGGGATAGAGGTGGTGACTGTTTTTGCTTTCATTATGATGATGCTTGGTTGCATGCTCGCGATTACTCAGCCCGAATTGATGGCGGCGCAAACATCGAAACTTCTCGCCAGGATGAATCGAGGTGGCGGAGAGCAGGTTGAGATCATCGTCAGTGATGCGGCTGTCGCAATGCCCACCGAGGGTTGTACACCCCATGGAGTCGGATCCATCAGGTGCAGCGCCAAATTAATGCTCGACTTCGGGGACGAGGTGAGCGTTAGCCTAGGCACCGAGTCACAGGTGTGGACGCTAAACAGCTCTGACGTACGTCTCATCATCCGAAGTTCGCCGCCTACCCAGCCAGAGGGGGGAGTGCGCGACGACAACGATCAGCCAGCTCCGCTTGGCTGATCAAGCGAACCGCCACTTGGCGCGGGTAACGCACGCTACGGAGGCGCGGGGCGCACGTTTCTCAAGACTCAGCCGAATTCCGGCGGAACCGGGCCGTAAGGGTTTGCGTCCGGCGTGCCCGGCAGCAGCGTGAACACGAAGATCACCAGGCCACCAAACGGGATGAAGGCCAGCAGGTACAGCCAGCCCGACTGGTTGCAGTCATGCAGGCGGCGCACGGTGACGGCGATGACCGGCAGCAGGGTGGACAGCCAGAACAGGACAAACAGGATGATCGACGCGATGCCCAGGCCATCGGACTGCATCACCAGCGCGGTGATCATCGGCACCATCAGCACCACCGAGACAATCAGCATGAACAGCTGGAACATCCAGTATTCGCGACGGTTTGCGCGACCTTCGAACTGGGCGTAACGCTTCAATGGCAGGATGAGCTGGTCCATGGCAGGAAAGTCCTTGGGAAAAGAAGGCGCGCAGTGTGCCAAAGGCCGGCAGCCGCGACAAATGCGGCGGCTTTTATGGAGTCGAGCCGTGCTCGACTGGGGTGCGAAAGCAGTCGAGCGTGGCTCGACTCTACAGAAGCGGGGTCAGCGGCCTTTTGCCGCCCTCGCCGCCTCACGCTCTGCGCGCAGACGGTCCAGCTTTTCCTTCAGCTTGATCTCCAGCCCGCGCGGCACCGGGTTGTAGTACACCCGCTCGCCCATCGCATCCGGGAAACCGGTCTGGTCCAGCGCGATGCCACCCTCGGCATCGTGGTCGTACTGGTACTCGGCACCGTAGCCAAGTTCCTTCATCAGCTTGGTCGGGGCGTTGCGCAGGTGCAGCGGCACTTCTTCGGTGCCGCTTTCGCGCACGTCGGCCTTGGCCCGGTTGAAGGCCGCATAGCCAGCGTTCGACTTGGCGGTACTGGCCAGATACAGCACCAGCTGCGCGAAGGCGAGCTCGCCTTCCGGGCTGCCCAGTCGCTCGTAGATGTCCCAGGCTTCCAGCGCCATGCTCTGCGCGCGCGGGTCGGCCAGGCCGATGTCCTCGATGGCCATGCGGGTCAGCCGGCGCGCCAGATAGGACGGATCGCAGCCGCCATCGAGCATGCGCGTCAGCCAGTACAGCGCGGCATCAGGGTTGGAGCTGCGCACGGATTTGTGCAGCGCCGAGATCTGGTCGTAGAACTGCTCGCCACCCTTATCGAAACGGCGGGTGCGGTCAGCCAGCACCTGGGTCAGGGTCTGCGGAGTGATGCGACCGCCCTCCCCGCCCGCCAGCTCAGCGGCGATTTCCAGCAGGGTGAGCGCACGGCGCACGTCGCCGTCGGCAGCCGTGGCGATTTCCAGCAGCAGTTCGGGCGCCACTTCGATGTGCTCTTCGCCGAGGCCGCGCTCGCGATCACCCAGCGCACGCTCCAGCGCCTCGACGATGTCGGTGGGCGAGACGCCTTCCAGCACGTGCACGCGGCAGCGCGACAGCAGTGCCGAGTTGAGCTCGAACGACGGGTTCTCGGTGGTGGCACCGACGAACAGGATGGTGCCACGTTCGATGTGCGGCAGGAACGCATCCTGCTGCGCCTTGTTGAAGCGGTGCACTTCGTCCACGAACAGCACGGTGCGCCGGCCTTCGGCAAACCGCTGCGCCGCCTCGGCAAGCACCTGGCGCACTTCCGGCAGGCCGGACAGCACGGCGGAGATGGCACGGAATTCGGCGTCGGAGTACTCGGCCAGCAGCAGCGCCAGCGTGGTCTTGCCGCAGCCCGGCGGGCCCCACAGGATCATCGAATGCACGCGGCCGGATTCGACCGCACGGCGCAGCGCGCTTTCCGGCGCCAGCAGGCGCTTCTGCCCGACCATTTCGTCGAGGGTGCGCGGGCGCATGCGCTCGGCCAGCGGGCGCAGATGATCCCGATCGACGCTCAGCAGATCGGGGCCGGGGAAGGAAGTGGAACGATGTCTTGGCACCGGATCATTGTACCGCGCCATCCATCGGTAGCGCCGGGCCATGCCCGGCGACCGTTATCAATCACCGATGACGTCGGTGCCCTTGGGCGGGGTGAAGCTGAAGGTGCCGGCGGCGAAGCCCGGGTTGCGCTTCCAGCCGCTGAAGGTGATGACGGTGCGCTGGCCGACGGCGTCGGTGATTTCCATCTTGGCCAGGCCCTGCGCGTTGAAGCCCAGGGCGGCGTACTGGAAGCTGGCTTCGGTATCGCGCTTCGGCGACAGCGCCAGCCACTGCAGGCCGTCACGCTTGCCGGCCTCTTCGCTCAAGTCGTACTGCTGTTCCAGCAGCGCCGGGTTGATCAGCGCGGTCAGCGGGCTGTTCTGTTCTTCCTTGCCCTGCTCGCGCACGGTGGCCTGCTCCAGGTCCGGCTCGTACATCCAGACCTTCTTGCCGTCGGCCACGATCAGCTGTTCGTGCGGGCGCACGTATTCCCAGCGGAACAGGCGCGGCGCCGACAGGGCCACGCGGCCGCTGGTCGATTCCTTCACCTTGCCGCGGCCGTCGAACACCTGCTGGCTGAACTGGCCATCCAGGCCCTTCAGGCCACTGGTGAAGGTCTTCAGGTCATCGCGGGCGCCAGCCCAGGCGCTGCCGGCAGCGGCGCAGGCCACGGCCAGGGTGGTGGTGGCGAGGAAACGACGGAAGCGGATGTTCATGCAGAAATCCTGTGGGCGCATGCGCCAGGAAAGTTGGGAGCCAGTGTGCCCGGGCGAAGATGAATGGGCGATCAGGGCGACATTATGCCGCCCCGCACGTGCAACGGCGATTCAGCCCGCCGCGCCCGGCAATCTGCCGTACAGGACCTGCCCGCGGAAGCCGCGCCGCACTTCGCGGTACAGCGCCCGGAACGCCGGGTAATCCTGCGGCTGGCACAGGGCATCGGCGCCGCGCACGGCGTTCTGCTGCAGGCGGTGGTGGACGATCACGTCCTGCCCTTCCCGCGCCCAGTCCACCCGGTAGTCACCGGCCGCATTGCTGAAATGCTGACTCTGCGGGATGGCGATGATCGGCACGCTGCCCGGGAACTGCAGGCGGTAGGTCTCTTCGCGCAGGCTGGCATTGCAGTAGAACGGCGTCTCATTGGCAGGCGCCGACGCCGTGGCGTACAGGCCACGTACCGATTCCCCGCCCGGCGGATCCGGCACGGCCATGCCGCCGGCCACGCTGAAGTCCACGTAGTCCTCGGCCTGGAAGGCCATGCGGTAGCCGAACGGATGGGTGAGGTCGACCGGCACGCCCTGCAGCTGCAGCTGGCCGCGCCCGTCGAAGCCGGAGGCGGCCATGATCGACTCCTCGGCACGCGCGCGGTTCTGCGTATTGAGCTGGGCGAACTGCGCACGCATGCCGATCTCGGCGTTGTCGCTCAGTTGCGGCACGGTCTCGCCACGCAGGTTGCCCTGCGCATCGAAGGTGAAGCGCACGTCCATCGCCGTCGCGTTGCGCTGCGGATCGTTGGCCGGGGTACGCGCCAACGTCGCGTCACGGGTGCGCAGTACCGGTGCACCGAGGTCGCCGTCGGGCAGCTGGCCGAAGCGCGCCCAGGCACTGGTCGAGTCAAGGTACAGATCGAACTCGGGCACGTAGGTGATGGCGTGGTTGAAGCGCCCCAGCACCGGAATCTTTGGCAGCGTCGGGCCACCGCCCGCACCGATCAGCACCGGAGAGCTGGCAATGCCCTTCGCCGCCAGCAGCGCTTCCAGGACCACCACATGGTCCTTGCAGTCGCCATAGTGGTTGTCGAGGATGCTCTGCGCGCTGTTCGGCTCCAGCCCGCCATTGCCCAGGTACACAGCCACGTAGCGGATGTTCTGCGCCACCCAGCGGTACAGCGCATCGGCCTGGGCCCTACGGTCGCTGATGCCGGCAGTCACCTCATCGGCCAGCGCCTGGATCGACGGCGTCACCTCGGCCGCTGCGCCGGCCTTGACCTGGTACGCGTGGCCCACCTGGGCCCAGTCACGGAAGGTGCTGGCCATGATGTTCGGGCCGAACTCCCACACGGCCGCCGCCCAGTTCTGCGCCTGCATCGGATCGCGGCGCTGGTAGCGCCAGCGCCACTGCGCCTGGCCGTTCTTCACCGTCGGCGTGTCGCTGCCCTGCACGCCGCGACTGTCCACGTACATGGGCAGGCTGGCCGGTGCGCTCAAGGTCACCTCGGCGTCGTCGTACTGGGTGAACACATTGAAGGTCTCCCACAGGCCGAAATAGCCGGGGAAGTAAGGCGTCTGCTGGGCGCGGCGCACCTGGTAGACCAGGCGCGTGCCCGGCGCCAGGTTCGGGAACACGATCACCCGCACCTTGCGGTCGGCGTACATCGCCGCCGCCGCACTGGAATAGCTTTCCTGGGTGTAGATGCGATCGGCCGGCACATCACGGCGCTGGCCATCGGCGGTCAGGGTGTAGGCGCTGACCACGTCCAGGGTTTCCATCTTCTCGCTGTAGCTCAGCCGCACCTGGCTGAACTGCTCGACCGCCGCCTTGGTCTTCAGCAGGATCTCGTAGGTTTCGGTCTGCACGCTGCCGGCATCCGGACGCACCACGTAATCCGCACGGTAACGGACGAAGCTGAAGTTGTTGCTGGCCTCGGCATCGCTGCCGACCGACGGCGGTGCGGGCGACGGCGCCGAGGCGGACGTCCCGGCCAGGGCCGGGCCGGCAGCAAGCAGACAGGCCAGCGCCAGCGCACAGGGAGCGGGTCGGAACATGCGTCGGATCCTTGGACGTCGTAGGTGTGGCGGGACTTACTTCGGCGGCGGCGGTGCCAGCACCGTGCGGTCGCCGTTGTGTTCAGGAGCACTGACCACGCCGGCCGCTTCCATGGCCTCGATCAGTCGTGCTGCACGGTTGTAGCCGATCTTCAGGCGCCGCTGCACGCCGGAAATGGACGCACGACGGGTCTCGGTGACCACGCGCAGCGCCTCGTCGTACAGCGGGTCGGACTCGTCGCCGGCAGCACTGGTTTCCGGCAGGCCGGTCGCACCGACCACCACGCCGTCGCCCATCGTCTGCACTTCGTCCAGCACGCCGTCGACATAGTCGGCCGGACCCATCGCCTTCAGATGCTCGACCACGCGATGCACTTCATCGTCGGAGACGAACGCGCCATGCACGCGCTCGGGCATGGCGGTGCCCGGCGGCAGGTACAGCATGTCGCCGTGGCCCAGCAGGGTTTCCGCGCCGGACTGGTCGAGGATGGTGCGCGAATCGATCTTCGAGCTGACCTGGAACGCGATGCGGGTCGGGATGTTGGCCTTGATCAGGCCGGTGATGACGTCCACCGACGGGCGCTGGGTGGCCAGGATCAGGTGGATGCCGGCCGCACGCGCCTTCTGCGCCAGGCGCGCGATCAGCTCTTCCACCTTCTTGCCGACGATCATCATCATGTCGGCGAATTCGTCGATGAAGATGACGATGAACGGCAGCGTCTCCAGCGGGCGCGGCGCCTCGCCCAGCTCCGGGTTCGGCTTGAACAGCGGGTCCATCAGCGGCTGGCCGGCGTCCTGGGCGTCCTTCACCTTCTTGTTGAAGCCGGCCAGGTTGCGCACGCCCACCGCGCTCATCAGCTTGTAGCGGCGCTCCATCTCGGCCACGCACCAGCGCAGGCCGTTGGCGGCCTCCTTCATGTCGGTGACCACTGGCGCCAGCAGGTGCGGGATGCCCTGGTAGACGCTCAGTTCGAGCATCTTCGGGTCGATCATCAGCATGCGCAGGTCTTTCGGCGAGGCCTTGAACAGCAGGCTGAGCACCATGGCGTTGACCGCCACCGACTTGCCCGAACCGGTGGTGCCGGCCACCAAGAGATGCGGCATGCGCGCCAGGTCGGCCACCGTGGACCGGCCGGCGATGTCCTTGCCCAGCGCCAGGGTCAGCACGCTGGCCGACTTGTCGTACTCCTTCGAACGCAGCAGTTCGGAGAGGTAGATCATCTCGCGGGTGACGTTGGGGATTTCCAGGCCGATCACCGACTTGCCCGGGATGACGTCGACCACGCGCACCGACTTCACCGACAGGCCGCGGGCGATGTCCTTGTCCAGCGAGCTGATCTGGCTGACCTTGATGCCTGGTGCCGGCTCGATCTCGAAGCGGGTGATGACCGGGCCCGGATTGGCGCCGACCACCTGCGCGTCGATGCGGAAGTCCTTGAGCTTGAACTCGATCTGCCGCGACAGCGCATCCAGGGTGTCCTTGTCGTAACCCACCGGCTGCGGCTTCGGATCATCCAGCAGGGCCAGCGGCGGCAGGTCCGAGCCATCGCCGTTGACGCCACGGAACATCGGAATCTGCGTGTCGCGCTTGGCCCGATCGCTCTTCTCGATCACCGGCTCCGGGCGCGGCTCGATCTTCACCGGCTCGCGCTTGGCGCGCACTTCGGCATCGGCCTTGCGCACTTCCTGGCGCTCCTCGCGCATGGCGCGGGTCTGCTGCCACTCGGTGGCCTGTTCCTTCTTGCGCTCCAGCAGCGGCGCCAGCGACATCACGCCGCGACCGATCTTTTCCATCACCGCGAACCACGACAGGCCGGTGGCCAAGGTGATCGAGGCCAGCAGCAGTACCAGGACGAACAGGTTCGCGCCCAGTGCGCCGAAGCCGACGGTGAGAGAATTGCCGACCAGTTTGCCGAGGATGCCGCCCGCGCTGGATACGTCGCCACCGAACAGGCGTACGTGCAGGAAGCCGGTGCCAGCAATCAGGAAGCCGACCAGGCCGACCAGGCGCAGGGCCGGATCGAGATCGTTCTCGCCCTTGCTCTCGCGCTTCAGGCCGAACATGGCGATCCACGCCAGCGCGCCAAGCACGACCGGCAGCAGGAAGGCGATGTAGCCGAACAGCTGCAGCAGCACGTCGGCGATCCACGCGCCGGCACGGCCGCCCATGTTGTGCACGGGCGCGACGACGCTGCCGGTGTGCGACCAACCCGGATCACTGGCTGAATAGGTGAACAGGCTGGCGGCCAGATACAGCAGCGCCGGCGCGATGGCGATCAGACCCAGGTCGCGCCAGAGGCGCTGACGGCGGGGATTGTCGGTTGGAGCCGCTGCCGCCGAGCGACGCGACGCCTTTTTGTCGTCGGACTTGGAGCGTTCGGGCACCTGCTTCGCCACCTTAGACCATACCTTTGGAATGCGCTGTTAGTGTTTGATAATAAACGACACGGCGTCAGTTTTCAGTCACGGGTAGCATCCAGGGTGCCGACAGGCGCCAAAACCACCCGTGGGTGACGGCGTTCTGTTCATCGGCTTGAATCACCCCGCCCCAGCCGCCACTCTATGACCTGCCGAGGATGCTGCGCAAACATCGCCAGCGCCTTGTCCCATCTACCTTTTCGCGAGTTTACATGAGCACCAGCCTGCCCTCCCGCCACCAGCGCCTCGTCATCCTCGGTTCCGGCCCGGCCGGTTGGACCGCCGCCGTCTACGCCGCCCGCGCCAACCTGAAGCCGGTCGTCATCACCGGTCTGCAGCAGGGTGGCCAGCTGATGACCACCACCGAGGTGGACAACTGGCCGGGTGATGCCCACGGCCTGATGGGCCCGGACCTGATGGCGCGCATGCAGGCCCACGCCGAGCGCTTCGAGACCGAGGTCATCTTCGACCACATCCATACGGCCGACCTGTCCCAGCGCCCGTTCAAGCTGATCGGCGACAGCCACGAGTACACCTGCGATGCGCTGATCATCTCCACCGGTGCCACCGCCAAGTACCTGGGCATCCCGACCGAAGAGGCCTTCAAGGGCCGCGGCGTGTCTGCCTGCGCCACCTGCGACGGCTTCTTCTACCGTGACCAGGACGTGGTCGTGGTCGGCGGCGGCAACACCGCTGTCGAAGAAGCCCTGTACCTGTCCAACATCGCCCGCAAGGTCTACCTCGTCCACCGCCGCGACACTCTGAAGGCGGAAAAGATCATGCAGGACAAGCTGTTCGCCAAGGTCGCCGCCGGCAAGATCGAGACCGTCTGGCACCACCAGGTGGAAGAAGTGCTGGGCAACGACGCCGGCGTGACCGGCGTGCGGGTGAAGTCGACCCTGGACGGCAGCACCCGCGACATCGAGGCCCACGGCTTCTTCGTGGCCATCGGCCACCACCCGAACACCCAGCTGTTCGACGGCCAGCTGGCCATGAACAACGGCTACCTGGAAATCCGCTCGGGCCTGGGCGGCAACGCCACCCAGACCTCGGTGGAAGGCGTGTTCGCCGCCGGCGACGTGGCCGACCAGCACTACCGCCAGGCGATTACCTCGGCCGGCTTCGGCTGCATGGCCGCACTGGACGCCGAGCGTTACCTGGATGCACAGGGCAAGGCCAGCTGAGGCTTCAGCCGGCTTTTGTAGAGTCGAGCCATGCTCGACTGAGGACAGCGGGCGCGAAAGCGCCCGTTTTTTATGCCTCTCACCTAGTGAACTGGCGCACTCAGCCCCGGACGCACGCTTGAGTAAATTCCACTGGCGGCGCAGCGACACCATCTACATCCCGCAGCAGAACCTTCCAGCGGACGGTACCTGGCCGCGTAGACGAGCAACCCACTCCAAACTTCACTGGGGCGCTGGGATCCTCAAAGCTACCTTTCCAAGGAGTGCAGGCCCCAGGCCGATCGCAATCCGCCACTGCGACTTCAAGCGAAAGAGGGTAGTGAGGATTTCCCGCAAATTTCACGTCGACATCCCTCGTCGCTTGGAGCGGGACCTCAATATCAGGAAGCGGCTGCACCACCAGCGGCTGACACGCCTTCCCCGTCGCCCACAATCGATAGCCCTTCTCGACGCCTTTCATGGATGCGGTACGAAAAACAGGATCCTGAAGGGCCCTGGCGTCATCAGGATTTGTGTGAAAAGCAGTTTCAACAATAATCGACGGCATTTTCGCCTCACGATTCTCCCCTTTGTTTTCGGCGTGGGGAGCCGGAGCTACCGTAAAGTCGGCATAGGCCGGAACCGAATGAATCAGCTCCTTCATTGAGCACAGCACGCTTTGCGCAAGTTCTGCGTCATCAGGCCTGCCGGGCTGAACGATCACTCGAGAGCCTCGCGCATTGAGGGATGGCTCAGCGTTGCTGTGGAGATGAATCGCCACCTCTGTCCGAAGATGATTCGCAAGAAACGGCCGACTATTGATGTCTTCGAGCTCTTCCCGGTTCCAGAGCGTACTGTTCGCATAGGTGTTCCATATATCCTTTTCGCCCGGATACTGCTCTGCAATCGCGTAGCGCGCAGCGATCGTCCACCACTCCTTTCCACTTGGTGCGTGTGTCGTCCCCATGCTTTGCACCCGTGGACGGATGACAGGCATCTGGCTCCGCTGCTCGATTACCGCCTTGAGGGAATCAGCATAGTACGGCGTCAACAAGCCTTCGGAGACGCCGTTCCACTCATCCCTAGACGTTACCCATTCCTTGTGCTTGTAACTGTAGAAGTATCCATGGCCAGCAGCAACGAATGCCATCCCCGATCCGCCCTTCGCGCGCTGCCGTCGAATCGCCTCCCCCGCTTCTCTTGCCGCATCGTCCGCAGCCTTGATGTCAGGAAAGTAGTACTCAGCCGGCTTTCCGTCGTACAGATGGATGACACGATGAATGGGTGCCACCTGTTCGGCCCAGTGCAGTAGGCCGAAGTTGATTTCGCTGGTCTGGTCCTCATATGACGGCCCATGGTTATCAGGAAGGAATGACCGATCCAGCGAGATCGTTACGACGCCCTTCGCGATATCAGCGACGACATCGACCCGGCGGCTTCGCGCCTGACCGTCCACCAGCTTGACGCGTTCAAAGATGTCGCGCGCCTTCTGGGTCAGCAGGTTGTCGAGCTCGGCATCGTGGTGGGCGATGCCAGGGGAATCTGCGGCATGAGCAAGGCAGGGAGCGACTGCACTCCCAAGAACTACCAACAGGAGAGGAAGGGCGATTTGCTGAGAATTCCGGATCATCATGACTACTCCTCGCATGAAGTGGATGCGCCGCTCCTGCAGCGCCCCCACACCCTGCGGGGTACCGCCCTTCCGATCCTCCACCAGCCACGCACAATCGAAGATTTACAACTTTCCTCACGGCGGCCCCGAAACAGATCAAGCCAATTCCGCCAGTCCCGTTCGCACCCGACCTGCCCTATCCTTTCCCCCATGCCTTCCGCCCGCTTCCTCGACACCCTGCAGGCCATTCCCGCCACCGACTGGGATGCGCTGCACGACGGCCGCAATCCCTTCGTCAGCCACGCCTTCCTGTCCGGAATGGAAGCCCACGGCTGCCTGCGCGACGACTGGGGCTGGCAGCCGCAGCACTTCACCCTGTGGGACGGCGGCACCCTGATCGGCGCCATCCCCGGCTACCTGAAGACCAACTCCCACGGCGAGTTCGTGTTCGACCATGCCTGGGCCAATGCCTACGCGCGGCATGGTCGCGACTACTACCCGAAGTGGCTGGGCGCGGTGCCCTATTCGCCGGTGACCGGGCCGCGCCTGCTGACCCGTCACGATTCAGACAGGCCTGCGCTGCTGTCAGCGCTTCGCGAGCAGCTGTCAGGGCTCGACGTGTCCTCGGCGCACATGAATTTCCATACGAGCAGCGATGACGAGGCCTTCAGTTATGACTGGCTGTTGCGTGAGGACGTGCAGTTCCAGTGGCAGAACCCGGGCGATTGGACCACGTTCGAGCAGTTCCTCGGTGCGATGGACCACAAGCGTCGCAAGAACATCCGCCAGGAGCGGGCAAAGGTCGCCCGCCAGGGCATCAGCTTCCGGGTGGTGCATGGCGATGAGGCCAGCCGCGCCGACCTGCAGGCGATGTACCGCTTCTACCTGCAGACCTTCCTTGAGTACGGCAATGCGCCGGCGCTGACCGAGGCGTTCCTGCGCCACCTGGCGATTTCGCTGGGGCGCGGACTGGTGCTGTTCCTGGCCGAGCTCGAGGGCGAGCCGATTGCCGGTGCACTGTGCCTGCGCGGAGGCGACACGCTGTATGGGCGCTACTGGGGAGGGGCAACCCTGCCCGGCCTGCATTTCGAGGCCTGTTACTACCAGGGCATCGAGTATTGCCTGCGCGAGGGACTGATGCGTTTCGAACCGGGCGCGCAAGGCGAGCACAAACTGGCGCGAGGATTCCTGCCCACGCTGGTGCGCAGCCGGCATTGGGTGGCCGATGCGGATTTTGCCGAGGCACTGCAGGAGTGGTGCCGGCAGGAACGGCGCGACGTGCGCCGGTACCGGCAGGCGTTGATGGGGCACAGCCCGTTCCGCGCGGACGAGTGACCTGCGAACCAAGGTTGGCATCTGCCAAAGCGACCGCCGGGCATGGCCCGGCGCTACCGGTGCGGCCGTCGCTACAATGCCCGCATGACCCGCCCGTTGCCCTGGCGCCTGGCCGATGCGCCGGATTCGCCCTTCCCGCCCGCCGAGACCGCGCTGCGCAAGCCCGACGGACTGCTGGCCGTGGGCGGCGACCTGCATCCGCTGCGCCTGCTCAACGCATACGCGGGCGGGATCTTCCCGTGGTTCAGCGAGGGCGAGCCGATCCTGTGGTGGTCGCCCGATCCGCGCATGGTCTTCCGCACCGACGGCGTGCACCTGTCCAGCCGCTTCCGCCGCCAGTTGCGTGCCAGCACCTGGGAGGTGACCGCCGATACCGCTTTCAATCGGGTGATGCGGGCCTGCGCCTCCGCACCCCGCCCGGGCCAGGACGGCACCTGGATCAGCCCGGAGATGGTGCACGCCTACAGCCACCTGCACGACCTCGGCTTCGCCCACTCGTTCGAGGTCTGGGACCAGCAGTCCCTGGTCGGCGGCATCTATGGGGTGGCCATCGGCCAGATGTTCTTCGGCGAAAGCATGTTCAGCGGCGTCAGCGGCGGCTCCAAGATCGCCCTGGCGGCGCTGGCCGCGACCCTGCACCGCTGGGGCTGGCCGCTGGTCGATGCCCAGGTGGAAAACCCGCACCTGCTGCGGATGGGAGCTGTTCACCTGCCGCGCGAGGAATTCCTGCAGCATGTCCGCCAGGCGGTGCGCCGGGAGGGCCGTGAAGGCCCGTGGACCCAGGTCGTTGGGCACATGCCAGCCCGTGATCTGGCGGCAAATTAACCAGATCTTTGCAAGCTGGACGAAGGGCGCGTAAAATACTGCGCCTTAGGCCCAGCGTGGCCGTTTTCTGAACCGCACAGGACTACATGTCGAAAGACGATTCCATCGAGTTCGAGGGCACCGTCAGCGAGACGCTGCCGAACACCACTTTCCGCGTTCGTCTGGAAAATGGGCACGAAATCATCGCCCACATCTCCGGCCGCATGCGCAAGAACTACATCCGCATCCTCACCGGTGATCGGGTCAAGGTTGAAATGACCCCGTACGACCTGACCAAGGGTCGTATCACCTACCGCATGAAGTAAGCGGTCGGCGCTCTGCGCCATCCTGACA
Organism: Stenotrophomonas maltophilia; assembly: GCA_002364755.1. Classification (GTDB taxonomy): domain Bacteria; phylum Pseudomonadota; class Gammaproteobacteria; order Xanthomonadales; family Xanthomonadaceae; genus Stenotrophomonas; species Stenotrophomonas maltophilia_AX. The sequence goes on from DEZI01000017.1 coordinate 138,621, forward strand.
AGGCCAGCCTCGCTTGCTGGCCTTTTGTCATGCCTGCAATCCGGCCCTGCCGGAGGTCACCCTGACCGAACACACCGTGGCATCGGTCAGGCCGCCTTGAGGCAGATTCGCATTCGCATCGTTGGCGGCAAGGTGGTACCCGATCCAGTCCGGATCGCCATCCCCTGCCCCGCCATGAATATGCACTCCCTGCCCGCCCTGTTCGCCGCGCTGGCGCTGTCTGCCGGCACCCTGCTGGCAATGCCCGCGCACGCCGCGGATGTACCTGCTGCCGGAACCGAAGACTGCATCCAGCTGGACACCGACCTGCAGCTGGTGCGCGCCGGCGCATCACGCAACATCCTGCTGCGCAATGGCCAGGACCATTACGTGGTGCACTTCAGGGATGACTGCAGCAAGGCCGGCTACTCGCGCAAACTGACGTTCGTGACCGATGGCGAGCAGGGCCAGGTCTGCGGCGCCGGGCGCACCGAACTGCGGACCGATGGCGGCAACTGCGCCATTGCCAGTGTCGAGCCGATCGATGCAGCGGCTTTCAAGCAGAAGGCGCGCCAACGCACCCGCTGATGGCAGACGCAACAAGGGCGGCCGAAGCCGCCCTTGTCCTGCAACATCCCTGAACCGGCGCCGTTACTCCACCGTTGCCGGCAGCAGGCGCTCCGGTTCGGCGTGGCTCTCGACCACCAGCTCGTCGTCGCGCACGTCGATGCTGACACGACCACCATCGACCAGCTTGCCGAACAGCAGTTCGTCGGCCAGCGGACGCTTGATCTTGTCCTGGATCATGCGCGCCATCGGGCGGGCACCCATCAGCGGGTCGAAGCCGTGGTGGGCCAGCCAGTCGCGCGCGGTCGGGGTGGCCGACAGGCTGACGTGCTTTTCCTGCAGCAGCATCTCCAGCTCGATCAGGAACTTGTCGACCACGCGCAGGATGTGCTCGAAGCCCAGCGGCTGGAACTGCACCACCGCGTCGAGGCGGTTGCGGAATTCCGGCGTGAAGCTGCGGCGGATGGTCTCCATTGCGTCGGTGGCATGGTCCTGCTTGGTGAAGCCGATCGAACGTCGCGAGGCCTGGGCCGCGCCGGCATTGGTGGTCATCACCAGCACCACGTTCTTGAAGTTGGCTTCGCGGCCGTTGGTATCGGTCAGCACGCCGCGGTCCATCACCTGCAAGAGGATGTTGAAGATGTCCGGGTGGGCCTTCTCGATTTCATCCAGCAGCAGCACGCAGTGCGGGGTCTTGACGATCTTCTCGGTCAGCAGGCCACCCTGGTCGAAACCGACGTAGCCCGGGGGCGCACCGATCAGGCGGCTGATCGAATGCGCTTCCATGTATTCGGACATGTCGAAGCGGACAAGCTCGATGCCCAACTGCAGCGCCAGCTGCTTGGTCACCTCGGTCTTGCCCACGCCGGTGGGGCCGGCGAAAAGGAAGTTGCCGATCGGCTTTTCCGGATTGCCCAGGCCCGAGCGGGCCAGCTTGATGGCCGAGGCCAGGGTGCCGATGGCCGGATCCTGCCCGAAGATCACCATCTTCAGGTTCCGCTCCAGGTGCTGCAGCACGTCCTTGTCGGTCGCGCTGACCTGCTTGGCCGGGATGCGGGCCATCTTGGCGATGATCGCCTCGACCTCCTCGACGTCGATCAGCTCCTTGCGCTGACCTTCCGGCAGCAGGCGCTGGCGGGCACCGGCCTCATCGATGACGTCAATGGCCTTGTCAGGCAGCAGGCGATCGGCGATGTGCTTCACCGACAGATCCACTGCAGCCTGCAGCGCCTCGTCCGAATAGGTCACACCGTGGTGAGCCTCGTACTTGCTCTTCAGGCCCTGCAGTATCTCGTAGGTTTCACCCACGGTGGGTTCGACGATGTCGATCTTCTGGAAGCGCCGCGCCAGGGCACGGTCCTTCTCGAAGATACCCCGGTATTCCTGGAAGGTGGTCGAGCCGATGCAGCGCAGCTCGCCCGACGCCAGGGCCGGCTTGATCAGGTTGGAGGCGTCCATGGTGCCGCCCGACGCCGAACCGGCACCAATGATGGTGTGGATCTCGTCGATGAACAGCACCGCGTTGGGCACCTTCTTCAGCGCGGTCAGCACGCCCTTCAGGCGCTTCTCGAAATCGCCGCGGTACTTGGTGCCGGCCACCAGGGCGCCCAGGTCGAGCGAGTAGATGACGGCATCGGCCAGCACGTCCGGCACGGAGCCTTCGACGATGCGGCGGGCCAGGCCCTCGGCAATGGCGGTCTTGCCGACGCCGGCCTCACCCACGTACAGCGGGTTGTTCTTGCGGCGGCGGCACAGGACCTGGATGGTGCGCTCGATCTCGTCGGCGCGGCCGACCAGCGGGTCGATGCGACCGGCCCGGGCCTGTTCGTTGAGGTTGCTGGCGAATTCGGTCAGGGCATCGCCCTTGGGCTCACCGTCCCCGCCCTCCATGCGGCCATCACCCTCGGGGGAAGACGGCTGCTCGCCCTCCTCGCCCAGCTTGGCGATGCCATGGGACAGGTAATTGACCACGTCCAGCCGGGTGACGTCCTGCTGGTTGAGGTAATAGACGGCGTGGGAGTCCTTTTCGCCGAAGATGGCCACCAGCACGTTGGCACCGGTGACCTCCTTCTTGCCCGAGGACTGCACGTGGTACACGGCCCGCTGCAGCACGCGCTGGAAGCCCAGGGTCGGCTGGGTATCGCGGCCATCGTCTTCGGCCAGGCGGGACACGGAGGCCTCGATGGCCTGCTCCAGCTCCTGGCGCAGGCGCTCGGCGTCGGCGCCGCAGGCCTTGAGCACAGCCTGGGCGGACGGGTTGTCGAGCAGTGCCAGCAGCAGGTGTTCGACCGTCATGAATTCATGCCGGGCCTCACGGGCACGCTTGTAGCACTGGCCGATGGTGTGTTCGAGGTCTTTGCTGAACATGGATTACTCCGGCGGCAGATGGGGACAATATGCGGCCTGACTACGCGATTTCCATCACCCTAGCGGATTGCTGCGTTCAGATGGCGTTAGCAGTGCGGATTGCTTGATCATCGTTCACGCCCGGGGAGCCCGCCGGAGCTTCGGCGAACCCTACCCGAGCCACCAGCGATTGCCACGTGATGACCCGCAACGCGCCCCGCCCGTGATCTTTGCGGGCAAGGCAGGCGGATTTAACGTGAGCACGCAGACGGGGCCAGAGAACGGCCATGGCTGGAACAGTGCGGATTACCGGCGATGCGCCGGAGTCAGGCCTTTTCCATCGTGCAGAGCAGCGGATGCTGGTTCATGCGCGAGTACTCGTTGACCTGGGCGACCTTGGTCTCGGCCACTTCGCGGGTGAAGACCCCGCAGACACCGCGGCCGCGGGTATGGACGTGCAGCATCACCTGCGTGGCCTTGTCCAGGTCCATGCTGAAGAACTGCTGCAGGACGTCCACCACGAAATCCATCGGGGTGTAGTCGTCGTTGAGGATCATGACCTGGTAGAACGGCGGCGGCGCCACTTCCGGGCGCGCGGGTTCCACGGCAATACCGTGATCGTGATGGGATTCGGGGGAGGACTCGCGGGGCATGTGGGCATTATAGAGGGTGCGACGGTCCTGCGTCGGCCCGCCTCGGAATGGACGGCACGCACGGCCGCCGTCACAATCAACGCCTGTCCCCCACGTTTCACAGGATTTTCATGAAAAGGACCCTTCTGCCTGCCCTGCTTCTCGCCCTGGCTGCCGCCGGCAGTGCAGGTGCCGCGACCGCCGCAGAGAGCAGCAAGGCCGACGCCGCCATCGCCCGCCATCTGGAAAAGCTGGGCTACACCTTCGAGGTGGACGAGGACGGCGATTACCAGATGGTGTTCGATGTCGAAGGCGATCGCACCCAGATCGTCTACGTGCGTTCGGCCGTGGAGGACTTCGGCAGCCACAACATCCGTGAGATCTGGTCGCCGGGCTACGTGTCCAAGACCGCGCAGTTCCCCGAAGCCGTGGCCAACCGCATGCTGGAGGACTCCCAGGACGCCAAGATGGGCGGCTGGGTGAAGCAGGACAAGACCGCCATGTTCGTGGTGAAGATCGACGCCGATGCCACCACCGACCAGCTCAGCGACGCCATCGATGCAGCCATCCGTACCGCCGATGCGATGGAGCTGGAGTTGACCAAGAAGGACGACCTCTGAGTTGAACGCTGTGCAGGACCCGCGCTGGGCACCGCATGCCACCGTGGCCACCGTGGTGGTCGACGGCGGCCGCGTGTTGCTGGTGGAAGAAACCATCGAGGGGCGGCAGGTGCTGAACCAGCCCGCCGGCCACCTGGAAGCGGGCGAGAGCCTGGCCGCCGCCGCCCTGCGCGAGACGCGCGAGGAGACCGGCTGGACGGTGGAACTGACCGCCTTCATCGGCTGCTACCAGTGGACCGCGCCTGACGGCACGGCGTTCCTGCGCTTCTGCTACGCCGCCCGCCCGCTCTCGCACGACCCGGAGCAGCCGCTGGATACCGGCATCGACCGCGCGCTGTGGCTGGACCCGGCCGAGCTGCAGGCCGCCGGGCCGCGCCTGCGCAGCCCGCTGGTCTGGCAGGTGGTGGCCGATTACCTGGCCGGCCAGCGCCACCCGCTTTCCCTCGTCCAGGAGGTCGCATGAGCAGCCCACGGGTGATGGTCGGCGTGTCCGGCGGAGTGGATTCGTCCGTGGCCGCCTGGCGCCTGGTGCAGCAGGGCGAAGCCGTGGCCGGCCTGTTCATGCAGAACTGGGCCGACGATGGCAGCGGCGACTGCCGTGCCGAGGATGACCGCCGCGATGCGGTGGCCGTCTGCGGCCTGCTCGGCATTCCGTTCCACTTCCGCGATTTTTCCAGTGAGTACTGGCGGAGCGTGTTCGAGCACTTCCTGGCCGAGTACGCCGCCGGCCGCACGCCCAACCCGGACGTGCTGTGCAACCGCGAAGTGAAGTTCAGGCATTTCCTGGACGCCGCCCGCGAGCTGGGGGCCGAGCGCATCGCCACCGGCCACTACGCGCGGGTCGCCCAGCGCGGCCAGCAGTGGCTGCTGCTGCGCGGCGCCGACCGTTCCAAGGACCAGAGCTACTTCCTGCACCAGCTGGGGCAGGAACAGCTGGCCGCCACCCTGTTCCCGATTGGCGACCTGGAAAAGAGCGACCTGCGCCGGATCGCCCGCGACGTCAGCCTGCCGACCCATGCCAAGAAGGATTCGACCGGCATCTGCTTCATCGGCGAGCGTGACTTCCGCGAGTTCCTCGGCCGCTACCTGCCGGCGAAGACCGGCCAGATCCTCGACCCGGCCGACGGCAGCGTCATCGCCGAGCACCCGGGCGTGTTCTATTTCACTCTGGGCCAGCGCGAGGGCCTGAACATCGGCGGCGTGCGCGGCCGCCCGGCGGCGCCGTGGTATGTGGTCGGCAAGGACGTGGCCAGCAACGTGCTGTACGTGGACCAGGATCGGGACAGCAAGTGGATGCTGTCCGACCGCCTGCGCTCGGAAACCGCGCACTGGATTGCCGGGGCCCCGCCGGCCCGCCGCTTCGAGTGCACCGCACAGACCCGCTACCGGCAGCCGGACGAGCCGTGTACGGTCGAGGTGCTGGACGATGGCAGCGTGCAGGTGACCTTTGCCCGCTCGCAGCGCGCCGTGACCCCGGGCCAGTCGCTGGTGCTGTATGACGGCGATGTCTGCCTGGGCGGCGCGGTGATCGCCGCCACCGATGCGCCGCTGGAACAGCGCCTGCGTACCACCCCTTCTCCTTTTGAGGTAATCGCTGCATGAGTTTCACTGTCGACGACCGCGTCCTGGCCCTGGCCGGCATTGCCCAGGCCCTGCAGCAGGTACGCCGCATCGCCGATACCGGCCATTCCGACGCCGCGGCGGTGCGTACCGCGGTGGACAGCGTGTTCCGCATCGACGCCGCCTCGCCGCAGGAGGTCTTCGGTGACCGGGACGCACTGAAATCCGGCCTGCGCCTGCTGCACAACTACTTCCGCAATCAGGGCCAGGACCCGATCCTGCCCAAGCTGGCCCTGTCGGTGCTGCAGCTGGAGCGGCGGTTCGTGCAGGACGGCGCCACCGTGAACAAGGTCGCTTCGGGCATCGAGCGTGCCCAGCGCCAGGCCGCCGAGCTGGGCGACAGCAGCCACCCCGATGTTCTGGCCGCGCTGGGCGGACTGTATGCAGACACCATCAGCCACCTCAAGCCGCGGGTCATGGTGCAGGGCAACCCGCATTACCTGGGCCAGGCTGGCGTAGTGGCCGAGATCCGCGCGCTGCTGCTGGCCGCCGTGCGCGCCGCGGTGCTGTGGCGGCAGCTGGGTGGCAGCTACTGGGACTTCCTGCTCAGCCGCAAGGCGATGGTCGCTGCCGTTGACCGGCAGCTGGCCTGACCGCAACAGCCGCCGGGCACGGCCCGGCGCTACCGGTCAAGCGCCGCCAAGGTAGCGCCGGGCCATGCCCGGCGGAAGCGTCGGAAATCCGGCGCGCCCAAAAGCCACATCGACGTTAAAGAGAAAGGGGGTACGGCCGATACATCCTCCGTGCACCTCCCGAGAACGTCCATGTACTCACGCATTTTCATCCGTCTGGCCGCCCCCCTGGCCTTGACCCTGCTGCTCCCCTTCGCCATCGGTTTCGAATGGCCGGCCGCCCTGCGCTGGGCGATCCTGACCACGATGACGCTGAGCTGGCTGGGCTTTGCGTGGTGGACCACCCGCGCCCAGGCGCAGCGTTCCCCGGAACATGCCCGTGTCCTGCGTGAGCAGGACCAGCTGCTGACCGAACTGCGCAGCTTCGTCGGCAACGAGATCGACGGTTCGCGTGGCGAAGTCGAACGCGCCCGTGACCTGATCCGCCAGGCCGTCTCCAGCCTCGGTGGCAGCTTCGATGCGATGAACCGCAAGTCGCGCCAGCAGAGCCAGGCCCTGTCGCGCATCGTCGACCGCGCCGGTGAGGAAGGCAACGCCGGCCTCGACGTCGCCCGCTTCGCCCAGCACGCCAACCACCGCATGGAACAGCTGGTGGAAGCACTGGAACAGGTGAGCGGCCAGAGCAGCACCACCGTGCAGCACATTGACCAGATGGCCCAGCACCTGGACGGCATTTTCGCCCTGCTGGAAGACGTCAAGTCGATTGCCGACCAGACCAACCTGCTGGCGCTGAACGCGGCCATCGAAGCAGCCCGTGCCGGTGAAGCCGGTCGTGGCTTCGCGGTGGTGGCCGACGAAGTGCGCAATCTGTCCGAGCGCTCGACCACCTTCAACGAACAGATCCGCAAGCTGGCCCACAGCTCCAAGGACGCCATCGCCAAGGTGCGCGAGACCGTCTCGCACATGGCCTCGCGTGACATGGACCGTTCCCGCGAAGCACGCCAGGAAGCAGCGGCGATGCTGGACAACGTGGCGCAGATCAATGCCTCGCTGGGCGATGGCATGCGCGAAGTGTCCGAGTGCGCCCGCTCGATCGACGGCAGCGTGGCAGAGGCCGTGCGCGCCCTGCAGTTCGAAGATATCGCCACCCAGGCCCTGGGCGGCGTGCACACCCACCTGGACCGCCTGACCGCGATCAACCGCGAAGCCGTGGCCCTGCAGGAACTGCTGCACCGTAACGGCGGCGTGTTCGACGAAGAGATCGCCACCGCGCTGCAGCGCACCGGCAGCCGCCTGCGCGAACTGCGCAGCGAGTGGGAGCGCCCGCCGCACAAGCCGGTGGCCCAGCAGAACATGGGCGCCGGCACGGTCGAGCTGTTCTGATCCTGATGTCCGCTGCCTGCTCCGGCAGCCCGCAAGGCCCCGGTCATTCCGGGGCCTTTGCCTGTAACCTGCCGTTGGATGCCCCCGACCCGCGCACCATGACCCTGATCCGCGCCCTGCCCCCGATCGACCCCGCCGAACGCCCGCGCAACCCCAGCGTGCGCGAACAGCTGCAGCAGCTGGAGGCGGTGGCACGCGAGGAAATCGAGGAGCTGAGGCAGCTGGCCGATGCCCGCCCTGCCCCGTCGGCGCCCGCGGGTGAGCTGCTGGGGATGGCCTGGGATCTTGGGCTGGATGGGGATGCGCTGAAACATCCCTGACGGGTGCCCGATCCGGCACCACTGATGCCAATTTAGGATTTGTTGCATCGCGTGCGCTTCATGGAAGGGACACACTGTCTGCTCCATCTGGCACGGCATCAGCATGACGCTTGACCTGGACGAGGCCGGCGAAGCCTTTGATCAATTCCTGATGCTCATGGACGGCCAGAATGAATGGCTGGTCGTGCAAGCACGAATCCATGGCATTGCGCTCGATGGAAGCCCCGAAAGCCTCGACAGGCTGGAACGCCTGCATGACTTGATGGCAGTCACACTGTCAGATGATGAGCGGGACTCCCTGAGGATCATACTTGCCCGATACCTGGGAGAGACCGTCAGGGTGTTGCACGGTGGGAGGTGGGACCTGCCACTGGATGATCCCAGGGACGTTAACTTCAACAGACCCGTAATCGTGGGGCACTCGCGCCACCCCCTGTGTGAATTCAGCCCCGTCCATGCGATACGCGCCTACTCGCTTCGACGACGCCCGGGGCTGATAAGGAGCATCGTTGCCAGCAGTGTCAATCCGCAGATCCTGGACCTGAGCGATCTGCCTGAAGATGACTGACATGTAGGAGCAGGACCATCCTGACACCATCCACGCATGGCGTGGATCTACGCGCGTGGCGTAATCGCTATGGCATGATGCGCCGGTCCCGTCCATGGAAGACCGATGGCCATCGCCCTCATCGCATTGCTGTTGGTCGAAGTCCTGCTGTTGATCTTCTGGGCGCCGTTTTTCTACCGCACCGGCATCATCCTGTTCAACCAGCGTGTCGCCGCTTCGCCTGCTGAGCTCAGCCAGGTGTCGCTGGCCGGGCTGGACCACGATCTTCCCATCGATAAATGGCTGCGCCTGGCATTCCATGCCCTGCCCGACGGCAGCGTGGCCTTCCGTGAGAGCTTCGAGCCGACCTTCGGGGGGCGCTACTTCGCGCTGATGCACGGCCTGCTGGTGGTCGACAAACGGCGCCGCGAGGTGCGCGTGATCGGGCGCTGCAGCTGGTTCGCGCTGGCCCTGACCCTACTGGTGGTACCGATCATGCTGGTGCGGCCGATGGCATGGCCGATGCTGGCGTGCCCGGTGATCTTCTACCTGGGCTACCGTATCCAGCGGCGACGCTATGCCAACGTGGTCGAGGCCGTAAGGGCACGGCTGCGCTCGGAATTTCCGCGGCGGTTCCTCGACCGGTAGATCCACGCCATGCGTGGATGAGCGCCAATGCGGGCATCCGCGCCGACCAACGGCCGGCACCCACCAGGGCGCAGATCAATGCCGCCGGGCATGGCCCGGCGCTACCGTCAACGGGCCAGGGCGAGTTCTGGCGGGGCGTGCTGCTGGCGCAGCCACAGCGCGAGGTCGCGCGGGCTGAGCGGGCGTGAGTACAGGTAGCCCTGGATCTCGTCGCAGCCCTGCCGGCGCAGCATGTCTTCTTCCTGGTGCGTTTCCACGCCCTCGGCCACCACCTTCATGCCCAGCGCGTGGCCCAGGTGGACGATGGCCTGGGTGACTTCGGCCGTACCCGTGTCGTGCAGCATGCCCTGGACGAAACTGCGGTCGATCTTCAGGCGCCCCACCGGGAATCGGTTGAGGTAATGCAGGTTGGAGAAGCCGGTGCCGAAGTCATCCACCGCCAGCGGCACGCCGTGTCGTTCCAGCACATCGAAGCAGTGGCGCAGGATGTCGGTGTCACGGATCAACGCCGATTCGGTCAGTTCCAGCTCCAGCCGCTGCGGCGGCCACCCATGGGCGTGGCAGATCTCGATCACGCGCTCGGCGAACCCGCGGTCCCGCAGCTGCACGGCCGATACGTTCACCGCGATGCGTTCGAAACGCAGGCCGGCACGATCCCACGACGCCGCCTGGCGGCAGGCTTCGGACAGCACCCAATCGCCGATGCGGACGATCTCGCCGCACTTCTCGGCAATGGGAATGAACTCGGCCGGACTGCAGTAGCCCACGCCGGGACGATGCCAGCGCAGCAGCGCTTCGATCGCCGGCGGCTCACCGTGGTGGGCATGCAGCAGCGGCTGGTAGGCCAGGCTGAATTCCTCGCGCTCGATGGCGCCGTGCAGGCCGTGCTCGATTTCCAGCCGGCGCTGGATGCGCGCCAGGGCGTCCTGGCTGTAGTACTGATAGGTGTTGCGCCCGGCTTCCTTGGCCGCATACATCGCCGCGTCGGCGGCACGCAGCAGGGAGTCGAAATCGGTCTGGCTGTCGCCCAGCATGGCGATGCCCACGCTGGCGCCGACCTTCAGGGTGGTGTCGCCACGGCGCAGCGGCTCGGCCAGCGAGCCGATCAGCTTGCGCGCCACGTGGCCGGCATCCTCCGGCTCGGCCAGGTCGCGCAGCACCACGATGAATTCGTCGCCGCTGAAGCGGCCGAACAGATCGTTGTTGCGCAGGTTCTGGTGCAGGCGGATGGCCGCGGCCTTCAGCAGCGCATCGCCGGTGGCGTGGCCGAAGCTGTCGTTGATGTTCTTGAAGCCATCCAGATCAATGAACAGCATCGCCAGCGAGGTGCCGCGGTCGCGCGCCTCCTCGATGGCCTCGGCGGTCTGCTCGCCAAGCAGCACGCGGTTGGGCAGGCCGGTCAGCAGGTCGTAGTGGGCCAGCAGCTCGATGCGCTCGTTGGCTTCGCGCTCGCGGGTGATGTCACGGAACAGGACCACGAAGCGCGGCGGCAGTCCGTCGCGACGATCCAGCTCAATCAACACCTGCACCCACACGCGCAGGCCGGACTGGCGGTAGAAGCACAGATCCAGCTGTTCGGGCAGGCCGCCTCCGGCAATACGCAGCAGCGCGGCTTCGAAGTGCGCACGCGAATCCTCGGTGTACAGCGTCAGCGCCTGCTCCAAGGTAATCGGCTCCTTGCGCAGGCCGTGGATGCGGTAGCACTCCTCGGTCCACTGCATGTTCCGGGTACTGACCTCGATCTCGCAGCCGCCGATGCGGCCCAGCGCGGAGACACGGTTCAGCAGTTCAGTGCGCCAGCGGATGAGTGCATCGGTCTGGTGCTGTTCGGTGATGTTCTGCACCTGGCCCAGCAGGCGCTTGGGATGGCCATCCATGTCCAGCAGCGGCTGCATCCACAGGCGCAGGTGCTGGGACGGCCCGCTGCCGCGGGTCAGTTCCAGTTCCAGGTTGGCGGCACGGCCGTCGCGCCACAGCCGGCGCCAGGCCGCACGCAGCGCGCCGCGCGAGCGCGGGTGCAGCTGCTTCAGCCAGCGCCGCTGGCCGGGCACTTCGCCGGGCGCCAGGGCCAGCAGCGAGCGCAGCTCGGGCGACCACCAGAAACGGTGGTTGGTGGGGTCGAACGACCAGCTGCCCATGCTGGCGATGCGCTGGGCCTCGCTCAGGTGCAGCTGCTGTTCCTGCAGCAGCGCTTCCAGCTGCTTCTGCTGCTCGATATCGGTATGGGTGCCGACCATGCGCAGCGGCTGTCCATCGGCCGTACGTGCAACCACGCGACCGCGATCGAGCACCCAGCGCCACTGGCCATCCTCCTGGCGGAAGCGGAACTGGGCGCTGTACTGCTCGCTGTGGCCGCGCAGGTGCTCGTCCAGCTCCGCACGCATGTCGGCCAGGTCATCGCTGTGGACACGGGAAATGATGTTGTTGGCGGTCTCGTCCACCAGCGAAGGCGTCCGTACCACCCGGTCACTGGGAATATCCCAGTCCCACAGGCTGTGGCCGGCGCTCTCCAGCGCCAGCTCCCAACGGCCACCGGCATCGACCGGCACCGGCTCGGGCACGCTGAGCGTGAATGCCAGCAGGTTGCCGCTGCCATCGTGCACCGCGCGCAGGTAGCCGTCGTAGTGGCCGCGTGGGCCGCCCGGCAGGCTGCAGGCGACGATGCCACCGTCGGCCGCCAGCAGGCGCAGGTCCTCCAGCATCGGCGCGTAGGCGGCCACCGTCGCCGGCAGGCCGTGTTCGCGCGCGGCCGGGTTGGCTGCCAGTGGACGCCCGCCACGGTCGACGATGACCAGCGCCGAGGCAAGCGGGTGCTGCAGCAGGCTGGCGATAATGCCTTGGTCCACGCGATGTTGCTCCGGAATGGCGCGCCCGACAGCGGGGCACGAAGTGGTTAACGGCGCGTCCGGCGGATAATTGAGTGCCAGGGCGCACCCGCGCGGTAAGATGGCCGGCGCCCCCTCTTCCTGCCCTGCCCATGCCCGCAGAACCGACCGGCACCCTCCCCGCTCCCGACCCGCAGATGGCGAAGGCACTGGGTCGTGACCGCCGTCGGGTGGTGCTGACCTATCTGATGCTGGCGCTGGCCTGGATGATCGCAACCGATGGCGCCATGGCGGCAATGATGTCGGACCCGCGGCAGCTGGCGTTCTGGCAGACCGTGAAGGACGCATTCTTCGCTTTTGCCAGCGCCGGCCTGCTGTACCTGCTGCTGCGCCCCCTGGCCGAACACGTACTGCGCACCCATGCGCGCCTGCAGGGCTCGGAGCTGCGCCTGCGGCAGATGTTCGAAGGCAACCCCGGGCCGATCCTTGTCTACGACCTGGACAGCCTGGCCATCCTCGACGCCAACCCGGCCGCCTGCCTGGCCTTCGGCTGGGAGCGCGAGGCGCTGCTGGAGCAGACCATCGACGTGCTGTGGCCACCCGGCGACAGGCTGATCCTGCAGAACAAGCTGGAGGCGATCCGGGAGGCGCCCGAGCAGATCTGCGTGCTGCGCACCCCGCTGCAGCTGCGCGATGGCAGCCGCCGGCAGATGGAACTGCGCTCGAACGCGATCGACTACGACGGCCACAATGCCCGCCTGCTGATCGCCATCGACCGCACCGCCGAGGACCTGGCCCAGGTGCGCCGCGACCAGGCCCTGGCCCGCGTGGAAGAGGCACACGAACTGGCCCGCATCGGTGCCTGGGAGCTGGACCCGTCCAGCGGCCTCGGCCGCTACTCCAGCCAGGTGTACCGCCTGCTGGGCCGCCGCCCGCCCGAGGCGCGGCGCTGGCATCGCTTCGATGAGCTGCTGGTGCCGGCCGATCCGACCACGGCCGCGCAGACCGAGCAGCTGCTGGCCGAACTGTGCACCGACCGCAAGCTGCAGGTGGATGTGCTCCTGCCCGTGCTGTCGATGGATGGCCGCACCCTGATGGTGCACCTGCGCGCGGCCTGTGGCACGGACGAGGCCGGCCGCGAGCGGGTGCTGGGCACCCTGCAGGACGTGACCGAGCGCGAACAGTCGCGGCGCCTGCTGCGTGAGCGCGAGGAGCAGTTCCGCGAGCTGGTGCGTGTGCTCCCCGACGGCGTGGTGATCCTGTCCGACGAGCACGTGCTGTATGCCAACGCCTGGGCCGCGGCCCTGTTCGGCTATGGCAGCCAGACCCTGCTGGGCGAGCCGCTGGAAGCACTGGTGGACCCGGCGGAACTGGAGCGGGTGCGCCTGCAGCTGCGCGCCGGCCAGCCGCAGCACAGCCCCGGGCACAACAGCGTGGTGGTGATGCAGCGGGCCGATGGCCGCCGCTTCCACGCCGGCCTGGCGGTGGGCGAGGTCCGCTACGGCGGCCGCGACTGCAAGCTGCTGATCGTGCGTGACCTGAGCGAATCCGAGCGCACGCGCACCGCGCTGGAAACCAGCAATCGCGAACTGCAGGCCATGGCCGGCCGCCTGTTCTCGCTGCAGGAAGACGAGCGCCGCGCCATCTCGCGCGACCTGCACGATGACATCGGCCAGGCCATCACCGCCATCAAGCTTTCCGCCTGCGCCGCGCAGGATGAAGCAGACGCACGCCGCCGCAGCGAAGACCTGGCGCAGATCGTCAGCCTGGCCGACACCACGGTGGCCAAGCTGCGCGACATCTCCACCCTGCTGCGCCCGCCGCAGCTGGATGCCCTGGGCCTGGAGGCTGCACTGAGCTGGCAGGCACGGGTGCTGTTCCGTTCCTCGCCGGTGGAGCTGCTGGCCGAGATCGACACCCTGCCCTCGCGTCCGGACAACAGCATCGAACAGGCCTGTTTCCGCATCGCCCAGGAAAGCCTCACCAACGTGCTGCGCCACGCCCGTGCCAGCCAGGTGCAGCTGCAGCTGCGCGATGTCGATCAGCGTGGCCTGCACCTGTTGATCCGCGACGACGGCGAGGGTTTCGACCCGGACGGCCCGCGCGGCCTGGGCCTGATCGTGATGCGCGAACGTGCGCAGAGCGTCGGCGGCAACGTCCGCATCGAGTCGGCGCATGGCGCCGGTACGCTCGTCGACGTCCATCTTCCTTACCAGGCGGTCACTGCGATCGCCGCTGATTCCCCGGAACGCTGAGCCATGTGGAACCCCAACATGCCCCCTGTCAGCATCGACGACGCCCCCGATCGGTTGGGCGCCGGCAACCCCGAGCTGCAGGCCATGGTCACCGAAGCCGCCTCCGGCGGCACGCCGCTGATGCTGATGCACGTGGATATCGACCACTTCGCGTCGGTCAACGAAAACATGAGTGCCGAAGTCGGCGACCAGGCTCTGGTGCTGGTCGCGCAGCGCCTGCAGTCCTACCTGCGCGGCCGCGGCAAGCTGTGGCGCCACGGCAGCGATGAATTCCTGCTGGCCGTGCCGCGCACCGCCGACCTCCCGCTGCCCGAAGACTTCGCCGAAGAGATCCGACAGCAGATGGAACTGCCGCTGTCGGTGCTGCCGTACACACTCTTCATGACCGGCAAGCTGGGCGTGAGCCTGTGCCCGGAGCACGCCAGCAACGCCTCGCGCCTGCTCGACCACGCCGAGGATGCGCTGTACCAGGCCGCCCGCGAAGGCGGCAATGCGGTGCGCATCCACGCGGTGGACACCCCGCCGAGCGCGCACAGCGAGAGCATCATCGCCCGCCAGATCGTCGATGCGATCCCCAACGGCGAACTGAAGCTGCGCTACCAGCCGCTGGTCAGCGCCCGCGATGGCCACGTGGTGGGCATGGAGGCGCTGCTGCGCTGGCAGTCACCGACTCTGGGCATGTTGGTACCGGAGCGCTTCATGCGCACCGCCGAGCGCCTGGGCATCATCGTGCAGATCGGCACCTGGGTGCTGGAAGGCGCACTGAAGCAGGCGCGGCTGTGGCGCGACCAGGGCTTCGATGACTTCACCATCGCGGTGAACGTGTCGACCCTGCAGCTGCTGCGTCCGAACTTCTTCGCCGAGGTGATGGGGCTGATCCAGGCCGCGGGCGTGCCGGCGCAGATGCTGACGCTGGAGATCAACGAAAGCGCGCTGACCAACAACGTCAACTTCGTCCACGAGACCCTGGCCAACCTGCGCAACGAAGGCATCAGCCTGAGCCTGGACAACTTCGGCACCGGCGATTCCAGCCTCAGCGCGCTGGTGCGCTACCCGGTGGACAAGCTGAAGATCGACCGCAGCTTCATCAAGAGCGCACCGGCTGGCAACCGCGAGGCCGCCATCGCCCGCGCGATCATCGCCATGGGCCACCAGCTGGGCATGACGGTGATTGCCAACGGCGTGGAATCGCAGGCACAGCTGGGCTTCCTGCGTCGCAACGACTGCGATGTGTTCCAGGGCTACCTGTTCGGCGAGCCGATGTCGGCCGATGCGGCCGGCATGACCCTGCGCCGCCGCTACCTGCGCCCGGAGGCCTTCGCCGAGACCCGCCCGGACCGCACCCTGCTGCTGCTGGACGACGAGGAGAACGTGCTGCGCTCGCTGGTGCGCCTGTTCCGTCGCGATGGCTACCGCATCCTGGCTGCCGGCAACGTGCGCGATGCGTTCGACCTGCTGGCGATCAACGACGTGCAGGTGATCCTGTCCGACCAGCGCATGAGCGACATGAGCGGCACCGAGTTCCTCGGCCGGGTGAAGATGCTGTACCCGGATACGATCCGCCTGGTGCTGTCCGGCTACACCGATCTGAACACGGTGACCGATGCAATCAATCGCGGCGCGATCTACCGCTTCCTGACCAAGCCCTGGAACGACGATGAGCTGCGCAAGCACATCCACCAGGCGTTCCGCACGTACGAGGAACAGCGGCGCAGCAATGCCGGGCCGACGGCGGTGGAAGCGGTGGATGCCGGCGAGGATCGCTCGCCGCTGCGGTGAGGGAAACCGCCGGGCATGGCCCGGCGCTAGCGATGCGCGCGGGCGGCGCCGGGCCATGCCAAGCGGAATGTCCGGCAGCCGCCGTCAGCGCGGCTGCTTGATCGGCAGAACCACCCGGAAGCGCGAGCCGACGCCGGGTGTGCTGTCCAGGTCGATGCGGCCGTGGTGCTTGTTGATGATGCTGTAAGAGATCGACAAGCCCAGGCCGGTGCCGCTGCCCACCGGCTTGGTGGTGAAGAACGGATCGAAGATGCGCTGGCGCAGTTCCGGCGAAATACCGCCGCCGGTGTCCTCGAACTCCACCCAGACCGTGTCGCCGTCCACGCCGGTACGCACGGTGATGGTGCCGCGCTCGGCGATCGCATGGCCGGCGTTGAGCAGCAGGTTCATGTAGACCTGGTTCAACTCCGAAGGGAGGCACTCCACCAGCGGCAGCTGGCCGAACTCACGGTGCAGGGTGACCTTGTACTTGAGCTCGTTCCAGATGATGTTGATGGTCGATTCCAGCCCGGAATGCAGGTCTACCAGCTTCCACGACTCGTCGCGGCCGGAATACGAGAAGTCCTTCAGGTCGCGCACGATGCGGGTCACCCGCTCGATGCCCTCGCGCGATTCCGCCATCAGCTGCGGCAGGTCGCGGCTGATGAAATCGATGTCCAGGCGGTCACGGATATCGTCGATTTCCGGGATCAGCGCCTTCGGATCCGGCGCGCGCAGAGCCCGCTCGTACGCTTCGATGACGGTGAACAGGCTGCGCAGGTATTCCTGCAGGCTGCCCAGGTTGGAGTGCACGTAGCCGATCGGGTTGTTGATCTCGTGCGCCACGCCGGCGGCGAGCTGGCCGATGGAGGCCATCTTTTCCGACTGCAGCAGCTTTTCCTGGGTGCCGTTGAGGCGCAGGTAGGCCTGCCGCAGTTCGGCGTGGCGCTGCTGCAGCTCGCGCTCGTAGTCTTCCTGCCCCTCGATGGGGCGGAACAGGGCCAGGTAGTGGCCGCTGCCCGGTTGGCCGTGGTGGTAGAGGTGGGCGATGACCACGCCCTCGCCGACCGGCAGGCTGCCGTTCCACTGCCCGTGCAGGCGCGCCTGCTCCAGTCCATCCGGCGGCAGCAGCTCACGCAGGCGCTGCGGCGCGGGCCCGGTGGTCTCGTTGCTGCCCAGCAGGTTCTGTGCGGCCGGATTGGCCAGGGCGACCTGCCCGTCTTCGGTGAACAGCAGCATGCCTTCGCGCACGCGCTCCAGCAGGGCCTGCAGCACCGGCTGCGGCGGAAGGGGGGCGGTAACCAGGGCGTTGGCGGCGGACACGGCGACTCGGGGGCTTGCGGACAAGCGCCCAATATACGCGCTGCCGCGCCATCGCAGCAGCCCACCGGCTGCTGCCGGCGGCCGGTGGATCGATCAGGCGACGGCCAGTGGCCGGCGTGCGTTGACCGTGTGGGCCTGGCCCTTGGCGTCGTATGAGGACGATGCCTCGGTGCGGCCGAGCTGGCGCAGCGCCCAGTCCACCTCGCGGCGGCGGCGCGACAGCAGCACGCCGTTGGCGCGGTTGCGCTCGGCCAACGCCTGCAGCTGCTCGCCCTCGCCCACCGGCGGGGTGGTATCCAGGGCGCGCAGTGCTTCCAGCTTGGCGCCGGTCGCGCGGATCAGCGCGTGCACATCGTGCTCGACCAGGGCCTGATGTTCGACATCCAGGGCCTGGGAAAGTCGCTGAAGATGTTCACTCATCGCCGCGGTCATCCCTGCAGCTGCTGGTCCAGTTCGAGCATGCGCGATGCGATCGCGTCCGGATTGATCCTGTAGCTGCCGTTCTGCAGCGACTCGCGCACGGCGGCGACACGCTGGGTGTCGATGGCCGGGGCGGTGCTCAGCTCACGCTCGAGCGCCCGCAGGTTGGTGGCCTCGCCGGTCAGGCGCAGGCTGTCCGCAGCCTCCACCGGGCGCGCCGGTGCATCGCCGCTGACGCCGGGCTTGGTGGCCGGGGTCGTCACGCTGCGCAGTGCCTGGGGGACCTGCAGGTTGCCGTCGATTTTCTGGCTCATGGGGTGTCCTGGAGTTGCCGTTCACAAGGGATAACGGCCGCTGGGCCGTGATCTTTAGGGAAATCTCTTACTTTTTCAACGCGCCACGATTACGTCACCATGGGCGTCCACGGTCCCCTGCACGATACGGCGGGAGGACAGGTTCTCTACCGAAACCCGGTCGTTCTCGCCCGCATCGCCCATCGCCCGGCCGGCAATACGTACCTCGACCGAACCGCGCCGCGACACCAGGGCCACGCTGTCTCCTCGCTTGATGAGACGTTCAGTGACCAGGTCGTTGGCCGACAGCAGGCTTCCGGCCTGCAGGGGCCGACGGGCAATGCGACCGACCGCCGCGGCGGGATCGGACAGCACGGCGCCGGCGATCCGTGCGGCGTCACGCTGGACAGTGCTGATATCGGCCGCGGCCAGGGTTTCTCCAGTGGCAATGCCACGGGTGAGCACCAGCACGGCCTGGTTGCGGCGCACCTTCACCGGTACGAACAGGCGCCAGCCGCCGGCATCGGGGCAGCTGACCTCCACCGTGGTGTTGGCGGTGGGCTGCACCTGCAGGGCCAACCCGCAGCGCGGCAGGCGCATTGCATCGGCCACCACGGCCTCGCCCTCGCTGCCGGCAGGCAGGGTCGACAGCGCCGCTGTACGGATGCTGGCAACCGGCTGCCAGTCGGCAGCGGCCGCCCATGGCGAGGCAAATGCCAGGGCGATGGCCAATAGAGATGTGATCAGGCGCATGGCGCCTCCTGTTCGGTAAGACCTGGCCGAGTGCGTGCAAGCGGCGTGCCAGAGGGAGGGATGCGTCCCGGGTAGGGTCGACCAACGGTCGACCCTACCAATCAGGCAGTCGACCAACGGTCGACTCTACCGATGCAGATACGCCTCAAGTTTGGCCGCCCCCACGCCGATACAGCAGCCATGTCCCATGACCTGCTCAACCGGATCGACCAGCGGACCCGACTGGCCGGCCACAATCGCCTGGCGCTGCTGCTGTTCCGTCTCGGCGGACGTCAGCTTTTTGGCGTCAACGTCTTCAAGGTGCAGGAAGTCCTGCGCCGCCCGGAGCTGTTCCAGGTGCCCGGCCTGCCCGGCCAGTTCGCCGGCGTGGCCGACGTGCGGGGCCGCTCGGTGCCGGTACTGGACCTGGGCCTGGCCATCGGCCACCCCGAGCGTGAGCCGGACGCGGACACCGCCCCCGGCTACCTGGTGGTGACCGAGTTCAACCGCTCGATCCAGGGCTTCCTGGTGAGCGGGGTCGAGCGCATCGTCAACATCGCGGTGGAGGACATCCACCCGCCGCCGGAGCTGGGCGCCGAATCGAGCTACCTGACCGCGGTGACCCGCTTCCAGGGCGAGCTGATCCAGGTGATCGACGTGGAAAGCGTGCTGGCCGACATCGCCCAGATCCGTGGCGAAGCCGTGCTGGACCCGACCATGGCCATGCCGGCCGACGCCCCGCAGCTGCAGGTGCTGGTGGTGGACGACTCGCGCGTGGCCCGCCAGCAGATCCGCAGCGTGCTGGACCAGCTGGGGGTGGGCGCCACCCTGCTCTCCGATGGCAAGCAGGCGTTGGACCACCTGCTGCAGATCCACGCTTCGGGCGAAAACCCGGCCGACCGCTACGCCATGGTGATCTCGGACATCGAGATGCCGGCCATGGACGGGTATACGCTGACGACGGAAATCCGGCGCCACGCCGGCCTGTCCGGGCTGTATGTGCTGCTGCACACCTCCCTGTCCGGCGTATTCAACAATGCGATGGTGGAGCGCGTGGGCGCCAACGCCTTCGTGGCCAAGTACTCGCCGCATGAGCTGGCCGACTTCGTGCTGGACCGCCTGCGCAAGGTGGCAATGGCGGCGTAAGGCCGCCCCACGCGCACCCCCGCCGGGCGCGGCGCTACTGCGATCTCCCGCACCCCAGAGGTAGCGCCGGGCCATGCCCGGCGGCCCACACGCCTTTGGCACACCCCTTGCAGCTTCCCGGGCATCGTTCCCGTGGGAGTGCACCGTGCGCAACCTGATTACCGATTACCTGGGCGTGCATGCCCAGGCCATGCCGTTGCGCGAACAGCGGATGAAGCTGATCGCCAGCAACCTCGGCAATGCCGACACTCCCGGCTACAAGGCCCAGGACCTGGACTTCGACGCCGCCCTGCGCAATGCCCAGGGGCTGGACGCCAACGGCCTGATGACCACCACGAACGAGCAGCACTACCAGATCAGTAGTGGCCTGAACCCGTTCCAGGTGGCCCGCGAGGGCGTGCAGCCCAGCCTGGACGGCAACACCGTCGACCCCGATGCCGAGCGTGCTGCCTATGGCCGCGCCGCGCTGGAATACCGTGCCTCGCTCAGCTTCGTCGAGAGCAAGGTCCGTTCCATGCTCACCGCGATCACGGGGCAGTAAGCCATGAGCAACCTGCCGATCTTCGATATCGCCGGCTCCGCACTGCAGGCGCAGTCGGTGCGCATGAGCACCATCGCCTCCAACCTTTCCAACGCCGACAGCATCGCCGGCTCGGCCGACGCGGTCTACAAGCCGCTGGAGCCGATCTTCCAGGCCGTGACCAGCAAGACCGATCCGAACATCACCTCGGTGCAGGTCAAGGAAATCACCCAGAGCGATGCGGCGCCGATCAAGCGATACGAGCCCGGCCATCCACTGGCCGATGCCGATGGCTACATCTACCAGCCCGACGTCGATCCGGTGGCGCAGATGGTCAACCTGATCTCGACCTCGCGCAATTACCAGGCGGGCGTGGAGATGTTGACCACCGCCAAGGAACTGGCCCTGGCCACCCTGACCATGGGCCGCTGAGGCGCGCCCGCGAGGACCACCGCATGACCACCGTCGCCACCCAGAGCAACCAGGACGTCTACGCCGCACTCGGCCTGAACGCCCCCAACAGCAACAGCACCAAGAAGAAGAACACGCTCGACCAGGCCGACTTCCTGCGCCTGATGACCGAGCAGCTGCAGCACCAGGATCCGCTGAAGCCGATGGACAACACGCAGATGGTCGCGCAGATGGCGCAGATGTCCACCGTGCAGGGCATCACCGACCTCAACACCTCGGTGAAGGGCTTCCAGGAATCGATGGCCAGCGACCAGGTACTGCGTGGCGCGGCACTGGTCGGCCATGAAGTGCTGGTGCCGTCTGAGAAGCTGGTACTCGAAGCGGAAGGTGATGTCAGCGGCACCGTCGCTGCACCGGCCGCTGGCATCGTCACCGTCGATGTCACCGATGCCAACGGGAGCAAGGTCACCTCGATCAGTGTCGAGGCCAGCGCCGCCGGTGAGGTCGCGTTCAAGTGGGACGGCAAGGACGCCAATGGCAAGCGCATGGAACCGGGCAAGTACTCCATCGTCGCCAACCACGTCGACACCGCGGGCACCAGCACCAAGCTCTCCACGTACGTGCAGGCACCAGTGGAAAGCGTGACCGTTGGTTCCGATGGCCTTTACCTGAACCTCAAGGGCCTGGGCACGGCCCCGATCGATTACGTGCTCCGCGTCAGCTGAGCCGCACCCCCGCATCTACCAGGAGCAATCCCATGGGTTTCAACGTCTCGCTGTCCGGCATCAACGCCGCCAATACCGACCTCAGCGTCACCGCCAACAACGTTGCCAACGTCAACACGGTCGGCTTCAAGCAGTCGCGCGCTGAATTCGCCGACCTGTTCGCCGCCACCAGCTACGGCCTGTCCAACAACCAGACCGGCTCGGGCGCGCGCGTCACCAACGTCGCCCAGCAGTTCATCCAGGGCAACAACGACCAGACCGGCCGCAGCCTGGACATGGCCATTTCCGGTGAGGGCTTCTTCACCATGAACATGAACGGCGCACGCGTCTATTCGCGCGCCGGCAACTTCCAGACCGACTCGGCCGGCTACGTGGTCAACCCGCAGGGCGCACGCCTGCAGGTCTTCGCACCCAATGCGGATGGCACCAGCTTCGACGCCGGCCGCCTGGTCGACCTGCAGCTGCTGACCACCGACAGCCCGCCCAAGCAGACCAGCGAAGTGAAGGTGGGCTTCACCCTGCCCGCCAACGCCAAGCAGCCCACGGTCGCCGATTTCGATCCGACCGATTCCAACAGCTACAACCAGTCCAGCGGTGGCATCACCGTCTATGACTCGCTGGGCGTGAGCCACATCCAGGTGTCCTACTTCGTCAAGGACGCCGCGACCAACGGCTGGACCGTGCACAACTACGTCGATGGCGAACCGGCCGGTACTCCGACCGCGATCGCGTTCGACAACAGCGGCAAGCTCACCACCCCGGCCGATGCCAAGATCAGCCTCGGCACGTTCACCCCCACCACGGGTGCGGGCGAACTGAACATGACGCTGGATATCAGCGGTTCGACCCAGTACGGCGAGAAGTTCGCCCTGCGCAACACCCAGCAGGACGGCTATGCGGCCGGCAAGCTCAACGAGATCACCGTCTCCGACAGCGGCGTGGTGTATGCACGCTATTCCAACGGTGATGACAAGCCGCTGGGCCAGGTCGCCCTGACCAGCTTCAACAACACCCAGGGCCTGGCGCAGAAGGGCAACAACCTGTGGGTGGAAACCTTCGAGTCGGGGACCCCCCGGACCGCCGCGCCTGACAGCTCCAACCTCGGCAAGATCCAGGCCGGCGCGCTGGAAGCATCGACCGTGGACCTGACCGAGCAGCTGGTGAACATGATCACCGCGCAGCGCAACTTCCAGGCCAACGCGCAGATGATCACCACGCAGGACCAGATCACCCAGACCGTCATCAACATCCGTTGATGACCTGCTGAACCTGTCACGGAACGCCCCCCATGGATAAAGCCCTTTACGTTGCGATGACCGGCGCCCGCGCCTCCCTGCAGGCGCAGGGAACGCTCAGCCACAACCTCGCCAACTCGGACACCCCCGGCTTCAAGGAAGCGCTGGCCAACACCGAAGCCTTCCCGATCCGTGGCCAGGGCTTTGCCTCGCGGGTGGATGCGCTGCACGTCGACGCCGGCTTCAACCGCACCGCCGGCGCGCAGCACATCACCGGCAAGCCGCTGGACCTGTCGCTGCAGACCGGCACCTGGCTGGCCGTGCAGGCCACCGACGGCAGCGAGGCCTACACCCGTGGCGCCGCGCTGTCGGTCACCCCGAACGGCCAGCTGGTGACCTCCAGCGGACGTCCGGTGCTGGATGACAACAACAACCCCATCGCCATTCCGCCCTACCAGGCGATGGAAGTGGGCAACGACGGCACGATCTCGATCATCCCCCAGGGCGAAGGCCCGCAGACGATGGCGATGATCGGCCGCATCAAGATCGTGCAGGCCGCCGACGAACGCCTGGAGCGTCGCCTTGACGGCCTGTTCGCCAACACCGATCCGCAGCAGCCGTTCGTCCAGGCACAGGGCCCGACGGTGCACAGCGGCCAGCTGGAAGGCAGCAACGTCGATGCCGCCGGCGCACTGGTGCAGATGATCCAGCTGCAGCGCCAGTACGAAATGCAGGTGCAGGTGATCAAGCACGGTGACGAGAACGCGCGAAGCGCCAACAGTCTGCTGCGCTTGGGCGGCTGACGGAATTCCGGCACCGGCACGCGCCGTTGCTGGCACGCCGCTTGCACTGCTTTACACAAGGGCCGCACAGCGCGGCCGGCTTCACCCAGACAGGACTTCGAAGATGAACCAGGCACTGTGGATCGCGAAAACCGGACTGGATGCGCAGCAGATGCGCATGTCGGTGGTTTCCAACAACCTCGCCAACACCAACACCACCGGCTTCAAGCAGGACCGCGCCAGTTTCGAGGACCTGTTGTACCAGCAGGTGCGCCAGCCTGGCGGCGCATCATCGGCGCAGACGCAGCTGCCGACCGGCCTGCAGATCGGTACGGGCGTGCGCGTGGTGGCCACCGCCAAGAACTTCGAACAGGGCAGCCAGCAGCAGACGGGCCGCGCCTTGGACGTGATGGTCAACGGCCGCGGCTTCTTCGAAGTGCAGATGGCCGATGGCAGCTCCGCTTACACGCGTGATGGCTCGTTCAAGATCAACCAGGACGGCGAGCTGGTCACCAACAGCGGTTACCCGGTACAGCCGGGCATCCAGATTCCGGAAGGCGCGCAGTCGCTGACCATCGGCAGCGACGGCACCATCAGCGTGAAGATGGCCGACAACGCGGCCAACGTGGAAATCGGCGCACTGACGCTGACCGACTTCGTCAACCCGGCGGGCCTGCAGGCCCGCGGCGAAAACCTGTTCCTCGAAACCACCGCATCGGGCCCGGCCCAGAACGGCAACCCCGGCCTGAACGGCCTGGGCAATGTGGTGCAGGGCGCACTGGAAGGCAGCAACGTCAACGTGGTGGAAGAGCTGGTCTCGATGATTGAAACCCAGCGCGCCTACGAAATGAACGCCAAGGCCATTTCCACCACCGACGCGATGCTCGGCTACCTGAACCAGAACGTCTGACCGACGCAAACGGATGATCGCCATGTCGCCCCTTTTCAAACCTGCCCGCATCGCCCTGCCCTGCGCCGTGGCCGCCCTGCTTGGCGGCTGCGTGATCGCCGGCGACGTACGGCCCTATCCGGCGATGGCGCCGATCCAGCCGATCATGCCGCCGCAGGCCGCGCCGACCGCCGGTGCGATCTACGCCGCCGGCCCCACGCTGCAGCTGTATTCGGACCGTCGCGCCCGCGATGTCGGCGACCTGCTGACCATCACCCTGCTGGAAAACACCACCGCCACCACCAGCGCCAACACCGCGACCAACAAGGAATCGAACCTGAGCATCGGCACGCCGTCGATTTTCGGTGCACCGGTCACCCTCGGCGGCAAGGACATCCTCAGCGCCACCGCCAGTGGCAAGCGTGACTTCACTGGCAAAGGCAACAGCGCGCAGAGCAACCGCCTGCAGGGCAGCGTGACGGTGACCGTGGTGCAGCGCCTGCCCAACGGCAACCTGGTGGTGCAGGGACAGAAGAACCTGCGGCTGAACCAGGGCGATGAGCTGGTACAGGTGCAGGGCATCGTGCGCCCGGCCGACATCGCGCAGGACAACAGCATTCCCTCCAGCCGCGTCGCCGACGCCCGCATCGTCTACGGCGGCCGCGGCCCGGTCGCGCAATCCAACGCGATGGGCTGGCTGAGCCGCTTCTTCAACTCCGGCCTGACGCCGTTCTGAGCATGGCCATGAACTCTCTCTTCTCTTCCGCCTGGCAGCGTCGCCTCGCCGCGTGCGTCGGCGTATTGGTCCTGGCAGTGGCCGTGGCGGCACCGGCCAGCGCCGAACGCATCAAGGACCTGGCCCAGGTCGGAGGCGTGCGTGGCAATGCCTTGGTGGGCTACGGCCTGGTGGTCGGCCTGGATGGCAGCGGTGACCGCACCAGCCAGGCGCCCTTCACCGTGCAGAGCCTGAAGAACCTTCTGGGCGAGCTGGGCGTGAACGTGCCGGCCAACGTCAACCCGCAGCTGAAGAACGTGGCCGCCGTGGCGATCCACGCCGAGCTGCCGGCCTTCGCCAAGCCGGGCCAGCCGATCGACATCACCGTGTCTTCCATCGGCAATGCGGTATCGCTGCGCGGCGGCTCGCTGCTGATGGCCCCGCTGCGCGGCGCCGACGGGCAGATCTATGCGATCGCCCAAGGCAACCTGATCGTCGGTGGGTTCGGCGCACAGGGCAAGGATGGTTCGCGCGTCTCGGTGAACGTGCCCAGCGTCGGCCGCATTCCCAATGGCGCGACCGTCGAGCGTGCCCTGCCCGATCCGCTGGCCAACGGCGGCGACATCACGCTGAACCTGCACAACGGCGATTTCACCACCGTCTCGCGCATGGTGGCCGCACTCAACAACGCCTTCGGCGAAGGCGCTGCGCGTGCCGTCGATGGCGTGACCGTGGCTGTGGCCGCACCGACCGATCCGGGCGCACGCATCGGCCTGCTGGCCCGCATCGAGAACCTGGAACTGACCCCCGGCAGCGCACCAGCCAAGGTGGTGGTGAATTCGCGCACCGGCACTGTGGTCATCGGCCAGCAGGTGCGTGTCGGACCGGCCGCGATCTCGCACGGTTCGCTGACGGTCACCATCCAGGAGAACGCCAACGTCAGCCAGCCCAACGCCTTCGGCGGCGGGCAGACCGTGGTCACCCCGCAGTCGACCGTCACCGCCACCAACGATGGCAGCCGCATGTTCAAGTTCAACGGCGGCACCACGCTGGATGAAATCGTGCATGCCGTGAACGCCGTGGGTGCTGCCCCGGGCGACCTGATCGCGATCCTGGAAGCACTGAAGCAGGCCGGTGCGCTGAGCGCCGAGCTCGAGGTGATCTGACATGCGCATCAATCCCGCCTTCGACCTGAATCCTGCACAGCAGACCGACCCGGCCAGGATCGACAAGGTCGCGCGCCAGCTGGAAGGCCAGTTCGCGCAGATGCTGGTCAAGAGCATGCGTGATGCCAGCTTCGGTGATTCGCTGTTTCCCGGTGAAAACAAGATGTTCCGGGAGATGTACGACCAGAAGATCGCCGAGGCGATGACCCGCGGCAAGGGTCTCGGGCTGTCGTCGATCATCAGCCGCCAGCTGTCCGGCCAGCAGGCCGATGGCCCGGCGCTGGACACCCGCGTGGACCCGGCCAAGGCCAGCCGCGCCTACCAGCTCAATGCACCGGCCAAGGCGGCACCCTCGCTGTCGCTGGACGATGCCAGCCAAGCCGTGCGCATGCTGCAGCAGATGGCGGCAGGCGCCCAGGAGGGCGCGCAGGCCGCGGCCAGCCCCGCTCTGGCACCGATGGAGCAGGCACTGGACCTGATTGCCGGCCGCGACAGCAGCAGCATGCACCGTTCGCTGGGCACGAGCGATCCGTACGCCAGCAGCATCGACGGCGACGATTGGGCGGCCAGCAACGACCAGTGGGCGGCCACCGCCAGCAACCGCGGCAGCATGGCCACGCCAGCCGATGCCCTGGCCACCCGCAACGCCGTGGCCCAGCTGGGCGCGAACACGCCCGAAGGATTCGTGGCCAGCATCTGGGGCCACGCACAGAGCGCGGCCAAGGAGCTGGGCGTGGATGCCCGCGCCCTGGTGGCCCAGGCCGCGCTGGAAACCGGCTGGGGCAAGCGCCAGATCAAGCACGCCGACGGCAGCACCTCGCACAACCTGTTCGGCATCAAGGCCACCGGCTGGAAGGGCCAGAGCGCCGTCGCCGGCACCCACGAGTATGTCGATGGCGTGCGCCGTAACGAAACGGCCAGCTTCCGCGCCTACAGCACGCCCGCCGAGAGCTTTGCCGACTACGTGCGCCTGCTGAAGACCAGCCCGCGCTATCAGCAGGCACTGCAGGCCGGCACCGACGTGCAGGGCTTCGCCCGTGGCCTGCAGCGCGCCGGCTACGCCACCGATCCGCGCTACGCGGCCAAGATCGCCGCGATCGCCGGTGGCCCGACCATCGAGCGCGCCGTGGCCGCCGTGACCGACGCCGGCACGCGCCTTGGCCAGACCTTCGCCAGCACCGCGACAGCGGCGCTGGGTATCACCCGTCGTTGAGGAACCCCATGTCCAGCGTCCTTTCCACCGGTACCAGTGCCCTGCTCGCCTTCCAGCGTGCGTTGGCGACCACCAGCCACAACGTCGCCAACATCAACACGCCCGGCTACAGCCGGCAGAAGGTCGACTTCGCCACCGCTGATCCGCAGAACTATGGGTTTGGCGAGGTGGGCAGCGGCACCCGGATCACCGACATCCGCCGCGCTGCAGACCAGCTGGCGATCTCGCGGCTGCTCGACAGCAGCGGCGAACTGGCGCGCCTGAAGCAGCTGTCGACCATGGCCGACCGGGTCAACGCCCTGTTCTCCGATTCGGCCACGAACGTCGCCGGCTCCTGGTCCAACTTCTTCGATGCGGTCAGCGGCCTGTCGTCCAATGCCGCAGGCACGGCCGACCGGCAGAGCCTGCTTGATGGCGGCAAGGCCCTGGCCAGCCGCTTCGGCCAGCTCAACACGCAGATGAACAACCTCAGCAGCGAGGTCAACAACGGGCTCATCGCCGGTGCCACCGAGATCAACCGGCTGGCCCAGGAGATCGCCCAGATCAACGGTGCCATCGGCAGCAACGTGACCGACGCCGCGCCGGACCTGCTGGACCGACGCGACCAGCTGATTTCGCAGCTGGTCGGCTACACCGGCGGCACCGCGGTCGTGCAGGATGGCGGCGTGATGAACGTCTACACCGCCGGCGGCAATGCGCTGGTGGTAGGCACGACGGCCTCCAAGGTCACCACGGTCACCGACCCCTACCAGCCCGAGCGCCTGCAGCTCGCCCTGCAGACCCAGGGCGGCACGATCACCCTGGACCCGAAGGCCGTGGGCGGCAAGATCGGCGGCATGCTCGAGTTCCGCGACACCGTGCTGACCCCGGCCCAGGCCGAACTGGGCAAGCTCGCGGTCGGCCTGGCCGAGAGCTTCAATCAGGCCCACCGCCAGGGCGTGGACCTGTATGGCCAGATGGGTGGCGACTTCTTCAACATCGGCAACCCGCGCGTCACCCCCAACACCAGCAATGCCGGCACCGGCAGCATCACGGCGACCTATGGCGACCTGTCCAAGCTGGATGCACAGAACATCGTGCTCAAGTTCGACGGCACGCAGTGGCAGGCCAGCCGCGCCGACACCGGCGCCAGCGTTGCCCTGACCGGCACGGGCAGCGCCACCGATCCGCTGGTGATCAACGGCGTCGAACTGGTAGTGGGCGGCACGCCCTCGAAGAATGACCGGTTCCTGCTGCAGCCGACCGCGGGTGTCGCCGGCAGCCTGGAAACCGCCATCACCGACCCCTCGCGCATCGCCGCTGCCGCTGCGGTGAAGGGCACGGCAGCACTGGCCAACACCGGTACCGGCAAGCTGACCGGCGTTACGGTGACCGACGTCGGCAACGCCAACCTGCGCGACCCCGCCGCGATCGTGTTCACCTCGGCCACGACCTACACCATCAATGGCGGTGCACCGCAGACCTATACGCCTGGCCAGACCATCAGCGCCAACGGCTGGAGCTTCGTGCTGGATGGTGCGCCCAAGACAGGCGACACGTTCAGCATTACTCCCACCCCGGCGGGCTCGTCGGACAACAGCAATGCCGCACTGCTGGCCAAGGTCGAGGATGCCAAGGCATTCAATGCCGGCACTGTCACCCTCAACGGCGCGCTCGGTGGCCTGACCACCCAGGTCGGTGCCGCTGCACGTTCGGCCGAATATTCGCTCGATGCACAGCAGGTCATCTCGGACAAAGCGCAGGCCTCGCGCGATGAGATCTCAGGCGTGAACCTGGACGAAGAAGCCGCCGACATGCTGCGCCTGCAACAGGCCTATCAGGCCGCCTCGCAGCTGATCTCCACCGCCGACAACATGTTCCAGACCATCCTGGGAGCAATCCGCCGATGAGCAGCCGCATTTCCACCGGGATGATGTTCAACCAGTCGGTATCGCTGATGCTGGCCAAGCAGTCGAAGATCAGCCATCTGGAGCAGCAGATCGCCACGGGCAGCAAGATCAGCTCGGCCAAGGACGATCCGGTCGCTGCCGGCACCGCCGTTGGACTGGACCGCGTCGTGGCCGGCCTCGAGCAGCTGGGCAAGAACGCCAACAGCGTGCAGAACCGTCTTGGCTTGCAGGAAAACGCGCTGGCCCAGGTCAATGAGCTGATGTCGCGCGCCGTGGAACTGAGCATCCAGGCCAACAGCCCGGTGCCCAAGTCCAGTGACCTCAAGGCCATCGTCAGCGAACTGAAGACCATCCAGGACAGCCTGCTTTCGCTGGCCAATTCCCGCGATGGCAGCGGCCGCTACCTGTTTGGTGGCAGCAACGATGCCGACGCACCGTTCAAGCTATCGGGCGGCACGGTCACCTATAACGGCGACCAGAACCAGCGCCAGGTCGAGGTTGCGCCGGGCCAGCTGGTGTCCGACGCCCTGCCCGGCAGCGAGATCTTCATGCGCATCCCGACCGGCGATGGCCGCGTGGATGCCAGTGCCGCCGCCGGCAACAGTGGCAGTGGCCTGCTCACCTCCATCAGCCGCGATGGCAGCGGCAGCTGGGCCGGCGGAACGCTCAACGTGCGCTTCACCGGCACTGCCGAGGGCGCCTACGAGGTGGTGGACGGCAGCGGTGCGATCGTCGGCACCGGCACGCACAAGCCTGGCGAAGACATCGTTGTGGCCGGCGTCAGCATGCGCGTCGAGGGTGCGCCGGCGGCCGGGGACGAATTCAACATCAGCGACGCGGGTACCCGCGACATCTTCTCCACCCTGGACAGCCTGGTCGCGGCATTGGAAACCGACCCGTCCACTGAAAGCCAGCGCACGGCATTGCAGAACACCCTGCAGTCGAGTATCCGCGACCTCAACCGGGCCTCGGAAACGATGATCGACGCCCGCGCCAAGGGCGGTGCGCAGCTGGCCGCCATCGATACCGCGGCCAGCGCCCGCGAAGCCACTGCCGTCACCGTCAAGAGCACGCTCTCGACGATGCGCGATCTCGATTACGCCGATGCGATCGGCCAATACAAGCTGGAGAACGCAGCCCTTCAAGCCGCCCAGACCATCTTCAGCCAGATGCAGGCGATGTCCCTGTTCAACAAGATCGGCTGACCCTTTCCCGTTCCACCGACTTCCAGCACGGCGCGTTCCGCGCCTTTCCTCACCGAAACGAACCGAGCACCCACGGAGAAGCACCATGGCACAGATCATCAACACCAACACCATGTCGCTGAATGCTCAGCGCAACCTGACCACCAGCAGCAGTTCGCTGGCCACCTCGATCCAGCGCCTGTCCTCGGGCCTGCGCATCAACAGCGCCAAGGACGATGCCGCCGGCCTGGCCATTTCCGAGCGCTTCACCACGCAGATCCGTGGCATCAACCAGGCCGCCCGCAACGCCAACGACGGCATCTCGCTGGCCCAGACCGCCGAAGGCGCACTGGGTGAAGTGGGCAACAACCTGCAGCGCATCCGCGAACTGGCCGTGCAGGCCCGCAGCGCCACCAACTCCGCGTCCGACCGCCAGGCGCTGAACGCCGAAGTGCAGCTGCTGAAGCAGGAAATCCAGCGCGTCGCCGAGCAGACCAACTTCAACGGCACCAGCCTGCTCGATGGAAGCTTCACCAACCAGGCCTTCCAGATCGGCGCCGACCAGGGCCAGACCATCAACATTTCGCAGATCGCCAATGCGAATGTGCACATGCTGGGCAACTGGACCACGGCATCCCGCGCGGCCTCGCTGGTGGGTGCCTCGCCGACCGGCGCTGCCGCTGCAGCTGCCACGCCGGCGACGGTCAGCATCGGCACCGTCGCCGCTGGCACAGATGGCACCGGCGCCAGCACCCTGGCAACCACCTTCACTGCCGAGAATGGCAAGTCGGTCAGCATCAATATCACCGGTACGGTCGACAATGCGAGCGTCACCACTGCCCTGCAGGGGACGTTCGGCGCGGACGGCAAGAATGAAGTCAACGGCTTCACCCTGGACCTCGGTGCGAGCACCACGGTCGCTGCAGCGGTTGCGGCCGGCAACCTGAAGGTGGTTCGCACCGACGGTTCGAACATCGACGTCACGGAAGCGGCGACTGGCTACACAAATGCCGCCAGCCTAGGCTTCCCGGCCGCCAGTACCGACGGCGTTGCAGCCGTCAGCAAGTTCGACGCGATTTCTGCTGGCCAGTTCACCATCAATGGCCAGAACATCGAAGTCGGCGCTGCCAAGGACGCCAGCGAGCGCGCAACCACCCTGGTCAATGCAATCAACGCGCAGACCCACAAGACCGGAGTGACCGCTTCGCTGATTGACGGCAAGCTGCAGCTGACCTCGCCGGACAAGGATTTCGTCATCGGCGGCACTCTTGCCGGCGGCCTTACCGCAGCAACCGGCCTGACCGCGGGCAGCACCGACGCAACGGCGACTACGCCGATTGCTGGCGCTACCTCGTTCAAGGTGGGCGAGGCCGCAACGGGCTTTGCCGAACTGGACATCTCCAACCAGGAGAACGCTGACAACGCCATCCTGGCCATGGATGCCGCGCTGCAGTCGATCAACTCAGCACGTGCCGACCTGGGCGCGATCCAGAACCGTTTCACCTCGACCATCGCCAACCTGAACACCAACTCGGAAAACCTGTCCGCCGCCCGCAGCCGTATCCGCGACGTGGATTACGCGCAGGAAACCGCCGAGCTGACCCGTGGTCAGATCCTGCAGCAGGCCGGTACGGCCATGCTGGCCCAGGCCAACCAGGTACCGCAGAACGTGCTGCGCCTGCTGCAGTCGTAATAGCTGCCGTTTCCTGAGCACCACCGGGCCCCGCCATGCTGATGGCGGGGCCTTTTCGTTTGCCATGGGAAAAAAGCCGCGAAAACTTTGCTAAAGGCGGGAGGGGTAGTGCCGTTATTGATTTCAGCAGCGGTAGCACACCCCTTGGGGGGAAGCCAGCCACTGCCCCCCGAAACCGGTCAGGCTGCTCTGCCGGACACACTGCCAACAAGGAAACCGCACCATGGCACAAGTCATCAACACCAATACCATGTCGCTGAACGCCCAGCGCAACCTGAGCACCAGCGGCACGAACCTGGCCACCACCATTCAGCGCCTGTCTTCGGGCCTGCGCATCAACAGCGCCAAGGACGATGCCGCCGGCCTGGCGATCTCCGAGCGATTCAGCACCCAGATCCGCGGCGCCAACCAGGCCGCCCGCAACGCCAACGACGGCATCTCGCTGGCCCAGACCGCCGAAGGCGCCTTGGGTGAGATCGGCAACAACCTGCAGCGCGTCCGTGAATTGGCCGTGCAGTCGCGCAGCGCCACCAACTCGGATTCGGATCGCCAGGCGCTGAACGCCGAAGTCCAGCTGCTGAAGCAGGAAATCCAGCGCGTCGCCGAGCAGACCAACTTCAACGGCACCAACCTGCTGGACGGCACCTTCACCAACCAGGCCTTCCAGATCGGCGCCAACCAGGGCCAGAC
The DNA here is from genome assembly GCA_002364755.1 of Stenotrophomonas maltophilia. GTDB lineage: Bacteria > Pseudomonadota > Gammaproteobacteria > Xanthomonadales > Xanthomonadaceae > Stenotrophomonas > Stenotrophomonas maltophilia_AX. The sequence continues at coordinate 171,719 of DEZI01000017.1, forward strand.
GATCAATATCTCGCAGGTCGCCAACGCCAACATCAGCAAGCTGGGCAGCTGGACCACCGCTACCACCAGCGCTTCGGTCGCTGGCGCAATCCCGGCTTCGGCTGCCACCGATGGCACCGCAAGCAGCACCGCGCTTGCACTGACCGCGTTCGCGGATGCGACCGACAACACCGCCACCACTGGCGGCTTTGACATCGCCGCTTCCACCTTCACCATCGCTGGCCAGACCCTGAACGTTGCCGCCCAGACCGGCGCTGACAACGCTGCGGCGCAGACCAACCTGCGCAGCGCGCTGGCGGCTCAGATCAATGGCAATGCCGAGCTGAAGGCTGCTGGCATCTCCATGGATGCTGCCACCGGCGCGATTGCCAACCTCGGTGAAGAGGCTACTCTCGCCTCCACTGCCCTGACCGCGGACGTCACTGTCGCTGAGGCAACCGCCCCGGCCTCGCCGGCCTTCGCTGCAATCGAAGCCGGCGGCCTGCAGATCAATGGCGTCGACATCACCGTGGGTTCGGCCAAGACTTCAGCAGACCGTTCCACCGCTCTGGCCAACGCAATCAACGCCAAGACCCATGAGACCGGCGTGAGCGCGTCCCTGATCGAAGGCAAGCTGCAGCTGACCTCGAAGGACAAGGACTTCGCCATTACGTCGGACAAGGCTGCAGCTGATCTGCTGAAGGCAACCGGTCTTGCTGCGGTTGACACCTCGAGCAGCACCGCCGCCGGCGTCGTCAAGTTTGACAAGGGTACTGCCACCGAAGGCTTCGCCGCACTGGACATCTCCTCGGTCAACGGTGCCGACAACGCTATCCTGGCGATGGACGCCGCCCTGAACTCGATCAACTCCTCGCGAGCTGACCTGGGCGCCATCCAGAACCGCTTCACCTCGGTGGTCGCGAACCTGAATACCTCGTCGGAGAACATGTCCGCAGCCCGCAGCCGCATCCGCGACGTGGACTATGCTTCGGAAACCGCCGAGCTGACCCGCAACCAGATCCTGCAGCAGGCCGGTACCGCCATGCTGGCCCAGGCCAACCAGTCCAGCCAGAACGTGCTGAGCCTGCTGCGCTGATCCAGCGGTAGTACCTTGGAATGACGGGAAGGGGGCGAAAGCCCCCTTCTTCGTGTCCGGCGTTCGATTGGCACGCGCCTTGCACAGCCTGGGGAAGCGCTTCAACGCTCAAGCTCGCCCATTCCCGGCCGATAGCAGGTGCAGGACACCTGGACGGCCCGTCCAAGAACAAGGATTCCCCGCATGGCCATCGGCACGATTGGTACAGGTCTCGACATTCCCACTCTGGTTGCCAACCTGACAGCCAAGGAACGCGAGCCCCGCGAAAACCAGATCAACACGGCCGGTGTTGCGGCCAGCGCCAAACTGTCGGCGCTGGGCACCATCAAGAGCGGCATGACTACCCTGCAGACGGCGCTGAAGACGCTGGTGACCGGCATGGCCAAGCCCGGCATGAAGCTGACCACGCCCACCGAGTCGAACTTCACCGCGGCGCTGGATACCAGCACCACGGCTGGCAAGGCGGCGGCGGGTACCCACCAGGTGGAAGTCAAATCGCTGGCGCAGAACCAGAAGCTGAGCTCACAGGCCTACACCAAGGATGCCGTGGTGGGTGACGGGACGCTGTCGATTGCTTACGGCGACAAGACTATCAACGTCGAGATCGAGGCCGGCGCGACGCTGGAGAAGATCGCCGCGGAAATCAACTCGGCCGCGCAGAGCAAGGGCGTCACCGCTGCCGTGGTCACCGCCGACGATGGCCAGCACCTGGTGCTCACCGCCGTGGATTCGGGCACCAAGGGCGCGCTGAAGGTCAGCGCCAGCGGCGGCAATGGCGGGCTGTCCAGCCTGGTCTACGACGGCACCGATGCCTCGAAGATGAGCGAAATGGTGCCGGCCAAGGATGCCGTGGTCGTGGTCGATGGCTTCACCCGTACCAGCAGCTCCAACACCATCACCGACCTGGTGCCCGGTGTCAGCCTGACCTTGACCAAGGCCAAGGAAGGCGAGCCGCAGACGCTGACCATCGCCCCCGACAACAGCACGCTGAAAACCAACCTCAACGCGTTCATCACCGCCTACAACTCGATCCAGTCGACGCTGAAGAGCTCCAGCGCCTACAACGCCGAAACCAACACCGCCTCGACGATGACCGGCGATGCCATGGTGCGCGGCCTGCAGCAGCAGCTGCGCACGACGCTGAGCAGCAACGTCAACGATCTGAAGGATCTGGGCCTGACCATCGCCGCCGATGGCACCCTGAGCCTGGATGCGGCCAAGCTGGACACCGCGCTGTCGAAGAACCCGGAAGCGGCCAACAAGCTGTTCGGTGCCGAAGGTGCGCTGGCCAAGCCGATGACCGAGCTGATGAAGAGCAGCCTGGATACCACCAGCGGCACGATCACCCAGCGCCAGGCCACCTTGAACAAGCAGATCAAGGCGCTGGAAAAGCAGCTGGACGAGCTCGACAAGAGCATGGAAAAGGTGTCCGACCGATACACCAAGCAGTTCACTGCAATGGAGAAAATGGTCTCGCAGATGCAGTCGGCCAGCGGCTCGCTGATCGACCAGCTCGGCTGATCCACGCCTTCTTCCCGCGCAGGTGGCACTCAAGTAGCGCGCCACCTGCGCCGATAACACGTTAGACCCCGTGCCGAACCCATGCCCCTACCCACGCGGATGGGCAGGCATTCCAGGAGATTCCATATATGTACGGTTCCAATCGGCAGTTCGCCGAGCAGTACCGCAAGGTCGGTGTGACTACCTCGGTCGTGGACGCCGACCCGCACAAGCTGGTGGCCCTGCTGCTCGCCGGTGCCTGCGAGCGTATCCGCACCGCTGAAGCCTCACTGCAGCAGAACGACCAGGCGCGCAAGGGCAAGGCCATCGGCGAAGCCTGTGCGATCGTCGGCCATCTGCATGGCTCACTCGACCATGAAGCCGGCGGCGAAATTGCCGGCAACCTGTCGGCATTGTATGACTTCGTCATCATGCGCCTGACCGAAGGCAACCTGCACAACGATTCCAAAGCGCTGCAGGAAGCACTGGGGCTGATGGTGGAAATCGATTCGGCCTGGAACGCCATTCCGGCCGACCAGCGTCACGTCAAGGCGGCGGCACCGTGAACCTGCAATCACTGCACGATTCGCTGGACACGCTCGACGCCAGCCTGCCGGGCGACGACCATGTCACCAGCGAACGCCTGATGGCCGAGCACCTGCAGGCCGTGGCCGCGCTGTCGATGGTTGTAGAGCGCCCCAGCAACGAGGCCATCCTCGCCCTGCGCGACCACCAGCAACGCGTGCTGGCTCGCATGATCGGCCTCCGCGATGAAGCCGCTGCACACCTCAAGCACACGGGCCGCTCCCTTCGCGCCGCCCATGCCTACCTGAAGGCAGAATCGCTGGCATGAGCCTGCTGCCGATCACGTCGCTGCACCACCCTGCCGAGAGCGAGCTGTTCGATGAAACGCTCAGCTGCGAGCTGGCCCTGCCGGCCGAGTTCCAGGCGGGCAGCGCGGCCGGTCGCACCAGCAGTGCCGAAGGCCTGCTGCGCAGCCTGGCGCTGGTCGAAGACAGCCGCGGGGACGAGCACGACGAACGCAGCGAAACCAGCCTGCAGATCCAGCGCCTGGAAGCCAAGCTGGACCTGACCATGGTGCTGCTGGGCAGAATGGTGCGCCAGCAGGGCCAGGACCTGCCCCTGCGCCCGGTACGCTGGTCGCGCCGCGGCATCCGCCTGCAGCTGGGGCCGCGCAGCGGCGCCCTGCCCGGCCAGTCCGGCGTGGTGCGCCTGCAGCCCAGCGACTGGCTGCCCGACAACATCGACCTGCCGGTGGACGTCATCGCCGAAGCGGCCGATGGCAGCGGCGGCCACTTCCTGTGGCTGCGCTTCAACCGCCTCGGCGATGGCCTGGAGATGGCCATGGAACGGCATTTGTTCCGTCTGCATCGGCGTCAGGTTGCCGAAGCGCGGCGAGCGCGCTGAAACCTGCCACCCGGAAGCGGGACGGAGTGCTCTTGGCGTGCCCGTTCAGCTAAGTTAAGGTGGTCTCCCCTCACGGACCTGCAACGTGCCTGTGCGAGTTCTCATCGTCGACGATCACACCCTGGTTCGCGCCGGCCTGGCGCGACTGCTGCAGGGGTTTGCCGACGTGCAACTGGTCGCCGAGGCAAGCAACGCCGAGCAGGCCCTGCAGATGGCGCTGCTGCATGCCCCGGACGTGATCCTGATGGACCTGTCGCTACCCGGCCGGACCGGCCTGGAAGCCCTCAGCGACATCCGCCTGCGCTCGCCGGGCACCCGCATCGTGATGATGACCATGCACGACGACGCCGCCCATGTGCGTGATGCACTCGACCGGGGCGCCGTCGGTTTCGTGGTGAAGGATGCCGCCCCGCAGGAGCTGGAACTGGCACTGCGCGCCGCGCACGCCGGCCAGGTGTTCCTCAGCCCGCAGATCTCGGCCAAGATGCTGGCGCCGATGCTGGGCCGAGAGAAGCCCACCGGCATCGCCGCACTGTCGCCCCGCCAGCGCGAGATCCTGCGGCGTATCGGCAAGGGCGAGAGCAACAAGGAGATCGCCGCCGATCTCGGCATCAGCGTGAAGACGGTAGAGACCCACCGCGCCCGCATGATGGAATCGCTGGGCTGCCGCCGCGCCAATGATCTGCTGCTGCTGGCGGCCCGCCACCAGCACGAGCTGGAATGACCGGATCTGGTCGGACGGCACACATCCGCGCCCGAACTGACGACGACTTTCCGTCACCCTGACACGAACTGTCGGGTTTCCGTACACCGGCACCCCGAACGATCGTCTTGCACCCACGCAAAATCAACGACTTGCCACAGGGCATCGTCAACTTCCCGCGCCAGCGTAGGGAAACTCCCTACATCCTGTCGGGAAGATCACCAGTGCACTCAGGAACCCCCCGATTCCCCCTGCCTGGGATCAAAAGCAAGATGTGTTCCACAAGGCGTCGGGGAGCGGCGCCGGGGAACTGAAATGAAGGCTGCACTTTCGACCCAGCTGGGCCAGACGCTTCACCTCACGCCGCAGCTGTTGCAGTCCATCCGACTGCTGCAGCTGGACGGGCTGCACCTGGAACAGGAGATCCAGCGCCTGTTGGACTCCAACCCGCTGCTGGAAATCGAGGACGCCGAGGCACCGGCGGCCGACGCCACCGACGCCAGCGCCACGACCCTGGAAACGGCCGCCTTCGATGAGCTGCCCGAGTCCTCGATGTGGGACGTGGCCGGCAGCAGCTGGCAGGACGGCGACGACGATCGCATGGCGCGCATCGCTGCAGGCGAATCCACCGACCCGCAGCTGCGCGTGCTGCAGCGCCTGGCGCTGGATCTGGACGAGCGCGAACTGGCCGTGGCGGCCTTCTGGCTGGAGCATTGCGACGAGGCAGGCTACCTGCAGGCCCCGCTGGAGCAGCTGCAGCTGCTGGCCAGCGCACAGTTCGACATCGACGGCGCCGGCGTGGAAGCCATCCGCCAGCAGCTGCTGCACGGTGAACCGGCCGGCATGGCCGCACAGGACCTGCGCGAAGGCCTGCTGGCCCAGCTCTACAGCCTGCACGGCGTGGTACCGGCCCGGCACCTGGCCGCGCGCATCCTGGAAGGCGCGCTGGAGGTCCTGGCCGCACATGACTACCCGGCGCTGGCCCGCCACCACGATGCCGAAGTGGATGACGTGCGCGAGGCCGTGCGCCTGATCCTGTCGCTGCAGCCGCGCCCGGGCGACAGCCTGCTGCCCGAGCGCAACGCGGTGGTGGTACCGGACGTGGTCGCCTGGCACGCCGACGCGCAGTGGAAGGTGGCGCTGAATCCGGCCACCAGCCGCCGCGTCTCGATCAACAGTCAGTACGAGCAGGCCCTGGCCGAGACCAGCGACGCCGCCCCGGCCCTGCGCGAGATGCTGCAGGAAGCACGCTGGTTCAGCCGCGGCCTGTCGATGCGCTACGACACCCTTCTGCGCACCGCGCGGGTGATCGTCGAGCGCCAGGCCGCGTTCCTGGTGCGTGGCGAGGAAGCCATGGCGCCGTTGACCCTGAAGGAAGTGGCCGAAGAGATCGGCATGCACGAATCCACGGTGTCGCGCATCACCACCGGGAAGTTCCTGCAGACCCCGCGCGGCACCTTCGAGCTGAAGCATTTCTTCGCGGTGCGCCTGGAAGGTGCCAGCGTGTCCGGCCAGGCCGTGAAGGCCATGGTCCGCCGCCTGATCGACGCCGAACCGGCCGGTCGCCCGCTGGCCGACGAGGCCATTGCGGGACTTCTGTCACGCCAGGGAGTGAACATTGCCCGCCGAACCGTCGCAAAATACCGCGAACAACTGGATATCGCCCCGGCCCGTGAACGGCGCCGGCTCAGCGCCAGGCAACCACAGCTGGCCCGAGTGGGCTGAAAAGGATGTTGCACATGAACAAGCTCACAGTGCTGCTGGTCGACGACCATGAGGGTTTCATCAACGCGGCGATGCGCCACTTCCGCAAGATCGACTGGCTGCAGATTGTCGGCAGCGCCGGCAACGGCCTGGAAGCCATCGAGCGCTCCGAGTCGCTGCGCCCACAGGTCGTCCTGATGGACCTGGCGATGCCGGAGATGGGCGGCCTGCAGGCCACCCGCCTGATCAAGTCGCAGGATGATGCCCCGTACATCGTGATCGCCAGCCACTTCGACGACGTCGAGCACCGCGAACACGCGCTGCGCGCCGGCGCCGACAATTTCGTCAGCAAGTTGTCGTACATCCAGGAAGTCATGCCGATCCTGGAAGGCCTCAGGGAGGATCGATCGTGAGTGAATCGCGCATCCTTGTACTGGACAACGACGCCGTGCGTGCCGAACGCACCGTTGCCCTGCTGGAATTCATGGACTTCAACCCGCGCTGGGTGTCCGACGCGGCCGATTTCGACCTGGGCCGCCAGCGCCAGAACGACTGGATGGCCGTGATCGTCGGCAGCCTGGACGACAGCGCCGCCAGCACCGCGCTGTACGCGTGGCTGGGCGGCAGCAGCCTGCCGCCCCCGGTGCTGCTGGCCGACGGTGAAGCTGCAGCGTTTGCCCAGCAGCACGGCCTGCACGAAGCCAACATCTGGCCGCTGGAAGCGCCGCTGCGCCACACCCAGATGGAAGCGCTGCTGCGCCGCGCCAGCCTCAAGCGGCTGGATGCCGAGCACCAGGCCGGCGCCGCACAGGACCACGGCCCGACCGGCAACGGCCCGGCAGTGACCGGGCTGCGCACGATGATCGAGCAGGTCGCCGCCTTCGACACCACCGTACTGGTGCTGGGCGAATCGGGCACCGGCAAGGAAGTGGTCTCGCGTTCGATCCACCAGCGTTCGCCGCGCCGTGATGGCCCGTTCGTTGCGATCAACTGCGGCGCCATCCCGGCCGACCTGCTGGAAAGCGAGCTGTTCGGCCACGAAAAGGGCGCGTTCACCGGAGCGCTGACTGCGCGCAAGGGCCGCTTTGAGATGGCCGAGGGCGGCACCCTGCTGCTCGATGAAATCGGCGACATGAGCCTGCCGATGCAGGTGAAGCTGCTGCGCGTGCTGCAGGAGCGCAGCTTCGAGCGCATCGGCGGCAACCAGACCATCCGCTGCAACGTGCGCGTGATCGCTGCGACCCACCGCGACCTGGAGACCCGCATCGCCGAAGGCAAGTTCCGCGAGGATCTGTTCTACCGCCTCAACGTCTTCCCGATTGAAGTGCCGGCCCTGCGCGAACGTCGCGAGGACCTGCCCGCTCTGGTGGAAACCATCGCCATGCAGCTCGGCCGCACCGGCCGTGGCGAAGTGCGCTTTACCCCGGAAGCCCTGCAGGCCCTGGCCAGCTACGAGTGGCCTGGCAACGTACGCGAGCTGACCAACCTGGTCGAGCGCCTGGCCGTGCTGCACCCGGGTGGTTCGGTGCGCGTGCAGGACCTGCCGGCCCGCTACCGTGGCGACGCCGCACTGTCCGTGGTGGCGGCGCCCGCCCCGGCACCGGTGGCCGCCAGCGAGGAACGCCTGGACCTGCGCAGCTTCTCCTTCCACACCCCGGGCAGTGGCGGCCAGGCCGCCCCGGAGAACGCTGGCGCCCAGGCGGCCCTGCCCAGTGATGGCCTGGACCTGCGCAACCACATGGCCACGATCGAACTGGGCCTGATCAACGAAGCACTGGAACGCACCCAGGGCGTGGTCGCCCATGCCGCCCAACTGCTCGGCCTGCGCCGCACCACCCTGGTGGAAAAGCTGCGCAAGTACGGCATCGAACGCGACCAGGCCGAACTGGCCAGCTGAGCCGATGACGCCGGGGTCAGGCCCCTCCCGCAGGGAGGGCGCTGCCCCCACGCGATCCCAATCAGTAGATCCACGCCATGCGTGGATAGGGACCCAGTTGCCTAGCTGCGTTTGCAACTTCTCCTAAAGGCACCGTCGAAACGTGGCGGTAGCCTTCCGCAGATGGAGAACTCAACCCGTCCGCCAACACTGGACTTCGTGCCGATCAGCCAGGATGAGATCGATCAATCTTCCCTGATGCTCGAAATGCAACGGCTGTCTGATCGCCTTGAGCCGTATGCCTACAACAACACAAAGTTCCACTCTCGCCTGCAGCGACACGAGAATGACGATCGCACCCTGGCGATTTTCGGACGCGTGTTGGGCGGACTGTTCTTCGTGGACCTGAAAGATGGTTCAGTAGGACTGCTTCCAATCAGCTGCGAAGCAGTGCCCCAGTACTGCAATTCAGATCTGCGGAGTTTCGCAGCCTTCCATCAGGCGTTCATGGCAGCAATCCGGCCTATGCTGAACTCCAGCGGTGATCTGGCGGAGTCCACCCTCATGCAACTCGAGACCGCATTCCGCACCAGCGATCCGGCCTCAATGGCCGACAAAGGTAGCTTCTGGCCCACATGCCTTTACGAGCTATCAGAGGGCTTCTTTCCTCTTTCCTCCGAGAGGGTGGAACTACACCGCTCACTCGGGATCGATCTCGACCATCCCTGGTAGCCATCGGCTCAAACACGCTGCGCGGGCCCGACCCCTCTGCGTTTCCAGCGCCAGAATTCCGGCCACGAAGCCCCACAGCGACAGGCCAGAAAACCGACGCCGGTTAAATGGCGCCTCCAGCGGGGTCAGAGCCCGTGCGCCCCGGCAACCGCATCCACGCATGGCGTGGATCTACCTGGCGGGGTGTGTCCGGTTGAGGGGGCGTGAGCCGCATGGATGCGGTGACCGAGCTTACAGGGACGTGCTTGCAGCGTCCCCCTCAACCGGGCCCACCCCGCCAACCCACGCAATGCCCGCCTTTGACGTTCAAGTTGACGTTGAGCAGGTGCAGGGCCCAGCCCTGCCAGCACACCCACAATCCTCACGACACTGAATCGAAACCCGGTTTCGGCACGCCACTTGCAACTGTTCCAGCGAACACCCCCATCCCTGTTTCTGGAACCGTTGCAGATGTCCCACTCCGTCACTTCGATTCTTTCCCAGATCCGCTCCTATCAGACCCAGATGGGACAGCCGGCGGCGCTCAACCCGCTGGCCGAAGCGCCGCGCAGCAATGCCCTGCCCGGTGCGGTCCTGGAGGCATCGCAGGTCCAGCCCGCCAGCTTCACCGAAACCCTGCGCGGCGCCATCGCCGGCGTCAACGACGCCCAGCAGAAGTCCGGCGCCCTGGCCAAGGCTTTCGAACTGGGCGAACCCGGCGCCGACCTGGCCAAGGTGATGGTCGCCTCGCAGCAGTCCCAGATCGCCTTCCGCGCCACCGTGGAAGTCCGCAACCGTCTCGTCCAGGCTTACCAGGACGTGATGAACATGCCGCTGTAAGGAACATTGACGCATGGCACTGACGCTCTCCAAGGAAACCCTGAACGCCGAAAAGGCCGGGCAGTGGTTCGACCGCCTGCAGAGTCTGCAGATCACCCGCCGCCTCGGCCTGATGGCGATGATCTCGGTGGCGGTGGCGGCAGGCCTGTTCGTGTTCTTCTGGTCGCAGAAGCCCGGCATGGTCCCGCTGTACACCGGCCTGGACCAGAAGGCGACCGCCGAAGCCACCGACCTGCTGCGCGCGGCACAGATTCCGTTCGAGCTGGACCCGGCCACCGGTGGCATCACCGTGCCGGAGAAGAACCTGCACGATGCGCGCCTGAAGCTGGCCGGTTCCGGCCTGACCGACAGCGGCAAGCTCGGCTTCGAGCTGATGGAACGTGACCCCGGCTTCGGCGTCAGCCAGTTCGTCGAAAGCGCGCGCTACCAGCACGCATTGGAAACCGAACTGTCGCGCACCATCAACACCCTGCGCCCGGTGCGCGATTCGCGCGTGCACCTGGCCATTCCCAAGCCCAGCGCCTTCACCCGCCAGCGTGACGTGGCCAGCGCCTCGGTCACCCTGGAACTGCGTGGCGGCCAGCAGCTGGAACGCAGCCAGGTCGATGCCATCGTGCACATGGTGGCCGCCGCCATTCCTGATCTTGCGCCGGAACGGGTGACCATCGTCGACCAGAGCGGCCGCATGCTCAGCGTCAGCGATCCGAACAGCGAAGCGGCGGTCAACGCCGCCCAGTTCGAGCAGGTGCGCCGCCAGGAAACCTCGTTCAACCAGCGCATCCGCGAGCTGCTGGAGCCGATGACCGGCCCCGGCCGCGTCAACCCGGAAGTGAGCGTGGACATGGACTTCTCGGTGACCGAGGAAGCCCGCGAACTCTACAACGGTGAACCGCAGAAGCTCCGCAGCGAGCAGATGAGCGAGAACACCAGCAGCACCCCGGGTCCGCAGGGCGTGCCGGGCGCGACCAGCAACAGCCCGCCGGCCCAGCAGGCGGCACCGCCGACCGCGCAGACCCCGACCGAAAGCAGCAAGAACGCGACCCGCAACTACGAGCTGGACCGCACCCTGCAGCACACCCGCCAGCCGGCCGGCCGCATCAAGCGCGTCTCGGTGGCGGTGCTGGTGGACAACGTGCCGCGCGCCGGTGCCAACGGCAAGGTCACCCCGCAGCCGCTGGCGGCCGCTGAACTGACCCGCGTCGAGGCGCTGGTGAAGCAGGCGGTGGGCTTCAACGCCGAGCGTGGCGACACCGTGTCGGTGATGAACGCGCCGTTCGTGCGCGATACCACCCCGGTGGAAGGCCCGGCCTGGTGGGAGCTGCCGTGGGTGTTCGACGCCGGCCGCATGGTGCTGGGCGCGGTCGTGGTGCTGGCGCTGCTGTTCGGCGTGCTGCGCCCTGCCCTGCGCGGCATCACCGGGCAGAACAGGAAAGACGAGAACACCGCGCTGGAACCGCACACCGCGGACGTCCAGCTGGTGGATGACGATGGCACGCCGCTGCCGGCGCTGGGCGCTGACCGCCTCAGCCTGGCCGGTGCGGATCCCCTGGCCCTGCCGGTGGATTCCTATGAGGAACGACTGCGGATGGCGCGTGAAGCCGTGAAGACCGATTCCAAGCGCGTGGCCCAGGTGGTCAAGGGCTGGGTGGCCAATGACTGACGTGCAACTGACCGGCGTGCAGCGCGCTGCCGTGCTGCTGCTGTCGCTGGGTGAACTGGACGCGGCCGAAGTGCTGCGCCACATGGAACCCAAGGAAGTGCAGAAGATCGGCATCGCCATGGCGACCATGACCGACATCACCCGTGACCAGGTGGGCCGGGTCATGGACCAGTTCAACCAGGAACTGGGCTCGAAAACCTCGCTGGGCGTGGGCTCGGACGACTACATCCGCAACATGCTGATCCAGGCGCTGGGCACCGAGAAGGCCAGCGGCCTGATCGACCGCATCCTGCTGGGCCGCAACACCACCGGCCTGGACGCGCTGAAGTGGATGGACCCGCGCGCGGTGGCCGACCTGGTGCGCAACGAGCACCCGCAGATCATCGCCATCGTGATGGCCCACCTGGAGACCGACCAGGCCGCCGACGCGCTGAAGCTGCTGCCTGACCGCACCCGCGTCGACGTGCTGCTGCGCATCGCCACCCTCGACGGCATTCCGCCTAACGCGCTGAACGAACTGAACGAGATCATGGAGCGCCAGTTCGCCGGCAACCAGAACCTGAAGTCGTCCAACATCGGCGGCGTGCAGTGTGCGGCCAACATCCTCAACTTCATGGAAAGCGGCCAGGACCAGGCGATCCTGGGCGAGATCGCGCGCATCGATGCGCCGCTCAGTGGCCGCATCCAGGACCTGATGTTCGTGTTCGACGATCTGGTGGACCTGGACGACCGCGAAATGCAGCTGGTGCTGCGCGAGGTCAGCGGCGAGCGCCTGGGCCTGGCCCTGCGCGGCGCCGACATCAAGGTGCGCGACAAGATCACCCGCAACATGTCCCAGCGTGCGGCCGAGATCCTGCTGGAAGACATGGAAGCCCGTGGCCCGGTGCGCCTGTCCGATGTGGAAGGCGCGCAGCGCGAGATCCTGGCCATCGTCAAGCGCATGGCCGATGAGGGCACCGTCACCATCGGTGGCAGCGCGGAGGCGATGCTGTGAGCAACGTCGTGCGCTGGCTTGCCCCCGACCTGCTGGCCCAGCCGCAACGGCAGCTGGAGCAGGAGGACATCTTCGAGCTCACAGAGCCGGACCCCGAGCACGAGCCGGAACCGGTGCTGCAGCTGCCGACCCTGGAGGAGATCCAGGCGATCCAGGACAGCGCCGAAAAGGAAGGCTTCCAGCACGGCCACGCCGAGGGCTACGGCCAGGGCCAGGCCGAGGTACGCCGCCTCGTCGCGCAGATGGAAGGCATCCTCGACAACTTCAGCCGGCCGCTGGCACGGCTGGAGAACGAGGTGGTCGGCGCGCTGGGCGAACTGGCGGTGCGCATCGCCGGCGCCCTGGTCGGTCGCGCGTACGAGGCCGACCCGGCCCTGCTGGTGCAGCTGGTGGGTGAAGCGGTGGATGCGGTGGGCGGCAGTACGCGCGAAGTGGAAGTGCGCCTGCACCCGGACGACATCGCCGCGCTCGCACCGCTGATGACCCTCACCCCGACCCAGCGCCTGGTGCCCGATACCAGCCTGAGCCGCGGCGACCTGCGCGTGCACGCCGAAGCGGTGCGCATCGATGGCACCCTGGAAGCGCGCCTGCGTGGCGCACTCGATGCGGTGATCCGCCAGACCGGAGCCACGCCATGACCCCCGAACCTAACCTGCCCCCGCCGTCGACCGACTGGGCCGTGGCCCGCAACCTGCGCCTGGCCCGCCGCCTGGATGGCCTGCGCGTGGATACCGCGCATGGCCGCGGGCTGATCCGTGAGGGCGTGCTGCGCCGCGCGGTCGGCCTGACCCTGGAAGCCGTGGGCTGCGAGGCGCCGCTCGGTGCCAGCTGCAAGGTGGAAGTGGTCGACGGTGGCTGGGTCGACGCCGAAGTGGTCGGCTTTGCCGGCGAGCGTACCTACCTGATGCCAAGCGCCGAACTGCATGGCCTGCTGCCCAACGCTCGCGTGGTTCCCTCTGCGCGCCGTGGCGGCGTGGAAGTGGGCGAAGGCCTGCTCGGCCGCGTGATCGACAGCGATGGCGTGCCGCTGGATGGCAAGGGCCCGATCCGTGCGGAAGGCCATGTCGGCATGGCCGGCGTCTCGATCAATCCGCTCGCGCGCGAGCCGATCACCCAGCCGCTGGACGTCGGCGTGCGCGCCATCAACGCCCTGCTCCCGATCGGCCGCGGGCAGCGCGTGGGCCTGTTCGCAGGTTCCGGTGTCGGCAAGTCGACACTGCTGGGCATGATGACCCGCTACACCGCCGCCGACGTGATCGTCGTCGGCCTGATCGGTGAACGCGGCCGCGAAGTCCGAGATTTCGTCGAGACCACGCTGGGCGAGGAAGGCCTGCGCCGCGCCGTGGTGGTAGCCAGCCCGGCCGACCGGCCGCCGCTGGCACGCCTGCACGGTGCCTACCGCGCCACGGCCATCGCCGAGTGGTTCCGCGACCAGGGTCTGAACGTGCTGCTGCTGATGGATTCGCTGACCCGTTTCGCCCAGGCGCAGCGCGAAATCGGCCTGTCGGTGGGTGAACCGCCGACTACCCGCGGCTACCCGCCGTCGGTGTTTGCCAAGCTGCCGGCGCTGGTCGAACGTGCCGGCAACGGCGCCAAGGGCCGTGGCTCGATCACCGCCTTCTACACCGTCCTGACCGAGGGTGATGACCCGCAGGATCCGATCGCCGATGCGGCGCGCGCCATCCTCGACGGGCACATCCTGCTCTCTCGCCGTGTGGCTGACAGCGGCCTGTACCCGGCCATCGACGTTGAATCGTCGGTCAGCCGCGTGGTCACGGAAATTGCCGACGAGCCGTGGCGCCTGCGCATCCGCAAGCTCAAGCGCCTGGTCTCGGCCTATTCCTCCAACCGCGACCTCATCGCGATCGGTGCGTACCAGCGCGGCAACGATGCCGCTACCGACGAAGCCCTGGAACGCTGGCCGGAAATCATGGAGTTTCTCGGCCAGGACGTGGCCAAGGCCGCTGATCTTCCGCACAGCCAGGCGGCGCTGCAGCGCCTGGTGGATTAAGAGAGCTGAACCATGACACAGTCCAAGCGCATCGATCCCCTGCTGAAGCGCGCCCAGGAACACGAAGACGCCGTGGCCCGCGACCTGGCCGAGCGCCAGCGCGTGCTCGACACCCACCTGTCGCGCCTGGACGAGCTCCGCCGCTACGCCGAGGAGTATGCGAACGCGCAGATGGCCGCCACCAGCCCGGCGCAGCTGCTGAACCGCCGCGCCTTCCTCGACCGCCTCGACAGCGCGGTGGAACAGCAGCAGGCCACGGTGAACGGCAACCGCGAAAAGGTGGAAGCCGAACGCGCGCGCCTGATCCTGGCCAGCCGTGACAAGGCCGTGCTCGAACAGCTGGCCGCCAGCTATCGCGCGCAGGAAAAGGTGGTGACCGACCGCCGCGACCAGCGCGAGATGGATGACATCGGCGCCCGCCGTGCACGCCTGGCGCAGACGGCAGAACCGGACGGCGGCGAGCAGGGAGGCCGCACGTGATGCCCTCCGCACTGTCCAGCAGTATCGGCACCGGCAGCACCGCCAGCAGCACCGCCAGCCCGACGCGCAGCACCGGCCGCGGCAAGGACTTCGGGCAGATGCTGCAGGGCTCGCCCGCGGCCGACACCCAGGCGAAGCCTGCCAGCAACGCGACCCCGGCCAAGCCGGGCGCCTCGACCGGCAGTGCAGCACCCAACCCGGACGACAGCGCGGACAAGGCCAGGACCAGCGGCAGAGACAGCGAGGCCAGCACGACCGAGGCCACCGCGTCGAACGCGCCCTCCTCCACTGCCGCGCAGGAGAAGGACGCGGATACGGACAAAAGCGCCGACGGCGACGATGCGCCGTGGCCGCCGCTCGGTCTGGCCGGGCTGGTGCTGGCCACGCCCGTGCCGGCCGAAGCCGCCGCGCCGGTGGTGAACACCGATGGCGCCGACGCGGCACTGCCGGCCGCTGCTCCGGCGCTGCCCACCGCACCGCCGCTGGCCGCCGGCGCAGCCGTGACCACCGCAGCGACTGCCACTGCAACGGACAGCGATGGCGACGTCGTCACCCAGCCGCTGCCGGACATGATCCTCGGCCAGCAGGCGCTGGATGGCGCCGACGACAGCGACGGCCTGCTGATCGGCGATCGCACCCCGACAGTCCCGTTGCAGGGCGCATTGCCCGCCGCGCTGCAGGACCTGAAGGCCGCGCTGGCCAGCACGCCGGTCTTCGATGGCGAACCGACGCCCACCCCGACCCTGGGTGACGACGGCTTCGACCAGGCGGTCGGCGCGCGCCTCAGCTGGCTGGCTGACCAGAAGATCGGCCACGCCCATATCCGCCTGAACCCGGAAGACCTGGGTCCGGTGGACGTGCGCCTGCAGATGAATGGCGACAAGGTCCACGCCAGCTTCAACAGCCCGCACGTGGACGTGCGCCATGCACTGGAAAGCAGCCTGCCCCGCCTGCGTGAACTGCTGGGCGAACAGGGCTTCCAGCTCGCCCATGCCGATGTCGGCCACCAGAACAGCGGCGACGGCAGTCCGTCGGCGCAGCCCGGCGGCACGGCCGACCTGGCCGGCGGCGACGGAGAACCGTCGCGGGGCGACACCACGGTGTCAGCCGCACAGCTGATGCGCCAGCGCGGGCTGCTGGACGCCTACGCGTAAGCGGTAGCGCCGGGCCATGCCCGGCGTGAGGTCTCCGATTCGCCGGGCATGCCCCGGCGCTACCGACAGTTTTCCGTCGCACCCCTCTCCTCGCGCTGCGGCACGCCCCTTGCATATCCCGGTGAAGCAACCCTCAGGAGCTTCACCTCGTGGCCGCAGCCGCTGACAAAACCAAGAAGACCGCCGACAAGGACAAGGCCGCCAAGCCGCGCAGTCCGCTGTTGATCACCGCCCTGGTGGCCGTGCTGGCCGCAGGTGCCGCCGGTGGCGGCGTCTGGTTCTTCAACCAGTCCAAGCACGAAGACAAGACCGCCGAGGCCCCGAAGAAGAGTGCCGTGCCGGCCCCGGCACAGTACTTCGCGCTGGATCCGGCATTCGTGGTCAATCTCAACGGCTCGGTGGACGGTCCGCGCTACCTGCAGGTGGAAGTGCAGCTGATGACCCGCGATCCGGTCGCGCTGGAAGCGATCAAGACCCACGCCCCGGCCATCCGCGCACGCCTGCTGATGCTGTTCTCGCAGGTGACCTCCGACCAGATCGCCGACATCGCCGGCAAGCAGAAGCTGCAGGCCAATGCGCTGGCCGAAGTGCAGAAGGTGCTCAAGGCCGAGACCGGCAACAACGGTGCCGACGATCTGCTGTTCACCAGCTTCGTGACCCAGTAAGGGCTGCCCCCGATGAATGACCTGCTGTCCCAGGATGAGATCGATGCCCTGCTCCATGGCGTGGACAGTGGCGCGGTCGAAACCGAACCGGAGGCGCCCAGTGGCGAGGCCCGTTCGTACGATTTCGCCAGCCAGGACCGGATCATCCGCGGTCGCATGCCGACCCTGGAAATGGTCCACGAGCGTTTCGCGCGCCTGTGGCGGATCGGCCTGTTCAACCTGATCCGGCGCTCGGCCGAACTCTCGGTACGCGGCATCGAGCTGATCAAGTTCAACGATTACATGCATTCGCTGTATGTGCCGACCAACCTGAACCTGATCCGCTTCAAGCCGCTGCGAGGCACCGGCCTGATCGTGTTCGAGCCGACCCTGGTGTTCGCCATCGTCGACAACTTCTTCGGCGGTGACGGCCGCTACCCGACCCGCATCGAAGGCCGCGAGTTCACTGCCACCGAAATGCGGGTGATCCAGCTGCTGCTGAAGCAGACCTTCGCCGACCTGCGCGAGGCGTGGGCGCCGGTGATGGAAGTGGATTTCGAATACATCAACTCGGAAATCAACCCGCACTTCGCCAACATCGTGACGCCGCGCGAATACGTGGTCGTGTGCCGCCTGCACGTCGAACTCGACGGCGGTGGCGGCGACATCCACGTCACCCTGCCGTACTCGATGCTGGAGCCGATCCGCGAACTGCTCGACGCCGGCATCCAGAGCGACCGCAATGATCGCGATGCCAGCTGGGGCGTGATGCTGCGCGAGCAGCTCAACATCGCCGAAGTGACCCTGTCCAGCGTGCTGGCCAGCAAGCGCATGACCCTGCGTGACCTGACCCGGCTGAAAGTCGGCGACATCCTGCCGATCGAGCTGAACCCGCAGGTACCGCTGTGCGTGGAGAACATCCCGGTATTCACCGGCGAGTTCGGCGTCGCCAACGGCATGAACGCCGTGAAGATCACCGCTACCCATCCGCCGGGCACCCGCCCGCGCGTACCCGTCATCCAGGAAGACCCGCAATGAACGATATCGACGCCCTCGAACCGACCCCGGCCCAGTTCGGCAACCTGCAGGCCGACGAGTCGATCGGCCCGGACCTGAACCTGGACGTGATCCTCGACGTGCCGGTGACCCTGTCGCTGGAAGTCGGCCGTGCCCGCCTGCCGATCCGCAACCTGCTGCAGCTCAACCAGGGCTCGGTGGTGGAACTGGAACGCGGCGCCGGCGAATCGCTGGATGTGTTCGTCAACGGCACCCTGATCGCCCATGGCGAAGTGGTGGTCATCAACGATCGCTTCGGCGTGCGCCTGACCGACGTGGTCAGCCCGAGCGAGCGGATCCGGAGACTGCGTTGAGCCTGCTGCTCGCCACCGCCCAGGCGGCTGCGAAGACCACCCCGCAGATCGGCCAGCATGCGGCCAGTGCACCGAGCCTCTTCGGCGCGGTGCTGGCGCTGCTGGCGGTGCTGGCGCTGGTGGTCGGCCTCGGCTGGCTGCTCAAGCGCATGCCGGGCAGTGGCTTCCGCCCCCCGGAGGGCATGAAGCTGGTGGCCAGCCTGAATGTCGGCGCCAAGGAACGCGTGGTGGTGGTCGAGGTCAATGGCCAGCAGCTGCTGCTGGGCGTGACCGCCGGCAGCATCAACACGCTGCACACCCTTTCCGAACCGCTGCCGCCGCCCGCGCCCGCGCGCGTGCCGGACTTCAAGAACCTGCCGAATTTCGCCCAGCTGCTGCAACAGCGGCTGCGCAAGGACCCCTGACATGCGTGTCGCCCGTACCCGCCCCGCCACCGTTCTGTCGTGGCTGCTGTTGATCGCTTTGTGCCTGCTGCCCGTGCTGGCATTTGCCGCGCCCGGTGCGCCGGCCGCGCTGCCGGACGTCAACGTCGGCAAGATCGGCGGCCAGCCGGTCAGCCTGCCGTTGCAGACCCTGCTGCTGATGACGGCGATCACCCTGATCCCGTCGATGCTGCTGGTGCTGACCTCGTTCACCCGCATCATCATCGTGCTGGGCCTGCTGCGGCAGGCGCTGGGCACCGGGCAGACGCCGTCCAACCAGGTGCTGCTGGGCCTGGCCCTGTTCCTGACCGCGATGATCATGATGCCGACCTGGGACAAGGCGTGGAGCACGGGCATGGCGCCCTACCTCAACGGCGAGATCGACTTCCAGACCGCCTGGACGATGACCACCACGCCCCTGCGCGCTTTCATGCTGGCGCAGATCCGCGAGACCGACCTGATGACCTTCGCCGGCATCGCCGGGCACGGCACTTACGCCAGCCCCGACGCGATCCCGTTCCCGGTGCTGGTGGCCTCGTTCGTCACCAGCGAACTGAAGACCGCCTTCGAGATCGGCTTCCTGATCTTCATCCCGTTCGTGATCATCGATCTGGTGGTGGCCAGCGTGTTGATGTCGATGGGCATGATGATGCTGTCGCCGATGCTGGTGTCGGCGCCGTTCAAGATCCTGCTGTTCGTGCTGGTCGATGGCTGGGTGCTGACGGTCGGTACGTTGGCGGCCAGCTTCAACCCGTCGTGAATCGAGCATACCCCGCCGGGCATGGCCCGGCGCTACCGATGGAACAATGATGTCTCCCGAACTTGCCTTGACCGAACTGCGTGGCGGCCTGATCACCGTGCTGTGGGTGGCCGGCCCGCTGCTGCTCACCGTGCTGGTGGTGGGCGTGGTGGTGGGCGTGGTGCAGGCCGCGACCCAGCTCAACGAGCCGACCATCGCCTTCGTCGCCAAAGCCGCCGCGTTGACGGCCGTGCTGTTTGCGCTGGGCAGCCTGCTGATCGGCCACCTGGTCGAATTCACCACGCTGCTGTTCCAGCGCATTCCACACCTGATCGGCTAGGAACTACGCGCTGATGGATGCCGCCACCCAGATGGCTGCCGACGGCCTGCAGGCCTTCAGCATGATCGCCACGGTGCTGTGGACGATGCTGCGCATCGGCGCGGTGGCGATGGCCATGCCCATGATCGGTACCCGCGCGGTGCCGCAGCGGATCCGCGTGATCCTGGCCGGCACCCTGTCCATCGCCCTGGCCCCCCTGCTGCCGCCGGTACCGGAATGGGCCGGCTTCGACGCCGCCACCGTGTTGACCATCGCCCGTGAACTCGCCATCGGCGTGTCCATCGGCTTCATGCTGCGGCTGATCTTCGAGGCCGGCGCCATGGCCGGCGAACTGGTCGCGCAGGGCACCGGCCTGGCCTTCGCGCAGATGAGCGATCCGCTGCGCGGCGGCACCTCCGGCGTCATCGGCCAGTGGTTCTACCTGCTGTTCGGCCTGCTGTTCTTCACCGCCAACGGCCATCTGGCGTTGATCTCGCTGGTGGTGGACAGCTACCGCGCGCTGCCGATCGGTGCGCCCCTGCCCGACCCGACCGCTTTCTTCAGCATCGCCCCGACCCTGCTGCTGACCGCCCTGCGCGGCGCCCTCACCCTGGCCATCCCGCTGACGGTGGCGATGCTGGCGGTGAACCTCGCTTTCGGCGTGCTGGCGCGTGCAGCGCCCGCAATGAATCCGATCCAGCTGGGCCTGCCGGTCTCGCTGCTGCTGGGCCTGTTCCTGCTGGCCCTGCTGATGGGTGAGATGGGCCCGCCGGTGCAGCGCCTGTTCGACGCGGCCTTCGAAGCGGCGGGTGCCGTCACCCGGTGACGCGTATCTGTAAAGCCGAGCGCATGCTCGGCTGCTCCTGGCCGAAGGAGGAAGCCGAGCATAGGCTCGGCTCTACCCCTCTCCCACCAGTTCGCGCTAGAGTGAATGGGCGGGACCCAGGGGGACACCGCACGTGGCAGCCGCCGTGCGGGCTGCCTGCCTCATCCATGCCCCAACGTAGTTTTTCCGTCGACAGGATGGTCCGGGAGAAAGACGAATGCTGGTAGGCACGTACAACCCGTGGCTGATAGCCGTTTCGCTGCTGGTCGCCGTAATGGCGTCGTACACCGCGCTGGCCATGGCCGGCCGCACGGTCACCGCGCCTGGCAAAGGCGCCACCTGGTGGTGGCGGCTGGGCGGCGGTTTTGCCATGGGCCTGGGCATCTGGTCCATGCACTTCATCGGCATGCTCGCCTTCAACCTGCCCATCCCGCTGGGCTACGACCTGCCGATCACGCTGCTCTCGCTCGGCATGGCCATCGCCGCCTCGGTGTTCGCGCTGTGGCTGGTTTCGCTGCGCACCCTGCCGCACCCGCGCCTGGCCGGTGGCGCGGTGCTGATGGGCACGGGCATCGCCGGCATGCACTACGTCGGCATGGCCGCGATGCGCATGAACCCGGGCATCGATTACGACCCGGTCTGGCTGGCGCTGTCGCTGCTGGTCGCCGTGGCCGCTTCATGGGTGGCGCTGTACGTCGCCTTCCGGCTGCGCGCGCAGCACACCCGCAGCGTTGATCGCCTGGCCGCTGCCGGCCTGCTCGGCCTGGCCATCGTCGGCATGCACTACACCGGCATGGCCGCCGCGCGTTTCCCGGAAGGCAGCGTCTGCGGTGCGGCGGTGGGCAATGGCCTGCAGAGCACCTGGCTGGCGATGCTGGTGGTGGTGCTCACCGTGGCGATCCTGGCGGTGGTGCTGGTGGTGTCCTGGATGGACCAGCGGGTGGAAGCGCAGCTGTTGCGGCTGCGCAACTCGATGCTGAGCACATCGCTGACCGATGCCCAGCAGGAACTCACCCAGGCGGCGCTGCACGATCCGCTCACCCGCCTGCCGAACCGGTTGCTGCTGCAGCGGGGCATCGTGCAGGCACTGGCCGAGGCCGAACAGGGCGGCAGCCGCTTCGCGGTGATGTTCATGGACCTGGATGGCTTCAAGCAGGTCAATGATGCCTATGGCCACCAGGCCGGTGATGCATTGCTGGTGGCGGTGGCCGAACGCACCCGCCAGCTGCTGCGGCCCAACGACCTGCTGGCCCGGCTGGGCGGCGACGAGTTCGTACTGGTGGTGCGCATCGATCACGACGAGGATCTGCCGACCCTGGCCCGGCGCATCCTGCAGGCGGTGGGCAGCGCCCCGCTGCTGCCCGACAGCGAACTGCAGGTGACCGCCAGCATCGGCGTGGCGATCTGCCCGGACCATGCTGCCAGCGAACGGCAGCTGATGGCCTTTGCCGATGCGGCGATGTACCAGGCCAAGGAATCCGGCCGCAATGCCTTCGTGATGTTCGCCGACTGGATGAACGACAGCGCCGAGCAGCAGTTCCGACTGCTGGCCGACCTGCGCAAAGCGATCAGCAGCGACCAGCTGTTCCTGCACTTCCAGCCGAAGATCCAGGTGGCCACGCAGAAGGTGGCCGGGGCCGAGGCGCTGATCCGCTGGCGTCATCCCGAGCAAGGCCTGATCCCGCCGGATCGCTTCATCCGCCTGGCCGAGCGCAGTGGCGCCATCAACGAGATCGGTCGCTGGGCGCTGGACCAGGCCTGCGCGCAGCTGCGCCGCTGGCACGACGCCGGCCACGAGGGCTGGTCCATGGCGGTCAACCTGTCGCCGGTGCAGTTCGGCTCGCCGCACCTGCTGCAGGATGTGACCGAGGTGATCGAGCGCCATCGCATCAGCCCGCGCCAGCTGGTGCTGGAGATCACCGAAAGCACGGTGATGCGCGATACCGACACCAGCCTGCGCCTGCTGCAGGCGCTGTCGGCGCTGGGCGTGGGTATTTCCATCGATGATTTCGGTACCGGCTATTCCAGCCTGCTGTACCTGAAGCGTCTGCCGGCCACCGAGATCAAGATCGACCACGCTTTCGTGCGCGACCTGGAACATAGTGCCGAAGACGTGGTGATCGTCTCAGCCATCGTGGCCCTCGGCCACGCACTGGACATGGACATCGTGGCCGAAGGCGTGGAGACCGCTGCCCAGCGGGCATACCTGGAGCGCCTGGGCTGCGATTACCTGCAAGGCTTCCTGCTGGGCCGGCCGGTGGATGCGGCGCGCTTCATGCAGCTGCACGACCTGCCGCGGCCACGGGTGGAACTGGCGCAAAGCCCGCCGCCACCGGACTCGACCTGACGCTGGGCCCGGCCCGGCGCTACCGCCGTCCCGCCGTCACGGAACGGATCTTGCACGCACCCCGGCAACCCCAGCCGCAGTGCCCGTGATGTCCGAGAACGAAGACGCAGGCGAAAAAACCGAACAACCAACCGAAAAACGCCTGCGTGAAGCCCGTGAGCAGGGCAACATCCCGCGCTCGAAGGAGCTGGCGACCGTGGCCGTGTTCGGTGCCGGCATCATCGCCATCATGGCCAGCGCCGCCTCGCTGGGGGCCGGCGGCCGCTTTGCCAAGGCGCAGGCATCCATCCAGCAGGTGCGCGCAGGGCTGATCACTGCTGGCGACCCCGCGGCGGCGCAGCGCTGGACCTCGATGCTACTGATGGCCACGGCCGCGGGTACCGACGACCCGGCTTACGCGGGCGCGTTCCATGCACTGTTCAGCGGACTGGATGATGCTGAAGATGCTGCTTGCCGCCGCCCATGGCTACGCTGGGATCAGCGTGGACGCACGCGGCAAGGGCTAGGGCACCGGCACCATCGCTCCCTACGAACATGACGGTGAGGACGCCAACGCCGCCATCGACTGGATCAGCCGCCAGCCCTGGAACGATGGCCGGGTGGCGATGTACGGCGGCAGCTACGAGGGCTTCACCGCCTGGGCGGCGGCGCGCCACCACCACCCTGCCCTGAAGACCATCGTGCCCTACGTCGCCGCCATCCCCGGCCAGGGTCTGCCGATGGACAACAACGTCTTCCTCAGTGCCAACTACGGCTGGGCGTTCTACGCAGCAAACGGGCCGATGCTGGACGACGCCACCTATGACCAGAACGCACGCTGGCAGCAGCTGGGCCCGCGCTGGTATGCCTCGGGCCGCCCATACCGGCAGATCGACCAGGTGGACGGCACACCCAACCCGAGGCTGCAGCGCTGGCTCGACCGTCCCGGGTATGACGCGTATTGGCAGGCGATGGTCCCCTATGGCGACCAGTTCGATGACATTTGCATCCCGGTACTGACCATCACCGGCTATTACGACGATGGCCAGATCTCGGCGCTGCAGTACGTCAAGGAGCATCTGCGGCACCGCCCCGATGCCGACCACGCCCTGTTGATCGGGCCCTACGACCATGGCGGCGCGCAGTCGGCACTCAAGCCCACGCAGCTGCGCGGCTATGCGCTGGACCCGGACGCGCAGTTCGATACGCCGGCCGTGACCTTCGAGTGGCTGGACCATGTCCTGCGCGGTGCACCGCGCCCGGCGCTAGTGCCCGACCGGGTCGACTACCAGCTGATGGGCGCCAACCGTTGGGGCCATGCGCCCACCCTGCAGGCCGCGGCGGGCGGCCAGCGCCGCTATCACCTGTCCACCGCGCCCGCCTCGGCCGAGGGGTACCACCGCCTGCAGGAACAGACGCCGACACCCAGCCAGCTGCGGCAGACCGTCGACATGGCCGACCGCAACGAAATGCGCCACGGCTACTACCCGTTCCCGATCATCGAAGCGCAGGACACGGCAGACACCGCGTCGTCCTTCGTCTCCGCGCCGTTCAGTGAACCGATGGACCTGGTGGGCAGCTTCTCCGGCGACCTGAAGGTGCGTATCAACAAGCGCGACCTGGATTTCACGGTCACCCTCTACGAGCTGCTTGCCGATGGGTGCCGCATGCAGTTGTCCTACTACATGGGCCGGGCCAGCCATGTGCGGGATGCGACCACGCGCCATCTGCTGCAGCCTGGGCAATGGACCCACCAGCCCTTCGACCGCACCCGCATGGTTGCGCGCCGCCTGGCCCCCGGCAGCCGCCTGCTGGTGAAGGTGGACGTATTGAAGGACGCGATGCACCAGGTAAACCGCGGCACCGGCGGCGATGTCAGCGATGAGTCGGCCGCAGATGCGGGCGCCCCGCTGCAGGTGGACTGGCACAGCGACAGCGTGCTGACGATACCGCTGCAGGCGGCATACAGAACCCTGTAGCGCCGAGCCTGCGCTCGACTGAGGGTGGGCGCCTGCACCAGCCCTGGCAACTCCAGACATCACGCCAGGCCGGCATTGCCCTACCGGGCAATTTCCGGGCTGCCCCGGCTGGCAATTGCCTGACGTGCGCAATACGCTTCACGGGGTACAAAGGCGAGCCGGGAAACGAGATGTCAGGGAAGAATCAGTTCGAGAAACCTCGATGGGAGCGTGACGTGGTCCGCTTCCTGCCGCTCAAGAGCCAGTTCGTGCTCTCCGGCAACGTGCGCGACCTGCAGGCAGGCGAGCTGCAGCCGGGCCTGGTGACGGCACAGAGCTTCAACCAGCACCTGTGCACGACCCTGCTTGACGAGGGCTTCAGCCAGGTCCTCAGCTGGGATCCGCTGGCCGGCTTTCGCGTGCTGGGCCGCCCCGGCAGCGAGCCGGGCGAGGACGATGCGCTGCTGCGGGAGCTGGGCCTGACCCCTGCCAACGGCGCCGCCGCGGCGGGTGTCGACCTGCTCTCGGCGACCCTGCAGCGCCTGGTCAACCGCGGCGGCGAACCAATCGCGCTGATCGTGGACTTTGCCTCGCGCCTGAGCGTTCGCAGCGACAGTCTGAGTGCAGCCGAGCATCAGTTGTTTACCCACGCCCTGGTACTCGCCCACCAGGCGCGCAGCCGCCCCGCCACTGCGGCACGCAGGCCGTTCTTCAACAGCGTGCTGTGGGTGGTCGAAAAGGAAGGCGACCTCCCCGACTGGCTGGTGGTGGGCAACCCGCGGCTGCACCCGGTCGCGGTCGGCAAGCCCGATCAGCAGATTCGCCGCGCATTGGCACCTGCCCTGTTGAAAGGCCTGCCCGGCGCCGCAACGGCGCTGGCAGATGTCCTGGAGAAATCCGTCGATTCATTCGTCACCGAAACCGAAGGCCTGCTGCTGCTGGACCTGACCGCGATCGCGCAGCTGGCACGTGTGGAAGGCGTGGGCATGGAGCAGATCAGCGATGCAGTGCGCCGTTACAAGATCGGCGTCACCGAGGACCCCTGGCTTCGCATCGACCGACCGCGCATCCGCGCGGCACAGGGCTATGTGCAGCAGCGGGTGAAGGGCCAGGACCACGCGGTGACCCATATGCTGGACATCGTCAAGCGCGCGATGACCGGCGTTGGCGTCCGCCGCAAGGGCAACCGACCGCGCGGCGTGGCCTTCCTCGCAGGCCCGACCGGTGTCGGCAAGACCGAACTGGCCAAAACCGTGACCAGCCTGCTGTTCGGCGATGAAGGGGCGTACATCCGCTTCGACATGTCCGAATTCAGTGCCGAACATGCCGACCAGCGTCTGACCGGTGCCCCGCCCGGCTACGTCGGCTATGACGTCGGCGGCGAGCTGACCAATGCGATCCGAGAGAAGCCCTTCAGCGTCGTGCTGTTTGACGAGATCGAAAAGGCGCATCCACGCATCCTCGACAAGTTCCTGCAGATCCTCGACGACGGCGTGCTGACCTCCGGCCGCGGCGACAGGGTCTACTTCTCCGAGGCGCTGATCGTGTTCACCTCCAACCTGGGCATCTATCGCCAAGGTGAACACGGCGAGCGCGTCGCCAACGTGCTGCCCGGCGAAGCATTTGAACAGGTGCAGGAAAAGGTCCACTGCGAAATCGACCGCCACTTCAAGCTGGTACTGAACCGGCCGGAGATCCTCAACCGCATCGGTGAAAACATCATTGTTTTCGATTTCATCCGTGATGACGTGGCCGTGCAGATCTTCGAGCAGATGGTCGACGCCACCCTGCAGGATCTGCATGCACAACAGTTGACCGTGACCCTGGCCGCTGACGCCCGCGATACGCTGCAGGCACAGTGCCTGCAGGACCTTTCAAACGGCGGCCGTGGCATCCGCAACCAGATCGAGGCGCGCCTGCTCAACCCGCTCGCACGTGTCCTGTTCGACCAGGACGCGCAACCCGGCGAGCACTTCGTCATCACCGCCGTGCAACCGGGCGGACTGGCCGTAGAACGGGCCTGAGCATGCAGGTCAGTCTTTCGCGTGTGCACTTTCCCGTCACCACGCTGGGGCCGGGCCAGCGGCTCGGCATCTGGTTCCAGGGCTGCAGCATCCGCTGCCCCGGCTGCATCTCGGCCGATACATGGGGACCGGGCCATCGCCGCATCGAGGTGGACGTGCTGCTTGAGCAGCTCGCGCCGTGGTGGCAGCAGGCCGACGGGGTGACGATCTCCGGCGGCGAGCCGTTCGACCAGTTCGAAGCACTGTGCGCCCTGCTGCGCGGCCTGCGCTCGCGTGGACCCGGCGACATCCTGGTCTACAGCGGCCATCCGCTGGAGGCGCTGCAGGCGCGCTTGCACCACGCGGAGGGTCTGATTGACGGCCTGATGAGCGACCCCTACCTCGCCGCTGCCGGGCAGACCCGGGCGCTGCGCGGCAGCGACAACCAGCGGCTGAGCCTGCTGACCGACCTTGGCCGCGAACGGCTGGCAGGACTTGATCGCCTGCATGCGACCGCAGACAAGGTGCTGGACATCATGTTTGACGACGATGGCAGCGTGTGGATGGCCGGCATCCCCCGACACAATGATCTGCTGCGCCTGCGCGGAATGCTGCGCGCGCAAGGTCATTACCTACAGACCAGCGCGCACGCCCCGAGCGGCGGCGACGTGGAGTAACCGCATGATCCGATTCTGCCCGAACTGCCATACCGAACGCGGTCTGCATGAACTGTTCTGCGAAGGCGAGGTCGGCACGCATCCCTGCGGGTGGGACCTGGCTGGCGAGCCCATCCATGCTGATGGCTGGCGGCCGCGCATCTTGCGCACCCAGGAAGAGGTTTCCGAGGTGCCGCACGATGCGCGCGTCGAAGCCCTCTGCAGCAACGGCCACGCACTGGACGCCGGCGACCTCATGTGCCTGGAGTGCGGCGCAGAACCCGCAACCGGGGATGCACCGGCAATGCCGCGTGCTGCCGATGCCGCCCCCGACGCAGCGCCCGATGCCGATGCAGCGACTGCCGAAACGGTCATCGACCAGTGGCGGCTGCTGCGCCAGATCAGCAGCAGCGATGGCGTCCGCGAGCGCTACCAGGCCGAGCATGCGCAGACTGGGCAGGTGGCGGTGCTCACCCTGTACCGCGCCGGCGCCGAGCCGGACCCCGCGGTCTACGATGTCATCCGGCGGCTGCCGCGTGAGCACGTGCCGGACATCATCGCGACCGGGCGCTGGGATGACCGTGCCTATGAGGTGGTGGAGATGCTTGCCGGCGGCAGCCTGGCCGATCTCGGCAGCGTCATTGCCGATGGTGAGGCCGTGCGCCATGTGGTGCGTGAGCTGGGCCAGGCCCTGCACGCCTTCAACGAAGCCGGACTGCGCCACCGTGACCTGCGCCCAGCCAGCCTGCTGATCCGTTCGCGCGACCCTCTGGACATGGTCATCAGCGGCTTCGGCTCAGCGCGCCTGTCCGAGTTCGACCTGGACATCGTCTCGCCGCTGGAAACCAGCCGCTACATGGCGCCCGAAGCCATTGCCGGCGGCGTCGCCGCTGCCTCGGACTGGTGGAGCCTGGGCATGATCCTGCTGGAACAGTTGACCCAGGGTCGCTGCTTCGAGGGGACCCACGCCAACGCCTACCTGATCCACGTGCTGGCCAATGGCGTACCGATTCCGCCGGACATCGATCCGGACCTGAACCTGCTGCTGCGCGGCCTGCTGGTGCGTGACCGCCACCAGCGCTGGCAGTGGCCGCAGGTGTCGGACTGGCTGGCCGGTATCGCGGTGGCCGCGCCGCCCTCGCCCGCGCAGGAACGCGATGAAGGTGACGGCGCAAGCCTGCGCCTCGGCGAACGACGCTTCCAGCGCCCTGCGATCTTTGCCCTGGAGGCGGCACAGGCCGAGCACTGGGACGAAGCACGTGACAGCCTGTTGCGCGGGGTCATCGTCACCTGGGCAGACCAGGCCGGGCTTGCGCCTTCCATCGTGTCCGCGCTCCGCCAGGTGGTCCAGCATGAGGGCGTGGAGGAGGATTTCAGGCTGATGCTGGCGTTGAAGATCCTCAACCCGGAAATGCCGCTCATCCACCGTGGCAGCATCGTCACCCCTGGCTGGCTGCTTGAGAACCCACTGGAAGGCTACCGCCTGATCAGCGGCTCGGTACCGGACCTGCTTGAACAACTGCAGACCGATGCGTGGCTGTCGCGGCTGAAGCTGCGTGCGCAGAACGTGCGACAGCGCGCGCTTCACCAGCAGATCGACCTCATCGAAGAAGTGCTCCGGGTCTACCTGTTGTCCACCTCGCGGGCACGCCTGGCCAGCCAGTGGCAGGAACGGCAGCGGCTGCTGCCGGATACGGACCACCCCGGCCTGGCAACCCTGGCCGAACGCAGGATGGTCACCGAGGAGGACCTGATCGTCCTGCTCAGTGCCGCCATCGGGCAGTTCCGCTCGGTCGATGCCATCGTCGCCGAGGCGACCGAACTGGCGGCCAAGGCCGGGCTTGCCGAGTGGGATGCCGCAGCGGCCACCCTGCTGCTGCAGCACCCACGCACCGAGCTGTACCGGGCGATGGACGAACGTATCCTGGGCTTCGCGCGCTGCGGCATGCCCGTCATCGACAGCTGGGCCGAACAGTTCCGCCTGGAACGGCGCATGCCGCTGGCGCGCGCGCTGGTGGTGCTGGCCGTCCCCGGCAGCCGCTGGCAGCAGCCGCAGCGCCAGCAGTACGTGGCCCAGATCCTGGACTTCTTCGAAAAGAAGGTTGTGACCGCCGTCATGCGTGGCCCCCTGGTGCGGATGAGCATCGGCAAGACCACCGGGCGGGTGGATATCCGCGAACTGGACTGCCCGCGGCGCCCTGCCCCCGCCCTGCTCGACCACCTGCTGCAGCGCAACGCACGCGCCGTGGCGGTCGATCCGGAAGCGCTCCAGCGCACCCCTGCGGCTGAACAGCGGCTGCGCTCGCTGCTGCGGCAGAGCACCCTTTACAAGCGCGATACCGGTATCGATGGCCTGTACCTCGGCTTCCCGTTCCTGCTCAGCCGCGATCCGCGCAGCAACGCGCGCACCCGCATCATTCCGCTGCTGTTGTGGCCGGTAAAGCTGGACATGGCGCTGGCCCAACGCTACCAGGCCAACCTTGCCTTCGATGGCGAGCGCGAAGAAGTGCGGATCAATCCGGCACTGGAAAGCATCGTGGGTTCGGAGATGTTCCGCCGCTGGCAGACATCGGCCGATGAACTGCTGGGCCGATCGTCGCTGCGCGCTTCCGACGTGATGGATGCCTTCGGCATGCTGGCCCGTGTCCGCTCACGCACCCTGACGGCCCTGCCCGGCCCCGATGTGGCGGTCGATCCACTCGGCGACGAACTGGAATGTGCCGCTGTCTTCTTCCATGTCACCTTCATGGGCCAGGCAATTGGCGAGGACCTCCGGCAGCTGAAGGTGCTCCCGCCCAACGGCACCGGCCTGGAGACGGCGCTGCGCCTGGCACCGCCTGCGGCCGGCGAGGCCGATGCGGCCGCGGCGGCTACCGCTGCGCCGCCCGAGCTGGAACGCTACTTCACCGTCGCCAGCGATCCTTCTCAGGAGGCCGCGGTGCTGCGGGCCCGCCAGGGCCCAGGCCTGTTGATCGAAGGGCCGCCCGGCACCGGCAAGAGCCAGACCATCGTCAACATGGTGGCCGATGCGATCGGCCGCGGGCGCAGCCTGCTGATCGTCTGCCAGAAGCACGCCGCGCTTGAGGTCGTGCACAAACGCCTGGTTGCCGAAGGCCTGGGCCAGCGCATCGTCATGCTCAACGACGTCAACCAGGATCGCGAGCCGGTCATCCGCTCGATCCGCGAACAGTTGGAACGCCTGTTCGCCGAGGGCAGCGGTGATCAGGACCGGCGCGCCGCGCGCGAGCGTACCGCCGCCCGAATCGAGGCCCTTGAAGGCGATCTGGACCGCTTCCAGCACAGCCTGCATCGCATCGATCCGCTCAGCCACCTCAGCTATCGGCAGCTGCTGGGCGAGCTGATCGAGCTGGAGACCGGCGCACCGCCCCTGGAATTTCCCGCGCTGCGGCAGCGCCTGGGCACACTGGACATGGCCCAGCTCACCGCGCTTGAAGAGCAGTGTGCCCCGCTGGTGCGCTGGTGGCTGCCGGCCCGCTACGAAGGCAGTGCGTTGGCGGACCTTCAGCCGTTTGCCGCAGATGCCGCCACGGTGGAAGCCTTCGCCGAAAGCCTGCAGGCCTTCATGCAGGCCGAACAGCAACGCCAGCAGACCTTGGCCGACCATCCGGCCAGCTTCGAGATCGAGGATGCGGCGCCCTACCGGGCCTGGATCAGTGCGCATGTGACCACGCTGCTGGCCCTGCGTGACGAACAGCGCCAGCGTCTTGCCCGCTGGCTGCCGATCTTCCGCAGCGCAAGCGGCAGTGATCCGGTCAAGGGCGACGGCCTGGTCGTCCAGCTGCGGCGGGTCGAGCAGCAGCTTGGCCAGGCCAATCATGGCAGCGCGGTGCCGGGCCTGTCCGCCGCACTGGCCCGGCTGGATGAAGCAACACTGCGCCGGCATGCGCAGGACTGCACGGACGTGATCGCGCGTACGACCTGGTGGGCCCGCCTGAATCCACGCCACCTCGTACAGCACGGCCGCCTCAAGCGGCTGCTGCGCGACCACGGTGGCGTCGCATCTCCTGCCGCCTTGCCAGCGCTGCTGGGCGCAGTGCGCCTGGAGCTGCAGCTGGCCCCGTTGCGCAGCCAGTACAACAGCGCGCGCGCGGTGCTGGGGCTTCCGGCCGTCGCCGCCGATGGCGGTGCCGATCTGCTGCCACAGCTGCATCAGGATCTCGCCGGGCTGCTGGAGGTGCAGGCCCTGGCGCGCGCGCTTGCGCAATCCCCGCGTGCGCAGCAGACCGACACCGCCATGCTGACCGCCGACAAGGCCCAGCTGCAGATCCTGCTGGATGACTTTGAGGCCTCGCTGCTGAGGCATACCGCGCGCCAGGCCAGCCTGCACCAGCTTGCCCCCCTCCAGGAATGGCTCGATGACCCGCTGGCCGAACAGCTGCGCCACAACGTCCTGCACGACCTGGACAACCAGCTTGCGCTGGAACGGCTGCACGCCGCGCTGCCCACCCTGGCGGCCTATCAACGGTTCCGTGGCCGCGCCGGTCAGCTCGATGATGCCGCCCGCCAGCTGCTGGGACAGCTGCGCCAGCGTGAGGCACAGCTGGATGCGGTGCCCGCCGACCAGCTGGAGGGCGCCGTACGCCGGCTGCTGAACCGCGAGGCCCGGCTGGGCTGGAAGCACCGTATCGAGCACGAACTGCCCGAACTTCAGTTCAGCCAGGACGAAGCGCAGGCGAAGATCACCGCCCTGGCCGAGGCCGACCGGCAGATGCGCCGCCTGAACCGTGATCTGCTTGGCGGCCAGCTGGACATGGCCGCTCTGGGCAACCGCAAACAATGGGAAGACGTCACCCGGCTGACCGGGCGCCGGTCGCGGCGCCTGCGCGAGTTCATCGAGCTGGGCAGCGAACTGGGCCTCATGCACCTTCGCCCGGTTTGGCTGATGAACCCGGATGTGGCCAGCCGCGTACTGCCGCTGCAGGCCGGCCTGTTCGATACCGTGATCTACGACGAGGCCTCGCAGATGCCGGTGGAGTACGCCCTGCCCACCCTGTTCCGTGGCAAGGTCACGATCATCAGTGGTGACGAAAAGCAGATGCCGCCCACCGCCTTCTTCTCCAGCCGCGTGGATAGCGATGAAGCCGAGATGTTCGATGGCGATGAGCCGGACGCCGAGGCCGACGAGGCGCAGCGCGAGGCATTTGAGGACGACTGGAACCGGCGCGAGATCAAGGATTGCCCGGACCTGCTGCAGCTGGCGCGCACCGTGCTGCCTACGACCACCCTGCAGATCCATTACCGCTCGGCGTACCGCGAACTCATCGGCTTCTCCAATGCGTCCTTCTACGGCAACCGTCTGAACGTGCCGGTGCGCCACCCGCAGGCACGCATCCAGCAGATCAAGCCGCTGCAGCTGATCCAGGTCGATGGCCTGTACCAGAACCAGACCAACGCGCGGGAGGCAGAACGCGTGGTGGCCTACCTTGAGGCCCTGTGGCAGGCGCCCCGTGCGCAGCGCCCTTCGGTGGGCGTGGTGACCTTCAACCGCAAGCAGGCCGAGCTGATCGAGGACCAGCTGGAACTGCGCGCCAGCGAGGACGAACCGTTCCGGCTGGCCCTGCAGCAGGAACGCGAGCGGGTCGTGGAAGGTGAAGACATGTCGGTGTTCATCAAGAACGTGGAGAACGTGCAGGGCGACGAGCGCGACGTGATTGTGTTCTCCACCACCTTCGGCCGCAATGGCCAGGGTACGTTCCGGCGCAACTTCGGTGTGCTCGGCCAGACCGGCGGCGAGCGGCGGCTGAACGTGGCCGTCACCCGTGCGCGGCAGAAAGTGGTGATGATCACCTCGATGCCGATCAACGATGTGTCGGATATGTTCAATACCCAGCGCGCCCCCGCTACCCCGCGCGACTATCTGCAGGGCTACCTGGAATACGCGCGTGCCCTGTGTGCAGGTGAGTTCGAGGCCAGCACGAACCTGCTCAACCGCCTGCAGACCGACCGCAGCGCGGCTCCAAGCACGGCACGAGGTACCCAGGACGGTTTCGTCGCCATCGTCGGGGAGTACCTGCGCTTGCTGGGCTGGGCTGCCAACCCGGCCAACGAAGGTGATGCCTTTGGCCTGGATTTCGCCATCGAAGACCCGCGCACGGGTCTGTACGCCATTGGCATCGAGTGCGATGCGCCCAGCCATGGCTTGCTGCAGCGGGCCCGCGCCCGCGAGATCTGGCGCCCGACGGTGCTGGGGCGCGCCATTCCCCGGCTACATCGTGTGTCGTCGCAGGGCTGGTACCACGACGGAGATGGCGAGCGCGCACGATTGCGCCAGGCAGTGGAGCAGGCGTTGGAACCTTCCGCCCCATTCCAAGGCCTTGAGCATATTCCCGCCCCGGAGGCCTCCGCATGAGTGGTCCGAAAGTAGTCCGTATCCAATCCGAAGCGGAACTGCGCTCTCTGCGCGAGGACATGTTGCGCCTGCTGGAGCGCGAGGTGCAGCGCTGGCAACAACGCGCCCTGCAGCTGCAGACCCTGGAACAGGCGCAGCTCGCCGCCGTGCTGGCACGCCGTGACACGCTGCGCGCGGCAATCGCCAACACTGGCAATGCGCAATACGCCCTCCTGATCAACGCAGAGAGGGCCTGGCTGCGCGCCGACATCGCCGAGCGTGAGGAACGCGCAATAGAACAACGCATCGCGCAGCGCCAACGCGGCCGGCGCCAGCAACAGAATGCCGGCACCCTCCTCAAGGCACTGCATGCCGGCGGCGTGACGGTGGATGCCGACCTGTCCGCGGCACTGACCCGGTTGGCGAATGGCGGCACCGAACCGCATGCCGAGGGCCTGCTGGCACGGGCGACGCTGGCGCTTGCCCAGCTCGAACAGGGCGAGACACTCAGTCAGGCACAGCGCGGGATTGCCGCAGCGCTGCGCGAGGAGGATGCCACTGAACCTGCCACCGCCGGGCGCGCGGCAGCCACCGAACGTGACCCACGGCTGCTGCGCATTGATCGGCACATCGCCGAGCTGCAGCTGCTGCAGGGAGAAAGCGCCGCGTTGCCATTCCAGCAAGCGCTGGGTGCAGCCGAGGCGGAGGCCGACGCGCAGCGGCGCAACCTGCTGCTGGACAGTCTGGTCTTGGATCTTGCCTGCGCTGCCAATACCTACCGTCAGCAGCGTGAGCACCTGACGCATCTGCAGGACCTGGCCCACATCCTCGGTACGCTGGATGCGGACAACCACGTCGAGCTGCTGCGCGAGGCCGCCGCCGCCGATACCCAGGTGCCGGCTGCCCGCCTGCTCGCGTTGGCCGACGCCTGCCAGCAGGCCATCGATCACCACCACCAGGTGCAGGCGGCCGCCTCGCGCCGCGCCGCCCTGCTGGCCGGGCTCGCCGAGCTGGGCTACGAAGTGCGCGAAGGCATGGAAACGGCCTGGACCGACCAGGGGCGCGTCGTTCTGCGTCGACCCGCGAGCCCCGGCTATGGCGTGGAACTCGGCGGAAATGCCGGAAATGGTCGGCTGCAGGTGCGCGCGGTGGCGATGGACGCCCAGCGTG
Organism: Stenotrophomonas maltophilia; assembly: GCA_002364755.1. Classification (GTDB taxonomy): domain Bacteria; phylum Pseudomonadota; class Gammaproteobacteria; order Xanthomonadales; family Xanthomonadaceae; genus Stenotrophomonas; species Stenotrophomonas maltophilia_AX. Next base: position 206,637 of record DEZI01000017.1, read on the forward strand.
ACCGCAGCCGCGACCGCGACGTGGAGACACTCTGGTGCGGTGACTTCTCACGCCTGCAGGCGCAACTGAGCGCGCAAGGCAGCGACCTGCAGATCGAGCGCGCCTTGGGCGTGGGGGAAGTGCCGCTGAAGGAAGTGGAGGCCGCCACCGAGGCAGCCCGGTCAATCTCTGCCGCCGTCGAGCGCTCCCAGGGCACCTGAATCTGCTTTGGTAGGTGCCAACCTTGGTTGGCACGCGCCTTCCACGCCAACGGCCCGCCGGGCAAGGCCCGGCGCTACCAATCCCCTGCATGTGCAACGGCCCGGCGCTGCCCGGCACCGGCAATGGCCCGCCGTCCCGCCGTCACGGAACGGATCTTGCACGCACCCCGGCAACCCCAGCCGCAGTGCCCGTGATGTCCGAGAACGAAGACGCAGGCGAAAAAACCGAACAACCAACCGAAAAACGCCTGCGTGAAGCCCGTGAGCAGGGCAACATCCCGCGTTCGAAGGAACTGGCGACCGTGGCCGTGTTCGGTGCCGGCATCATCGCCATCATGGCCAGCGCAGCCTCGCTGGGGGCCGGCGGCCGTGCCTGGATGCGTGCCGCGCTCAGCCCCGAACCCGCCCTGTGGCAGAACCCGCAGCTGCTGTTCGGCCACTTCGGCATGCTGTTCCTGCGCCTGATGATGGCCTGCTGGCCGCTGCTGCTGGTCTGCCTGCTGGCCAGCTTCTTGGCGCCGGTGGCGATGGGCGGCCTGCGCTGGTCGAACAAGTCGCTGGTCCCCGACGCGAACCGGCTCAACCCGCTGTCCGGGCTGAAGCGCATGTGGGGTGCCGAAGCCCTGGCCGAACTCACCAAGTCACTGCTGCGCATGGGTTTCGTCGGCGCCTCGGCCATGCTGGTCTTCGCCGCCAGCTTCGACAGCCTGCGCGGCCTGCTGAACCAGCCGCTGGAATCGGCCATCGGCCACGGCCTGGGCTTCACCCTGAAGCTGCTGCTGGCCGCGGCCGGGGCCATGCTGGTGCTGGCCGCCATCGATGCCCCGTACCAGCGCTGGAACTGGATGCGCAAGCTGAAGATGACCCGTGAAGAGCTGCGCCGGGAAATGAAGGAAAGCGAGGGCAGCCCCGAGGTGAAGGGCCGCATCCGCCACATGCAGCAGCAGCTGGCCAACCGCCGGATGATGGAAGCGGTGCCCACCGCCGACGTGGTGGTGGTCAACCCAACCCACTACGCGGTGGCCCTGAAATACGAAGGCGGCAGCATGGGCGCCCCCACCGTGGTCGCCCTGGGCGTGGATGAAACCGCCCTGCGCATCCGTGAAGTGGCCGACGGCAACAAGGTTGCGATCGTCTCTGCCCCGCCTTTGGCACGCGCCTTGTATCGGGAGGGGCAACTCGGAAAGGAAATTCCCGTGAGACTGTACTCCGCCGTCGCCCAGGTGCTGTCCTACGTCTACCAGCTGCGCAGCTGGCGGACCGGCCCGATGCCGTCCGCCCCGCATGTGGACGTGGATGAATTCGGCAAGGGAGGCCGCCCGTGAACGCCCAGGCTTCCGGCTTCAATACCCGCCGCGCCCTGGAGATGATCCGCCAGGGTCTTGGCGCACCGCTGATCGTGCTGGCCCTGCTGGCCATGGTCGTAGTGCCGCTGGCCGCGCCGGTGCTCGATGCACTGTTCACCTTCAACATCGCCATCTCGCTGATGGTGCTGCTGGCGGTGGTCTATGTGAAGCGCCCGCTGGATTTCACGATCTTCCCGATCGTGCTGCTGGTCACCACCATGCTGCGGCTGGCGCTGAATGTGGCCTCGACCCGCGTCATCCTGCTCAACGGCCAGAACGGCCACGATGCGGCCGGCAAGGTCATCGCCGCTTTCGGTGAATTCGTCATCGGCGGCAACTACGCCGTGGGCATCGTGGTCTTCGCGATCCTGACCATCATCAACTTCGTGGTCATCACCAAGGGCGCCGGGCGCGTCTCGGAAGTGACCGCGCGCTTCATCCTCGACGCCATGCCTGGCAAGCAGATGGCCATCGACGCCGATCTGAACGCCGGTTTGCTGACGCGTGAAGAAGCCAAGGCCCGCCGTGAAGAGGTCCGCGAGGAAGCCGACTTCTACGGTGCGATGGACGGCGCCAGCAAATTCATCCGCGGCGACGCCATCGCCGGCATCCTGATCCTGTTCATCAACATGTTGGGCGGCCTGGCGGTGGGCGTGCTGCAGCATGGCATGCCGTTCGGCGATGCCGCCGCCACCTACACCCTGCTGTCCATCGGTGACGGCCTGGTGGCGCAGCTGCCGGCCCTGCTGATCTCCAGCGCCGTGGCGATGCTGGTTACCCGCGCCTCGCGCTCGCAGGACATGGCCCAGGCCATGACCGGCCAGGTGTTCGGCCAGTACCGCGCACTGGCGATCACCGCCGGCATCCTCGGCCTGGTCGGCCTGGTCCCCGGCATGCCCAACGTCGCTTTCCTGACGCTGGCCGCGATCCTCGGCTTCATCGCCTGGAAGCTGTACCGCAAGAGCCAGGCACCGCCGGCCGATCCGGCCGCTGCCGCCGCTGAAGCCGGCCCGTTGAATGCCCTCGGCCGCCCGGCCGCCGCGCCCACCGCCGAGCTGAGCTGGGACGAACTGCGCCCGGTCGATCCGCTGGGCCTGGAAGTGGGTTACCGGCTGATCCCGCTGGTGGATGCCAACCAGGGCGGCGAGCTGATGGCGCGCATCAAGGGCGTGCGCCGCAAGCTGACCCAGGACGTGGGCTTCCTGATCCCGTCCGTGCACATCCGCGACAACCTGGAACTGCCGGCCAACGGCTACCGCGTCCTGGTGCACGGCGTGCCGGTGGCCACCGCCGACATCCACCCCGACCGCGAACTGGCGCTGGACCCGGGCAGCGCGCTGGGGCCGCTGGAAGGCATCGCCGGCAAGGACCCCGCGTTCGGCCTGGATGCCACCTGGATCCAGCCGCACCAGCGTGCCCAGGCCGAAACCATGGGCTACACCGTGGTCGACCCGGCCACCGTGGTCGCCACGCACCTGTCGCACCTGATCCGCGAGCATGCGCCGGAACTGCTGGGCCACGAAGAAGTGCAGCACCTGCTGGCCAACCTGGGCAAGAGCGCGCCCAAGCTCGTCGAAGATCTGACACCGAAGGCGCTGCCGCTGTCGGCGGTCGTGCGCGTGCTGCAGAACCTGCTGGTCGAGCGCATTCCGATCCGCCAGCTGCGCAAGATCGCCGAAGCGCTGGTCGAGCACGCCCCCATGAGCCAGGACCCGGCCACGCTGACCGCTGCCGTGCGCACCGCTCTTGGCCGCTTCATCGTGCAGGAGATCGCCGGAATGTCGGCGGAGCTGCCGGTGTTCACGCTCAACCCGCAATTGGAACGTGTCTTGCAGGAGTCTACCCAGGGCAACGGCGCCGCGCTGGAACCCGGACTCGCAGAGCGACTGCACCAGAGCCTGGCCGAATGTGTCAGCAAGCAGGAAGCGCGAAACGAGCCGGCGGTGGTGCTGGTACCGGGTCCGGTGCGCGCCGCGCTGGCCCGCCTGGTCCGCCACAGCGTTCCGTCGCTTTCGGTCCTGGCCTACAGCGAGGTGCCGGAAGACAAGCGCCTGAAACTGGTCGGAACGATCAGCTGACGCCCGCCTTCCACGCGCCAGAAAACAGACACCACGTTCAAACCGCAATACACGACAGATTCCAAGGGGAACCCGAACCGTGCAGACCACCGACCACCCGCGTTCCTCGATCGCCACTCCGCCGACTTCGTCCCGTGACCACAGCATGAAAATCAAACGATTCGTCGCCGCCGACATGCGCTCGGCCATGAACCTGGTGCGCAAGGAACATGGCCCCGACGCCGTGATCCTGTCCAACCGCCGGATCGAGGAAGGCGTGGAGATCGTCGCCGCCGCCCATTACGACGAGAGCGCCGTGCAGCGAGCACTGGAAGCCTCGCGCCGCGAGATCGCCCCGCCGCCGCCGCCGAAGCCGCGCACCGCCGCCGACGCCGTGATCGCCGCGGTGACCCGCCGCCGCACCGCGACCCCGGCCGCCGAGCCGGTGGCCGCCACCACCTCGGCCGTCGCCGCCCTCGCCCGCGCCGCCGTCGGCGCCACCGGCCGCACTCTGGACAGCGCCGACGAGATCGTGCCCACCCGCGGCAGCACCGGCTTCGCCGCCACCCTGGCTCGCGCCAGCGTCAACGAATCGGCACTGCCGGAGGCGATCTTCGCCCCGTACGCCGACGCCATCGTGGCACCGCCGGCCAGCGCTGCCGTGGTCGCCGCCGCGCCGATCAACCGCGCCCGCTTCCTGATCGACCCGCCGCTGGAGGAAGAAGCCGCCGCCCTGCCGCCGCCGCTGCCGGCCCCGGTCGCCGCCCTCCCGGTCGAAGCCGCGGTCGAAGCCACAGTCGCTCCGACCGCCGCCGTGGTCGCTTCCATCGAAGCGCCGGCGCCCGAAGCGCCCGCCAACGATATGACGCCGCTGGCCGACACCCTGCCGACCCCGGCGCCGGCGCCCCAGCTGGCCCCGGCCCCGGCACTGACCATGGTCGCTGCCGATGACGGCGAGATCCGCCAGCTGCGCCACGAAGTGGCCGGCATGCGCCAGGTCATCGAGCGCGAGATGAACCGCTTCACTGATGAGCGCCTGCGCGGCAGCGCGGTGCGTGCCACCGCTCTGGACCTGATGGACGAGTACGGCTTCGATGCCGGCCTGTCGCGCGACGTGGCCATGCAGATCCCGCTGGAGACCGAGGCCCACCGCGGCCGCGGCCTGATGCTGGGGCTGATCTCGCGCAAGCTGCCGATCGCACCGGTCGACCCGCTGGAAGAAGGCGGCGTGATCGCCCTGGTGGGCCCGACCGGTGCCGGCAAGACCACCACCATCGCCAAGCTGGCCTCGCGCTTCGCTGAAAAGCATGCTCCGCGTGACGTCGCCCTGGTGACCACCGACACGATGCGCATCGGCGCCCGTGAGCAGCTGTACGGCTACGGCCGCCAGCTCGGCATCGCCGTCCACGAGGCCAACAGCGGCACCGACCTCGACCAGCTGCTGGAGCGCCTGCAGGACTACAAGCTGGTACTGATCGACACCGCCGGCCTCGGCCCGCGCGACCGTGCCCTGGCCGCCCAGCTGCAGTGGCTGCGGGCCGCGCGTCAGGTGCGCACCCTGCTGGTGCTGCCGGCCAATACCAGCTTCGGCGACATGGACGAGGTCGTCCGCCGCTTCGGCGCGGCCAACCTGCAGGGCCTGGTGCTGAGCAAGCTGGACGAGACCGGCCGCTTCGGCAACGCCCTTTCGGTGGCCGTCGACCACTCGCTGCCGATCACCTGGGTGACCGATGGCCAGGACGTCCCGGAGGACCTGCACCGGGCCAGTGCAGCCAATCTCGTACTTCGCCTTGAAGATTTGCGCCGAGCGGCCGATATGCCCTGCAACCCGGAGTTGAACCATGCCGTCGCGTGAGTACGCCAAGCTGACCAATACCTTCCCGCTGTCGGCGACCCGCAGCGAGCCGCTCGGCCCTGTCCGCACCATCGCGGTGAGCGGCGGCAAGGGCGGCGTGGGCAAGACCAACGTGTCGGCCAACCTGGCCGTGGCTCTGGCGGGCATGGGCAAGCGCACCCTGCTGCTGGACGCCGACCTGGGCCTGGCCAACATCGACGTCATCCTCGGACTGAACCCGAAGTTCACCCTGGCTGACCTGGTGGCCGGCCGCTGCAGCCTGGACGACGTGATCATCGAGGGCCCCAACGGAGTACTGGTGGTCCCGGCCGCCTCGGGCCGCCGGCACATGGCCGAACTGGCCCCGGCCGAGCACGTCGGCCTGGTCAACGTGTTCTCCGAACTTGAACGCGAGCTGGACATCATGGTGGTGGACACCGCTGCCGGCATCACCGATGGCGTGCTGACCTTCTGCCAGGCCGCGCAGGACACCGTGGTGGTGGTCTGCGATGAGCCGGCCTCGATCACCGACGCCTACGCGTTGATCAAGGTGCTCTCGCGCGAACGTGGCGTGGACCGCATCCAGGTGGTGGCCAACATGGTGCGTGACCCCAACGAGGGCCGCGTGCTGTACGAAAAGCTGACCCGCGTCTGCGAGAAGTTCCTCGCCGATGTCTCGCTGAACTACCTGGGCTGCGTGCCGCAGGATGACTGGCTGCGGCTGTCGGTGCAGCGCCAGCAGCCGGTGGTCAAGGCCTACCCGTCGAGCCCGGCCGCGCTGGCGATCACCGAGATCGCCCGCCGCACCGCCCGCTGGCAGGCGCCGACCGAACCGCGTGGCGGCGTCGAGTTCTTCCTCGAACGCATCCTCAAGCAGCGTGGGGTGACCGTATGAAAGGTGCAGCCCAGTACAAGGAAGTCCAGCGCGCCAGCGCGACCGATGTCATCGCCCAGCACTCCGATCTGGTGCGCCGCATCGCCCACCACCTGGCGGCACGCCTGCCAGCCAGCGTCGAGGTGGACGACCTGATCCAGGCCGGCATGATGGGCCTGATCGAAGCCTCGCGCAGCTATGACGCCGACCAGGGCGCGTCGTTCGAGACCTATGCCTCGATCCGCATCCGTGGCTCGATGATCGACGAGATCCGCCGTGGTGACTGGGTGCCGCGCTCGGTGCACCGCCGTGCACGCGACGCCGCCGCTACCATCCGCCGCCTGGAACAGAGCAGCGGCCGCGCCGCCAGCGCCACCGAGGTGGCTGCGGCGATGGACATGCCCCTGCCCGAGTACCTGCGCCTGATGGAAGACGCCTCGCGTGGCCAGGTGCTGAGCCTGGAATCGCGTATCGAGGACCAGGGCGAGCTGGACACAGTCGCCCAGGGCGGACCAACCCCGCAGCAGGTGCTGGAACGCGGTGAATTCGGCCGCGAACTGGGCAAGGCCATCGGCCACCTGCCCGAGCGCGAACAGCTGGTGCTGTCGCTGTACTACGAGCAGGAGCTGAACCTGAAGGAGATCGGCGCGGTGCTCGGCGTGAGCGAATCGCGGGTCTGCCAGATCCACGGCCAGGCCGTGCTGCGCCTGCGCGGCCGGTTGAAGGTCTTCGAGGCGGCCGACGCCGGCCTCGAGCAATGAACATGCGCGAGGCGGCTGCCCCCGGCCGCCCGCAATGAACAACAAAGGAACTCTGCTTTGAACAAGAACATGCGCATCCTGATCGTTGACGATTTCTCGACCATGCGTCGTATCGTCAAGAACCTGCTGGGCGATCTGGGCTTCACCAACACCGCCGAAGCCGAGGACGGGCATGCCGCGCTGTCGTTGCTGCAGAGCCAGCCGTTCGATTTCGTGGTCACCGACTGGAACATGCCGGTGATGACCGGCATCGAGCTGCTCAAGGCGATCCGCGCCGATGCAAAGCTGAAGACGTTGCCGGTGCTGATGGTGACCGCCGAAGCCAAGCGCGAGCAGATCATCGAAGCGGCCCAGAGCGGCGTCAACGGCTACATCATCAAGCCGTTCACCGCGCAGACCCTGGAAGAGAAGCTCGGCAAGATCTTCGAACGCCTGGCAGCGAGCGCCTGATGGACGCCCAGGTCGACAGAAGCGCCCTCGCCCTGCGCCTGCAGGAGGCCCTGGATGCATTGGAGTCGGGTGACGAGACCGCCTGGCGCCAGCGCATCGACAGCCTGGTGGCCGCGCGCACCCAGCCGATGATGAGCGGCCTTTCCCGGCTGGCCCGCGAGCTGGGCCAGGCCCTGGGCGAACTGCCGACCGTGCCCGACGAGGCCGGCGAGCTGGACGATGCCTGCGCACGCCTGGACCACGTCGTGGCGATGACCGAACAGGCCACCCACCGCACCCTGGACCTGGCCGAGGAATGCCGCGCCCTGACCGAACAGCTGCGCGCCGATGGCCTGCAGCCGGGCCAGGACGAACAGCTTGAGCGCATCCGCCACAACCTGACCGAGATCGCCCTGACCCAGAGCTACCAGGACCTGACCGGGCAGATCATCCGTCGCGTGGTCGGCATCGTCCGCCGCGTGCACGAAGGCTTCGGCGCGCTCGGCCTGCCGCCGGAACAGCATCGCACCGACCCGGAACTTGCCGGGCCGGCACTGAAGGGACTGGACCGCCACGCGGTCTCGCAGAACGACGCCGACGACCTGCTGTCGGACCTGGGGCTGTAAGCATGAGCGCGGTTGCCGACGACATCACTGCCGATTTCATCATCGAGGCCCAGGAAATCCTGGATCGCCTGGGCGAACAGCTGGTGTCGCTGGAACAGGCACCGCAGGACAACGACCAGCTCAACGCGGTCTTCCGTGGCTACCACACGCTGAAGGGTGGCGCCGGCTTCCTCGGCATCACCGCCATGGTCGAGCTGTGCCATGCGGCGGAAGAAGCGCTGGGCGCCGCGCGTGCCGGCCAGGCCGTGCTGCAGGCCCATCACTTCGATGCCGCCCAGCAGTCACTGGACTATCTGCAGTCGATGCTCGACGCGGTGTCGTCCGGCACTGAACCCGGCTACGCGCCGCCGGAACTGATCGCCCAGTTCGACGTGCACGGTGGCGCGAGCCCCGCCGCTAGCGCCGCCACGGCGGCCGCGCCTGCTGCAGGTGGCGACCTGATCACCGACGACGAGTTCGAGGCACTGCTCGACCAGCTGCACGGCGGCAACGCCCCGACCGCGGTCGCACCGCCGAAGAAGGCTGACGACGGCCTGATCAGCGAGGACGAGTTCGAAGCCCTGCTCGACCAGCTGCATGGCGGTGCCGTGCCCGGCGCCAAGCCGGTGGCCGCGGTACCGGTCGCGGCCCCGCCGGCACCGGCACCTGCTCCGCGTGCGCCGGCCAAGCCGGCGGCGAACAAGCCGGTGGCCGAAGCCGAACACACCGTGCGCGTGGATACCAAGCGCCTGGACGCCATCGTCAACCTGATCGGCGAACTGGTGCTGTCACGGAACCGGCTCAAGACCCTGCGCACCCGCCTGCGCGACGAAGAGCTGGACCGCGCCGTTTCGACGCTGGACATCGCCACCGCGCGCCTGCAGTCGGCGGTCATGCGCACCCGCATGCAGCCGGTCGGCAAGGTGTTCTCGCGCTTCCCGAAGGTGGCCCGCGACGTCGCCCGTTCGCTGCAGAAGGAAGTGGACCTGGAGCTGATCGGCGCCGAGACCGAACTGGACCGCAACCTGGTCGAAGCGCTGGCCGACCCGCTGGTGCACCTGGTGCGCAACGCCATCGACCACGGCGTGGAAATGCCCGACCTGCGTGAAGCCCAGGGCAAGCCGCGGATGGGCCATGTGCGCCTGTCGGCACAGCAGGAAGGCGACTACGTCAGCATCGAAGTGCAGGACGACGGCGCCGGCATCGATCCGGAAAAGCTGCGCGCCAAGGCACGCGAGAAGGGCCTGATCGATCCGGAAGCCGCCGCACGCCTGAGCAGTGAGGAATGCCTGCACCTGGTGTTCCTGCCCGGCTTCTCGACCAAACAGCAGGTCACCGATATTTCGGGCCGCGGCGTCGGCATGGACGTGGTGCAGTCGCGCATCCGCGAACTGAGCGGCCAGATCCAGATCCAGTCCGAACTGGGCCGCGGCAGCCGCTTCCTGATCCGCGTACCGCTCACCCTGGCCATCCTGCCGACCCTGCTGGTGCAGGCCGGCGAGGATGTCTACGCCCTGCCGCTGGCCCGCGTGATGGAAGTGCTGCACGCGCCGCGCACCTCGCTGGGCTGGTTCGATGGCCGTGCGGTGCTGGACCGCCGCTCGCACACCCTGCCGCTGGTCGACCTGCGCCAGTGGCTGGATGTGACGCCGGCCGCCTCCACCCTGCTGACTATCGTGGTGCTGCAGGCCGGCGAAGCCCGCTTCGGCCTGGTCGTGGACCAGGTGCGCGGCCGCGAGGAAGTGGTGATCAAGCCGCTGCCCAAGGCCCTGCGCGGCCTGCGCGGTTACGCCGGTGCAACGTTGATCGGCGATGGTCGCATGGCCCTGATCCTGGACGTGGACGGGCTGAGATGACGCCCGCCGGGCACGGCCCGGCGCTACCGGATGTCGCCCAGCGCGGCAGCGCCGGTCATGGCCCGGCAACCCGAAAACTGTGACTACCGTCTGTACACGATCTCCCGGTGTCTCAAGTCCCATTCACACAAGCCGATACCGGACCCATGGATAGACTCAGCCTCATTGGACTCTTTCTCGCCCTGGCCTCATTGGTCGGCGGCAGCATCCTGAAAGGCGCCGGCCTGGCTTCGCTGTGGTCGCCTGCCGCCTTCGTGATCGTGATCGTCGGCACCGTGGCGTCAATCCTGCTGCACACCGCCCCGGCGGTGTTCAAGCACGCCTTCAAGATCGTGCGCTGGGTCGTGCGCCCGCCGCACAGCGATCGCCACGAACTGATCAAGCAGATCGTCGAGTGGAGCAACATCGCCCGCCGCCAGGGCCTGCTGGGCCTGGAATCGCAGGTGGAAGCACAGCGCGACCCGTTCCTGCGCAAGGGCCTGCAGCTGCTGGTCGATGGCGTGGAGCCGGAATCCATCCGGCACATGCTGGAAATCGAACTGAGCGGCCAGGAACACCAGGACCAGGCCGCGGCCAAGGTCTTCGAGGCAATGGGCATCTATGCACCGACCCTGGGCATCATCGGCGCCGTGCTGGGCCTGATCGCAGTGATGAAGAACCTGGCCGACCCCAGCAAGCTGGGCCACGGCATCGCCGCCGCGTTCACCGCAACCATTTACGGCATCGCCTCGGCCAACCTGCTGTTCCTGCCCATCGCCGCCAAGCTGAAGGGCGTGATCGCGCACACCACCCGCGATCGCGAAATGGTCATCGAAGGCCTGATCTCGATCGCCCAGGGCGAGAACCCGCGCAACATCGAAACCAACCTCACCGGCTTCCTGCACTGACATGGCCCGCCGCAAGCACCACGAAGAGCACGCCAATCACGAGGCATGGGCCATCCCCTATGCCGACCTGATGACGTTGCTGCTCGCCTTCTTCGTGGTCATGTATGCCATTTCCTCGGTCAACGAGGGCAAGTACCGGATCATGGCAGATGCCCTGACCGATGCCTTCGGCGGTGCGCCGCGCACCATCAACCCGGTGCAGGTGGGCAACAAGCAGGTGCAGGGCGGCGGCTGGGACAGCCCCTCTGTGATCAAGTCGGGCACGAAGATCGGTCCGTCCGCACCCGCGCCCACCCACGACCCCACCCTGCTGCCGGCGATGGCCTCGCAGATGCGCATGCCGGTCTCTGTGCACAACCAGGAACAGATCGCGCGCGCCGAGCGCCAGCTCAACAGCATCGCCGATCGACTGACCGCCGCGCTGTCGCCGCTGATCGATCGCGGCATGATCAGCGTGCGCCGCACCGAGCTGTGGATCGAAGTCGAGATCAACAGCGACATCCTGTTCCCGACCGGCTCGGCCGCGCTGGACGTGCACGCACGGCAGACCCTGGCCAGCCTGGCCGAGGTACTGCGGGACGTGCCCAACAGCGTGCGCGTGGAAGGCCACACCGACGACGTGCCGATCGCCACGGCCACGTTCCCGTCCAACTGGGAGCTCTCGGCCGGTCGTGCCGCCAGCGTGGTGCATCTGTTCGCCGACCAGGGCGTGCAGCCCTCGCGGCTGGCCATGGTCGGCTACGGGCAGTTCCGCCCGCGCGACGCCAATGACAGCGCGCAGGGCCGCAACCGCAACCGGCGGGTGATGGTCATCATCCTGGCCGACACCAGCCATGCGGTCGATCCGCTGGGCGATCGCCTGAATGCCGCTGCACGTGGCGGCAGTGCCGCCGCCGGCGCGACCACCGAAGCTGCTGCCGCACCGCGCAGCGCCCCCGTTCCCCCCATCGCACCGGTGCAGTTGCCGCCGGTGCCGGCTGGCAGCCGCGTCGGCGCCGCCGTTCCCCCGGCAGTGAAGGAGTAACCCGATGCGCATCTGGGCAGTCGCCAACCAGAAGGGTGGAGTCGGCAAGACCACCACCACCCTCGCCCTCGGTCGCGGCCTGGCCGCACAGGGCCACCGCGTGCTGTTGATCGACCTGGACCCGCACGCCTCACTCACCCGCGCCTTCGGCGTGCCGGTCGAGCCGGCGCCGGCCGGCGTGCTGGAGCTGTTCGGCGCCCCGCCGGCCGAGCTGTCCACGCTGAGCCACCCCAGCAGCATCGGCGGCCTGGACTACGTCTGCGCGCAGGCCTCGCTGGCGACCCTGGAACGGCGCAGCGCCAACCAGCCGGGCCTGGGCCTGGCGCTGCAGAATGCGCTGGCCCGCCACCACGGCCAGCACGACTACATCCTGCTGGACTGCGCGCCCACCCTCGGCCTGTTGATGATCAACGCGCTGGCCGCAGCCGACCGTCTCATCATTCCGACCCAGGCCGAGCCGCTGGCCCTGCACGGCCTGGACGGCATGGTGCGCACCGGCGAGATGGTCGAGCGCTCGCGCCGCCGTCCGCTGCCGATCTCGATTTTGCCGACCTTGTTCGACCGTCGCACCCGTGCCGGCAACGAATCGCTGCGCACCATGCAGGACCGCCACGGCACCCGTGTGTGGGAAGACGCGATCCCGATCGACACCCGCATCAGCAACGCCGCCGGCCTGACCCTGCCCAGCGTGGGCGAGGACTATCCGGGCCGCGGCCTGGCGGCCTATCGCCGTGCGCTGAACTGGATCCTCGGCGAAGACGCGCGAGCCCTGGAGCAGGCAGCATGAACACCCCCGGCGTGCTGGACGACTATCTGGACGAGCTGCTGGGCGAGGCCATCGCCGTCGCCGCCGCGCCCGCGCCCGGGCGCGAACCGACCTGGGACGACCTGCCAGCCGAGGTCATCTACGAGACCGGCGACACCCCCGGTAGCGCCGGGCCGCGCCCGGCGAGCGCAGCGGCACCCGACCCCACCCCCGAGCCAGACGCCCCAGAGCCCACCTGGGACGACCTGCCGGCCGAGGTCATCTACGAAACCGGTGATGTCGCCGTGACCGCTGCCGCGGACGATGCCGCGCTGGAAGCCGCCTTCGAAGCCGCCGGTAGCGCCGGGCCATGCCCGGCGAGCGCCGCGGCGCTGGAGCGTGAACCGACCTGGGATGACCTGCCTGCCGAAGTAATCTACGAGACCGGCGTCACCCCCGGTAGCGCCGGGCCGCGCCCGGCGAGCGCAGCGGCGCCCGAACCCACCACCGAACCGGACGCCCCCAAGCCCACCTGGGACGATCTGCCGGACGAAGTGATCTACGAAACCGACAGCGCCGACAGCCATCGCCTGGCGCATACCGACAGCCCCGCCCTGCAGGCCGCCTTCGAGGCCGCCGCGGTAGGCGGGGTCGTGCCGCCGCCGGCGCCGGTCGTGCCCGCAGCACCGACCCCGGTTTCGCCCCGCCCTGCCCCAGCGCCGGCCGCACGCGCCGCCGTCGCACCGCCGCCGCGCGTTGCCCTCGATGCGCCGCCCGGCATCCGCCCCGGCAGCTGGCAGGAACTGCAGGCGCAGGCCCACCAGCCGCCGCATGGCGCCAACCCGCACAACCGCCGCGCCGCCGAACGCACCTCGCGCTGGCTGCGCCTGCGCTGTGGCACCCAGGCCTATGCACTGGAATTGCTGAAGGTGCAGGAAGTGGTGCTGCCCGTACCGCTGCTGCCGCTGCGCGGCACGGCCCCGGCCATGCTCGGCATCATGAACCTGCGTGGCCAGGTGGTGCCGGTGATGGACCTGGGCATCCACCTGGGCGCGGCCACCGCCGAAGACGATGCGCAGACCCGCATCGTGGTGCTGGAAGAGAATGGTGAAACCCTCGGCCTGCGGGTTTCCGCGGTCGAGGACGTGGCCAGCCTCACCGATTCGCAGATCGAGCCGCCCGATACCGCCCGCATCTGCCAGATCTCCAACGAGCTGTTCCGCGGCGTGGCCCGCATCAGCCAGCGGCCGATGATCCTGCTTGATGCGACGCGGTTGTTGGGGTAATCGCCATCCACGCATGGCGTGGCTCTACTGAACGCGCCCGCGTGGGTACGCCGCCACTCGATTCAACCCTAAAGAACCCCTGCCGGGTGCCGTTATGGATCTCGGAACCGTTTGTCCGGAGCAACGATGAGCACTGTCGAACTGGGTGACGATCTCGGCATCGAGAACAGCACCGAGCTCAAGAACCGCCTTTCGCCCCTCGTGGCGGAAGCAGGCGAACTGACCCTGGACGCAAGCCAGGTCGGTCGCATCCACACGGCCAGCGTGCAGGTGCTGTGTGCGTTCGTGCAGGCGCGCCGCGAGGCGGGCCTGGGCACCGGCTTCCACGGTTGCACTGCAACCTTCCGTGACGCCGCCCGCCTGTTGGGCGTCACCCAGGCCCTGGGCCTGGACGTACCCCATGACAACCTGAAATCTGTGGAGAACGCTGCATGAGCGCACGTATCTTGGTGGTGGACGATTCGGCGTCGATGCGCCAGATGGTTTCCTTCGCCCTCACCTCGGCCGGTTTTGCCGTCGAAGAAGCCGAAGACGGCGCGGTCGCGCTCGGTCGCGCCAAGGGCCAGCGCTTCAACGCGGTGGTCACCGACGTCAACATGCCGAACATGGATGGCATCAGCCTGATCCGCGAGCTGCGCCAGCTGCCGGACTACAAGTTCACCCCGATGCTAATGCTGACCACCGAGTCGGCTGCGGACAAGAAGTCCGAAGGCAAGGCCGCCGGTGCCACCGGCTGGCTGGTCAAGCCGTTCAACCCCGAACAGCTGGTCGCCACCGTGCAGAAGGTGCTGGGCTGATCGCCCGGCACCCCTGAACCGCCCCCTTCCCCACGTTTCCGGATTGCCTCTGCCATGAGCATGGACCTGCAACGCTTCCACGCCACCTTCTTCGAGGAGAGCCGCGAAGGCCTCGACGCGATGGAGGCCGGCCTGCTGGCCCTGGAATCGGGGCAACAGGACCCGGAGATCATCAATTCGGTGTTCCGCGCTGCCCACTCCATCAAGGGTGGCGCCGGCACCTTCGGCTTCGATGCGATCGCCGGCCTGACCCATGTGCTGGAAACGCTGCTGGATGAGCTGCGTGCCGGCAAGCGCGCGCTGGAACCGGCCGCAGTGGACGCGATGCTGTCCTCGGTAGACGTGCTGCGCGCCTTGCTGCGCGAAGCCGAGCACGGCCAGGCCGCTGATCCGGCCGCCGTCGCCGCGGTGAAGGCGCGCCTGGAAGCCGTGCTGTCCGGCCAGGTGGCCGCGAGCGCTCCGGCCGCTGCCGAAGCCAAGGTCGACGACACGCCCGAAGCCTGGCAGATCGGCTTCACCCCGGCACCGTCGCTGTTCATGAGCGGCAACGACCCGCTGCGCATCATCCGCGAACTGGAACACCTCGGTTCGCTGCAGGTAGCCGCGCGCATGGAGCGCCTGCCCGGCTTCGCCCAGCTCGATCCGCTCGAGGCCCACCTGGCATGGGACCTGGGCCTGGTCGGCAAGGTGCCACGCAGCAAGATCGAAGACACCTTCGCCTGGGTGCTGGACGACTGCGAACTGGACATCCGTCCGGCTGCGCCGCCGAGCTTGGCCACCCACGCCCCCGCTGCACCCGTTGTTGCCCCTTCCACCTCCGCTGCACCGGTGGCTGCAGCCGCCCCCGCCGCGCCGGCCGCCAGCGGTAGCGGTGCACAGGAAGCGGAAACCTCGATTCGCGTCAGCGTGGACAAGGTCGACGCACTGATCAATCTGGTCGGTGAACTGGTCATCACCCAGGCCATGCTCAAGCAGGTCTCGCACGCACTGGACCCGGTGCATGCCGAAAGCCTGTTCGCCGGCCTGGACCAGCTTGAACGCAACACCCGCGACCTGCAGGAAGCAGTGATCGGCGTGCGGATGCTGCCGGTCGATGCGGTGTTCCGCCGCTTCCCGCGCCTGGTCCGCGACCTCTCGACCCGCCTCGGCAAGCAGGTGCGCCTGCGCACCGTCGGCGAAGGCACCGAACTGGACAAGGGCCTGATCGAAAAGATCGCTGATCCGCTGGTCCACCTGGTCCGCAACTCGATCGACCACGGCCTGGAAATGCCGGACGTGCGTCGTGACGCAGGCAAGGACGAGACCGGTACGATCACCCTGGCCGCTTCGCATCAGGGCGGCCACATCGTCATCGAAGTCAGCGACGACGGACGCGGCCTGAACCGCGACAAGATCCTGGCCAAGGCGCACGAACGCGGCCTGGCCGTGCCGGACAACCCGACCGATTCGCAGGTCTGGGACCTGATCTTCCAGCCCGGCTTCTCCACTGCCGATGCGGTGACCGATCTGTCCGGGCGCGGCGTGGGCATGGACGTGGTCCGCCGCAACATCCAGGCACTGGGTGGTGAGGTGCAGATCGAAAGCAGTCTGGGCAGCGGGACGCGCACGTTGATCCGCCTGCCGCTGACCCTGGCCATCCTCGATGGCATGACCGTGGCGGTGGCCGGTGAAACTCTGATCCTGCCGCTGGCCTACGTGCTGGAAGCGCTGCAGCCGCAGCCCGAGGACATCCGCAGCATGGCCGGCGAAGGCCGCGTGCTGCGCGTGCGTGGCGAGTACCTGCCGATCCTCTCGCTGAGCGAGTACTACGGCTATGGCGCCCGCAGCGCCTACAGCGAATCGCTGGTGGTGGTGGTCGAAGGCGATGGGCAGAAGATCGCGCTGGAAGTGGACGAACTGGTCGGCCAGCAGCAAGTGGTGGTGAAGAACATCGAGAACAACTACCGCCGCATTGGCGGGGTGTCCGGTGCCACCATCCTGGGCGACGGCCGTGTCGCCCTGATCGTCGACATCGGTGGCCTGGTGCGCTCGCTGCGCGTGCCGCAGGCCGCCTGACCCACCGCACCGCGCTGTCCCCGAACCGCCGCCCGCAGGGGCGGCGGTTTTTGTTTGCGCGCGCTTCAATCACGCTCGCCGCGTTGTGTGACATTGGTCGTGCCGGTGGTTTCGCCTGAAACCAGCTGCGCGGGCCCAGGCGGTGGCGCCGCAACAATTTCCACATCATCTCGTCCGATCGGCGAATGTGACATCGATCTTAAAGTCCTCACCGCTGACGCCGCTATCTGTCTGTGACGGCGGTCACTATCAGAACGCCCAGCCACCCCGTTACGCATTGCCCCTTCCAAGGCCGCCCGCGCGCGGCTCCACTGCCACCTGGAGCATTTCATGAAGTGGTTCCACGATCTGCCCATCGCCCGCAAGCTGGCGCTGGGTTTCACCTTGACCACCCTGATGACGGTGGTCCTGGGCGTCTTTGCGCTGCTGCGCCTCTCCGAAGCCAATGCACAGCTGGGCTCGATGGCGACCAACGACATGCCGTCGCTTCAGCACCTGGGCGAGGCGCGCTCGCTGCTGGGCGAGTTCCGCACTTACGAGATGGCCCTGCTGACCATGCTGGACCAGCCTGACCGGGTTGCCGACTACAACAAGCGCATGGATGACACCGCGCAGACGGTACGCGCTGAGTTGGCGGCCTACGCCGTCATTCCTGCCAGTGACGCCGAGCGCGCGCTGTTCACGCCGGTGAAAGCCGACGTAGATGCCTATCTCGCTGCAAACGCCAGGCTGCGTGAAGCAGTGAACAGCGGCGACGCCGCGCTGGCACAGCAGATTTCCGACGAGCAATCGCGGCCGGCACGGCGCAAGGCGTTCGATGACCTGAAAGCTCTGAGCGGATTCCTCAGCAAGCAGATGCAGGGCAAGATCGAAGGCGCCAACGCCACCCACCGCAACAGCATCATCGCCGTGGTCAGCTGCGTGGTACTGCTGTCCCTGCTCGCAGCCGCACTGGCCATCGTCATCTCCCGCGCGGTCACCGGCCCGCTCGGCAAGGCACTGACCGCCATCCAGGCAGTCGCCCGCGGCGACCTCAGCGTCACCGCCCAGGCCACCAGCAGGGACGAAGCCGGCCGCATGCTGACCGCCACCAGCGACATGACCGCCATGCTGCGCCGCTTTTCCGAACAGACCCAGCTGATGGCGCAGATGCATGCAGGGCCGGACATCAGCCATCGCATCCCTGAAGATTTCCCCGGCGTCTACGGCCAGCTGGCCGGCGGCATCAATACCGTCATCTTCGAACACCTCGACGCAATTGTTGATGCCATCGAGGTACTCAACCAATACGCCATCGGCAATCTGGCACCGGACGCGCGCCGCCTGCCCGGCAGCCGGGCCATCCTGCACGAATCGATGGATGGGGCCAAGGCCAGCCTGCTGGCCATCAACACGCAGATCCAGCAGCTGGCCAACGCCGCGGCCGCAGGCGACTTCAGCCAGCGCGGCGACGCCGATCGCTTCGACCATGACTTCAAGGTGATGATCGAGCAGCTGAACTCCATGATGCAGGTGGCCGATGGCAACCTGGGCCAGCTCTCGCAGCTGCTGCAGGCCATCGCCGAAGGCGACCTGACCGCACGCATGGACGGCCAGTTCCACGGCGTGTTCGCCCGCATGCGTGACGACGCCAACACCACCGTTGCCCAGCTGACCCAGATCGTCGGCCAGATCCAGGCCAGCGCTTCCAGCATTACCCTGGCCGCCGGCGAGATCGCCTCGGGCAACAGCGACCTGTCGCGCCGTACCGAACAGCAGGCCGCCAACCTGGAAGAGACCGCAGCATCGATGGAGGAACTCACCTCCACCGTGAAGCAGAACGCCGAACACGCCCGTCAGGCCAACCAGCTGGCCATCGGTGCACACGGGGTCGCCTCGCAGGGTGGGGAGGTGGTTGGCCAGGTGGTCACCACCATGTCCGCCATCGAAGCGTCGTCGAAGAAGATCGCCGAAATCATCACCGTCATCGACGGCATCGCCTTCCAGACCAACATCCTGGCCCTGAACGCCGCGGTGGAAGCGGCGCGTGCCGGTGAACAGGGTCGCGGCTTTGCCGTGGTCGCCAGCGAAGTGCGTACCCTCGCCCAGCGCTCGGCCGCAGCGGCCAAGGAGATCAAGGGCCTGATCGATGACTCGGTCGGCAAGGTCGCCGAAGGCTCGACGCTGGTCCACCAGGCCGGCAGCACCATGGGCGAGATCGTCGCCTCGGTGCAGCGCGTGACCGACATCATGGCCGAGATCTCCGCTGCCTCGCAGGAGCAGTCGGCCGGCATCGAACAGGTCAACCAGACCGTGGTGCAGATGGACGAGACCACCCAGCAGAACGCCGCACTGGTGGAAGAAGCCACGGCCGCCGCACGGGCGATGGAAGACCAGGCCGCGCAGCTGAGCGAAGCCGTGGCCCGCTTCCGCCTGGCCACTCCCGGCCTGTCGCCAGCCGCACCGCGCGTTGCCGCGGCTGCCCCGGCCGCACGCAAGGCCGCAACGCCGGCCAGCCCGGCACGCACCCCTGCACGCAAGCCGGTCGCGCAGCCTGCGCTGGCCGGTGACGGCGACTGGCAGGAGTTCTGACCCACAGCGGGTCCGGTCGCGGCATGACCGGACCCGCATCGAGGCGGCGGCACTGCCCATGGAAAGTGATGCATTTCACACTTCATAATTGCCGGCCCTGGCCGATACCTCTTTCAAGCCACGCGCCAGCGCGTGTCGGCCCCCGCCCCAGAACCAAGATTCCATGTCCGACGGCCACGACAACGACCAGCACGATGCCCACGCGGCCGACGCCGCCGACGAACGCTTTCTGGTGCGCAATCCCCGTCAGCTGCGCCAGCTGCTGCGTTCGCTGATCGACCAGCGCTCGTTGATCAACGCCCACATCGACGGTCGTGATCGCTCCTTCCCGACCGCCCTGCTTGACCTGGACGAGGACGATGATTTCCTGCTGCTCGATGGCAGTCTGCAGGAAGCCTCCAACCGCGCCGCTGAACAAGCCGATCACCTGCTCTGCTTCGCCCAGCTGGAACGGGTGCTGGTGCGCTTTCGCCTGCACGAACTGCAGCGGGTGGACAACGAGGGCCACGTCGCCTTCCGCGCGCCTTTGCCCGAAGAACTGGTGCACCTGCAGCGGCGCGAGCTGTACCGCCTGGCGACACCCATCACCGACTCGCCGCAACTGGCCCTGCCCGCCGGCGAAGTGGGCAGCGACGCGCTGTCGATGCGCGTGGTGGACATCAGCGGCGGCGGCCTGGCCGTTACCGTGCCCAGCGATTGCGCAGTGTTCAGCCTGCAGAAGCGCTACAACGCCGTGCTGTCGATGCCTGATGGCCCGGACCTGCAGATCACGCTGGTGGTCTGCAACATGCTGCCGCAGCGGCAACCCAACGGCATCGAGGTCAAGCGCATCGGCATGCGCTTCGACGACCTGCCGCGTGGTGGCGACAGCGCCATCCAGCGTTACATCTTCCGCATCGACCGCCAGCGCAAGGCGCGCCAGAACGGCGAGATGTGAGGGGTGGCGCCGGGCCATGCCCGGCGGCCTGCCCACGCACCGCCGGGCATGGCCCGGCGCTACCGAATCGTGCACGGCATGCGTGGATGACGCCCCTCCCGGTAGATCCACGCCATGCGTGGATGACGTACCTACCCACCTAAAGTCCCCACCGACGGGGCCGATATCGAGCCTGACACCGGGACTTCCGGCAGACCAGGACCCTCGATGAACGACAAGACCAGCTCCACCGCCAGCGCCGGTGGCGAATTCCTCAGCTTCACCCTCGGCGCCGAGCACTACGGCGTAGACATCCTCAAGGTGCAGGAAATCCGTGGCTACGACGCGGTCACCCGCGTGCCGGACGCGCCGGACTACATCAAGGGCGTCATCAACCTGCGCGGCACCATCGTTCCGGTCATCGACCTGCGCCTGAAGCTGCGCCTGGAGAACGCGACCTACGACGCCTTCACCGTGATGATCGTGCTGAACGTGGATGACCGCGTGGTCGGCATCGTCGTCGACAGCGTGTCCGACGTGATCCCGCTGTCGGACGATCAGATCCGCCCCACTCCGGAATTCGGCGCCGCCGTCGATACCCGCTTCATTTCCGGCATCGGCACGCAGGACGACCGCATGCTGATCCTGCTGGACATCGAAACCCTGCTGGACAGCGCCGACATGGGCCAGGCCAGCCTGGTCGAAGACGCCGCTGCGTGAGCCAACGGACTTCCCTCACGTTTCTGTAACCGAGCCCTTCAGTTCCCCGCGGCGATGCCGATAGGGGGACAGGAACCCGGTCGCGCAGGAGCGCGCAGGACCGGATCGACCACCACAATCCCCGGAGAATCACCCCGATGAAGTCCCTGCTTGCGTTCGTTACGGCCGCCGTCCTGGCCACCACTGCCTCTTCCGCCATCGCACAGTCGGCCGACATGATCCCGCCGGAAATGGCACCGCGCTCGGTCGGCAAGGACGGCATGGTCTGCGGCAAGGTCGAGAAGGCACGCTTCGCGGAAGGTTCCGAAGGCCAGCCGACCTTCCTGTACATGGGCGGCGCCTTCCCGCGCCACACTTTCTCGGCCCGCATCGCCGGCGAGAACCGCGGCAAGTTCAACTTCCCGCTGGAAAGCCTGGAAGGCAAGACCGTCTGCGTGCTGGGCAAGATCCAGCGCGATGCCTCGCGCGCTGAAATCGAAGTCAGCTCGCCGGCAAGCCTGAAGCTGGCCAACATCAAGTAATCCGCTGTCCGTCACCACGCCGGCTGCTGCCGGCGTGGTCTGCTGCAACCGGGCCGGACGCCCGGCCGCGTCTGCCTTAGGAGATCACAACGCCCATGCCGTGGATCAACAACCTCAAACTGATGCCGAAGCTGCTGCTGACGTTCGGCGTCATCCTGCTGGTGATGCTGCTGCAGGGCATCGTCGCCTATCGTGGCCTGCATTCGCTGAACAACGTCACCACCGAGCTGGCGGGCTCGCGGATGGAGAGCATCCGCATGGCCGGCGAAATGCGCGGCATGGTGGGTGAATACCGTAACGCCGCCTACCAGCAGCTGATCCGCGCCAGCGACGACGTCAAGACCGACGCGCGCAACCGCGCCAGGGACGTGCGTGCGCGCATGGACAAGGCCGTGGTCGATTACCCCAAGATGATCGACAACGCGCAGCAGAAAAAGCTTTTCGATGCCTTCGCCGCGGACTGGAAGGCAGCCCTGGCTTCATATGACAGCGTCAGCGAAATGCTGGAGCTGGACCTGCCGGATGATGCCATCGACACCTTCGTCGGCGAGACGCGCACAAAGCACAACAAGGCAACGGCGGCGCTGGAGTCACTGATTGCCGAAGACAACCGCCTGGCTCGCGCGTCGCGCGACGAGGCGTCCTCCACTTACGCCGCATCGGCCACGCTGATGGTGATCGCCCTGTTTGGCGGCGCCGCGCTGGGCCTGGTGCTGGTGTGGCTGTTTGCCCGCGCCCTGGTCGGCAGCGTGCGTGGCGCCGTATCGGTCGCCAACGACGTCGCCGGGGGCAAGCTCGACGGCCATATCGACGTCAGCCGCCAGGATGAAGTGGGCGAACTGATGCAGGCCATGCAGCGCATGCAGCGCGACCTGCGCGAGCGCATCGAGACCGATGCCGCCGTCGCCCGCGAGAACCTGCGCATCCGTACCGCCCTGGACTACAGCTCCACCGGCGTGTACCTGACCGACCCGAACAACACCATCGTCTACAGCAACCGCGCCCTGCAGCAGACCCTGGCCCAGTACCAGGATGACGTGCGTCGTGACCTGCCGGACTTCGACGCCCAGGCGTCGCTGGTCGGCAAGCCGGTGACCGTGCTGGAACATCGTGGCGAGATGGACACCACCCTGGTGGCCAACCTTAAGGCCCACGGCGTCGCCCGCCGCCCGATGCAGTACGGCGATGCGCAGTTCGCCCAGGTGGCCTCGACCATCCGCAACGAAGCCGGTGACACCGTCGGCTACGTGGTGGAATGGCGCGACCGCACCCAGGAAGCGCAGGTCGAAGCCGAAGTGGCCCGCGTCATCGCCCAGGCCGCCGCCGGCGACCTGTCCGGCCGCATCGATGCCAACGGCAAGGAAGGCTTCTTCCTGCAGCTGGCCCAGCAGATCAACGGCCTGCTGGACGCCAACGCCGGCAGCATCGAGCAGATCTCCGGCCTGCTGGCGGCCCTGTCGCAGGGTGACCTGACCGTGCGCATGCACGGCGATTACCAGGGCGTGTTCGCCCGCATGCGTGACGATGCCAATGCCACCGCCGCGCAGCTGAGCGAGATCGTCACCCGCATCAAGCAGTCCAGCCGCGCCATCAACTCGGCCGCCGGCGAGATCGCCTCGGGCAACAGCGACCTGTCGCGCCGCACCGAGCAGCAGGCCGCCAACCTGGAAGAAACCGCTGCTTCGATGGAAGAGCTGACCTCGACCGTTCGACAGAACGCCGAGCACGCCCGCCAGGCCAACCAGCTGGCCATCGGCGCACACGGTGTCGCCTCGCAGGGCGGCGACGTGGTGGGCCAGGTGGTCACCACCATGTCGGCCATCCAGGCGTCCTCGAAGAAGATCGCCGAGATCATCTCGGTCATCGACGGCATCGCCTTCCAGACCAACATCCTGGCACTGAACGCCGCGGTGGAAGCTGCGCGTGCCGGTGAACAGGGCCGTGGGTTCGCCGTGGTCGCCAGCGAAGTGCGCACCCTGGCACAGCGCTCGGCCGCGGCCGCCAAGGAGATCAAAGGCCTGATCGACGATTCGGTCGGCAAGGTCAACGATGGCTCGGCACTGGTGCACAAGGCCGGCGCGACCATGGGCGAGATCGTCGCCTCGGTGCAGCGCGTGACCGACATCATGGCGGAGATTTCCGCCGCCTCCCAGGAACAGTCGGCCGGCATCGAGCAGGTCAACCAGACCGTGGTGCAGATGGACGAGACCACCCAGCAGAATGCTGCGCTGGTGGAAGAAGCCACCGCCGCCGCCCGTGCAATGGAAGAGCAGGCGGGCCACCTGAGCGAGGCCGTGTCGATCTTCGTGGTGGACGAAGCCGAGACCGTGGTCGCCCCGCGCGCCCCGGCCCTGGCCCCGCGCGTGGCAGCCCCGGCACCGGCACCGGCCGCACCGCCGGCACGCCGCAGCACCGGCGGTCGCCCGATGGCTGCCGAGCTGGCGGACGGAGACTGGCAGGAGTTCTGATTCCTGCTGCCGCAGGCTTCGAAGACGCCCCGGCCCCGTGCCGCGGCGTTTTCGTTTCCGGGGTTCCCGGGGAAACAGCCAACGGCGAAGCCCCTGGGGGTGGGCGCTGTTTGTGCTGGGATTCTGTGGGTTGGCCGGGCGGGTGGGCTGCGCAGGGGACGCCGTGAACCCGTCCATGGGGGCTTGGCCGCGGTATCCATGCCGCGAACACCCCTGCGCAACCCACCCGCCCGGCCACGGACAGTTTTCCGCGCGTCCACCCAGGATTGAAGAAAGAAGAGCAAAAGCAACAGCTGCAGCTCGTCCGGGGTCAGAGCCGTTTTCCCTTGGAAAACGGATCCGACCCCTCTATCCGCCCCCGATGAAAACACCGCTCTCGCCGTCCGCCGAGGCGATGCACGAAGAGGCGGGCCGGGGTGGGCAGGCGGGACCGTAGGCGCCAAGGATGGCGCCTACGAGCTACATGGACGTATTCACCGCGTGTCGCGCCTGCCCACCCCGGCCCGCGTCCCTCGACACAACGAAACGCCGACAGACCGCTGTTGCTGTTGCCTTTGCTGTTGCCCTGGCTCAAACGCCTGCCGCAGGCAGCGCCGCAGCCGCCGCTGCAAGGAACTCTGAATACGCCCTCAAATCTCCCCGCCCCCGGCCGATAACCGTTCTGTCACGGCCTGTCGCGCCCTGACCGGTACTGGCGCCGCCCGCCCGTCTCGAACTGGCCTGCTTCATGAATCTCCTGCATCGCTGGCAACACTACTTCAGCAACCTCTCCGTCCGGCGCAAGCTCAACCTGCTGACGCTGCTCATCGCGATCGGCGTGATCGCGCTGTCGGTGATCGCCGCCCGCATGCAGTACCTGGATCTGAACGAAACCCGCAAGGCTTCCCTCAAGACCCAGGTCGAACTGACCTACGGCATCCTCGACCACTACCACGGCCTGGCCGCCAGTGGCGAACTGACCGACGAAGCCGCACGACAGGCCGCGCTGGATGCATTGGCGCGCATGCGCGCCGACCATGACACCTACTATTACAGCGTGTACGACACCCAGTACCGCGTCCTCATGCATCCCTTCCGCAAAGATCTCATCGGCAAGGACATGCGGGAGTTCCGCTCTGAAGACGGAGTGCAGCTTTTCCATGACCTGGTCCAGGTCGCACGCGCCGGCGGCGGCGTGGTGTCCTACAAATGGGCCAAGGCCAACGAGGAAGGCCTGTACGACAAGGCCTCCTACGCCGGTCTGTACAAGCCCTGGCAGTGGGTGATCAGCAGCGGTGTGTACATGGAAGACGTGCAGCGCCAGGCCATGGTCTTCACCGCCATCATGGGCGCCACCGGGGGTGTCCTGGTGCTGATCGTGCTTGCCCTGAGCTGGATCATCGGCAACCGCATCGCCGGCCCGCTCAAGCAGGCCACCGCCGTTGCCGAAGGCATCGCCCGGGGCAAGCTCGACAGCCACATCGGCCCGCAGCCGCATGACGAAACCGGTCGCCTGCTGGAGGCCATGTCCGGCATGCAGCAGCAGCTGCACGCGGTCATCAGCGGCCAGCGCGAGATGGCGCGCCGCCACGACGCCGGTGAACTGAGCTACCGCATGGACGCCAGCGCCTTCCCCGGCGAGTACGGCCTGATGGTGCAGGAAACCAACACCCTGGTTGGCAGCCACGTGCAGACCCTGCACGACGTGCTGGACGTG
The DNA here is from genome assembly GCA_002364755.1 of Stenotrophomonas maltophilia. Lineage (GTDB taxonomy): Bacteria > Pseudomonadota > Gammaproteobacteria > Xanthomonadales > Xanthomonadaceae > Stenotrophomonas > Stenotrophomonas maltophilia_AX. Next base: position 232,285 of record DEZI01000017.1, read on the forward strand.
GTGAAGCAGTACGCCGTCGGCGACCTCAGCCGCGACGTCGCCCGCTACCCGGGCGAGAAAGCCGCCATGACCACCACCGTGGACACGGTCAAGGCCAATCTCGGCCGCATCAACGCCGAAATCAAGCAGCTGGCCGCCGCGGCCGCCGCCGGTGACTTCAGTCGCCGTGGCGATGCACAGCGCTTCGATCACGATTTCCGCCTGATGCTGGAAAACCTCAACGCGATGATGGCGGTCAGCGATGACAACCTCGGCAAGCTCTCGCAGCTGCTGTCGGCCATCGCCGAAGGCGACCTGACCACGCGCATGCAGGGTGACTACCAGGGCGTGTTCGCGCGCATGCGAGACGATGCCAACAGCACCGTCAGCCAGCTGACCCAGATCGTCGGCCAGATCCAGGCCAGCGCCTCCAGCATCACCCTCGCCGCCGGCGAGATCGCCTCGGGCAACAGCGACCTGTCGCGCCGTACCGAGCAGCAGGCCGCCAACCTGGAAGAAACCGCCGCATCGATGGAGGAACTGACCTCCACCGTTCGCCAGAACGCCGAGCATGCCCGCCAGGCCAACCAGCTCGCCATCGGCGCGCAGGGTGTGGCGTCGCAGGGCGGCAGCGTGGTCAGCCAGGTGGTCACCACCATGTCGGCCATCGAAGCCTCCTCGAAGAAGATCGCCGAAATCATCAGCGTCATCGACGGCATCGCGTTCCAGACCAACATCCTGGCCCTGAACGCCGCAGTGGAAGCCGCGCGTGCCGGTGAACAGGGCCGTGGCTTCGCCGTGGTCGCCAGCGAGGTGCGTACCCTCGCCCAGCGCTCGGCCGCCGCCGCCAAGGAGATCAAGGGCCTGATCGATGACTCGGTCGGCAAGGTCGCCGAAGGCTCCAGCCTGGTGCACCAGGCCGGCAGCACCATGGGCGAGATCGTCGCCTCGGTGCAGCGCGTCACCGACATCATGGCCGAGATCTCCGCTGCCTCGCAGGAGCAGTCGGCCGGCATAGAGCAGGTCAACCAGACCGTGGTGCAGATGGACGAAACCACCCAGCAGAACGCCGCACTGGTCGAAGAGGCCACCGCCGCCGCACGGGCGATGGAAGACCAGGCCGCGCAGCTGGCCGACGCCGTGGCGATCTTCCGCCTCGACAACCAGGTGGCGGCTGCCGTGAAGGCGGTCACCGCCCGCGTCGCGCCCACACCGGCCGCGGCGGCACGTCGCCCGCAGCCTGCCGGCGCACCGGCGTCGGCCCGACGTTCCAGTGCCAGCCCGTCCTCCAGCTCCAGCTTCGTCGCTCCCAGCGACGGCGACTGGCAGGAATTCTGATCCCGGCGGCGGCTTCGGCCGCCGCCCCCGCCGATGGACACGTCCCCCGTGAACAGTCCCACTCCCATCGTCACAGGCCCCCGCGAATTCGAGTTCGCCGACCGTGACTTCCGCCGTGTCTGCGACCTGATCTACCAGCGCGTGGGCATCGCCCTGGCACCGGCAAAGCGCGACATGGTGTACGGCCGCCTGTCGCGCCGCCTGCGTACGCTGGGCATGCGCAGCTTCCAGCAGTACCTGGACCATCTGGAACAGGACGGCGGCGATGAGTGGCAGGCGTTCACCAACGCGCTGACCACCAACCTCACCTCGTTCTTCCGCGAGCCGCACCACTTCGACAAGCTGCGCGAGGAACTGCAGCAGCGCTCCAGCCGCAGCCCGCTGCTGCTGTGGTCGTGCGCCGCTTCCACCGGTGAGGAGCCCTACTCCATGGCGATCACCGCCTGCGAGGCGTTCGGCACGTTGAAGCCGCCGGTGCGCATCGTCGCCACCGACGTCGACACCCAGGTGCTGGCCACTGCCAGCCGGGGCGTCTACAACATCGACCGCGTCACCAATCTCGACCCGGACCTGCGCCGACGCTACTTCCAGCGCGGCAGCGGCCCCAACGAGGGCCAGTGCCGGGTCCTGCCCGCCCTGCGCGAGCTGATCGAGTTCCGACCGCTGAATCTGCTGGCCCCGCGCTACGACGTCGGTGGTCCGTTCGACGCACTGTTCTGCCGCAATGTAATGATCTACTTCGACAAACCGACCCAGCGCGCCATCCTTGGCCGCCTGGTGCACCACCTCAACGATGACGGCCTGCTTTACACCGGCCATTCGGAGAACTACCTGCACGCCGCCGACCTGATCCAGCCCTGCGGCCGCACCCTGTACCGCCGCGCACAGGGGGCAAGTGCATGAACGCCGCCCTGCGCACCGACGACGTAATGCGATACCAGGACGCGCGGTTCAAGACCGTCGCCGCCAAACTGCTGCCGACCCAGTATCTAGTGGTCGATGACACCACCGCGCTGACCACCACGCTGGGCTCCTGCGTGGCCGCCTGCCTGCGCGACCCGGTGCTGAAGATCGGCGGCATGAACCACTTCCTGCTGCCCGAAGGCAACGCCGGCGATGGCGCACCCGCGCGCTACGGCAGCTATGCGATGGAACTGCTGATCAACGACATGCTCAAGCGCGGCGCGCACCGCAAGCGCATCGAGGCCAAAGTGTTTGGCGGCGCGAACGTGCTGAAGGGCTTCACCAGCAATCCGGTCGGCACCCGCAACGCAGAGTTCGTGCGCCAGTACCTGCAGGCCGAGCACATCCCGATCATCGCCGAAGACCTGTGCGGCATCCATCCGCGCAAGATCTGGTTCTTCGCCGATACCGGCCGCGTGGTGGTGCAGCGCCTGCCGCATGCTCACGAGGCTGAAGTGGCCGCCACCGAATCGGCCGTGCGTGCACGCCTCTCCAAGGCCCCGGTCACCGGTGGCGTGGAGCTGTTCGAATGAGCCTGCCCGGCAACGCCCCCTGCCGGGTCCTGATCGTCGACGACTCCGCCGTCGTACGGCAGATGCTCACCGAGATCCTGTCCAGCGATCCGGGCATCGACGTGGTCGGCACCGCCGCCGACCCGCTGCTCGCGCGCGAGAAGATCAAGCGCCTGGCCCCGGACGTGATCACCCTGGACGTGGAAATGCCACGCATGGATGGCCTGGCGTTCCTGGAAAACCTGATGCGCCTGCATCCGCTGCCGGTGGTGATGATCTCCTCGCTGACCGAGCGCGGTGCCGACACCACGCTGCAGGCGCTGGCCCTGGGCGCGGTCGATTTCGTTTCCAAGCCCAAGCTCGATGTGTCACGGGGCCTGCAGGCCTATGCCGATGAGATCATCGCCAAGGTCAAGATGGCCGCCCGCTCACGCGTGCGCCCGCTGGTGCGCACCGCCGCACCCAAGCTCATCCTGGATGCCGCGCCGTCCGTGCGTCCGGCCGCGCCGCACTTCCGCACCACCGACCGCCTGATTGCGATCGGCTCGTCGGCTGGCGGTACCGAAGCGCTGCGCGTGGTGCTGGAAGGCCTGCCGGCCGACGCCCCGGCCGTGGTGATGACCCAGCACCTGCCGGCCAGCTTCAGCACCGCCTTCGCCGAACGCCTGGACCGCCACTCGGCGATGGCCGTGCGCGAAGCCAGCGACGGTGAAGCCGTGCTGCCCGGCCATGCCTACCTGCCGCCCGGCGGCAAGCACCTGCGGATCATCCGCGACGGTGCGCGCTGGCGCTGCCGCGTGGATGACGGTCCTGCGGTGAACCGGCACAAGCCGGCGGTGGACGTGCTGTTCCGCTCGGTGGCGCAGGCCGCCGGCGGCAATGCCATCGGCGCCATTCTGACCGGCATGGGCGACGACGGCGCACGCGGCCTGCTGGAAATGCGCCAGGCCGGTGCCCCGACCCTGGTGCAGGACGAAGCCACCAGCGTGGTGTGGGGCATGCCCGGTTCGGCGTTCAAGCTGGGCGCAGCCGAGGAACAGGTGCCGCTGGAGCGGATCGCCGAGCGCCTGCTCGCCCTCGCCCGCGGCTGAAATAGATCCACGCCATGCGTGGATGCCCATGTAGAGCCGAGCCCACGCTCGGCTCAACCCCCGCGGCAGTAGATCCACGCCATGCGTGGATACCCATGTAGAGCCGAGCCCACGCTCGCCTCAATGCACTCCGCAGAAAGCAGCCGAGCACAGGCTCGGCTCTACACACAGAGATGGTCGGCCCAAACGTCGACGCTACGGGCCGAATCCCACCGCCAGGGCCACGACCTTGCCCTCGTGCAGGAAGTAGCAGTTGTTCGACCCGTCTTCCTGGAAGATGCAGGTCCGGTCAACGGCCACCCCACCCAGGCGGTCCCGCACGCTTTCCTTGGCCGCCGCCTCACTGGCGATCTTCTGCACGGCCGCAGCCGGACCGCCGATCCGTACACCGTTCAAGGCAATGGCTCCCACCCCCTCGACTGTTCCGGCATTCCCATTTCCTGATAACAGCGCGGACACACGGATCTCATCCACCGTGCGGAACTCCGGTACGACATCGGGGTTTGAGGTGATGACCACTTCACGACCAGACGTGGCGTCACGATAGACACGTCGTATCAAGCCGATCTGATCGACCGTCTCGACGCCCTTCCCATATCGCTTGATCACATCCGCCTCGAGATACACCTGAGGGCGGTAGGCACCGTCGGCAAAGACCTTGGCGATGAAGTCGACGCGAGGCTCGAGCGCGCGCACGGGCCCCGCGTGGCAGGACAACCCTGCACAGAGAATGAGAGAGAACGCCGATCGGTGCATTCTGTTCAAAGGCTCACCCGCGGGCAGGGAAGGCGCGAGCATCGCACGGGAAAAACCTGATTTCACCGCTATGCTTTGATGACAGCTCCGCACAAGGAAGACCGCGCATGTTCAGAGGGTACTGGAAGGCCGCGCTGGCGGCAATGCTGTTGTCAGTGCCGCTGGTACCGGCAAGCGCCAGCGGCGATCTGTTCTACTTCGAGGCAGGCCAGGGGAACGTGGTCTTCACGCTGATGCTGGTGGGCCGTGAGGACCCCGGCGCGGTCAACGTCAGCTGGAAAGGCCTGTCGATTCCGCAGCCCCCCGACGTGCAACGCCGCTACTACATCGAATTCGACCGCGCCCGCCGCCAGGCGTACGTGCGCCCGCTCGGCCACGACGGATTGCCGTGGTTTGAAATGGACGTCTCCGGCAAGCACGGCAACGTGCTGATCGACGGACGTCGTCTGCAAGGCAGCGCGGACTGGACCGTGCAGTAGCAGGTGCCGCGCACAAAAAAACCCCGGCTCTCATCGGGAGTTCTTCATTTCAGCGCAGTTCCGCCCAAATGCCAGCGCAACGGCCGGGATGCGCCCCATGCGGCTCGGCAAGTCGACCGGCGAATCCTGGCACCGGAGTCGGAAGCGTGCATGCTTGAGTACCAAGGCTCAGGAAGCTCTCCGCTTTCATTGCTGTATCAGTCTTTCCTGCTTGATGGCCTTCTTCCGCTCCCTGAGCAGCATAACCACACCGGGATAAACGTACTCACGGATTGATCTGAGGTCGCGAGTGCAGCCGGGAAAGTGATAAGCGATCGCGTCAGCCTTCAGGTCCGACATTTCCAGTTCAAGCCAGCCTTGGATGATGTCGGTGACATCCCCCACCCGATCGGCAATACCCGGTGCAACGTAAGGAACAACAAACGTGCATGCCAAACGGTGATCACCTTCGTCAAGCAGCAAGTGTCCTGCGTCCTTCCAGGCGGCAGCCATCGCGCGGTTTACATGCACGCGGCGATCGACCGTCTCACGACCGATGGGCTGCCACGCTTGCTTGGCCTCTATCGCGAACTGGTTTCTGCCATTTGTTAAAAGCAGATCGACCCTTCCCGGGCTGATTGAACCACTCTCGACGCGGCCATGCGGCGCGCCATCTTCCATCAAGCTTGCGCGGGCGCGTGTCCGCTTAGTGCTACTGAACTCCTCGATGGCCATCCAACGTCCGGAACTCACTCTCCACGCAGCGCCCGCAAGACTGCTCAACGTCGCTCGCTCGTTGTACCACCAGAGCGCATCGTTCGAATTGCGTCGGCTATACGTCGTAAGAATTTCCATCCATGACTCGACGACTGGCTTGAGCTTGGTAACGGACTTCCCCGCTCCATGAAATCCAACCAACCCACTAATGTCTTTCACTGTTCGCTTCCCTGTTCCGATGATGCACTTCAATTCAGCAGATCATGATCGTCAATCGTGTTGAAGAAATCGAGAAGTGCACAAACGTCCTGCGCACCTTTGAATCGCGTCGGCTTAACGCAGCCCCATCAGTCACTGCGAAAGCTATCGTTGGGGCTCGGACGCAGACGCCCCAGAACGGTCCCGTCAAGCTTGATCAGCTCCAAGGTCTGATCTGCCTTCATCGTCTCAAACAGACCATCCGGTCGAGAATGAATCGATAGAAATCCCTGTTCGAACAGCGTCGCCCCCGTATCTGGGTCAAGAAAATTAACCGTAATATCACCGGCACTGTTTCGCTCACGCACGAAAACCAAGCCATCCGAAACATTCACGTAGCCGTAGCGGGGCGCCAGCCTCCACCGCCCCGACTCATCCAGAAGGCCCCAGCGACTCCGCAGCGAGAGGGCATAGACTCTCGTTCCATCCGCCAGATGCTCTGCTGAGGGAGTATGCGGGGTGAAATCAGCCAGCGAATTTCCGCGCAGATCGAGGATGTGATACCCGGCGTCATATCCCGGCCGTTCGAATGCGGCGACCAGATTCGGACCCAATGGTTGTATCCGCCGGTAGCGAGGAGGAATCAGCCAAGTGCCCGCGGCATCTATTAGACCCCACCCTTCATCGGCTTCAGCCAACAGCAGTTGGTCGTCCGGTTCTGCGGTGGCTTGAAAAGGCGCAAGTTGGCGGTACTGGGAAGACGAGATGCTGGCATCATCCAGCGTCATGAAACGCACCCCCGCTTCGCCAGGCTTTCGATACTTGACCATCCTGCGGTTCAACGGATGCAGGTCCGCATTGTGTTGCGCGGAACGCGGCAATCCATCCAGACCTACTACGTATTCGTCATTCTCCGAACGGAAAATTACGTAGCCTACGCTTTCAGCGTGCTCGTCTGTCTTTAAACAGTGGGCTGCGGGCGCCGGGAACTGCTGCCCGGTGCGCGTGAAATGCAGGCACGCCCCGTCTTCGGCTAGCGCAGAAATCAGGTACTCACCCCGACCAAATTTGAACCGATATCGCCCCATGGGCGCCACTTGCACCCCGCGGGGATCGAGCACCGTGTCGTTCCCGCCCTGGGTGGCGAGCGCGAAACCCGACCTGTTGAACGTCATCTGGTCGTAGTCCTGGCGTCCTATGCCTGCCAACGATCGATCAACCAGGCCAAAGTGGACACCATTGCGCGATGCGATGGCCACTTCCCCCTCATGACCCACGGGACCAAAACTACCAAAGACACTGAAAACGGGACCGGACTTGCCCATCGCGTCAAGGAAGCGGGTCGTGCAGCGCCGCTTTTCACTGTTGCAGAGCTCTACAGCCGGGTTTCCTGCCCAAGACGCCGAGCGCAGGAGATCGATCTCCCCTTTCTCCTCAAACCGACGCATCAATCGGCCCCGCGCACTGAAGAAGTCAATTCGCGTGTACACCTTGGGCGGCTTCCGCAGCAGAACCTTGCCTTCGATCACCCCGTTGCCATGTACCTCAACCGAGTCGTAATGCGCTTCAAGGACAATACGCCCTTCTGAATTCATGACGCCCCTTTTCTCCCCCCTTTCGAAGACCGCCATCCCATTTTCAAAGGGGCGGAGGTATTGCATTTCCCGATGCTCGGCCAGTTGCCGGCCCGTGCCATCCAGCACCACGCAGCGCCCCTCATGGCAGAGGCTGTGGCGTGTAGTGCTATTGAAACTTGGCGGCGGCTTAGTCGGCTGCGGCATCGCAGACGCCGGCGTTGCGCTGACCGACGGCGCCATGGTCAGAAGTACAGAGGCCAGCAGAGCCCCGAAGGTCTGGGTGATGACGCCGCGGCGATGGGTAGGACTGGAAGTCAGCAGAAATGAACGGCGCATCTCAGGAAAAACCGAAATGGAGGGCACCCACGGTAGGCGCCATGCTTCGCCAGAGACATGCAACTTCTACGAAAGTGCCCTGCCCACAAAAAACCCCCGGTTTTCACCGGGGGTTCTTCGCTTCAACGGGCTACCGGCCAGCGGCCGGCACTACCGCATCAGGCAGCGACCGTCCTGGCCACGTCCTGGTATTCCTCGATCTGGTCGAAGTTCATGTAGCGGTAGATCTCCGCGCCGCTCTGGGCGATCACGCCCACATCGGCCATGTACTCTTCCTTGGTCGGGATGCGACCCAGACGCGAGCAGATCGCGGCCAGCTCGGCCGAACCCAGGTACACGTTGGTGTTGCGGCCCAGACGGTTCGGGAAGTTGCGGGTCGAGGTCGACATCGCGGTGGAGCCTTCGCGGATCTGCGCCTGGTTGCCCATGCACAGCGAGCAGCCCGGCATTTCCATGCGTGCGCCGGTGGCGCCGAAGGTGCCGTACACGCCTTCCTTGGTCAGCTCCGAAGCGTCCATCTTGGTCGGCGGGGCCACCCACAAGCGGGTCGGCAGGTCGCGCTTGCCTTCCAGCAGCTTCGCAGCAGCACGGAAGTGACCGATGTTGGTCATGCACGAACCGATGAACACTTCGTCGATCTTGGCGCCAGCGACTTCAGACAGCGTCTTCACGTCGTCCGGGTCGTTCGGGCAGGCCACGATCGGCTCGTGGATGTCGGCCAGGTCGATCTCGATGACGGCGGCGTACTCGGCGTCTGCGTCCGGCTCCAGCAGCTCCGGGTTGGCCAGCCAGGCTTCCATCTTCTCGATTCGGCGCTGCAGCGAACGCGGATCCTGGTAACCCTCGGCAATCATCCACTTCAGCAGGGTGATGTTGCTGGTCAGGTACTCGATGATCGGTTCCTTGTTCAGGCGCACCGAGCAACCGGCCGCCGAACGCTCGGCCGAGGCGTCGGACAGTTCGAACGCCTGTTCGACCTTCAGCTCCGGCAGGCCTTCGATTTCCAGGATGCGACCGGAGAAGATGTTCTTCTTGCCGGCCTTGGCCACGGTCAGCAGGCCCGACTTGATGGCGTACAGCGGGATCGCGTTGACCAGGTCACGCAGGGTCACGCCCGGCTGCATCTGGCCCTTGAAGCGCACCAGCACCGATTCCGGCATGTCCAGCGGCATGACGCCGGTGGCAGCAGCGAAGGCGACCAGGCCCGAACCCGCCGGGAACGAAATGCCCACCGGGAAGCGGGTGTGCGAGTCACCACCGGTACCGACAGTGTCCGGCAGCAGCATGCGGTTGAGCCAGCTGTGGATCACGCCGTCGCCCGGGCGCAGCGAGACGCCGCCACGGGTGGAGATGAACTCCGGCAGGGTGTGGTGGGTCTTGACGTCCACCGGCTTCGGGTACGCGGCGGTGTGGCAGAACGACTGCATCACCAGGTCGGCCGAGAAGCCCAGGCAGGCCAGGTCCTTCAGCTCGTCACGGGTCATCGGGCCGGTGGTGTCCTGCGAGCCGACCGAGGTCATCTTCGGTTCGCAGTAGGTACCCGGGCGCATGCCCTGGCCTTCCGCCAGGCCACAGGCGCGGCCAACCATCTTCTGCGCCAGCGAGAAGCCCTTGCCGTTGTCGGCCGGCTGCACCGGCAGGCGGAACAGGTCGGTCGGCGCCAGGCCCAGCGCTTCACGCGCCTTGCCGGTCAGGCCCCGGCCGATGATCAACGGAATGCGGCCGCCGGCGCGCACTTCGTCGAACAGCACTTCGCTCTTCACTTCGAACTCGGCGATCACTTCGCCGTTCTTCAGTGCCTTGCCGTCGTACGGCCGCAGCTCGATCACGTCGCCGTGCTCCATCTGCGAAACGTCCAGCTCGATCGGCAGGGCGCCGGCATCTTCCATGGTGTTGTAGAAGATCGGGGCGATCTTGCCGCCCAGGCATACGCCACCGGCGCGCTTGTTCGGGATGAACGGAATGTCATCGCCGGTCCACCACAGCACGCTGTTGGTGGCCGACTTGCGCGAGGAACCGGTGCCGACCACGTCGCCGACGTAGGCGACCAGGTGGCCCTTGTCCTTCAGCGACAGGATCTGCTGGATCGGACCGCGCTTGCCGTCTTCTTCCGGGGTGAACGCCGCGTCGTCGCGCTTGTTCTTCAGCATCGCCAGGGCGTGCATCGGAATGTCAGGGCGGGTAGTCGCGTCCGGGGCCGGCGACAGGTCGTCGGTATTGGTTTCGCCCGGCACCTTGAACACGGTGACGGTCAGGCTCTGCGGCACTTCCGGGTTGCTGGTGAACCATTCGGCATCGGCCCAGCTCTGCAGCACGGACTGGGCGTTGGCATTGCCCGCCTTGGCCTTTTCCTGCACGTCATGGAAGGCATCGAAGACCAGCAGGGTCTTCTTCAGGCCGTCAGCGGCGATGGTGCCGATGGCCGCATCGTCCAGCAGCTGCACCAGCGGGGCGACGTTGTAACCGCCGAGCATGGTGCCCAGCAGTTCGGTGGCGCGCTCGCGGCTGATCAGCGGGTTCTGCTCGCTGCCCAGAGCGATGGCCGCCAGGTACGAGGCTTTGACTTTGGCAGCATCGTCGACGCCGGCCGGCACGCGGTGGGTCAGCAGGTCGAGCAGGAACTCGGCCTCGCCCTGCGGCGGGTTCTTCAGCAGTTCGATGACATCGGCCGTCTGCTGCGCGCTCAGCGGCAGCGGCGGGATGCCAAGCGCAGCGCGCTCGGCGACGTGGTGGCGGTAGGCTTCCAACATGACAACTCCCGGGTAATGCGTAGGTTGAAAAAAAAGATGGGCTCAGGCTTGCGGCACGATCAGCTTCAGGCCCTTGAAGTAGTCGCGGTAAAACGTGTCGTTCCAGGTGATCAGGCCATCGCACTGCAGCAGTGCGTGGGCGCCGACCATGAATTCGTCCAGGCTGCGGCGGCTGCCGCTGCGCTGGCGGTGGCGGCGGTGCATCTCGCCGGCGCGCAGGGCCGACTTGGCCTCCAGCGCATTGAAGTGCACGCCCATTTCTTCCAGTGCTTCCAGCACCTCGGCGCCGCCGCGCAGCGAGGCGCAGACTTCGGCCAGGGTCGCGCCGCAGACCACCACGCGGCCGCCGACCAGACTCTGGCGCAGGATGGCTTCCACCGCATCGGCCTGCGGACCATTGCTGAGCAGTTCGACCAGGACCGGGGAATCGACGGCGATCATCACGGCTTATTCCTCGTCGCGCACCGAGCGCACGGCCGCTTCGGCCGAATCGAAGCCATCCAGCGCGAACTTGCCACGCGCCCGTGAAATGGCATCGTCAACACTCTTGCGCAGAATGATCCGGCTGCCGTCCAGCTCGACCTTCAGCTGGGTGCCCTTCGTCAGGCCCAGCGCGTCACGCACTGCCTTGGGCAGAGTGATCTGTCCGCGTTCTGCAACAGTCGCTTCCATGGGTAGGCCCTCTTCGGTATGCACGAATTATACATACCGAAAGGGCCATACCGCCAGCGACGTACTTAGAACGCCACCTGCAGGCGGGTATTGAAGGTGGTGCCCTCGTCCTTGCCCTGTCCGCTGCCGCTGCGGTTGTGGGTCTGCCAGCGGATCGCCTCGAACATCACGCGGCTGTAGTCGTTCAGGTACCAGTTCGTTCCCAGCGTCCAGGCGTGGCCGGTGCCGCCGGTGGGCAGCTCGGCGTAGTCCACATCCTCATACCGCACCTTCAGCTCCCAGGCACCGGCGCCGCCGTCGGTCACCGGATCGGCTACCTTCACCTTGCCCCAGGTGCCCGCTTTGCCGGAGTAAGCCGGCACCGCTCCGGCCAGGAACCAGCCGGCCGAAATCGCCCACGCCTGGTGGTCCAGGTCGTAGCGGCCGCTGGCGTCGACCCCGCGCAGGTTGCGCGTGCCCCACTCGCCGGTGGCCCACGCCGGGCCGAAGAACCCGGCCGCTTCCAGGCCGTAGGCCGTGCTGCGCTCGGCGCCCACCAGGGTGCCCGGGGCGATCTTCACCAGATCGTTGAAGTGCCCGGCGATGGCCGAGCTTCGCAGCACGCCGCTGGCGCCGCCGGCGATCTCCTCATGGAACGCCCAGGCCCCCAGGTGAACGGTAGCGGCCTTGCTGGCCACCAGGTTCCAGTGCACACGGGTCGCCCAGGTCTGGCCGTCGTTGTCGTTGCCGGCGTTGTTCAGGTCGTTGCCCGCCACCGACAGGCTGGCATGCCAGCCCTTGCCATAGACGCGCTCGGTCAGGCCGACGCCGAACAGGCCGCGCTGCGGCAGCATCAGCGTACCGACCACGTTGCGGTCCGGGAAAGGCGTGTTGGAGGTGCTGCTCGAGCCATCGATGCCGCGATCGTTCAGGCGATTGCCCACGGTCAGGTCGGCCGGCAAGCCGAACAGGCGGTGGTCGACGGTGGCATAGACCGATTTCCAGGCCACCGCGTTGTCAGCGAAGTCGCCCTCCACCGCCCAGCCGAGGATGCCGTAGCGGCCCTCGGCGCCCAGGCGTACCGAGCGGATCTCGGTGCCGGTGATGTTGCGGTCGGCCACCGACGAGCCGTCGGTACTGGAGCCATCGACGAACAGGCGGCCGCGCGGGCGGAAGGCCACCTTGCCATCGGCGCTGCTGAATTCCGGCGCTCCCTTGGCCCAGGACACCTTGGGTGACTTGGACTGGCTCGATTCCAGCGCGGCCACCCGGGTTTCCAGCGCAGGCGCAGGCGCCGCGACCGGGGCTGCGGCGGTCCCCTGCCCGCCTTCGACGGCGCGCAGGCGGGCTTCAAGCTGCTGGATCTGCAGCGCCTGCTGCTGCACCAGCGCCGAAAGCTCGGCCTGGCTCAACGGCGCCGGGGCGGACTGCGCCCCCGCATGGCCGCTGGCCAACAGCAGGCCGAGCGCGACCGACAGCGCTGCGCGGGGCAGCACGGTGTGCTTGTTCATGGGTTCTCTCTCCGGCCAGCCGGCCCCCTGGCCTGGCGCTGGCCTGTTGCGGTGGTGCGGGGGAAGATCGGGGGAGGCAGCGCGCGCCGCCGGATCAGCCCGGCGGCACGGCATGCGGGCTCAGCGCAGCACGGTCAGCTGGTGGCCTGTGCCTGGGTGTTGGGACGCCAGGTGATCAGCTTGTTCTCGACCACGTCGAGCAGGGCATCGATGACCAGCACGAAGGCGGCCAGGATGATGATGCCGGCAAACACACCCACGGCATTGAAGTTGCCCTCGGCCTGCGCGATCAGGTAGCCCAGGCCCGCCGAGGCACCCAGGTATTCGCCGATGATGGCGCCGACCACGGCAAAGCCCACCGAGGTACGCAGCGAGGACAGGATCCAGCTGGCGGCCGCGGGGAAGTACACATGACGCAGCAGGTCACTGCGGCCCGCACCGAGGATGCGGGCATTGGCCAGTACCACTGGGTTCACTTCGCGCACGCCCTGCATGGCGTTGAAGAACGTGGTGAAGAACACCAGGGTCACCGCCAGAGCCACCTTCGACCACAGGCCAAGGCCCAGCCAGAGCACGAAGATCGGTGCCAGCACCACGCGCGGGATCGCATTGAAGCCCTTGATGAAGGGATCCAGGATGCGCGCCGAGCGGCGGCTGAGGCCGAGCCAGACACCGCCGGCCACGCCGAGGCCGGTACCGATCAGGTAACCCAGCGCGGTCTCGGTCAGGGTGATGTAGACGTGCTGGTAGAACGAGGTATCGGACAACCAGGTCCAGGCCTGCTGCACGATCGCCGTCGGCGAGGGGAAGAAGAACGGATCGATCACGCCCAGCGCGATGCCGCCTTCCCAGCCACCGAACACGGCGATGACCAGGGCCAGCTGGATGAATTTGTCAGTCTTGGCGTGCATAGCTCTTCTCCACTTCGCCGCGCAGGCAGGCCCAGATGTCGCGGTACAGGTCGGTGAAACGTTCGTCCAGCTTGATTTCGGCGACATTGCGCGGCCGTTCCAGATCCACGTCGAAGCTGCGCACGACGCGGCTGGCCGGGCCGGAGGACAGCACGACCACGCGGTCACCCAGGGCGATGGCTTCTTCAAGATCGTGCGTGATCAGGATCACCGAGCGGCGATCCTCCTGCCACAGGCGCAGCAGCTCGTTCTGCATCAGGTGGCGGGTGTGGATGTCCAGCGCCGAGAACGGCTCGTCCATCAGGATCACCTTCGGCTCGACGATCAGCGCCTGCGCCATCTGCACGCGCTTGCGCTGGCCACCGGAGAGCTGGTGCGGGTAACGGTGCTCGAAGCCGGTCAGGCCGACCTTGGCCAGCCACGCATTGGCCTTGGCCTTGCGCTCTGCCTCGGGCACGCCACGGAAGCGCAGGCCCAGCTCGACGTTCTGGTAGGCGGTCTTCCACGGCAGCAGTGCATCCTGCTGGAACAGGTAGCCGACCGATTCCTGCACGCCGCTGACCGTGCGGCCGTCGATGGCCACGTCACCGGACGAGGGCTTCAGCAGCCCCGCCACGGAATTGAGGATGGTGCTCTTGCCGCAGCCGGTGGGACCGACGATGGCGAGGAACTCGCCGTCGCCCACCTGGATGTCGACATCACGCACGGCGGTGAATTCGCCGAAGGACATGGTCACCTTGTTGATGGCGACCATGGTCTGTGCAGGCTCCAGCTGCGGCGCGCCGTTGAGCTGGCGCACGGTGGCATTGAGGGCCATGGGGTTACCTCCGCTTAACGTTGGGCAGCCGGCGTCGCAGCGTGTGCACGCTCGACGAAGGCATTGGTGTAGGTCCTGGACAGGTCGATGTCAGCGTTGGCGACATCCTTGTTGAACTCGCGCAGCACCTTCAGCGGCGTCTCCAGATCGGCCGCGGTGAAGTGACCGTCGGTGGTGAAGATCGCGCGGGCGTTCTCCACGGCACGTGCATAGGTGGCGCGGTCGCCGGAGACGTAGCTGTCCGGCAGTGCCGCGACGATGTCCTCGGCACTGTTGTCGGCGATGAACTTCAGGGCCATCTGCTCGGCACGGGCGATCTTCTCGGCCGCCTCCGGGCGCTGCTCCAGGAAGCTGCGGTTGGCATACATCACCGAGGTCGGGTACAGGCCACCGTAGACCTGGCGTGCGCCCGCGTCACTGCGTGCATCGATGATGATCTTCCCGACCTTGCGCTCGGTGATCAGGGTGGCGGCCGGGTCGTAGTTCACCAGCAGGTCGATCTTGCCCTGCTCCAGTGCAGCCACCGCGGCCGCACCCGAACCGACACCGATCAGCGAGATGCTGTCCACCGGAATGTCATGCTGGGCCAGGAAGTGGCGCACGAAGAAATCGGACGAGGAGCCCGGCGCGGTGATGCCGACCTTCTGGCCCTTGATCGTGTCCGGACGTGCCGGGTCGAAGGTCGCATCATCGCGGCCGGCCATCACCAGGCCGGAATTGCGCGACAGCAGCACGAAGCCCACCACGTCCTTGCGCTTGGCCTGCATCTGGATGGTGTGGTCATAGAAGCCTACGGCCACGTCGGTGGAGTTGGCCACCAGCGCCTGCAGCACCTTCGAACCGCCCTGGGCGAAGTTCTCGGTCTTCACCTCAAGGCCGACGTCCTTGAAGTAGCCCTTGGAATCGGCAATGAAGAACGGCAGGTTGTTGAGGTTGTAGGACCCCACGCTGATCCGCACCGGCGTGGTGTCGCCGCTGCCGGCGGCCGTGCCCTGCGCATCGGCCCCATTCTTGCTGCACCCGGCCATGGCCAGGCCAGCCGCGCACAGCGCGGCCATGAACATCTGCTTGTACATCATCCCTCCCAGGAGTGAAGCATCTACGTTGTGTTGGCCGGCCACGCGCGGCTGCGCGGGCCCGACCGGTTTCAGGTCATGCCGCTGAAGTCCATTGGCGGGCTTGGGTGGAACAGGTCTCGATGGTTGCGGGCGAGGTCGCGAACACGCGGCCTTCGAACAGGCGGCGGGCAGTGCGGACCACGCTGGCAACCACCGGCGCATCGTCCGAGCTTCGGCTCAGGCCCACGTCCAGGGCCCCGCTCGGATGTTCGAGGGTAATGCTGCCGGGCAGGCCCAGGCATCCGACAAAAGTGTTGGCCAGCGTGCCCGGGGTGACGGCCGCCGTCGCCAGCCCAACCCCGCCGGTGATCGCCAACGCGGTATGGCATTGGTGGGGCATGAAATAGCGCACCTGCAGGTGTCCGCCGTGCTGCGGTGCAGAAAGCAGCACCGGCTTGGGGATCACCTTGTTGCCGGCATCGGCGATGCCCATGCGGGCGCCGGCTTCGATGCGCAGGGCTTCGAGACGGGCGAGGAAGCCCGCATCCGCATTCAGTTCGGCCGGCGAGGCATTGCCGCGCACGCCCATGTCCTCGGCGCGCACCAGCATCATCGGCATCGCACAATCGACCAGGCTCACCGCCACGCCGTCGATGGTTTCCTGCGCTTGTCCGCTGGGCAGCAGCTTTCCGGTACGGGCGCCGGCCGCATCCAGGAAGGAGAGCCGCACCGGCGAGGCCGAGCCCGGCGCACCGGCGATCCGGGTATCACCGCGGTAGACCACCTCACCGCCCGGCGTTTCCACCGTGGCCACGATCAGCTTGCCGGTATTGACGTTGAAGATGCGTACCCGGGTCTGCGGGTCCTGCGCCTGCACCAGCCCGCGCTCGATGGCGTAGGGACCGACGGCGGCCAGCATGTTGCCGCAGTTCGGCGAAGTGTCGACCACCTGCTGCTCCACCCGCACCTGGGCGAACAGATAGTCCACATCGGCGTCGGCGCGACTGGACCGGTCAATGATCGCCACCTTGCTGGTCAGGGCGTTGCCCCCACCGATGCCGTCGATCTGCAGCGGGTGGCCCGAGCCCATGACTTCCAGCAGCAGGCGGTCGCGCTGGGCGCTGTCGGCCGGCAGATCGGATGCCAGGAAGAAGGGGCCTTTGGAGGTACCGCCGCGCATGAGCACGCAGGGAATGCTGAGCAGATCGTTGGACATACGTGTGCTAGATTGATGCGTATAGGGGATGAATACCCCCTCTGTGATTCGATACTGGCATGACCCCGATTGATCTGTGAATTGCTGATTTTTGGATGATTGATACCGCATGAGCATCAATTGCGAGATTCTGGATCTCCGCGCCTTCCTTCTCGTTGCCGAGACACGCAGCTTCCACCGCGCCGCTGAAAGCCTGCACGTGTCGCAGCCGGCGCTCAGCCGCCGCATCCAGAAGCTGGAACAGGCCGTCGGCTCACCGCTGCTGGAGCGCACGACGCGCAGCGTCAGCACCACCGCGGTCGGCGAGAACCTGCTGCCACTGGTGCGACGCATGCTGGAGGAATTCGACGGCTCGCTGTTCTCATTGCGCGGTCGTGAGGACACCCGTGGCGCCACGGTGACCATCGCCTGTCTGCCGGCGGCCGCGTTCTACTTCCTGCCCAGCGTGATGGCGCGCTTCCACGAAGCGCATCCCAACGTGCGCTTCCGCATCCTGGATATTCCGGCCACCGAGGGCCTGCAGGCGGTGGAACGTGGCGAAGTGGAATTCGGCATCAACTTCATGGGTGCCAACGACCCCAATCTGGATTTCGACGTACTGGCCGAAGACCCCTTCGTGCTCGCCTGCCGCCGCGACCATCCGCTGGCCCGCAAACGCAAGGTCGAATGGGCGGACCTGGCCCAGCACCAGCTGATCACCGTGCACCGCACCAGCGGCAACCGCACCCTGCTCGATGGCGCACTGGCGCGCGAGAACCTGAAACTGAGCTGGCACTACGAAGTCACCCACCTGTCCACGTCACTGGGCATGGTCGAAGCGGGCATCGGCGTGTCGGTGCTGCCGAAGATGGCCACCCCCGATGGCGACCACCCGATCCTGGTGACCCGCCCGATCGGCAACCCGGTCGTCTCGCGCACCATCGGCATCGTGCGTCGCCGCGGCGCCCTGCTCTCGCCCACCGCCGAGCGTTTCCTGCAGATGCTGATGAGCCAGTGGCGCGGCAAACCCTGACATCGCCGCGGGGCGGGGGGCGGGCCCGTGATCAGATCAGCTGGGCAAAGGCCTTGCCTCGCGCGACGCGACCCGCAAGCCGGCTGTCAGGCATCTCCACGGTGCCCACCCACGCCAGCCCATCAGGAAACTGCACCGACTCGAGAAGGTGCGTGCAACGCAGCCTCTGGCGGCTGTCGCGGATACGCAGGCGGTCCAGCAGGGTTTCCTGAAGTCCTGCATCAGGCACGACCACGACCACCAGCCGATGGCGATCGCTCCGCCACCGTGAGCGTTGCCGCAACAGGCTCACCGACCTCGCTGTCGCCTGCACGCGCTGTAATGCAGACCTGAAGTCTTCAAGCACATGACCGGGCATCTCAAACGGCTCGAAGATATTGCCGGCCCCAACGCTGTCCCATTCAACGCGCTCGGCATGGTCTGCAAGCGCGTCGGCGACCACGGCACGGCGCAGCCCTGCCAGCCTGGAATCTTCTGTACTCTCCCCATGCAGAATACGCAGCTGCCAGCGACGGCAATGACGATCCATGTCAATGGACTGGCCCGCACTCTGGTCAAGCAACGCGATCGCCGTGGCGCGGTCTCCGCAGTCAATGGCCCGCTCAATGAGCATTGACCGCGCAAGCACGAGATCCTGATCGCCGAAAGCCAACGCATCGTTCAGGACCAGCCACCACTCCGCATCCCCCAGCTCCCGCTGCAGCCAGCCCAGCCGCTCCAGCGCGCGCGCAGGCAGCACCTGGGTACTCCGGCGACAGAGCAGGTCGTCGCGCTCCCGACGCAGCCGCTCGCAGCGCGCCACATGGTCCTTCCATGCATCGGCGGCATCGGCAGGCCACCGAAGGTCAAGCGCATCAGCCAACCTGCTGGACGTCTGCATGGGCACCAGCACCGACAGCGCCGAGCATCCCTCTCTGATCGGATCCAGCACCGGCATGTTCGTTCCTTCCAGCATGCCAAACCGGTCGCTCAACTTCGGGTGCGTCGGCAACGGCGCGACACTGCACAACAGGGCCTCGTCGAGCCAATAACTCCGCTCACTGGCGTCTGGCCAGCGCAGGTCCCCCAGCAGCAGGCCTGCAAAAGGCCTGCCTTGCGGCGCGGCAGACGTGGCATCCGCGGGGAAGAACAACGGCCACCAAAGCGTTGACAGCGTATGCCTTGCCAACCCGATCATGGCCAGCGTCTGCGCGACCCGTGCACCGCCGCAGCACTGCGCGGCGGCAAGGTCGGCACGATACTCGCAGCTGTGCAAAAGACGGCGCCAGCGTCGCTCGGCCGCTGGCCCGCAGAGACGGCCAACCCACGCCACCAGGGCCCATGTTGATCGCACATGCCATGTACCGGACCTTTCCGGCGCCACGCCCGACGTCAATGCCAGCAATCTGACCAGCACAGCGTGCAATGCCGCCCGAATCCCCCCGACATGCCCCAGCTCGTGTGCAATGACCGCACGCAGCTGCTCTTTTGAGAGCATTGCCATCAAGGGAAATCCCACTGTGACCCGGACCACCGGCTTGGCCCACGGCCACCGGCGACGCTCGATGCTTATGGATGCATTGCACTCACCGTGGATCCAGACCTGATGGATGGGGGCCAGCCTCTTCGGCACTGCCATTGCATCAAACACCGCGAACAGCGCTGGAGCCTCGGCCCTGCGGATGATCGGCCATGGCTCTGCATCGGCAACTGTCGTCCGATACCCGAACAGCATGCGGGTCACGGCACACAGATGAAGCAGCGCAAGCGCAACCATGGCAGCCAGCGTGACCTGTACCCCAGGCAGGCCGGCAGGCCCGGCCCAGGCCAGTGCCAGCACAGCCGTCAACGGCAATGCCGCGATCACTGCCAGCGGCAGCGCCAGCAGAACCACCCCCGCCGTGCCTGCCAGCACCCCACCCGCAGCCTCACGAATCCAGCGGACCGACCGCCGGGAGGATGGCGCGTCAGCCTGCATCGGCATCTGGCGGGGCCTCACCGAACGTCAGCGCATACGCCACGGAATCAATCTGACGGCGGTCACGTTCGACTGCGCGGCGCCAGCGCAGGCCACCCAGCCACTCCCCTTCCATCTGAAGTCGACCCTGCAGATCTTCAATGTCCGGATTGTCCGGTTCACGCTCGCAGGCACGCCCCAGCCATACGCTCGCCAGCCAGCGGTTAACGGCGACGCCAATGCCCGAAAGGAAGGCATCGGCGAAGAATCTGGATGCCCATGCCTCCAGATCGGCGTCATCCTGCAGCCAGATACGAAGCAGTACGGTATGCACTGCCTCATGCTGCTCTTCCTTGGTTCCTTCCCAAAGCATCCGGACCAGGGTCTGCATCGCGTACGGCCAGGCTCGATCGTGCGGCAGCGCGACCTCGTTGACACGTCGATAGCAGCGCAATGCGTCTGCGCGCGCTTCGGGACACCCGTCTGCGTAGAACGTCTTTGCGCGCTGGAGCCCCCAGTTGCACAACGCAACCGGGTGATCGGCTGCCGCTGCGGCTTCCAGCAGCGCTGCGCTTCGGACTGCGTCCCGCACCGCGCGCCCGCGCTTGGTCGGGGGTGCGTCTGGCGACAGCTCGCCGGAGTACACCAGCATGGCACCGGCGTGGCCACGTGCGATGAGTCGTTCGAACAATGCGATTCCAGCGTCTGAATCGATGCCGTCATACAGATTGAATGCGTGCTGGCCCACATCCATGCCCTGAGCCTCGGCCATCCGCAATGCCATGGCGAAGCGATCCTCCCGGCAGCCGGCTCCCGAGGCCGCATCGCCGGCAAGACCGAAAGCATCGCACTGACGGGCGACGTCCAGCCACAGCAGTGCACACGCATCGCTGTGCAGGAGCTCTTCAACCTGCAGGCAGCGCCGCATCAGACCAGCGCTGTCCTCCACTCCAGCATGTGCGACGCACTGTTCCAGCGTATAAAGACTCCACTCGGCGAAGTCGTACGGCCGTAGTTCGAACATCTCAGCCAGCATCGCGTAGACGCGCTCCATGTCGGCCTTGTTCCAGCGGACGTCACCGTCCACCTCGGTTCGTGCCTGATAGGAAAGATGGCGGGTATAGGCCCTCAGCACGCGGGCACGCGTGATGGGCAGCAGCTCCGAGGCCAGGAGGCCATCGAGGCATTCCCGTACCTGCGCGATGTCATCCGGATCTTCGCTGTCATCGATCATTTCGATCCAGTCGTTCTCCTTCATCTCGCGCAGATGATTGCGCTGTGCCTCGGTCAACCCGCTGCAGATCGGCCCATCAATGAAGCCCTGCATCTGCTCATGGCTTCCTCCCCAGCGCGGATAGAGGTAGTACAGATAGACCGTCAGCAGGTCCAGATCGTCAGGGCCGACCGCCAGCGCCTGACGCAGCCAGTAGGTCTTGCCGTCCCCGAACTCGTGCGGCAGTCTCGGTGCAAGGCATTCCGGCAAAACGGGGATCTGCTGCAGCGCCCCGCCAAAGGGTGCCACGTGTGCGAATCCTGCCTGCCAGGTCAGTTCATCATGACCCTCGGCGTCGGGGTAGTCATCCGGTACTTCGCCGGCCTGTTGATCCAGCAGCCACTGCGGCTCACCGAGATAGCAGGTGAGCCTGAACAGTCGATGCCATGCCTCTCGCCCGCGCGGATCACAGGTCAGCGCCCGCAGGAAGCAGGCGACTGCGTGGTCTCTCGCCAGGCCGGCACCGATCCACTGACTGCGGCCAACCTGGTTCGCGCACCGTGCTGAACGGATGCGTGCGGCAACCTCGTGCCAGGCAGCGCCCAGGGCCAGCCACGGGTGGTAACTCTGCGGGCGCTGGACGACCCACTCCCGCAACAGCTCCATCAGCCGGGCCTGATCAAGCCACGGCGCGATCAACTGCTCCATCAGCCACTGCGCCGAGCCCAGCCCGGTGCGCGGCCGCTCGACATCGTCACGATTGGCAAACAGGGCCTCCAGCGCCTCGCCCTCGCCAGCCAGAAGCAGCTCCCGGGCCGTTCTACGGACGCTGACGGCGTCAGTCACTTCCGGGCGTTCATGGGGGGCGGTCAGACGTTCATGGGTCATTGGCTGGACCTTGCTGGGATCAACCGTTCACTCTGGTTGGCCTCGTCGGCAGCCGCCATGAAGAAAGTTGCAAAATCGGTAGCGGCACGAAGAACCGTGACATCGGCACTACATACAGCCATGTAACCTTGCGTCCTGCGCCAAGGGCGTTCCGGCCCCTCCCCGCTCGGCCATACTGAAGGGGATCCGGCGGCCGGAACGTCACCGGCAAATGCAAGCAGGCCTGCCACGGCGGGCAAGAGCAAGCCATCCGCAAGAGGAGTCATCCCGCATGAGCGATTCGTTCTCCACCCGCAGCCAGCTGGACGTCGGCGGCAAGACCTACGACTACTTCAGCCTTCCCAAGCTGGGCCAGCGCTTCGACATCTCCCACCTGCCCTATTCGATGAAGATCCTGCTGGAGAACCTGCTCCGGCACGAGGACGGCGGCGCCACCGTCGGCCCCGACCACATCGAAGCGGTGGCGCGCTGGCAGCCCAGCGCCGAGCCGGATACCGAAATCGCCTTCATGCCCGCGCGCGTGGTCCTGCAGGACTTCACCGGCGTCCCCTGCGTGGTCGACCTGGCCGCCATGCGCGATGCGGTGGTCAAGCTGGGCGGCAAGCCCGAGCAGATCAACCCGCAGATCCCCTCCGAACTGGTCATCGACCACTCGGTGCAGGTCGATGTTTTCGGCAAGCCCGACGCACTGGACCTCAACGGCAAGATCGAATTCCAGCGCAACCAGGAACGCTACGGCTTCCTGCGCTGGGGCCAGAAGGCCTTTGACAACTTCAAGGTGGTGCCGCCCAACACCGGCATCGTCCACCAGGTGAACCTGGAAAACCTGGCCCGCGTGGTCATGACCGCCGACCAGGATGGCCGCGCCGTGGCCTACCCCGACACCGTGTTCGGTACCGACAGCCACACCACGATGATCAACGGCATCGGCGTGCTCGGCTGGGGCGTGGGCGGCATCGAGGCCGAGGCGGCCATGCTCGGCCAGCCCTCCTCGATGCTGATTCCGCAAGTGGTCGGCTTCAAGCTGACCGGCAAGCTGCCCGAGGGCGCCACCGCCACCGACCTGGTCCTGACCGTCACCCAGATGCTGCGCAAGCTCGGCGTGGTCGGCAAGTTCGTCGAGTTCTACGGCGACGGCCTGCAGCACCTGCCGCTGGCCGACCGTGCCACGATCGGCAACATGGCGCCCGAATACGGCGCCACCTGCGGCATCTTCCCGATCGATCACGAATCGCTGAACTACCTGCGCCTGTCCGGCCGCAGCGACGAGCAGATCAATCTGGTCGAGGCCTACGCCAAGGCCCAGGGCCTGTGGCACGAACCGGGCAGCGCGCCGGCCCAGTACAGCACCACGCTGGAACTCGACATGGGCACGGTCAAGCCCTCGCTGGCCGGCCCCAAGCGCCCACAGGACCGCGTGCTGCTGGAAGACGTGCAGAAGAACTACCGCGAATCGCTGGTCGGCCTCGCCGCCAACCGTGACAAGCGCAGCGCCGATGTGTCCACCTTTGTCAACGAAGGCGGTGGCGCAGCCGTCGGCAACGAACAGCTGGCCAAGGGCTATGCGGACATCGAGACCGAAGGGCGCAAGGTCCGCCTGAAGGATGGCGCGGTGGTCATCGCCGCCATCACCTCCTGCACCAACACCTCCAACCCGGCGGTGATGATCGGCGCCGGCCTGCTGGCCCGCAACGCGGCCGCCAAGGGCCTGAACCGCCAGCCGTGGGTGAAGACCTCGCTCGGCCCAGGCTCGCGCGTGGTCACCGATTACCTGGAAAAGGCCGGCGTGCTGAAGGAGCTCGAGAAGATCGGCTTCTACGTGGTCGGCTACGGCTGCACCACCTGCATCGGCAACTCCGGCCCGCTGCCGGCCGAAGTCAGCGCCGGCATCGCCACGGGCGACCTGGTGGTCACCTCGGTGCTGTCGGGCAACCGCAACTTCGAGGGCCGTGTGCACCCCGAAGTGAAGATGAACTACCTGGCCAGCCCGCCGCTGGTGGTGGCCTACGCGATCGCCGGCACCACCGACATCGACCTGACCACCCAGCCGCTGGGTACCGGCAGCGATGGCCAGCCGGTGTTCCTGCGCGACATCTGGCCGAGCAACAAGGAAATCGGCGACGTCATCGCCGCGACCATCGGCCCGGAGATGTTCAAGCAGAACTACGCAGACGTGTTCAAGGGTGACAGCCGCTGGAACACCATCGCCTCGCCGGACGGCAACCTGTACGAATGGAGCGACGCTTCCACCTACATCAAGAACCCGCCGTACTTCGATGGCATGACCATGCAGACCGGCAGCATCGACGACGTGCACGGCGCACGCGTGATGGGCCTGTTCGGCGATTCGATCACCACCGACCACATCTCCCCGGCCGGCAACATCAAGAAGGATTCGCCGGCGGGCCGCTTCCTGCAGGAACGCGGCGTGCAGCCGGCCGACTTCAACAGCTACGGCAGCCGCCGCGGCAACGATGACGTCATGGTCCGCGGCACCTTCGCCAACATCCGCATCAAGAACCTGATGTTCGGTGGCGAGGAAGGCGGCAACACCCTGTACTACCCGGCCAACGGTGGCCAGCCGGAGAAGCTGGCGATCTACGACGCGGCCATGAAGTACAAGGCCGACAACGTGCCGCTGGTGGTGCTGGCCGGCAAGGAATACGGCACTGGCTCGTCGCGCGACTGGGCGGCCAAGGGCACCCTGCTGCTGGGCGTGAAGGCAGTCGTGGCCGAGAGCTTCGAGCGCATCCACCGCTCCAACCTGGTCGGCATGGGCGTGCTGCCGCTGCAGTTCCGCAACGGTGAGAACGCCCAGTCGCTGGGCCTTGACGGCTCGGAGACGATCGACATCACCGGCCTGGAAGACGGCGCCAGCAAGCGCGCCACGGTGACCGCGACCAAGGCCGACGGCACGAAGAAGACCTTCGAGGTGTCGGTGATGCTGCTGACCCCGAAGGAAGTCGAGTACTTCCGCCACGGCGGCCTGCTGCAGTACGTGCTGCGCCAGCTGGCGGGTCGCTGAACCGTTTCGTGCC